>NZ_CP012938.1:5177991-5825240 GCF_001314995.1 Bacteroides ovatus
AAATCTCTAAAACCAGTCATTTGTCCATCATAATAGATTCTGACTGTATGCAAACCGCTAGTCTTGAACCAGTGTGATATCTCGAATTTCTCCAGACCTGTTCCTTCTCCGTAATCCACACCTATGATCTTGAATTTTGAATCGCCTAAAAATGCGTCGGCTGATGTGCAAATTCTTGTTAATTCTTTAGCTACAACTTGGTATTGCATTTGGATAAAATTGTTGCTGGGTGTGGTGAACGTGCAGAAGTTGTCCGACAAAGTAATTCCGTCGTCGTCTTTGAGATAAGTCCAATATTTATAACTGCTCTTCGGTTTTAATGTCGGTACGGCTATGTTCAGTGTCCCCGAAGCGACCATCTTGTCATATTCCTTATAATCAGATATTGTTGTGTTGTTTTCAGTAAATGCGATGTAATCGGCTTCATTTGTTTCGGTATTCATCAGATAGATTCCGGTTTCGTAATCCTTGTTGGTTATTTTTTCAACAGGTGCTCTGAAATAAGCTTTAACACAGTCGATAAAATCATTCAAATGGTCAGACCATGATTTTGGTTTTACTCCCCAACAATAAATGCGGTCGTTTCTAGTTCCATAACCCGAAAAACTATAGCCTAGTAGACTGCCTTTCGGATAATCATATACGTAAGATTTGTATCTTGATGCTCTGTAATCTGCCTCTCCATTAAACGCATCCCGTGCACTAGCTCCTAGATAAAACTTGGGTAGAAACCTTTTCAGACACTCATAGGGACCTGTTATGTCGCATAATTGATTTGCGCCAAAAAATACCGGTACATTTTTATCCATAGTTGCTTCGAAAAAACCTGAGTGTGTTGAGTGGCACATGCATGTCCAAATAATGGTGTTACCTAGATCAGGCAATAAATTGTCAAAAACCGCTTTGCTTAAACCAATGCCTTCTTTTTTTGCACCAATATACTCCCCATCGTATGTATACTGTATCACTCCAAACGATGCTTGTCTCTTCGATAGGAAATCCTGAAATGCATTACTAGAAATAGGAACTGATAAAAGGCCGTTCTCTGCGGATAAGCCATTGGGGCCATTAGTTGCCTTGGTTCCATGAGTCCGGATTAACACTAAATCGTAATTACCAAAACTTCGAATAACTTCTGGAGTGGCTTCAGTTTTTATAGTACATGTTATTCCGAATTTCTTTTCACACGAGTGTAATAATTCAGAAAAAAGATGAATCTTTTTGCCATCGTAATCTGGCCAAGGATCCCAATAGAGGATGTTTTTGCGTTTTAGGATTACATCGGAACTTCCGACGCTATTGCTGGTTATTGATCGTGAGAGATTATCGGAAGCCTTATCGGGTGAAACAGGAGCGGAAGAGTTTTCTTCTGTAACTATCGAATCCCCCCAGGCGATACGTAGAGAGTCTAGTTCGGCTTGTAATTGCGCTGGGTCAATAGAATAATCAGCTGGTGCGGCTACAGACAAGCCATACATGTCATAGAACCACTCGTAACCGCCTTGAGTGTAGACATAAAGGATGCTGTCGATGACTTGTGTCGAGTCCACGCCTGGAATCGCTTCTGCATAGCGGATCAGGGCATCATACTCTTTCTCTTCGTAGGTCTTAACATAGGTACTCAAATCAGTACAAACATTCTCGTAAAGTTCATAATTTAGTTTGTCTGGTGCTGGGTCGGGTTGGGCTGTCTCTTTGTGGCAAGCAGTTGTCAACAGGGATAGTAATAATACTTTTCCAAGGAGATGTAATAGTCTATTTTTCATGTGCTTATAGTTTGTTTGTTGTAAATAGTTTGATTTATTTTTTTTATTATAAACCGCTACCATACAAAGGTAATTTATTTTTTTATATTATAATACTTTCTTTGGGTATTTGGGGGGAATTTCTTCCATGTAGTATGTTTTTTCTGCTTTTTGGCAAATTTTTACTTGATAATCCATAGACTAACGCACATCTATATTGACCGAATATTCTTTTTGAAATATTCTCATATCTTTAATTTGTCAGCTAAATTCATCTCTGTATTTTAATGGGGTAATTTAATTGGCTTGACAGCTGATTAGGAGAGTTACTTACTCAACTGCGTACCAGAAATAAGCCAAAGATGCTATCACTAACAATAACCCGTCAATATGCAGTTTTTATTTCTTCCACTTACTTATATTATTTCTTCAATTGCCTAACGAGTTTTCGTTTGACTTAAGTTAAACGAACGCTTGACTATAGTTAAACTATCGTTCGACAGTTGTCAAACGAAAACTCATTAGGTAATGAAATACATATTAATAGGGAAGTGATTACTTAAAAGTAGCTAATAAGATCATTAGCTGGAGTTGGTTCATAACGGTACGGAAATGAGCAAAATAATGCGATTTTCTCTCTACTATAAAGTTGAAAAAGCGTGTCGGTATCTGCAACTGCAACAAAATGGCTTTAACCTGTTAATAAATAGCCGGTTACATCGTTGCAGATCCTGTGGCAGATGGTGGCAGATACCCTTTATCTGCCACACTGTGTAAACAACAAATATTGGGGGGCAGGACATTTAATTTAGTCCGATATATGAAAGGGCAGTTTGTAGTGTACTGAATAAGTTGACACTTCTCAAATTCGAAATTCACATGGAAGAATTAAAAAAGAAGTACACTCCTTACACAGAATCTGAACGAATGTCTTATATTCGTGAGTATTTATCGACTTCCGAAACGAAGTCTCAGTTTGCCAAGCGTACGGGTATTTGCCGTCGTTTGCTGATTCTTTGGCTTGATAAGTATCATATAAATGATAAAGTTATGAGTACAGAACAACCCTCTTTAAGAAAAGACTCTGATGAGTCTCTCAATGAACTGGAGAAAGAACTCGCTGCATTGCGTGCCGAAAACCGCAAACTTCAGCGTGCCCTTCAGGAGGAAAGTCTTCGTCATGAAGCTTGTGAGGAATTGATTAATCTTGCGGAGTCAACCTATCACATCAAGGTTCGAAAAAACTCCGATGCCAAGTAATCGACACCTTGTCACAGGGGAACTGTGCCCGTCATATGCGCGGCAGTCTGCAGTTCCTCTGTGATTACTTCGGCATAACCAGACAAGGTTATTATAAGCATGTCAACAGAAAAATGGAAATAGACATCCTCACATCAAGCATTGTGTTGTATTGTAATGAGTTACGTAAACTTATGCCCAAGGCTGGTATGCGTGAACTCTATGCATGCTGCCTTCGCAAGTTTGGTGTCAGGATGGTCATTGGACGTGATCAATGCTATAATATTTTTCGTGCCAATGGCCTTTGTCAACGTGTCAGACGTGTGAGGCCAAAGACTACAAATTCTAATCATAATTATTACATTTATCCAGACCTGCTGAATGTCACGCCTAAATTTGTAACTGACACATTCGGTTCAATGGTTGTAGCGGATATAACCTATGTTGCCACGTGCCAGGGATGGGCTTACCTGTCCCTTCTTACCGATGCGGGCAGTCGGGCCATAGTCGGATATGCCCTGTGCAAAACACTCGAAGCGGAAGGTCCTTTAAAGGCACTTAGGATGGCTATGGACTTTTATAACAGATACAATGTTGATTTGAATAATCTGATACACCATTCTGACCGGGGAGTGCAATACTGCTCAAACCTGTATGTAGGTATGCTCAAGAAACATCATATTAATATCAGTATGACTCAGTGTGGGGATCCGCTACATAATGCTCTGGCTGAACGGATGAATAACACGATCAAGAATGGGTGGCTTTTTGACTGTACAGATGACAGCTTTGAACAATTGGATAAACGTATAGCCGATGCCATATATGCATACAATTATGTTAGACCGCATCAAGGCATACAAATGAGAACTCCGATGGAATATATTCGTAAATGCAGTGGAAAGGTAGCTGAAGTCCCGCTCGTCGGGACGGGTGCTCCCGCCCCTATTCTTATGGATTACGCAAGCGAATTTTGATAATTTCTCGAAAAAAAAGCATCCGTCCTAATTACAGCGAACATAATCGTAACTAATTTCGCTCTAACTGCATTCAGAACCGACATCTTATTTTTTCCCTCTTCGACCTTTCTGTCATAATATTTCTTCAATGGACTATTTTTCACTTGTGAAACAGATAGTGCCGCCATATGTAGCAAATGCTTGATGCTCTTGTCAGCCCTATTAGATACTCTATTTTTAGAACGTTGGCTACTTCCTGACACATAGACGAACGGAACAACTCCTGCATGACAGCAAAACTTCCTGGGATCAGTAAAAGAAGTGAAAGCATCTGTTTCCATGATCATCTTCAGTGCAACACGTTCCCCAACTCCATCCACAGACATGAGTAAATCCATTTGATGAGCAATGACAGGTGCCTGATTTATAAGTTCTTTTATTTCAAGGTCTATTTGTGCTATGTAATCCGTAAATGTATTGATAATCCCTTCAACTCTATTGCATTTAGCAATATATATTGAGTGTTCCATATAGTCTACCTGATCTTTTAGCTGGGATTGATATTTAGCCCTATCTGCAACAAGCATACTGCGTTCTGTTGATAAGTTTTTGAGTTTTTGTATTATAAGCTCTGATGCGGTATACGGTTGTAGGCAATCATTATATCTTTCTGCATACATTGCTATTCGGCAGGCATCTATTTTATCATTTTTGCCACGAGGTATTCCATGACAATATTTTATTTTAGCTGCATCTTCCAAACATAAGTAGACTCCTATACTTTTTGTTGCACAGACCAAAGGATAGGTATATTGCCCTGTATGTTCCGCACAGACAACCAAACTGTCCTCAGAGAGGAAAAATTTCTCAAACGTTCTTGTTAACCAAGATTTAATAGAGGATAGATCATTAGGAATAACATCATAAAGGATGTCCTTACCGTTACTCCTTAAACATAAATCCAATTTTTTCTTACTCACATCAACTCCTAAATAAAAAACTTTCATACTTTTGTTTTTGAACATTAAACAAAAAAGAAAGGACCTGAACTTGACCTAATAACCTTAAACAGGTTTACTGAAATTCTTATATGGGTTTGAGTTCAAGGAAGGAGCAAAAGGACCGAATAGGGACTTAGACTTGACTTCTATTGCCGCTGATGGTTTTCCTTTTGCTTTCCTTTCAATATCAATTCAAAGATAAATATTTTGATGCTGCAAATCTAAGGTTGCCGCTAGGGCGATCCCCGAGCGAAGAGTTTTTGTTGTTTAATGAAAGTTTACAGCCCGAAGTCTTGCACTTATAAGAGAAGATACATAATTTTGCAACATATCTAAAATGACAACTTATACAGGAATTACAAAGGGACAAGTAAACTTATTTAGGTTTTAAAAAATATTGAGTAAACTAACTTAGGTATAACAAGCGAAGTTGTCAACTAAATCCAGTACAGTACACCTTGTCACAGGGGAACTGTGCCCGTCATATGCGCGGCAGTCTGCAGTTCCTCTGTGATTACTTCGGCATAACCAGACAAGGTTATTATAAGCATGTCAACAGAAAAATGGAAATAGACATCCTCACATCAAGCATTGTGTTGTATTGTAATGAGTTACGTAAACTTATGCCCAAGGCTGGTATGCGTGAACTCTATGCATGCTGCCTTCGCAAGTTTGGTGTCAGGATGGTCATTGGACGTGATCAATGCTATAATATTTTTCGTGCCAATGGCCTTTGTCAACGTGTCAGACGTGTGAGGCCAAAGACTACAAATTCTAATCATAATTATTACATTTATCCAGACCTGCTGAATGTCACGCCTAAATTTGTAACTGACACATTCGGTTCAATGGTTGTAGCGGATATAACCTATGTTGCCACGTGCCAGGGATGGGCTTACCTGTCCCTTCTTACCGATGCGGGCAGTCGGGCCATAGTCGGATATGCCCTGTGCAAAACACTCGAAGCGGAAGGTCCTTTAAAGGCACTTAGGATGGCTATGGACTTTTATAACAGATACAATGTTGATTTGAATAATCTGATACACCATTCTGACCGGGGAGTGCAATACTGCTCAAACCTGTATGTAGGTATGCTCAAGAAACATCATATTAATATCAGTATGACTCAGTGTGGGGATCCGCTACATAATGCTCTGGCTGAACGGATGAATAACACGATCAAGAATGGGTGGCTTTTTGACTGTACAGATGACAGCTTTGAACAATTGGATAAACGTATAGCCGATGCCATATATGCATACAATTATGTTAGACCGCATCAAGGCATACAAATGAGAACTCCGATGGAATATATTCGTAAATGCAGTGGAAAGGTAGCTGAAGTCCCGCTCGTCGGGACGGGTGCTCCCGCCCCTATTCTTATGGATTACGCAAGCGAATTTTGATAATTTCTCGAAAAAAAAGCATCCGTCCTAATTACAGCGAACATAATCGTAACTAATTTCGCTCTAACTGCATTCAGAACCGACATCTTATTTTTTCCCTCTTCGACCTTTCTGTCATAATATTTCTTCAATGGACTATTTTTCACTTGTGAAACAGATAGTGCCGCCATATGTAGCAAATGCTTGATGCTCTTGTCAGCCCTATTAGATACTCTATTTTTAGAACGTTGGCTACTTCCTGACACATAGACGAACGGAACAACTCCTGCATGACAGCAAAACTTCCTGGGATCAGTAAAAGAAGTGAAAGCATCTGTTTCCATGATCATCTTCAGTGCAACACGTTCCCCAACTCCATCCACAGACATGAGTAAATCCATTTGATGAGCAATGACAGGTGCCTGATTTATAAGTTCTTTTATTTCAAGGTCTATTTGTGCTATGTAATCCGTAAATGTATTGATAATCCCTTCAACTCTATTGCATTTAGCAATATATATTGAGTGTTCCATATAGTCTACCTGATCTTTTAGCTGGGATTGATATTTAGCCCTATCTGCAACAAGCATACTGCGTTCTGTTGATAAGTTTTTGAGTTTTTGTATTATAAGCTCTGATGCGGTATACGGTTGTAGGCAATCATTATATCTTTCTGCATACATTGCTATTCGGCAGGCATCTATTTTATCATTTTTGCCACGAGGTATTCCATGACAATATTTTATTTTAGCTGCATCTTCCAAACATAAGTAGACTCCTATACTTTTTGTTGCACAGACCAAAGGATAGGTATATTGCCCTGTATGTTCCGCACAGACAACCAAACTGTCCTCAGAGAGGAAAAATTTCTCAAACGTTCTTGTTAACCAAGATTTAATAGAGGATAGATCATTAGGAATAACATCATAAAGGATGTCCTTACCGTTACTCCTTAAACATAAATCCAATTTTTTCTTACTCACATCAACTCCTAAATAAAAAACTTTCATACTTTTGTTTTTGAACATTAAACAAAAAAGAAAGGACCTGAACTTGACCTAATAACCTTAAACAGGTTTACTGAAATTCTTATATGGGTTTGAGTTCAAGGAAGGAGCAAAAGGACCGAATAGGGACTTAGACTTGACTTCTATTGCCGCTGATGGTTTTCCTTTTGCTTTCCTTTCAATATCAATTCAAAGATAAATATTTTGATGCTGCAAATCTAAGGTTGCCGCTAGGGCGATCCCCGAGCGAAGAGTTTTTGTTGTTTAATGAAAGTTTACAGCCCGAAGTCTTGCACTTATAAGAGAAGATACATAATTTTGCAACATATCTAAAATGACAACTTATACAGGAATTACAAAGGGACAAGTAAACTTATTTAGGTTTTAAAAAATATTGAGTAAACTAACTTAGGTATAACAAGCGAAGTTGTCAACTAAATCCAGTACAGTACAGTTCCTTACGTTAGGACTCCGGTTTCCAGGCAGGAAACTGTAGTTTCCGCATGTAGAAACCAGAGTTTCCGCGTATGGAAACTGTAGTTTCCACGTATGGAAATTGCCAAACACGCAGTGGCTTCTTTCTCTAAAAGGATAGCTTTCACACCCCTAACCGGATGTGTGGCAGATACCTCTTATCTGCCACCATCTGCCACAGGTATCTGCAACGCTGTAACCGACTATCTATTAACAGGTTAAAGCCATTTTGTTGCAGTTGCAGATACTTACACGCTTTTTCAACTTTATAGTAGAGAGAAAATCATGCCATTTTACCTCTGCATACGTGGGCTATAGAAACATCACCGCTCCCAATAGATTATTAAGCTGTCAAATACAGGTTGTCGTCCTATAAAACGTGCATTCTTATGCCTTTAAATGGGTAATCTCACCTAATACTACACTAAAATAGACAAAGTATAGGCATGATAGATAGCTGTTTTTTGCAATAAAAGTATGATAGATACCTTTTTTAAAAGCTATCTATCATGCTTATTCTTCTGATAATGAGAAATTTATTAAAATGAATGATACTTATGATAGATGTTTTTTCACTATGTAGTATTTAATTCAAAACCGTGAGTTTTGAAATGAATTGAATTAGCATAGCCGCCTTGATTATATAACATTCTTTGCTTCCTGTTTTTTCTTGTTTCTCAACCGGATAAATCCAAAAAAAAGAAGAAATAGTTTGCCAATTCAAAGAAAAGCCGTACTTTTGCAAGCCGATTATTATCACAAAATGATAAGAGATTAATTCATAGCAAGTTAGTATTCCTTTGTCCGGGGAAGACTAATGAGTGGTGAAGAAAATTTTTAGTAGTAACATTTAAAAAACAAAATTAGAGTGGATACTTTAAGTTACAAGACCATTTCTGCAAACAAAGCGACTGTAACCAAAGAATGGGTTATCGTTGACGCTACAGACCAGACTTTAGGTCGTCTGGGAGCAAAAGTTGCAAAATTGCTGAGAGGAAAGTACAAACCAAACTTTACTCCTCACGTAGACTGCGGTGATAACGTTATTATCATCAATGCAGACAAAGTAAAACTGACTGGTAACAAATGGAATGACAGAGTATATTTGTCATATACTGGTTATCCTGGTGGCCAGAGAGAAATGACTCCTGCCCGTTTGATTACAAAACCGAACGGTGAAGAGAGATTACTGAAAAAAGTAGTGAAGGGCATGCTTCCTAAGAACATTCTGGGAGCTAAATTGCTGAACAACTTGTATGTTTACGCTGGTAGCGAACACAAACAGGCTGCACAGAACCCGAAAATGATTGATATTAATTCATATAAATAAGATATAATGGAAGTAGTAAATGCATTAGGCAGACGTAAACGTGCTATTGCACGCATATTCGTAAGCGAAGGTACAGGAAAGATTACTATTAACAAGAGAGACCTTGCAGAGTACTTTCCATCAACTATTCTTCAGTATGTTGTAAAACAACCATTGAACAAGCTGGGTGCTGCTGAGAAGTATGACATCAAGGTGAATTTGTGTGGTGGTGGTTTCACTGGTCAGTCTCAGGCATTGCGTTTGGCAATCGCTCGTGCACTGGTTAAGATGAACGCTGAAGATAAAGCTGCTCTTCGTGCAGAAGGCTTCATGACTCGTGACCCTCGTTCTGTTGAACGTAAGAAACCGGGACAGCCGAAAGCTCGTAGAAGATTCCAGTTCAGCAAGCGTTAATGTGCTGCCTGATAGAGGAATATGTTTAGTATCTAAACTACTGGGACTCTGCTCATAGACTACCCAGCGGTTGGTTTAGAAAAAACAAAAAAGAAAGTAAACGATTTAAAGAAAAAACAAGATGTCAAGAACAAATTTTGATACATTATTGGAGGCTGGTTGCCACTTCGGACACCTTAAGAGAAAGTGGAACCCTGCAATGGCTCCTTATATTTTCATGGAACGCAATGGTATTCATATCATTGACCTCCACAAAACAGTTGCAAAAGTAGACGAAGCTGCTGAAGCTTTGAAACAGATTGCCAAATCTGGCAAGAAAGTTCTTTTTGTTGCTACTAAAAAACAAGCTAAACAAGTTGTAGCTGAGAAAGCTCAATCTGTTAATATGCCTTATGTAATCGAACGCTGGCCGGGTGGTATGTTGACTAACTTCCCGACTATCCGTAAGGCTGTGAAGAAAATGGCTACTATCGATAAATTGACTAACGATGGTACTTACTCTAACCTTTCTAAGAGAGAAGTTCTTCAGATTTCTCGTCAACGTGCAAAATTAGACAAGACTTTGGGATCTATCGCTGACCTGACTCGTCTGCCGTCTGCATTGTTCGTTATCGACGTAATGAAAGAAAACATCGCAGTTCGCGAAGCTAACCGTCTGGGTATCCCTGTATTTGGTATCGTTGATACTAACTCTGATCCTTCAAACGTAGATTTCGTAATTCCTGCTAACGATGACGCTACTAAATCAGTAGAAGTTATCTTGGATGCTTGCTGCGCTGCAATGATCGAAGGTTTGGAAGAAAGAAAAGCTGAAAAGATCGATATGGAAGCTGCTGGTGAAGCTCCTGCTAACAAAGGCAAGAAGAAATCAGTGAAAGCTAGACTCGACAAGTCTGACGAAGAAGCTATTAACGCAGCTAAAGCTGCTGCTTTCATCAAGGAAGACGAAGAGGCTTAATATATAAAATGTGCCAATTTGCTAATGTGCAAGAGTATATTTATACGCTTGTATCTTGATTGGCAGATTGGCACATTTTTTTGTTTCGAAAATTATTATTCATTTAAATAAAGGAAATTATTATGGCTGTAAGTATGGCTGATATTACCAAGCTGCGCAAAATGACCGGAGCTGGTATGATGGATTGCAAAAACGCGTTGACTGAAGCTGAAGGCGATTTCGACAAGGCAATGGAAATTATCCGTAAGAAAGGACAAGCTGTTGCTGCTAAGCGTTCAGAACGTGAAGCTTCTGAAGGTTGCGTTTTGGCTAAAACTACCGGTGACCGTGCTGTTATCGTTGCTTTGAAGTGTGAAACTGACTTTGTGGCTCAGAATGCTGATTTCGTGAAACTGACTCAGGATATTCTTGATCTTGCTGTGGCTAATAAATGCGCTACTTTGGACGAAGTAAAAGCATTGCCGATGGGTAACGGTACTGTACAGGATGCAGTGACTGACCGTAGCGGTATCACAGGTGAGAAAATGGAACTGGATGGTTACATGACTGTAGAAGGTGTATGCACTGCTGTTTACAATCACATGAACAGAAATGGTCTTTGCACGATTGTTGCTTTCAACAAGGAAGTGAACGAGCAGTTGGCTAAGCAAATAGCTATGCAGATTGCTGCCATGAACCCGATTGCTATTGATGAAGATGGCGTTTCTGAAGAAGTAAAACAGAAAGAAATTGAAGTTGCTATTGAGAAGACAAAAGCAGAACAGGTACAGAAAGCTGTAGAGGCTGCTCTGAAGAAAGCTAACATCAACCCGGCTCATGTGGACAGCGAAGAACACATGGATAGCAACATGGCTAAAGGATGGATTACTGCTGAAGATGTAGCGAAAGCAAAAGAAATCATTGCTACTGTTTCTGCAGAGAAGGCTGCACATCTGCCTGAACAAATGATTCAGAACATCGCGAAAGGTCGTCTGGGCAAGTTCTTGAAAGAAGTTTGCTTATTGAACCAGGAAGATATCATGGACGGTAAGAAAACTGTAAGAGAAGTGTTGGCTGCTGCTGACCCTGAACTGAAGATTGTTGATTTCAAGCGTTTCACTTTGAAAGCTGAATAATCAATCAGATTCAAATTCTATAATGTGTCCTTAAAAACGGAACACGTTAACTTAATAGAGGTATTCATTAAGACTCTCTATTTGAAGATGTAAAAAAGGCAACTAATTCATAACGAGTTAGTTGCCTTTTCTTTTCATATTTAAGGAATATTCCTAAAGAAACTGCCATGTATAACATGAGGCACATTCTTGGGGAGGATTATTTCAATGCCTTGTCTATTTCCTTCATCAGCTTGTCCATTTCTTCTTTTTTATAACCGACAGTGGCGGATATCACTTTCCCTTCTTTGTCGATTAAGTAACTTCTGGGAATGTATTGACTGGCAAACTTACCTGTGACTTCCCGTTTCGGGTCCGGGTAGAGAGGAAATGTAAACCCTTTGCGCTTGTTGTATTTCGTTAATTGATCGTCGGTATGTTCGCGTCCGATTACTAACATGCAGAAATCTTTGTTGTCCTTATATTTAGGCCAGAGTGTTTTTTGAACTTCAGCCAGTTCGCTTTGGCAAGGACCACACCAAGTAGCGAAAATATTGATTAATACAACTTTCCCTTTCAGGTCCTCGGAGTTTACAGTACCGTTCACTGTTGAATGAAGGGTGAAAGCAGGCATACTATCGCCTACCTTGACGATATCAGCATTGTTGTCTTGTGCAAATGACAACAGTGAGAATAACGTTACTGCACAGAATAATGTTACTTTTCTCATATCTTTAAAATATTTAGTTACAAAATGCTATTTAGTTTAACCTCCTATACCTTTTGTTCTGGCATATCCTTCTTTAATGAGCAGCTCTATGATTTTGGTTTTGAAATCTCCTTGTACCATAATCTCTCCGTCTTTAGCCGATCCGCCTACTCCACATTTGCTTTTCAGTAGCTTACCCAGCTCTTTCAAGTCGTTTTCCGTACCTATAAATCCGGTAATTAATGTGACCACTTTACCGCCCCGATTCTTTTTGTCAATGGAAACTCGCAGGTTTTGTTTGGCTTTGTCTAGGGTGACCTGCTCTTCATCATTATCCATTTCATAGCCGAAGTCTGGATTCGTGGAATACACTACGTTTAATCTATCTTTCCAATCATTATTTTTCATACTCGTCATTTTTAATCCTTTTCAAAAGTATTAAACTTATGGAAAAGAGCAAAATTTGAACCTCTTTTCATTGTTTTGTTTAATCTCTATTAAGGTTTTCTGTTATAGGGTTGTCAGTCTCAAAAAAGATTGTACTTTTGCAAAATACCAAATTTAGTAAGAAGTATGAGCACATCTATACGAAAAGAGGCGGATAAAGTGCCGGAGCCTACCTTGCGCAGACTTCCCTGGTATCTGTCTAATATAAAACTAATGAAAGAAAAAGGAGAACAGTACGTCTCTTCTACACAAATCTCTAAAGAAATAAATATTGACGCTTCTCAAATCGCCAAGGATTTATCCTACGTCAATATCTCCGGGCGCACGAGAGTAGGGTATAACATTGATGCGCTGATTGAAGTGTTGGAGAGTTTTCTTGGATTTACCAATATGCACAAAGCCTTCTTGTTTGGTGTAGGTAGCTTGGGAGCTGCTTTGCTTCGGGATTCGGGTTTGCATCATTTCGGGCTGGAGATTGTGGCAGCTTTTGATGTGAATCCGGAATTGGTGGGAAAAGACTTGAATGGTATTCCTATTTTTCACTCCGATGACTTTGAGGCAAAGATGAAAGAATACGATGTAAATATCGGTGTATTGACCGTACCTATTAATATTGCTCAGGAAATTACAGATAAGATGGTAGACGGAGGCATAAAAGCCGTATGGAACTTTACTCCTTTCCGAATCCGTGTACCCGAGAATATAGTGGTGCAGAATACGTCTCTATATGCTCATTTGGCTGTTATGTTTAACCGATTGAATTTTAACGAGAAATAATGAAGATTATTGCAGTAGGAATGAACTACGCCCAGCATAACAAAGAACTGGGACATACACAAGTAAATACGGAGCCGGTGATTTTTATGAAGCCTGATTCTGCTATTCTGAAGGATGGCAAACCGTTTTTCATTCCCGACTTTTCTAAAGAGATACATTATGAAACGGAGCTGGTGGTTCGTATTAATCGATTGGGGAAAAATATAGCTCCCCGCTTTGCTAACCGTTATTATGATGCAGTGACTGTAGGGATCGACTTTACGGCTCGTGACCTTCAGCGAAAGTTCCGTGAGCAGGGTAATCCCTGGGAGCTTTGCAAAGGTTTTGATTCGTCGGCTGCTATTGGAACTTTTGTTCCGGTGGAGCACTATAAGGATATTCAGAATCTTGACTTTCATTTGTTGATCGACGGTAAGGAAGTGCAGCGCGGTTGTACGGCAGATATGCTTTTCAAGATAGATGATATAATCGCTTATGTAAGCCAGTTTGTAACTTTGAAAATTGGTGACTTGCTCTTTACTGGGACTCCTGTGGGTGTAGGTCCTGTTAGTATCGGACAGCGTTTGCAAGGTTATCTGGAGGGAGAAAAACTGCTGGATTTCTATATTCGTTGATCTTTTTTTATTCATTAGTACTCATTTGTTATATAAAATATGAAGATAAGAGTAGGCTTTGGTTTCGACGTACATCAGTTGGTCGAAGGTCGTGAGTTATGGCTGGGTGGCATTCTTTTGGAACACACAAAAGGATTGCTGGGGCATTCGGATGCTGATGTATTATTGCATGCTGTTTGCGATGCTCTGTTGGGGGCGGCGAATATGCGTGATATTGGCTATCATTTCCCCGATACGGCAGGAGAATTTAAGAATATAGATAGCAAGATACTGCTGAAAAAAACAGTGGAGTTGATTGCTACCAAAGGATATAAAGTGGGCAATATCGATGCAACTATTTGTGCCGAACGCCCGAAGTTAAAAGCGCACATTCCTTTGATGCAGGAGACGATGGCAACTGTTATGGGGATTGATATGGATGATATTTCCATTAAGGCGACTACTACCGAGAAACTCGGTTTTACAGGTCGTGAAGAAGGTATATCGGCTTATGCTACTGTGCTGATAGAGAAGATTTCTTAACCCCCTAAAACAAATAATTATGATTCGTCTTTTTAAAATTTACTTAACACTTGCCTTCTTATTGGTAACGACTTTTTGTATGGCTCAGAAGAGTGAACTGAAATTTAGCAAAGATGGTAAATTCAAGATTGTGCAATTTACCGATGTGCATTTTAAATATGGAAATCGGGCTTCAGATATAGCTCTGGAACGTATTAATCAGGTGCTTGATGACGAACGTCCGGATTTGGTGATATTTACCGGTGATGTTGTTTATTCTGCTCCGGCGGATTCCGGAATGTTGCAGGTACTGGAACCGGTAGTTAAACGTAAACTACCTTTTGTGGTCACTTTTGGTAACCATGACAATGAACAGGGAATGACACGGGAACAGTTATATGATATCATCCGTCAAGTTCCCGGCAATTTATTGCCTGATCGCGGAACAGTTTTATCGCCGGATTATGTATTGACAGTGAAATCGTCTTCCAATCTAAAGAAGGATGCTGCTTTGCTATATTGCATGGATTCTCACTCTTATTCTCCTTTGAAAGATGTGAAGGGGTATGCATGGCTTACATTCGACCAGATAAATTGGTATCGTCAACAGAGTGCGGCTTATAAAGTGCAAAACGGCGGACAGCCTCTGCCGGCTCTTGCTTTTTTCCATATTCCTCTTCCTGAATACAATGAAGCTGCCCGTAGCGAAAATGCAATTCTTCGTGGAACTCGTATGGAGGAAGCTTGTGCGCCTAAATTGAATACAGGAATGTTTGCAGCGATGAAAGAAGCTGGTGATGTGATGGGTATGTTTGTAGGACACGACCACGATAATGACTATGCAGTGATGTGGAAAGATATCCTTCTGGCTTATGGACGCTTTACCGGTGGAAATACGGAATATAACCATTTGCCGAATGGTGCGCGTATCATCGTATTGGATGAGGGTGCCCGTACATTCACATCCTGGATTCGTCAGAAAGACGGTGTGGTGGATAAAATCTCTTATCCGGCAAGTTTTGTCAAAGACGATTGGACTAAACGTTGAGACTTGCGAACTTCACATGGCTAAGGCGCGTGTATTTTGAACCATAGCTTTCGTATCGGCGCGATACTTTCGCCGATGCAACGTAGATAATATCTCCCAGTCGGTATTCATGTTCTATCCCGGATAGAGTGCATGAAACCGCACTGGGATTTTTTGATGGAATACTCATGGTGACTAAATTTCCACTGGCATCGGTCAAAGTCAGTACCTGCTTGACAAAAAACTGTGGGGTAGTGCCGTTCACTCTTGTTTTGTACGGATCATCTTCCAATCTTACCCGGGTGACTTTTAATTTTAAGTCTGTCAGCTTTTCTCCTAATTCTCCCAGATAACGGCTGGATGAACGCTTCTCCCTCGATTTTCTTATCATTATATCCAGGTGTATGGAATGATAAGCTTGTGCTATTTTGACGAAACGTTCCTGTTTCGGTATTTTGGGAATGAATTTGTATGCTACCCAACTTAGGTAGGCGGGATCTATTTTGAGGATTTCATGTAGAAAATGTCCCCGGTATTTTCCGAAGAAGATAAGATCGTCACCATTACTCTGCATTCTTTTCTCATTGTAATCTACCAGGATGATGCAACGCTTCGAATAATAAAACATCGTGCTGGCCATCCGCAGGGATTCGTTGATGTCTGGTGACAGGTCATGTATATAAAGAATGGATTGCTTTTCGGGCAGGGGAGAGTACAGCCAAAGGGAATAATTTGGTTTCCCCGGTCGGGGCAACACCACCAGGTAGACTCCTACCTCTTTAAAAGAGGCTCTGCCTCGGTTGTACTCATTCAATTTGGCATACAATAAGGCTTGCTCGTTTTCGGAAATGCCCGGTAATCTGGGGTTAGCCATAATTGTTCTCGCTTTTGGTATATTTCAAATATAAGGATTTTCTTTCAGAAAAGCAACTTTTCTCTTTGAAATCTCGTACATTTGTATCCATGTAAATTTTCAAAATTCGAATGGAAGAACGAAATAAGAGAGTATTGGTAGGTATGAGTGGTGGCATAGACAGCACCGCTACTTGCTTGATGCTGCAGGAACAAGGATACGAGATTGTAGGGGTTACCATGCGCGTATGGGGAGATGAGCCACAGGATGCCAGGGAGTTGGCTGAACGGATGGGGATCGAACATTATGTAGCAGATGAACGTATTCCTTTTAAAGAAACCATCGTAAAAAACTTCATAGACGAATATAAGCAGGGGCGTACACCGAATCCGTGCGTGATGTGTAATCCGTTGTTTAAGTTCCGTGTTTTGACGGAGTGGGCGGATAAGTTGAATTGTGCATGGGTGGCTACCGGACATTATTCACGATTGGAAGAGAAAAGCGGAAATATTTATATAGTAGCCGGAGACGATGATAAGAAAGACCAGTCGTATTTTCTCTGGAGATTGGGGCAGGATGTGCTGAAACGTTGTATTTTCCCGTTGGGAGATTATACGAAGGTGAAGGTTCGTGAGTATCTTGCAGAGAAAGGATATGAAGCAAAGTCGAAAGAAGGAGAAAGTATGGAAGTCTGCTTTATCAAGGGGGATTACCGTGATTTTCTTCGTGAGCAGTGCCCCGAACTGGATAGTGAAATTGGACCGGGATGGTTTGTTAACTCTGAAGGAGTGAAGCTTGGGAAGCATAAAGGAGCACCTTATTATACGATTGGGCAACGAAAAGGATTGGAGATCGCTTTAGGAAAGCCTGCTTATGTGTTGAAAATCAATCCGCAGAAAAATACGGTGATGCTTGGAAATGCCGACCAGCTGGAAACTGAATACATGTTGGCGGAGCAGGATAAAATGGTGGATGAACGGGAATTGTTCGGATGTGAGAATCTGACGGTACGGATTCGTTATCGGAGTCGTCCGATTCCCTGCCGGGTGAAAAGATTGGAAGACGGACGTTTGTTGATACGTTTCCTTGAAATAGCTTCGGCCATTGCTCCCGGACAATCAGCTGTGTTTTATGATGGAAAACGGGTGCTGGGAGGAGCTTTCATTGCTTCCCAAAGAGGAATCGGGCTGGTGATTATGGAAAATGAAGAATTATGATTGATTAAAATAGAAAGATAACTTATGAAGAAGTTTATAGTATTGATTCTCGCTTTAAATATGTATTTGGGTGTGTTTGCCCAGTTTACTCCGGGAGATACCTTAAAATATCGAATTAGTCTGAAAGACAAGGCGGCTACTGACTATTCCTTGCAGAAACCGGAAAAGTATTTGTCTAAGAAATCTATCGAGCGGAGAAAAAAACAGGGATTGCCTATTGATTCTACCGATTTACCGGTTTGCAGGAAATATGTAGATGCTATACGGAAGACGGGTGTTCATGTACTTGTGACGGGGAAATGGGATAATTTTGTTACTGTTTCTTGTAATGATAGTACTCTGATTGACGAAATAGCAAAGTTACCTTTTGTACATTCCACGGAAAGAGTGTGGAAAGGTATCACACAAAGAGCCTTTCAAAGAGATTCGCTAATAAATAAACCGGTGCGTACCGATAGCCTTTACGGTCCTGCAATAACACAGGCGGCAATGAGTCGTGTTGATCTTCTGCATGATGCGGGCTTTAAGGGACAGGGAATGACCATTGCCGTGATTGATGCCGGATTCCATAATGTAGATAAGATTGATGCCATGAAAAATATCCATATTCTCGGGGTGCGTGACTTTGTGAATCCGGAGGCAGATATTTATGCGGAAAGCAGTCATGGAATGTCTGTATTGTCCTGTATGGCCATGAATCAGCCGCATGTGATGATTGGTACAGCTCCTGAAGCTTCTTATTGGTTGTTGCGTAGCGAGGACGAATATTCGGAGAATCTGGTAGAACAGGATTACTGGGCGGCAGCCATTGAGTTTGCGGATAGTGTAGGAGTGGATTTGGTGAATACATCGCTTGGATATTACTCATTTGATGATCCTGCGAAGAATTATAGATATCGTGACTTGAATGGTCATTATGCGTTGATGTCTCGTGAAGCTGCGAAGGCAGCCGATAAAGGAATGGTCGTTGTTTGTAGCGCTGGAAATTCGGGTGCAGGTTCGTGGAAGAAGATTACTCCTCCGGGAGACGCAGAGAATATAATAACGGTAGGAGCTGTCAATAAAAGGGGAGAATTGGCGCCGTTTTCTTCTGTTGGGAATACGGCTGACGGACGTGTGAAACCGGATGTAGTGGCTGTCGGTCTGAATTCGGATGTGATGGGAACGGATGGTAATCTTCGCCGTGCCAACGGAACTTCTTTTTCTTCTCCGATTATGTGCGGTATGGTAGCTTGTCTGTGGCAGGCTTGTCCGAAGCTGACAGCGAAGCAGATTATTGATTTGGTACGTCAATCGGGGGATAGAGCCGATTTCCCGGATAACATATATGGATATGGTATTCCCGATTTGTGGAAGGCTTATCTAAACTTTTCTTCCAAGGAGAAATAAGGTGACTGTTGTATGATAAACGCTATGAATAAGTCCAAGCAATCTGACTCACCCTCTTTGGGAGAGGGTGGGGAGAGGCTTTCTCTTTTAGAACTGAATGCACTCGTGCGCCGTAGTCTGGAGCAATGCCTGCCCGATGAATATTGGATACAGGCAGAGTTGAGCGATGTCCGTTCCAATACGACAGGGCATTGTTATCTGGAATTTGTGCAGAAAGATCCTCGCAGCAACAATCTCGTAGCCAAGGCACGCGGTATGATTTGGAATAATATCTACCGCTTGTTGAAACCTTATTTTGAGGAAACCACAGGGCAGCTATTTACTTCCGGCATTAAAGTGTTGGTGAAAGTAACAGTTCAGTTTCATGAGCTATACGGTTATAGTCTGACGGTGCTTGATATTGATCCTGCTTATACGTTGGGAGATATGGCTCGCCGTCGTCGGGAAATATTATTGCAGTTGGAAGAGGAGGGAGTGTTGACACTGAATAAAGAGCTTGAGATACCGATTCTTCCCCAGCGTATTGCTGTCATTTCTTCGGCTACTGCGGCCGGATATGGAGATTTCTGTCATCAGTTGCAGCATAATTCGGGCGGGTTCTTTTTCTATACGGAGCTTTTTCCGGCTTTAATGCAGGGAAATCAGGTGGAGGAATCCGTGTTGGCTGCTTTGGATCGTATTAATGCCCGCATCAATGAATTTGACGTAGTAGTCATCATTCGTGGTGGTGGAGCTACTTCCGATTTGTCCGGCTTTGATACTTATCTATTGGCAGCTGCATGTGCGCAATTCCCATTACCTATTATTACCGGTATTGGGCATGAACGCGATGATACAGTGCTTGATTCTGTGGCTCATACCCGGGTAAAAACTCCTACGGCTGCTGCCGAACTCCTGATTCACCGGGTAGCGGAAGTCGCGGAGCATCTGGAAGAATTATCTATGCGGATTCAACAGGGAGCTTATATGCTTCTTGATCTGGAACGACGGAGGTTGGAAACCCTCCAAACTCGTATTCCCAATCTTGTTCATCGCAAACTTGCGGACGCCCGTTTTTCTTTGCTGGCAGCAAAGAAAGATTTGTTACAGGTGACGAAAGCATTAGTGGCCCGTCAATCTCACCGGTTGGAACTTTTGCAACAGCGAATAGCAGACGCCTCTCCGGATAAACTCTTGAGCCGGGGATACAGTATTACAATCAAGGATGGGAAAGCGGTGACGGATGCTTCTTCACTGAAGCCGGGAGACCATTTGATAACCCGGCTATCGAAAGGAGAAGTTCGATCGGTGGTAGAAAAGTAACTATCCACCAAACGTGTATTTGTAAAAACATTCATCATTAACCATTAAATATCAATTATCGTGGCAGCAAAAAAAGAAACATATTCCCAAGCAATGGAACGTCTTGAAAAGATCGTTCGCCAGATAGATAATAACGAACTGGATATCGACATTTTGAGTGAGAAAATAAAAGAAGCCAATGAAATTATTGCCTTTTGCAAGGATAAACTGACAAAAGCCGACCGGGAAGTCGAAAAATTATTGCAAGAAAAGAGGCAATCTGAAGAATAAAAGTTATTTTTGCGTTTCAATGCATAGAAAATAAACTAATACATAACAATATGAAAGAAATAGACTGGGCGAATCTGTCATTCGGATATATGAAGACAGATTACAATGTGAGAATCAATTTCCGTAATGGTGCATGGGGAGAACTGGAGGTAAGCAGTGAAGAACATCTTAATTTGCACATGGCGGCAACCTGTTTACATTATGGTCAGGAAGCCTTTGAAGGGCTGAAAGCATTCCGTGGAAAAGATGGAAAAGTTCGTATTTTCCGTTTGGAAGAAAATGCTGCCCGTTTGCAATCTACTTGCCAGGGAATTCTGATGGCAGAACTTCCGACAGAACGGTTCAAAGAAGCAATCCTGAAAGTGGTGAAGCTGAATGAACGTTTTATTCCTCCTTATGAAACCGGTGCTTCTCTTTACATTCGTCCGCTGTTGATCGGAACAAGTGCCCAGGTAGGCGTGCATCCTGCGGAAGAGTATATGTTTGTGGTATTCGTAACTCCGGTAGGACCGTACTTCAAAGGTGGTTTCTCTACCAATCCGTACGTTATCATTCGTGAGTTCGATCGTGCCGCTCCTCATGGAACAGGTATTTATAAAGTGGGTGGTAACTATGCAGCCAGTCTTCGTGCTAACAAGAAAGCACATGATCTGGGCTATTCCTGCGAGTTCTACCTTGATGCAAAAGAAAAAAAATATATTGATGAATGTGGTGCTGCCAACTTCTTCGGTATTAAGGATAATACTTATATCACTCCGAAATCATCTTCTATCTTACCTTCTATTACCAATAAGAGCTTGATGCAGTTGGCAGAAGACATGGGTATCAAAGTGGAACGCCGTCCGATACCGGAAGAAGAACTGGAAACATTTGAAGAAGCTGGTGCTTGTGGTACTGCCGCAGTAATCAGCCCGATTCAGCGTATCGATGATTTGGAAAATGGAAAATCTTATGTGATTTCTAAAGACGGCAAGCCGGGACCTATCTGTACGAAATTGTATAATAAGTTGCGTGGAATCCAGTATGGCGACGAACCGGATACACATGGCTGGGTGACGATTGTAGAGTAATTGTATATTATGAAATAACACATTTATCAATTAATATTATTCACTATGTTAAAACTAAACTCAGAACTACGTGCGCAGGCGCGTGAGGCACTTCGAGGAAAGTGGCCTATGGCAGCCGTTGCTGCACTTATTTATTCAGCAATTGCCGGTGGATTATCTGCTATTCCTGTGATTGGCGGATTATGTTCATTATTTGTTGGACTTCCGGTTGCATACGGCTTTACTATTGTAATGCTTGGCGTATGTAGAGGCAAAGACATTGATTTTGGTGTTTTGTTCGAAGGCTTCCAGGATTATGGACGTATTTTTGTAACTATGTTGCTTCAGGCTGTCTATACAATTTTGTGGTCACTGTTGCTGGTTATACCGGGTATCATTAAGTCTTATTCTTATGCAATGACATCTTTTATCTTGAAAGATGAACCGGAAATGAAAAACAATGCAGCTATTGAGAAAAGTATGGCTATGATGGAAGGGAACAAGATGAAGCTGTTCATGCTTGATTTAAGTTTCATTGGCTGGGCTATTCTTTGTATTTTCACTTTGGGTATTGGACTTCTTTTCCTGCAACCGTATGTTGCTATTTCGCGTGCTGCTTTCTATGAGGATTTGAAAGCACAACAAGGCGGAAGTGTAGAGGTAAACGTTGAAGTGAATGTTGAGATTTAATTAGACGAATCATTCAGTACTATAGAAGAATGGAGCATAGAGAAATCTGTGCTCCATTTCTTTTTGTCGGTTGCTTCAAAATCAGTACCTTTGCGACCTAATCAGGATTGATATGGGAAAGAATAAATTAGAAAAGTTTGCCGATATGGCGAGTTATCCGCACGTGTTCGAATATCCTTATTCGGCGGTAGATAACGTGCCTTTTGGCATGAAAGGGAAATGGCACAAGGAGTTTTTTAAAAACGATCATCCGATTGTGCTCGAGTTGGGTTGCGGACGTGGTGAGTATACTGTTGGCCTGGGTAAGATGTTTCCCGAAAAGAACTTTATAGCAGTGGATATAAAAGGCGCCCGTATGTGGACGGGAGCAACGGAGTCATTACAGGCCGGAATGAAGAATGTCGCTTTCCTGCGTACCAATATTGAAATCATCGAGCGTTTTTTTGCTGAAGGCGAAGTGAGTGAAATATGGCTTACCTTCTCTGACCCGCAAATGAAGAAAGCAACCAAGCGACTGACTTCTACCTATTTTATGGAAAGGTATCGCAAATTTTTGCAACCGAATGGTATTATCCACCTGAAAACGGACAGCAACTTTATGTTTACCTATACAAAATACATGATTGAGGCGAACAAACTTCCGGTTGAGTTTATGACTGAAGATTTATATCATTCTGATCTGGTAGATAATATTCTCGGTATTAAAACCTATTATGAACAACAATGGCTGGATCGTGGTTTAGATATAAAGTATATCAAATTCCGGCTTCCGCAGGAAGGTAAACTGCAAGAGCCGGATGTAGAAATAGAGCTTGATCCCTATCGTAGCTACAACCGCAGCAAGCGTAGCGGTCTAAGTACAAGCAAATAGCTTGCCGGGACAATCACCCTAAAGTGAACCGGCAGCCATCTGAATAGTGACTTTAAATAGTAATTTGTAAATCGTCAAATAGTAAATAAAATGACTCTCTATCCTAAATTGATATTGGATGCATTGGCAACGGTGCGTTATCCCGGTACGGGAAAGAATTTGGTGGAAGCGGAGATGGTTGCCGATAATCTCCGTATTGATGGTATGACTGTCAGCTTTTCATTGATCTTTGAGAAACCGACTGATCCGTTTATGAAATCAATGTTGAAAGCTGCGGAAACAGCTATTCATACGTATGTCTCTCCTGATGTGCAGGTAACAATCACAGCAGAGAGTAAGCAAGCCGCTCGTCCGGAAGTTGGCAAGCTCCTTCCACAAGTGAAGAATATAGTCGGTATATCTTCCGGTAAAGGTGGAGTAGGTAAGTCTACGGTGTCTGCGAACTTGGCAGTTGCTTTGGCTAAATTAGGCTATAAGGTTGGCTTGCTCGATGCTGATATTTTCGGTCCTTCCATGCCTAAGATGTTTCAGGTGGAGGATGCACGCCCCTATGCTGAACGTATAGATGGTCGTGACATGATTATTCCGGTAGAGAAGTATGGCGTGAAATTATTGTCTATCGGTTTCTTTGTCGATCCGGATCAGGCAACTTTGTGGCGTGGCGGAATGGCAAGTAATGCGTTGAAACAGTTGATAGCTGATGCAGCCTGGGGAGATTTGGATTATTTCCTGATAGACCTTCCTCCCGGAACCAGTGACATTCATTTGACGGTTGTTCAAACATTAGCCATGACAGGAGCGATTGTTGTCAGTACTCCGCAAGCGGTTGCTTTGGCAGATGCCCGTAAGGGAATCAATATGTTCACCAACGATAAGGTAAATGTACCTATTCTCGGTTTGGTTGAGAATATGGCTTGGTTTACTCCCGCTGAACTACCCGAGAATAAATACTATATCTTTGGTAAAGAAGGTGCCAAGAAACTGGCTGAAGAAATGAATGTTCCTTTGTTGGGGCAGATTCCTATCGTGCAAAGCATCTGTGAAGGAGGAGATAATGGTACTCCCGTTGCATTGGATGAAGACTCCGTGACCGGACGCGCTTTCTTATCCCTGGCTGCCAGTGTTGTTCGTCAGGTAGATCGCCGGAATGTAGAGATGGCTCCGACTCAAATCGTGGAAATGCATAAATAAATGGAATCTGGAGTTGGATAGCTTTGCAGTAAGTTATCCATAGGATATAGAGCGAGCCTCTGTAGTCTTTTCAAAGACTATGGAGGCTCGTTTATTTATTAGGATCATATAGAATCCGTTGTTGGCGGATTCTCTTCTACAAAATAGTGACGCTATCCAATATAAATAGTGACGGTATATGACAACGATACCGTCACTATCCTAAGCATATACCGTCACTATTTTTTCTATATCAATCAGGGGTCTTGCATTTATTTATGGCGTATATCAACAACGATTTCTGCTTGATCTATTTTTTACGTTTGAATTATTTATTCAAAGCTTTCATGAGTTCTTTTTTCATGGTGTCTACTCCGGGAAATCCAGTTTGTTTGAAGGTGATATTACCCTCCGGATCAACAACAAAATAAGTGGGAACTCCTCGGATATTGAAGTTGGACATTAGAAAGCTCCATTGCTCATTTGTCACACGGAAATGCTCACCATGAATATCGGTAATCATGTTTTCCCAGGTACCTTTGGGGGAAGTTTCGCCTGTGATGTAGAGGTAGATAATATCCTTGTCTTTTAATTCCTCTTTCATTGGAGTGATGGCTTTATTAGCTGTGCGACAAGGGCCACACCATGTTGCCCAAAAATCAACTAACAGTGTGTGTCCCCGGAATTTAGAGATAATGGATGGGAATAAATCTTCATTGGAGACTTGTCCTGTCTCGTTAACAGTGAAGCCTGTCTTTCTTTTGTTTAATTCTATCTTTTTTATTATCTCTTTGTTAACTTGAGTAAGCATCTCTGCATATACCGGGGAAGAAAAAGTCTTTAATTCAACATTCTGTTCTGCTGTTAACGGGGTAAAATCCTTAATGGATTGATATAGCTTATTAAATTTAATGTTATCGAATAGAGGTCCCTGTCCCGTTCTTAGTGTCTCTTTAAGTACATCTAAAGAATTCGGCAGAAAGTTTATTAAATATATCGTTGACGCGTAATATTTGCCGTATAAAGCTTTAAGAGTGTTGATAGAACTGAATTCCTTCAGTATGTCATAGTAGCCTTTAGGAGTATCGATGCGGGTATTATAAAAATAATCATCAGCCTGCTCTCTATTCAGTTTGTTAACAGCAATATGTGCTGATTTTAGTTCTCTCTCCGTCATGGCGATTTTGCCGGTCGCATCCAGGTCTACCAGGATATTTAATAGCTCTTTGCACGCATTGCTGTATGGGGATTGCGCAATTTCTTTTCGAACGGATGGAAGGCGCTCAAGTACATAAGCTTTATATTCATCTGCACTTTTCCCGACAATGTCATTGTACATATCCATGTAATAAACGCTTTTTAATACAATATCTATATCTACTGAAGCTAATTCTTGTTGTAGGCTAGCCAGATAACCATTGAAGTATACAGGCTCTCCATACGTTTTATCTTTTCTTTGTAGATGTGCTTGTCTGCGGCAAAGTTCCTTTGTATTTATAATGAGTGATGTCTCTTCATTGGGAGCTATCAGACATTCAATCCAACCAAAAGGAAATTCCAATGCTACGCTTGTGACAGATGCAACCTTTACTTCCGCCAGGAAAGTGCCGTCCTCCTTGATTTTTATGATATTCTGTTCGTTGTGGATATTCAGTGCAGGACTTTCTATGTGCATCTTCACTTGCTTTATCATCTCTTTTTGATAGTCTAGTATTTTTCCTTTAAGGGTGGCAGTTCCATAGACTAACTTAGGAGTCGGCAATATCGCTTTCTTATTTATTTTGTGCACGACTGCTTCTTTGGGAAGTTTCTGTTTATAGAATGCGTCCTTATCCAGTTGTATGCCCCATATCTTATATGCTCCGTCAAAATCCCCTTCTGAGAAGTCCAGACTGGTTACATTTTCGGGTATGGGAGGAAATTGTAATTGGAATTCCGCTTCTCCTGATTCCGGCATCCAGAACTCTTTATCTAATGTGATTCCAACTCCTCTTCGAATGGGATAAAGCATTCCATTGTTGTCTTTCAGGAAACTGCCCGTAGCTATTTTTATCCAATATTTAGGATGATAGAAAGCCTTTATATACACTGTTGTCACTGTATCACTCATGACAATTTTATCGACCTCAATACTATTGGAACTCCATGCAAGAAAAGGAGGACGCTCGATCACTCTGTCTTTGGCTTGTATGGTGCAGGTTATGCAGAATATCAAACCGATAATCCATACGAATCTTTTCATGTGAATAATGTTTTATTACACGAACAAATATAAGGATCTTTTTATAACTATCCTTGTAAAAAACTAAAAAAGAAATGATTTTTTTGTACTGGAGAAGGATATATCCGGCTCCGGGGAGAAAGGTGTTTCCCACCGATGAACGCCCCGTTCCTCACCGATGAGGAAAGGGGGCGGCACCGGAGAGAGAAATTACTGTAACCTGAATACGATAGGAATGGTATACTTGACAGAAACAGGTTGTCCTTTTTGCATTCCTGGTTCCCATTTAGGCATATTACCCACTACGCGTACGGCTTCTGCATCCAGTGACGGAGATACACTGCGTAAGACTTTGATATTCGACAAACTTCCGTCTTTACTAATAACCATCTGTATGATGACTCTGCCTTGCTCCTTACTTTTTTGAGCGATGACGGGATATTTGATACTTCTAGCCAGATATTGGAACAGACCGGCTTGTCCTCCCGGAAATTTAGGCATTACTTCTACCATGGTGAATACTTCGTCTTCATTTTCTCCTTTTACACTGCCTCCCTCTGGGGTTGGATCATCTTTTGCAGCATAGCCCACCACCACTACTTCATCCATGTCGGACTGCTTTACTTCTTCTGCTTTGGGAAGTTCAGGACCGGATAGCCGAAAAGCAACAGGAACTGTAAATTTCACGTTCACTGCTTCCCCCCTTTGTTTGCCGGGTTTCCATTTGGGCATGGCGGCAATTACACGCATGGCTTCCTTGTCGAGATACGGATTGACACTTCGCTCCACTTTCGTATCGGCTATGCTTCCGTCCTTTTTGACAGTAAAGCTTACAATCACACGTCCTTGTGCACCGATTGCATGTGCTTCAGCCGGATATCTGACGTTCTTCGATAAGTAGTCCATCAGTGCCTGTACTCCTCCCGGAAAATCCGGCATTTCTTCTACAACCTGGAAGACAACGGAATCTGGTACACTTTTGATTTGAGTTTCCGCCATTTCCTTTTCTTGCTTATCCCGTGGAAGTGTAGTTCCTTGAATATCTTCTGTAGGAAGTTCCGGAATATCCGTAGTTTCAGCTTGCATGGCAACTTCTTCTGTTGCTTGTCCCATCATTTCTTTGGCAAATTTTTCAGTGGTACGTGCTACCATTTCGATGTTACTGACAATCATTAAGATAGCAGCCAAGGGAAGAAACATCAGATATTTTGTCCTTCCTATTTCTTTCGTTCTTCGTTTATTCATCATTTTAATACGATTTTTGAGTGGTAAAACATTGAAACTATTTGATAAATTTGCTGCAGCCTTGTGATGTGCCAGTCCCAACAAATGGTACTGGTATGATTTACTATCATGCCCCGTCTCTAATACACGGTGATCTGCCATGTATTCGAGGTTTCCTCTGACTTCCCGTTTCATCAGCCAGATAAATGGATTGAACCAGCAAAAGATACACATTATCTCGCTGATAAGCACGTCTACCGAATGGTATTGACGGGCGTGGGTCTCTTCATGAGTAATAATTTCACTGATTTCAGATTCCGTATGTGATTGTGGGTGTATGAATATCCAGTGGAAGAAAGAAAAAGGGCCGGTTTTTTTCTTTAATAGATGTACGCGTACTCCTTGTATCTTGCTTTTTGAGCATTGGAAGTGTAATCGGATGATGCTGCCCAGTTGTACGAAGAAACGTGTGGCTAGTAATAACATTCCGCTCCAATAGATAACTTTCGCGAGCTGCATGATAAACTCTTGCCAGTTCATTACAGGCTCTTGTAAAGGAGTAACTACTTGCTCCGGAAGGATGATGGTTGCATAAAGATCTGCCATTGCCACCATTGGTTCGTGAGCTTTTATCCATCCCTGAATATTCAGTAAAGGATAAAGCATGGAGATGGCAAAGAAACATAGCAAAGCCATCCTACGCCAATGGAAGAAGGTGTCTTTATGGAAAAACAACCGATAGAATGCATAGAACAGAGCTATCGCTACATTTATCTTTAGAAAATAAGCTAGTTCCGGAGTCATGGTGATGAATGTTTTCTATTAATTTTCTTTTCCTTTTTCAATGAGTTCGATAATATCTTTGAGATCATCGGTCGAAATTTTCTGGTCTTTGGCAAAGAAAGAAACCATTTCTTTGTAAGAGTTCTCAAAGTAGTTACGAACTACGCCACTCATAAAATGGCGTTTATATTCATTTTCGCGAATGGCAGGAGTATATTGGTAGGTATTACCCACACGTTTCGGTGTGACATATCCTTTCCGCTCGAGGTTCTTTACGATAGATGCTACTGTGGTATAAGGAGGTGTCGGTTGCGTATACTTTGCAACAATGTCTTTTACGAAACAGCATTGTAACTCCCAAATGTAGATCATTACTTCTTCTTCTTGTATAGTTAACTTTTCCATGGAGATGTTGTTTAATTACGAATACTTCGCAAATCTACGAATATTTCGTAAACAAGCAATAGCTAGTCGGTTAATAATTGTAAATGTATAAATCTTGCAAGAATATTTTAATTGCATTGTTATTCGGAAATTATTTAAGCATAAAAAAAGACCGGATGAACATTATTTTTTTCTATATAGTCACTCTTTAATAACCTTTATGCAAAAAATAGACTATCAAGGATTTTTTTATATAAAATAAATGAAATATATTTGCGGCTACAAAATATACGTTAAATACGGAAGGGTGTGTTTCAATACTTTAACCGGTTGCGAATAATTCCCCACACTTCAAACAGAACTATTAACTAACAATGCCAACCAAAGGGAAGAGGAAGGCAAACTAAAAAATGAATGATATGAAAAAAGGTTTGATTTTTGTGCTATTTGCACTTGTTTCTATCGTTTCTTATTCTCAGATTTCTTGGAATGCCAAAGTTGGTATGAACATGAGTAACTTTACTGGGGATATGGATACTGACATGAGGATTGGATTCAATGTAGGCGTTGGCATGGAATATCAGTTCTCTGATATGTGGTCTATTCAACCTTCGTTGATGTTCACTCAAAAAGGTGCTAAACAGGATGAAGTGAAAATGAATCCAATGTATTTGGAGATTCCGGTATTGGCTGCTGCAAGATTTGCAATTGCTGATAACCAGAATATTGTAGTGAAAGCTGGTCCTTATTTTGCATTTGGTATTGCTGGTAAGTGTAAAATTGGTGATGAAAAAATTGATTTCTTTGGTGACGGTGATGATCAATTTGGAGCAAAAAGATTTGATGCAGGTCTCGGTGTAGGCGTTGCTTATGAAATTAATAAATTCTTTATTGACTTATCAGGAGAATTTGGTTTGGCTAAATTGGCTGATGGTGACGGTGCACCGAAGAACATGAACTTCTCTATTGGCGTAGGTTACAAGTTCTAAACTTATTATACTCTCTTTATAATATCTCTAAAATCCCTCGTTCTATACTCTCTTGGAACGGGGGATTTTTTTATATCCTTATTAATAAAAAGAAAAACGGCATATCCCATTGAAAGGATACACCGTTAATTCTCTCTCTTGTAATTCTTACTCATTAATCACTTATCTGCTTGGATAAGTTTGCTTTCTCTTTTAATTCTTTGTATCTCTCTATTGCATGTTTGCGACTCATCAGTATTTGCCAGCGGTATACCCAACAGGTGGTCAGGAAATAAATGCCGGCTTGCAACCACAAAGCCTTATATTCAAAAGCTACTTCACTAAGAGTGGCTCCCATATTGTTGATTTTTACAAAGCCGTTAATTCCAAACGTTGAGGGGAAGATGTAGGATACATACTTCCAAAACGGAGGAATAGCTGCTCCCGGCCAGGAAATTCCTGAAATAAATAACAGGGGGACTGATGTGAATACAAAAATCAGCATACACGTTTCCCGATTGCGAATGGCAATAGAAGCTGTCATCGCAAAGAAGATACAAGCCGCAAGATAGGGGACAACGAATAATATTAATGAACTGGGTTGCCCAATTTGGTTGAGGCTAAACAATCTTGGAACGACATAAAGTACGTAGAAAGCTACCAATATATAAACTAGGAAATAACTCAATCCTTTTCCTAATACAATTCGTAACGTCCCGTTATAGTGACGATTAATAGGTACAAGATCCTTAAATCTGTTGTTCTCACGAGCAGTTCCTGCAGCGAGACCGATGCCGAGCAATAATGTCTGTTGGATAATCAATACCAATACAGCAGGAATCAGGAAAGCGGCAAACCCGGCAGTGGGGTTGAAGATGGAGATTTCTTCATATTCTATCGGATAAGCAGTGATTTCATCCTGACGGTCGGTCGTGTTTCCGCTACGTGCAATTTTGATATCCCTGTTCATATCCAGAGAAACGGCAGTGTTGGCAAGAAGCATCGATTTATAGTATAACAATCCGCTCATGTCGCAATAGATACTGACTTGTGTCTGTTTTCCTTTGGCAATATTGTCGCTGAAATCCGAAGGGATATAAATGATACCATACGCACGCCGGTTCTTTAGCATTTGTTTGGCTTCTTCCATATCAGCACAGTAAGAGACGATTTGAATATCGGGTGTGGCATCTACCTTACGGAGATATTCACGACTAAGAGATGAATGTGAATCGTCTACAACAACGGCAGGAACTTCACGCACTACTTCGTTGTCATAAATGAAACTATACAACAACGGATAACCTAATGGGACGAGTATGAAAAATATCAGCACCCCCTGGTCGCGGAAAGTTGTTTGAAACTCCCGCTTCCAGATATAAAACAGGTCATTGATGCCTTGGGCTATCTTGTCTTTTAATTTTATATCTTTCATTTAGGGTATATATTTATAGTAAACCAATGCTTCCTTCAGGCGATGAACCACAAAGAAGGGGAGCATCATAAATATTAATAGTGCCATATAGTTGGTCCATGAGTAAGCCATACTATATCCGTTGAGTGCTTGATCGACGTAAATCAGGAAATAATGCCGCAACGGGAATAGATTACTCAAAGCCTGTAGAACAGGATGCATAGCCATGACCGGGAATGAAAAACCGGAAATGGAGAACGATATGACTCCCCACAGGGAAGCAAAACTTAATCCGAGTCGTAGAGTCGGCAGAGTTCCTATCATAACAATACCACAACATTGAGATGCTAGTACGAGACACAGTGTGGCGAATATCATCGGGAATATGCCGCTATTGCAAGGAAAATGCAGAAATCCATACAGGTATACATTATAAAATATACCCATAATGAAAAAGACTATTGTGTGGGGAAGCAGTTTTCCTGCCAATGCAATGTAAATGGAGTTGTTACTCATTCGTAGCCATTCGCGGGCAGTGCGATCCTTGATTTCCACACCGATTGAATAAACGGTAACCATAAATATTAATAGCATGAGTACTCCCGGTATCAGTGTATTACATAAGTATACTGAATAGTTCAGCCACGGATTATTTAGTGGGTGTGTATCAATTACGATCGGTTGCAGATAAGCCATAGCCTGATCCTCTGTCGCACCTTTGGCATACAGCATCGTCCGGGCTGCAGCTCCGGAGGTGAGTTCTCCCATCATTTTCATATCCCTGAACAATAGAGAGCCTGCAATCAGGTATGAGTAATTGGTATAGAAAGAGATTGTTGGCTGTCGTTGGCTTTGTGCCTCTGCCGATAAACCCTTGGGGAGATAGAAGAACCCGTAGATTTTTCCCTCCTGCATGGCAATACGCGCATCTGTTACATTGCTGTAATGAGCTACAACCCCTGTCTGCGAAAAAGCATCCAGATTGCGGACAATATTGCGGGAAGTAGACGAATCATCCATGTCCACCACTCCCGCAGGAAGATCCTTGGGAAGCCCCGAATCCATTAAAGTGGTGAAGAATATATAACAAAACAGCGGGGCAATGACCATACAGAAGAGATAGAGCGGGCGTGATACCAATCGCCGGCACTCTCTTTGCATAACCTGCCACAAAGCTATATATTTCTTTTCTCTCTCTTTCATGGTTACTTGTCAATGATAACAGACATACCCGGACGGAGATTTTCCACTTTCTCTACCGGAGAAGCTTTCACCTCGAATGTTTTCAGATCAAATTGTCCGGTCGTTTTGGTTGCTTTCCAGGCAGCATAAGTGCCTAAGTCTTTCAGATAATATACTTTGAGCTGGATCTTTTTATTATCCAGAGCAGGAATGATAGCTTCGAACTCCGACCCCATCGTCAGGTTCTTGAGCAAATCTTCGCGTACATTGAATGTTACCCACATATCGTTGAGTTCAGCGATATTCATGATAGGAGCACCGGTACCAACCAATTCGCCTACCTTCGGGAATATTTCAGAAACTTCCCCGGCAGCCGGAGCAATGAGATAAGTCTCCTTAATATACGATTCAACTTCGGCAACAGCTCCTTTCGCCCGGTTTACCAAAGCTTCCGCAGCCATCTTATCTTCACGTTCCGCTCCATTCTTCGCCATGGTATATTGTGCTTTGGCAGCTTTCTCTGTTGCAATACTTGCATCCCGTTGCGCAGTCACTTCATCCAGCTTCTGTGCAGGCATCACTCCCTGTTCGTAGAGATTCTTGATGCGTTGATATGATTTCTCGGCAATGGTAACGCCTGCCTGGGCTTTTTGCCACATTTCATAAGCCGCCTGGATTTGTTCCTCACGCGCGCCTTTGATTGCTTTTGCGTTTTGTGCCTGTGCGGCAGCTTCAGCAGCCCGTGCCTGTTCCATTTTTGCTACCACGTCAGGAGCTTCCAAAATGGCCAGCGTATCCCCGGCATTGACACTTTGGCCTTCTTTCACGCGAAATTCCAGTATACGTCCCGGAACTTTACTTGAAACGCGATATTCGGTAACTTCAGCCTGTCCCTGTATAATTTCAGGACCTTTGCGGAGCATGAAGAAACCAACGACTGCAACGATTGCAATAACTCCCAACAGAGTAAGGAATGCAAGAAGCATATTGCTGTTTTGTGATTTTATAGGTGCCATATGATTTATGAATTATGATTTATGGATTGTGATTTATAGATTGTGAGTTGGTTAGAGATTGGGTTGTTTCTGATTGGGTTCTTAACTTTATTTTTCCGAATCTTATTTATTTCAGCGTTCCCAAAGACTTCTTCAGATAGATTTCCGTTAGCTTCACATCTATTTGCGCGTCAATCTTTTCTGAATGAGCAGACAACCATGCTGTTTGTGCTTCAAGAACATTGCTGGTGGCAATCACTCCTTCTTTAAAACCAAGTGTTGCATAGCGTAGATTTTCTTCCGCTTTTTCCATGTTTTTAGAAGACATTACCAGTTTCTTACCAGCTTCTTTTACCTTGAATGCAGCCTGATTGACCTGCAACTCTATTTTTTCACGAGCATCCTGAAGTTGGTACTGTGCAATACGAGCTTCGGCTTTTGCCGCTCTGGTTTTATAAATACCTTCTCCCCAGTGCCATATAGGTATCTGTACCATAACTCCCACATTCCACATACCTTTGAACTTGTTTTCAAAGCTGTTGAAAACAGAGGGATTGGTTACCATATAATTCCCCATCAATGCGATGGATGGAAGATGCTCCGCACGGGTTACATTTACTTTCTGTTTATAAATCTGCGTTGCCAATTCGAGGCTACGTATCTCCGGACGATTCTCATAAGCGGTGGATAGATCGAAATGAGGGTCCGTTGTCAGTAATGGAATGTCTTCCATATTTTCGTCTGCCAGTGTGATGGGAGAACTAAGATCAATGCCACATAGTTGACACAGCAACATTCGCGCAAGACTCAATCCGTCTTCCACTTTAGTCAGTGTCATTTCGGCTTCATTTACCTTGACGCGTACAGACAAACCATCCGCTTTGGTGGCTACTCCTTCATTAATCATTTTCTCTACATCGCTGTCCAGCTGTTGCAGAAGCTTTAGATAACCTTCCGCCAACTTCTTCTTATTAACCAGTGAAATGACTTGCCAATAGGCTTGGTCCGTACTCATGATTACTTCCTGCATACCGCCGTGATGTTGTTCTTGAGCCAACTCTTCGGCATACTTTGTTATTTTGTTGTACGCCCGGATTTTCCCGCCCATGTATAAAGGTTGTGTCAATGTAATGGCACCTGCATAGACATTTCGGGTGTCTGTACGGAGTGCATCCACTAAAGAGTTTCCCGCTTGATCGAGGGCGGGCAGCACCGCTCCTAATTTTCCACTTAAGGAAGAAATAAGTGGTGCCAAGTCAGGATGTGCTGTTGCAATCTCGGTTGCAGCTTGTTGGATGGGGCCAGCCAGATTCGTTCCTAACCCTGAAAGCGCGGCTTTCTGGTCATTGTTTAATAATGAAAACTCTTTCTGGTTCCTCATGTAAGCTCCCGTTGCCGAGAAATTAGGCAAATAATTTGTAAATGCAGCTTTCCGTTGATAATGAGCCGCACTTATTTTTTCATTGCTTATCAACAAATCTTTGTTGTTGGCAAGAGCTAGTGCGCGGCAACTATCCAGACTTAGAAAGCTCTGCGCTTTTACTGTAAAAGTGAAACTTAACAGAAATGTCAGAAGAAAAACTTTTTTCATCGCATCTTGCATATTAATAAGGTGGTACTTCTATTTTAAATAACCCTGTTCTTATGCAATTTGTTTATTAAAGTAGTCTGTTTTTTTGTACTTGTTTACTTAAACAATAATTGCATAAACAACGATGCAAATGTATGTGCTTTCTGTGAGAACTCAAAACGAATTAGCTTTTTTTAGAAATATAGTGGGGATGGATTCTGTTGAAAAGAAAGAAGGCTATTCCTCATGGCGAGGAACAGCCTTTCTTGATATATAAAGTAAGGGGATTTTAATTACAGAGCACCTACTTCTTTCAAAGCAGCGTTAGTTCCGTGAACAGCTTTTGCGCTAGCTGCGAACTTAGCTTTTTCGTCTTCGTTCAGGTTCAGTTCAACGATCTTTTCGATACCGTTCTTGCCAAGGATTACAGGAACACCGATGCAAAGATCTGATTCGCCGTATTCACCTTCCAATAATACAGAACAAGGAACCATCTTCTTTTGGTCGTGAAGGATAGATTCAACTACGAATGCTCCTGCTGCACCCGGTGCATACCATGCAGAAGTACCTAGCAATTTAGTCAGCGTAGCACCACCTACCATAGTAGCAGCAGCAACTTCTTCCAATTTCTCTGCAGAGATGAAATTAGCTACAGGCATACCTTTGTAAGTAGCGAAACGAGTCAAAGGAATCATCGTAGTATCACCGTGACCACCGATAACCATACCTTCTACTTCGTTAGCGTTGCAACCGATAGCTTGAGACAAGAAATATTTGAAACGAGAGCTATCCAGAGCACCACCCATACCGATCACACGGTTTTTCGGCAAGCCCAGAGCTTTCAATGCCAAATAAGTCATTGTATCCATTGGGTTGGAGATAACAACGATGATAGCGTTAGGAGAATATTTCAACAGGTTTTCTGCTACCGATTTAACGATACCAGCGTTCACACCGATCAGTTCTTCACGAGTCATACCCGGTTTACGAGGAATACCTGAAGTAATCACAACAACGTCAGAGTTAGCAGTTTGAGCATAGTCGTTCGTGCAGCCTACCAATGTAGTGTCGAAACCCAACAATTGAGCTGTCTGCATCATATCCATTGCTTTACCTTCTGAAACGCCTTCTTTAACGTCCAGCATTACTACTTCGTCTGCTACTTCATTAAAAGCAAGTACATTTGCACATGTAGCACCTACGTTACCTGCGCCTACTACGGTTACTTTTGACATAATACTATATATTTAAAAAGTTGATAATTTGTTTTATCTTTTAGCGCGACAAAATTACAACGATAATCCTGATTAAAGAAATTTTTCCGTAATAATTTTAGTTAAAGGTCGAAGTTCCCGATAATATATAGGTATGATAAAAAGTTTGGGTGGAAGAAGCTGTTTTTTGCATGGTTATATACAGAATGTAGCTGCGTAAGAATGTACTATTATGGCAAATGATTCATTCAGCTATTTTTTTATAATTGCTTGCCTATTCGGAGTTACTTCGTTAGTTACTGTTACTTCGTTCCACTATAGTGTTCCGCAAGAATAACTATAGTGTCCCTTACGGATAACTATAGTGGAACGCAAGAGTAACTATAGTAGAACGAAGTAATAATAAGCAATGAGATTAATAATATTAGGCAGAGAAAGAAATAACGATAGTATCTTGATGGAGAATTTTTGGCAATACCTTTCAACCGTATGCTTGATTCATTTTTGTATGGAAAAAGAAGATACCAATTAAAGTGGCAGGGAACCTGGCAAGTTTTTTAAATAATGAACGAATAAAGTCCGAAAGCTTATTATCTTTGTGCCAATCTGTTAATTGAAAGTTTAATGAACTGCTGAAAATATCGAAAATATCAAAATGAAGTTCTGGGAATCAAATCATCAATCTGTTCAGGAAGGGGATATGCAATTTATTGCACTTTACAAATTTTACTATCAAGATTTGTATGCTTATGGAGTGAGTTTGGGGTTCAATACCGAAGATGTGAAAGATGCAATTCAAGAAGTATATCTAAAATTGTATTTCAATGAGCGCCTGTGTATTGATGAGAAGAAAATAAAATTTTATTTGTTGCGTTCGGTTAGGAATCAGCTGATTGATTGGGAGCGTACAAAGAAAGATACATCTTCTATAGAAGAAGAGGAAAGGAGTTTTAAATTATCCGTATCCGTTGAAGAAAGCTTTATTTCTGATGAAGAAGACTTATTACTGAAAAAAAGGGTGAATAGAATTCTTGATTTGCTGACAGATCATCAGCGGGAAATAGTCTATTTACATTTTATAGAGGAAATGCCTTATGAAGAGATTGCGGTAATGCTGGATATGAAAATTCAAACGGTGCGCGGACAAGTCTTTAAAGCGATGGAGAAATTAAGAAAACTGGATTCAAAAGATTATTTTCTGTTTTTTCTTATCTTATACCTGCATGGCGTTTCTGTCTTTAAATAATTGAAAAAGAGTATTGTATACGGAAGGCGGGGAGCGTAAACCTATACCTCTCTGCTTTTTTATTTATTTTTTTGAGGAAAAAAGGAGATGAAAGGCATACGAATCTCGTATATATAGTAAACAGGTCTTTAATTGAAATAAATAATGAAAGAATATTCATCATATACTACAGCTGATTTTTTGAACGATGATTTATTTCTTTTCTGGTATTATTCCGGAGAAGGAGATTATTATCGAAAAATCATTGCCGATTGTCCCGATCGTGAGCCGTATTTAAAAGAAGCGATGGAGAGACTGGCGGCGTTAAAGTGGGAAAAGCCGGTTTTACCCCCAAAAGAAGTGGATAATGCTTGTTTGAAACTGGAACAAGCCATTCAAAATCGGAAAATGTCTCAACGTAAATATCGATTGTATAAGATGAGATGGTGGAGCGCTTCAGTTGCGGCAGCTATTCTTATCCTGTTTGTTTCGGTAGAGGTTATTTGGAAAAGTGCTCCGGCAATTGATTATCTAGCTTTGTTGCAAGTGAATGACTCTGTGTTTATGAGTGGTAAAACGCAGCTTTTTGTTGACGATCAGTTGAAAGAAACTTTTGAAGGTAATCCGGATTTGGCTTACGATCAAATGGCGACAGATGCTGGTGAAGGGGAATTTAATAAATTAGTTGTTTCGTATGGCAAACGTGCCCGTGTCACTCTTTGCGATGGTACGAAAATATGGGCGAATGCAGGAACGGTGCTTCTATATCCAACACATTTTGAGGATAAGAAGCGTGAAATATATGTAGATGGAGAAATATATATTGACGTGACTCCTAATCCGGAGAAACCTTTTATTATTAAGACGTCGGATATGGGAGTAAAAGTGTTGGGGACTTCTTTCAATGTTTCGGCTTATCGGGAAGATGTAGAGAAAAGTGTTGTGCTGGTTACAGGTAAAGTGGAGGTAACAGCATCTAATGGAGAATCTGTACGTATTTTACCCAATGACCGGTTCAGGCAATCCACTGATAAATATGTGGTAGATAAAGTGAATGTGGAGGATTATGTGTCGTGGAAGGAGGGACGATTATCGTTTAAAAACACAGAGCTTGGCGGAATACTCAAACAACTGTCCAGATACTATAACGTAAGGATTGATTATGATAAACAACAACAAATCACTTGTAGCGGAAAACTGAATTTGGACGATACGATCGAACAGATATTGAATACTATCACAGAAACGGCTCCTGTGATAATAAGTAAGGAAAACAATGTTTATAAAGTAACAATAAAGAAAAAATAGCCTATGATTAATATGTGAAAAACCATACTCTAATTTATCCTTTTGAGAGAGAAAGGATACCAGCCAGTTTTATTCGTAATAGAATAGCCTTAAAATATTGAAGTATAATTTTAATTCTTAAACAGATGAATGAAAAACATCAAAAAAAGAATCACACTTGCCTAAGTGTGAGAAGGCCCTTTATATGCTTTTTTCTAGCATTGGGTGTGTTTCTGCTATCCGCTTTTCCTACTGAATTGTATGCCCAGAAGAAAACAATTACTTTGGACTATAAAGAGTTGGGACTAATGGAACTTTTTAAGAAGATAGAAGAAAAGAGTGATTATGTCTTTTTCTACTATGACGTATTGATAGATAAGGATGTGAAGGTTCCTGCACGTTTCAAAAACATGACAGTAGAGCAAATTCTGGATAAAGTTTTTGCTAACATGGAGCTTGCCTATAGCATTAATAAAAAACAGATAACTATTAAAAAGAAAGTATTGCAGGAAAAAACGAAGAAAGAAGGTCAAAGCTCTATTGTAAAAGGAGTGGTATTCGACCAGTCTCGTGAACCGTTGCCCGGAGTTAGTATTGTAGTGCAAGGTACTAATATCGGGACCGTCAGTGATCTTAATGGAGCTTATTCCATTCATGTGCCTTCGGATGATTCGAAGATTATTTTCTCCTATATAGGTTTCGCTCCTGTGACTTATTCGGCAAAAGAAATGAATAAGCTGTCAGAAGTGGTGTTAGTTGAAGATACAAAAACAATTGATGAAGTGGTTGTGGTAGGATATACGACCCGTACACGTGAGAAATTAATCAGTTCCGTCTCGACTATAAACAATCAGGAATTAGTTAAGTCCACAGTCCCCAATCTGGAGAATGCGTTGACAGGGCGTGTGTCCGGAGTCTTTTCCCGTCAGACTAGTGCTGAACCGGGTTCAGATGGTGCCGATTTGAAAATTCGCGGTTTTGGTTCTGCTTTGGTGGTAGTAGATGGTATTCCGGGAAGAAATTACAGTGATATCGATCCTTCCGAAATTGAATCCGTTTCCGTATTGAAAGATGCATCGGCTGCCGCTGTTTATGGGATGCAGGGAGCAAATGGAGTTATTCTTGTAACGACTAAAAGAGGAGGAAAAAACAAACCGACGACATTGGATATCAATACGCGCTTCGGATTGCAAATGCCTCATAACTATCCACAGCCTGCATCAACCCCGCTGTGGCAGACATTAGTTGGTGAATATTATGCTAATATGAAATTGATTAATGATAAGAACGCGGTAATTACTCCCGCTGATATGGCTACGCGTGACTATGCTTATAATACCAATTGGTATGAGGAAATGATAAAGAACGCTCCCATCACCCAGTCCAATATCAATATTTCGGGAGGCACAGATAAAGTCAGTTATTTTATTTCAGCCGGCTATTTATATCAGGGAGGTATTTGGTCAACAAATTCTACTGATAAGAATCGTTTCAATTTCCGTAGTAATTTGGATGCGGATATACTGAAAAACTTGAAGTTATCTGTCGGAGTGGGAGCTGTCATTAACAGTCTGAATTATCCGAGATCCGCTTCGTATGAGATAGCCCGCAAAATGAAAGATATGGCTCCGAATATTCCGGTAAAGTGGCCGGGGCATGACGACTATTATGCTTTTGGTGGGGAAGGTACGGTGAATCCGATGGCATTGGCGGATAAAGAGGCATCCGGATATTCCAAGAAAATAGCCAAGAATCTGAATGTGGATTTTTCTTTAGAGTATAAGGTTCCCTTTGTAGAGGGGCTTTCTTTGAAGGCTACGATGGGATATACGCAATCTGATTCGTGGAATAAGAACTGGAATATGAATATCGTTTATATGGGCTATCGGGAGGATGCGCAGGAATATTATGAGAGTGCTTCCGCCTCTAATGCCAATAAAGCAAGTTTGAGTTTGGAAGATGGTTTTTCCTATAATATAACCGGACAAGGTTTTATCAATTATATCCGTTCGTTCGGGAATCATAATATAAACAGCGGACTGGTCTTTGAATTTTCGGATGCGGAAAACCGTTCTACTGTTACGTCTCGTGGAGAATTTCCTTCTACTGTGTTGGATATGATGGCGGGTGGAATTGCCAATAAACAAGTGACAAATAGTGAAGTTTTCCGTAAATACAGGACGGCTTCTTTCATCGGTCGTTTCTCTTATGATTACCGTTCCAAGTATTTTGTCGATTTCAACTTTCGATATGATGGTGCCCAGTATTTTGCCGATAAGTGGGGTTTCTTTCCCTCTGCCTCTGTAGGATGGATGCTGACAAACGAAGAGTTTATGAACCCGTTGAAGAAAGTCTTGAATGAGTTTAAAATTCGTGCCTCCTGGGGAGAATTGGGTGACTTGTCGGCTGCCAGTCAATATTATGCTAATAATGAGCAATACTATTTTCAAAGCGGCTATCAATATCCGGGTACTCCGATGAATTTTGGTGACCGCACCATTTATGGATTAAATCCCACCTTGAATCCTAATCCGGATTTTACATGGGCTACCTCGTCAATGATAAATGCGGGTGTTGATTTTAAGTTGTGGAATGGCTTGCTTAGCGGATCGGCAGATGTGTTCTATCGTCAGCGTAAGGGACTTCCGGCACAAAAGGCCAATGATAATGCAGGAGCATTGGCTACTTGGTATAACTTAGACCATGACAACACCCGCGGTTTTGAGTTCTCATTGAATCATCAATATAAAATAGGAGAAGTCAACTATTTTGTCGGAGGAAACATGTCGTGGTCCAGAACCCGGAAAGGGAACATTGAGCACGGAAGATTTACAAGCGGTTATGACGAATGGAAATGGAACACTGAAGGACATTGGAATAACGTACGTTGGGGATATAACTGTATTGGACGTTATCAGTCGTATGGAGAAATAGCCAATGCACCCATGCATAATAATTCGAATAATAACAGTGCCATATTGCCGGGTGACTTAAAGTATGAAGACTGGAATGGCGATGGCTATATTGACAATTATGATCAACGTCCTATCGGAAGAAATGCTTATCCGGAGTTGGTATATGGTATTAATCTGGGACTTTCCTGGAAGGGAGTTGATTTCTCCATGTTCTGGCAGGGAGGGGCATTGTCGGACTTCCAGATCGGTGCTTTCGATATGGATGCTTTCCAGGAAGGAGCTACCAACCTGAACACTTGGGAATATTTTGGCGATCGTTGGCATCGTGCCGATTATACTGATCCGAATTCTGAATGGATACCCGGGTATTTTCCGGCAGTCCGAGATTTTACATCAGTAACGATCAATCGTCTAAGTTCTAATTTTTGGATGTGGAATGGAAGTTACATTCGTCTGAAAAATGTGGAATTGGGATATACTTTGCCACAACGAATTACCCAGAAGGCTAATATCAAACAGTTGAGGATTTATGCGAATCTTTATAACTGCCTGACCTTTTCCTCACAGAAATTCTTTGATCCGGAACAGCTTGAAAGTCAGTATTCGTTTGCCAGCTATCCGCAAATCATGTCATTTAATGTAGGTATAAATCTTAAATTCTAACAGGTTATGAAAGTAAAATCTATCATATATATGGTATTGGCATTGAGCTTGTGCTGTGGATGTAGCGATTGGCTTACTGTCGATTCGAAAACCATTCTTAGTGAAGAGGACATTGCCAAATATCCCGAACTGGCAGAAGCACAGTTCTTATCCAATTATGCGGAATTACGTAAATCAATTCATTGTATCGGTGACGGAGCAATGTCGTACAGGCAACATCATCTGGATGCTTTTACCGATGATGGAGCGAGCAATATTACCTACGAGAATGGGGTCATGAGAAATAACACTCCGGGTACTGTTTTTGGAGGAGTCTTTTCTCAAAGCAAAGGTGAAATATTTGAGGCGGTATGGAATTATAAGACAATCAATGTTGTAAATAAGTTTATCGCCACTTATAAGAATTCGGATAATGAAGGGGTGTTGAGTACAGTCGGTGAGGCTTATTTTATTCGTGCTTATCTGTATTTTGAGATGGTGAAACGATATGGGGGTGTGCCTTTGTATTCAAGTCCGTTGGATGATGTAAGCTCCATCAACAATCGTTCTACAGAGGAAAAATCCTGGGATTATATAAAAGATAACTTGGACTCGGCTCTTGTATTGCTTCCGAAAGTACAGCGTATTGCATCAGAAGATCGTGACCGTGCCAATCGGTATACAGCTTTGGCGTTGAAGTCGAGGGCTATGTTGTATGCGGGGACTATTGCTAAGTATGGAAAAGTTTCAAATAATAGTTTCCAGGGAATCCGCAAAGAAATGGCGAAAACATATTTATTGGAAGCGGCAAAAGCAGCAAAGGAAATCGTTGATGATGGTAAGTATGCGCTCTCTACTGAATTTGGCGATTTGTTTAATGGAAAAGATGAAAATAATAATGAGATAATTTTCCGTTTTGCTAATGTTGCCAAGACAGGAGTGGCTGTATATGAGGATTACTGGTATCAGTCTTATCGTATTAAACGGGCCGGTTACTGTGCCTTTATGGTTCCTCCTTTAGATGTTGTCGAACAATTTGAAACATTAGACGGTAAGATTCAGCCATTGGATTATGCCGCTTCAAAGAATAATCCCGAAGATTTTTTTGCAAATCGTGATAAACGTCTGGATGCCACTGTTATTTATCCGGGAGGAGAGTTCTTGGGAGAACGTTTCTCTATTTACCGGAAAACACTCGTAAAAAGGACAGATGGAACTACTGAAGAATATTCTTATGAAAAATCTGAAGATTGGATGGGAGCGGGGAAAGTGCCCGGTCACGAAAAATACATGAAAAGTGGAGCAGATGGTATCTTCTTGAACCTTTCCGCCGCAGGAACTACTAACTGGGGATTTTTTCTGAAAAAAACACTGTATGGAGTGAAGAGGTTGGATGATTATCTTATACAAGAAAACGATCAGGATGCTGTCGTTATTCGGTATGGCGAGGTTATTTTAAATTTGGCTGAAGCTGCCGTTGAGCTTTCAACCTATGGAGTGAATGACTATTTAGCGGTTGCCCAAGTCGCTTTTGACCTATTGCGTAGTATACATGGAGGATTGCCTGCCAAAACGATGGACTTGGAGGTTGTACGGCATGAACGCCGGATAGACTTGATGTATGAAGGATTCCGTTATTGGGACTTGAAGCGTTGGCGCATTGGGGAAGAAAAGATGCACAATAAAACGTTGAAGGCTCTCTATCCCATTCTTCATATCGATGAAACAACTTCTCCTGCCTCCGTTTATTATACGTTGGAGAAAGTAGAAGCACCGGATTTGGCTACGAGAGTGAAATGGTTCGAGGAAAGAGACTATTATTGTCCGCTTCCTTTAAGCAAAAGCCCGGGTATCGTGCAGAATGACGGTTGGAATTGATAACCCTAAAAGAAAAGAATATGAATAGAGCTAGATTATATATAAATATCAAACTGTTACTTTTAGCAGTGTTAACACTGAATCTGTCAGGGTGTGAACTTGACGAACGTGTGGATGACTTGACCGGTGGCTACGAAGGCGCTTTTATTGACAGGCTGACCGGTGAAAAGGTGGCTACCGAATATTATGGAGCTAAATTAAAGTTACTTGATCTGGAGTATGGAAATGTAGCGGTTCCCTTGGAGTATAACACACTTCCTGAAGGAACATATCGCAATACCAAAGTATATCCTTCCCGCTATAAAGTATGGGCGAACGGACCGTTCTTTGAGTTGGATACCATTTATGGTGATATTCGTAGTTTTAAGAAAATGGACTTGATTGTTACCCCCAACGTAACATTGAAAATTAAGAAGGTGGAAGTGTTGTACGGCATTACAGCGAACGTCACTTTTACTTATCAGGTAAATGACGAACGCTCCAAGAATCAGGAAATAGGATTGGTATATGGCAAAGAGCAATATCCCGGACAACGTACGGCTATGAATGAAAGCGAAAGCGGTTCACATACTTACAAGCGAATAAAGAAGAATTTGACAGAATTGTCGGGAGAATTTACGGAGACTCTGTTCTTAAACCCTAACAGCACATATTATTTAAGAGCTTTGGGACGTACGGAATCAGCAGGAGATTACTGGAATTATTCAGAACAGACTGTGATTAATACGACAGATATTGATTTGTCTTCCTTACCGATTGAAGCCGCTGTCGGAGTAAGTAGTGCCACTTCTGCTGTTTTGCAGTGGGCATTTCCTCCCGTTGTTGACGAGATAAAGGTTTCTTATACGGATCGGGATGGTGAAGAGGTGATGGATAAATTTAAACCTACGGATTATTCATACGTTGCCAATTTACCTCATAATCAAAAGAGTACAATCAAAGTACAACTTCTGGCGAAAGGAGTTGCCGGTCCGGAACAAACGATTGAAGTACAGACTAAATCTTTGACGGATAAATATGTACCTGCCTCAAACACTCGTCCGGAAAATGTTCCTTTCTACAATGATTCGGAATTTAAAAAATCATTATCAGGTGAATGGGCATTGATATATGGTCCTACAATCGGCGAAGACTGGTCCACTACCGATTTACGTTTTGAATATTTCGATTGGTGGGATACATGGTTGATAGGATTTGCCGACCGTATGCCTGCTTGCCAGGATATAGAGAACTTTAAATCACTGACGATTCAGGGAGAAATACAAACATTGGTTGATATTTTACCTTTTGTTAATCTGGAAACACTTTCTATCATAAAGGGTAAAGGTTTCTCAGTGGATAAAACGATTAATCCGAAAGTTGACCTGACAGTTCTGAAGAAACTGAAGAAACTTAACACAGTTATTATAGGACCGGATGTGCCGCTTACTAAAAAGAATTTTGATGATGCGGGACTTACACATCTGACGATTACCAACTAGGTCGGTAATCACACTACTCCCTTTGACAAGCGAATGTGTCTAGTGGGTAACATCGGATACATTCGTTTTTTAAAAGAAATATATAAATGAAAATATAAATAGTATGTGTAAGATTAAATGTTTATTTCTACTGATGTTGATCGTATTGTGTTCTTCCTGCAAAGAAAGTACAGAAGATGAAAAAGCGATGCAACAGATGGTGGAACGTTTATTTCCGGAGTATGCTTCCCAATTTAGTTTTGAACAATCAGAAAAGATTGATAAAGATTGGTATGAAATAGAAGCGCAAGGAGGAACAGTACGAATACGGGGAAATAACGCAAATTCGATGGCTGTAGGGCTGAACTATTATCTGAATCATTACTGCCTTACCTCTGTTTCCTGGTATGTGAACGATACGGTGGAGATGCCGGAAGTATTACCCATGCCACCGGCAAAAATAATTTCGACTGCCCGTTGCAAGAACCGATTCTTTCTTAATTACTGTACCTTCGGTTATACAATGCCATGGTGGACATGGAAGGATTGGGAACGGTTGATAGACTGGATGGCTTTAAATGGAATCAATATGCCTTTGGCAATCACCGGACAAGAATCTGTCTGGTATCGCGTATGGACGAAATTAGGATTGACGGATGAGGAAATACGGAACTATTTCACAGGGCCTGCTCACTTGCCTTGGCATCGTATGTCTAACTTGGATTATTGGCAGGGGCCTCTGCCTAAAGAATGGCTGGATACACAAGAAGCATTGCAGAAACAAATCGTAGCCCGTGAACGTCAATTTAATATGCGCCCCATACTTCCTGCATTTGCCGGACATGTACCGTCGGAACTTAAAAGAATCTATCCGGAAGCTAAGATTAGCCGGATGAGCTCTTGGGGAGGTTTCGAGGATAAATACAGAAGCCACTTTCTGGATCCGCTTGACCCATTGTTTGCAACCATACAGAAAGAGTTTCTGGAAGAACAAACTAAGTTGTTCGGAACAGACCATATTTATGGGGCAGATCCTTTTAATGAAGTAGCCCCTCCAAGTTGGGAGCCGGAATTTTTAGCCAATTGCTCGAAGCATATTTATCAATCGATGACGCATGTCGATCCGGATGCTACTTGGTTACAAATGACATGGTTATTCTATATTGACCGACATTTATGGACAAACGAACGGGTAGAAGCTTTCTTGAAAGCAGTCCCTCAAAATAAACTGTTGCTACTGGACTATTATTGTGAGAATACTGAAGTTTGGAAGCAGACAGATCGGTATTTCGGGCAACCATATTTATGGTGCTATTTAGGAAATTTCGGAGGAAATACAATGCTTGCCGGAAACACCAAAGAAGTGGGGAAACGAATCGAAAATGTATATACCAATGGTGGAGAAAACTTTTCGGGACTGGGTTCTACTTTGGAGGGGTTTGATGTAAATCCTTTCATGTATGAATATGTTTTCAGTAAAGCATGGGATTGTAATCTGCCGGACTCTGTATGGATAGAACAACTGGCAGACAGGCGAATTGGCTTGAGAAACCAACAAATGCGTCGGGCATGGAAATTGCTTTATGACAGTATTTATACAGCACCAGCTGCTTTGGGACAGGGGACATTGATGAATGCGCGTCCTTGTTTAAAAGGAAATGGCAATTGGACGACTACGCCTACGGTAGCGTATTCCAATGAAACTTTGTTTGAGGTATGGGAGATGTTGTTGAAAGCCGGAGAACATCGACATTCTACTTATGAATATGATGTTGTTAATATAGGAAGGCAAGTGCTGGGGAATTATTTCGGGAAGCTTCGCGATGAATTTGCGGAAACTTATTCCCGGAAGCAATTACCGCTATTAAAACAAAAAGGAGCTGAAATGAAACAACTACTGCGTGATGTTAATACTTTATTAAGTACACAATCTTCTTTTTTACTGGGAAAATGGATTGAAGATGCCCGTTCATTAGGTATAGACGAAGCCTCTAAAAATTATTACGAAGAAAATGCCCGTACTATCGTTTCAACCTGGGGAGATAAAGATCAAAGTTTAAACGATTATGCAAATCGTACTTGGGGAGGTTTGGTATCGGGATATTATGCGCCTCGTTGGGAAATGTTTATAGATGAAGTTATTCGCTCTGTTTCTAACAAGCAGCCGTTTAATGCTGATGCTTTTCATCAAAGAGTGACGCAGTTTGAAATTGACTGGGTCAAGTCACATGAACGTTATCCTTCCGAACCGGTTGGTAATGCTGTTGAGATTGCTACTTTATTGATGAATAAATACAAGGATTCAATTTTAAAAGAAAAACACAATGAGAATAATTAGTTATATTTCAAGTATAATCATCACTTTTTTTGCATTGGCTATTATGAGCGGATGCAAAGATTCGGAAGTTGTTGATGACGGCTTTCGTACAACAATGGCTAAAGCCTCTGATGTGAAATTAAATAAAGTTGCCTATTGGCCGGGAGATCCTGTAAATTGCTCTTTTACCTTGAAAAATGAAACGAACTATCCGATGGATATTCGTGAAGTAAAAGTGGTGATTCAGAACTTGGATGATGGAGGGTGTGTATTGATAGAAAAGTCTGTTGCTTCCCATATTCAAATAGAACCGGGACAATCTGTTCCTGTGGATGCCGGGACACTGTATACCCTTCCAGCTGCATTAAAGCCTTCTTCCTTTTGTGCTGTCAGGTTCCTGTTAGATTTTGAAGATGGGATAACCACTACAATTGACGGAACATATTTCAGAGCTGTCAACGAGCAGTCGCTGTTGACTTACGATATTCAAAAGTTAGATTATCAGGGACTTCCTGTTTATCGTCAGATAGGAGATATGAGTGCCGGGTTCGGTGTATTAAAAACGATAGTTGCTTTCGACCAGGGAATAGCTGCCACCATGGAGGAGGCTCCGCAGGGTGGTACTTATCCGGTTGCGCCTACTCCGGAGTTTTTGCAACGTTCCGTTCGCAAAACTGTTGAGCTTTACAATTCGGAGATCGGAGCTGCCACAAAGATAAAGAGAGTGGTGGTTGGAACGGGGATCGCATCTGTTTCTTACTTTGCAACAATGATGGGGGCAGCCTATTTACCTATTCATTATCTGGTATCGGCTAATTCTGCTTCCGAAGTACAAGCTATACTCGATTATTCCAATCAAAATGGATATGCCTCTTATGCCACATTGGGTTATGACGGTTCTATGCCTGGAGTGGGAGTTGCCTGGATAAAATTATTGGATTTGCCGGAAGAATATAAGCAATTTATAAAAGACCATCAGGTGGAAGAAGTTTATATTTATGGAGTAGGTCAGGAAGGACATGGAGAGTCTTATTCCCGAAGGGTTTTGACGCAGAATACAATTACCGATGAATATGCACCTGGTTCTTTATATATATTGTATACTAACTTTGGTTCGGATGCCGATATTGACGCACTGAAACATCGGTTGTATGACTATAATCAGTTAAAATTGGGTGAAGGACAGTATATATCTGATTGGGAAAGCGGAATTGTTGATGATCAGATAACCAATATATCCGGCTCTGCGCAAGCGATGGCAAATGTGAAAGCTTATACGATTGAGACTGATGATATGATGGCTTTGTACAATATATCTTCTTTCCTGACGCTTCAATATATAAAAAAGAATCAAAGCAAGTTGCAGGCACCTTTTGTGAATGGAGTTATTTTTAACGAGTATCTTACGAATCACCCTCAATATGAAGCGTTTGTTGGATATGTACCTTTATTATATTGGCAATTTAATTCGGCGGCTTCTACAGTAGAACGTATTGATGGTTATCTGAAGCCAGCTATTGCCGGGTATTTTCCTGATGTTGTCGATCATCTGTATGAGGGATCTTTCTATCTGAATTCTAATATGAGACGCTATGAGTTTTATGACGAGCTGATAGCAAGAGGTGTCACTTCGGAGAATATTAGAATTAGGCAGAGTGTAGATAAATGGAATCCGGAAGATGATGGAGAAACGGAAGAGTATTTGGGACGCATTAATCATAAAATAGGTTCGGCTGAAGAATTTGCTTATGATATAATTGAACGTATTGGAGTGCAGAAGTATCGGAATACGGTTAAGTCGATGGAGTACCTGACATTGGAGGAGCTTCGTACTATTTGTGCACAGGTTGGAAATATGAGATTAGTAGAACATTGATATAACATCGGATTTAAGATTTAAACTAACGAAATGAATATAAAACAATTGATGGTAACTTTCTTCATTGCACTATTGGTAGGAGGAGAGATTGGAGCTCGTGTGCTGACGGATAAATTCGTTTATTCACAAGGGGAGAAGGTTGTGTTTACTTTTGATGGGAAGTCAGAAGGTAAAACGATTATACTGAAATATCTCTCCAAGAAAGGAGAACCGGTTCTTGCGGAGATTGGTGGAGAACCATTTGTTTGGGAAGTTCCTTCAGAATTTACGCCTGCAGCCGTAGGTGTTTATCAAAAAGAGGAGGGACAGTTGACATATTCTTCTTATTTTAGGGTGGTAATTCCCGGAATGTTGACTACCTATCAGATCGCTAAAGAGGAATATAAAGGTTTGAATGTGTTTATGCTCGATGGTGGGATGAGTGCGGAATATGCTGTCCAAAAATCTTTAGCTAATCTGACGGCAGGTGTGAGCCATACATGGCAGATTGGTCCGGGAGGAGGTCCCAAACCGGTATGGGGGACACCTGATTTCCTTCAACAATCCGTTCAGCATACAGTAGATTTATATAATGAGTATTTGGGTAAGTCGAAGAAACTTAAAACTGTGATAATAGCTACGGGAGTACCGACGGTACCTTATCTTTCTGCAGCTATGGAGGCTCCTGTATTGCCATTACATTTTTTGGTTTCTGTCAATTCTACCAAAGAAATTTCTTCCATATTAGAATATTCCTCGCAAGCTGGAGTACCTTGTTATGCGACATTGGGATATGATGCTTCCATGGATGATGTCGGAGTTGCCTGGATAAAATTATTGGCTTTGCCTGATGAATATCGGAAGTTTATAATAGAACATGAAGTAGAAAATGTAATTATCGCAGGCATAGGGGAAGACGTGAAAAGTGAATCTTATTGTCGGAAACTTAGTAAAACCGGAGTGGATGGTCAGGAGTATGCAGACGGCTCTCTTTATATTTTATATACCCAATCCGGTTCAGAGCATGACATCAAAACGATATCAAGAAATGTCGTGGACTATGATACGTTATCTCTTGAAAAAGGTAAGGACTTGGCCGATTGGGAGAGCGGTGTTGTCAACAGGCAGATTGATAATATATCAAAAGGTATTTATGAACATACTCCGGCACAAGTTTATTCTTTGATTGCTACTCATGATATGATGGATATGTATAATCTCGGTGCAAATATGGGTATGTATTTTATGTATAAGAATCGGGAGCAAACAAAGGTTTCCGTACAGGGGACTTATTTAAATGAATATTTAATATCACAACCTTTGTATGAGTTGACTCAAGGATATATTCCATTATTGTTTTGGCAGTTTGTTCCTCCTGTATCAACGATCGACAGGATAAAACGTGATATACAGAAAGTGGTGGATACTTATGAAAAAGGTGTTCTCTTGGAGAATAAAACCGTACATGTGAATGCACGTATCGGGAAAGAAGAGTTGGTACAGGAATTGAAGAAAAGGGGATTTCGGTTTGTTACTAAGCGCATAGATAAGGTGGAAGAATTGTGGAACTTATCCGATGGGATAAATTCTCCTTGTGAAGAAGTCGTGCAGAATATAGTAGAACAGATTGGAGTTCGGAGATATAAGGAATTGTGCGAAAATGCTTTATATTTGGATTTGGATGATCTCAAGCAATTGGTAGAAGATGTGCAGGGATTAATCTTTCAGTCTCTTTGATAAAAGGATGGGGGGAATGTGTGATTCAATCTCTATAGACTTTATTATGTCTCTTAACTTGACTGGGTTGATAAACTAATTAGTTAAAATTATATGGATTAGCAGGGAGTTATAAAAAAACTCTCTGCTTTTCTGCTTGACTTCTGTTGCGAAATGATTACTTTTGCGCACGTTATCAATTCACAACTGAAACTATGAGTAAAAAAAGCCTTCTTATTGCGGCCGTGGCTATCTTGGTGATAGCTATTATTGGTATTACTTATTTATTGTTTACCGAAAAACAAGCTAACCGGGAGTTAGTGCAGGAATTCCAATTAGATAAGGAAGATCTGGAAAACGAATATACCCGTTTTGCACAACAATATGATGAGTTAAAGATGACGATTTCTAATGACTCTTTATCTCAATTACTGGAACAGGAACAATTGAAAACTCAACGTCTCTTGGAAGAACTTCGTACAGTGAAGAGCACGAATGCTACAGAGATCCGTCGTTTAAAGAATGAGTTGGCTACTTTGCGTAAGGTAATGATTGGGTATATTAATCAGATCGACTCTCTGAATAAACTGACTGCACAGCAGAAACAGGTCATAGCTGAAGTGACTCAAAAGTATAATCAGGCTTCACGACAGATCGATAACCTTTCTGAAGAAAAGAAGAATCTGAATAAGAAGGTGACGCTAGCCGCACAACTCGATGCAACTAATATTCGTATCGAACCACGCAATAAACGTGGTAAAGTGGCGAAGAAAGTGAAAGACGTGGTGAAGTTAGCCATCAGTTTCACGGTCGTGAAGAATATAACCGCCGAAAACGGTGAACGTACCATCTATGTACGTATAACCAAACCCGATAATGATGTACTGACCAAGAGTGCATCCAATACTTTCCCTTATGAAAACCGTACATTGGTTTATTCAATTAAGAAGTATATTGAATATAACGGAGAAGAACAGAATATCAATGTGTTTTGGGATGTAGAAGAATTCTTGTATGCCGGAAACTACCGTGTTGATATCTTCGAAGGTGGTAATCTGATTGGTTCGCAGACCTTTATGTTAGATTAATATCGGGGTATTCTTTTTCTCTACCGATATTCTATTTTCTTCTATATTAGCTAACCCGATGGTCTGTTTTTAATATTTCTTCGGGCAACAGTTGTTCTTTTATGGATGAACTGGGGAAAGAACTGCATAAATAATTGCAATAATATACAGAAAATAGGGCGAGCACAGCATGAATTTGCAGACAATATGCAGCTTTTTAATCATGGAAGCCTTCGTTGGATTAAAACCAACGAGATGTCCCTCACCGAGAAAGGATAAGTTCCTCGGTGAGGGACATCTCATTTCTCGGTGAGGAACTCATATAGGAATGATTAGAAGCTATTTTTTTCTCTAGTTTGTATGTAAATAAAGGTAAGGAGAAACTGATAAAATGAATGACTGTTGTCTATAAAAGAATGATTTGCAAGTGTAATCAGTATATTTTAATCTTATTGAGTAAATATAGGGGAAAATAATGTTAATCTGATTTCTGAAGATAGTAAATCCCGGCCCCTTTTCTCTTTAGTTGGAATCTATACCCAATTTGTTGCATTCCCAACAACTTGAATGTCCCTTTTTTTAGAAGTTCTATTTTTAAGTACCGTATAGTTGAATTAGGCGATGAGGAATAACGGTGCATAATGTGAACTGCTTACCGTCTTCCGTCAGCTCCCCACATCATCTTGCTGCGGAGTGTATCGAAAAAAATGTGATTAAAACGTTTCACTACCTTTACGCTGTAATCTGCCCGGCGAATGGTTAGTTGAGTCGTTTCTTTGCAAGTTTCGCTCCTCCCGTCAATGGCGACGAGGAAGTTGTGACTTCTGCTTTCTACATCTAATGTAATCTCCCAGTCATCCCGAATAACGATAGGGCGGACGTTGAGACTATGTGGAGCCACCGGAGTGATGGCAATAGTGTTGGAATGAGGAACGATGATCGGGCCTCCTACACTCAAAGAGTAGGCTGTGGAACCTGTTGGAGTGGCAATTACTAACCCGTCAGCTTGATAAGTATTCAGATACGCGCCATTAATAGCTGTCCGGATACTAATCATAGAGGAGCTGTCCCGTTTGAGAATAGCTATTTCGTTGAGGGCGTAAGGAGAATCTTGGAGATGTTTGTCGTTGCAGATTAACTGAAGTACGCTCCGTTCCTCCACACTATATCTGCCGTTTTGGATTTCATCAAATGTTTCCTCCATTTCTTCCGGTGAAATATCTGCCAGAAATCCTAAACGTCCTGTGTTAATTCCCAAAATAGGGATCCCTTTTCTTCCTACGCGGCGGGCAGCTTTCAGAAACGTTCCGTCGCCTCCGATGCTGATTACCATATCGGCAGTAAAATCATCACCATCAAATAATTGATCTGCTTCAATATCCATATTTTCAGAAACTAGGAATTGATAAAATTCCCTGCACATACCAATCTCTGCTCCTTGTTTCTTTAAAAGTTTAAACAAGGCGACAGCATGAGAAGACTTTTTAGCCTGATAAGTATTTCCAAAAATGGCAAATTTCATAAGCAACATCATTAGTTCAGGATGCAAATTTGGCATTTTTTCTTGGATTTCTACTTTAAATAACCAAAAAAGAGTAGAGAATGCGTTTCGTATTATTAGGCAACTAATAATAATATTTGTATTTTTGCGGCAAATATAACGTAGAACTATGACTAAATTAAGTGTAAACATAAACAAGATTGCTACACTAAGAAATGCTCGCGGGGGAAATGTGCCCGATGTAGTAAAAGTAGCGCTTGATTGTGAATCTTTTGGGGCTGATGGTATCACCGTTCATCCCCGTCCTGACGAGCGTCACATTCGTCGTTCTGATGTATATGACTTGCGTCCTCTGTTGCGGACTGAATTTAATATTGAAGGTTATCCGTCTCCGGAATTTATTGACTTGGTGTTGAAAGTAAAACCTCATCAGGTTACTTTAGTACCCGATGATCCTTCACAGATCACCTCCAATTCAGGTTGGGATACGAAAGCAAATCAGGAATTCCTGACGGAAGTTCTCGATCAGTTTAACAGTGCCGGCATTCGTACTTCCGTTTTTGTGGCAGCCGATCCTGAAATGGTGGAATATGCGGCAAAAGCAGGGGCGGATCGCGTCGAACTGTATACTGAACCTTATGCAACGGACTATCCGAAGAATCCGGAAGCAGCTATCGCTCCTTTTATCGAAGCTGCAAAGACTGCCCGTAAACTGGGTATCGGATTGAACGCCGGTCATGATTTGAGTCTGGTGAATTTAAATTATTTCTATAAAAACATTCCTTGGGTGGATGAAGTGTCTATCGGACATGCGTTGATTAGCGATGCACTGTATCTGGGACTCGAACGTACCATTCAGGAATATAAAAACTGTTTACGCTCATGAATGCAATGATCTTGTTAGCCCAAGGGGCTATGAATATGGCCGACTCACTGGCTACTGCCAACCCCGTGCTGACGGAGGTAAACGCTCCGGAAATGAACATGCTTGATATGGCTGTCAAGGGTGGATGGATTATGATTGTATTGGGCGTACTGTCGGTTATCTGTTTCTATATCCTGTTTGAACGTAACTACATGATTCGCAAAGCAGGAAAAGAGGACCCCATGTTTATGGAACGGATTAAAGACTATATTCATAGTGGAGAGATCAAAGCGGCTATTAACTATTGCCGTACGATGAATACCCCTTCGGCACGTATGATAGAAAAAGGAATCAGCCGTCTGGGACGTCCTATTAACGATGTGCAGGTAGCTATTGAGAATGTGGGTAACATTGAAGTTGCAAAGTTGGAAAAAGGACTAACTGTGATGGCAACTATTTCCGGAGGTGCTCCAATGCTCGGATTTCTCGGTACGGTGACCGGTATGGTACGTGCATTCTACGAAATGGCGAATGCCGGAAGTGGAAACATTGATATCACTTTGCTTTCGGGAGGTATCTATGAAGCTATGATTACAACGGTCGGTGGTCTGATTGTCGGTATCATCGCTATGTTTGCCTATAATTATCTGGTGATGCTGGTAGACCGTGTGGTAAATAAAATGGAATCTCGTACAATGGAGTTCATGGACCTGTTGAACGAGCCTGCAAAATAATTGGCAGATGGGATTAAAAAGAAGAAATAGAGTATCGCCCAATTTCAGCATGGCCTCCATGACGGACGTCATCTTCCTGTTGCTGATATTCTTTATGATAACCTCTACGGTGGTGTCGCCCAATGCCATAAAGGTATTGTTGCCTCAAGGCAAGCAGCAGACTTCGGCCAAGCCGCTGACAAGAGTGGTTATCGATAAGGACTTGAATTTCTATGCCGCTTTCGGCAATGAAAAAGAGCAGCCGGTGGCGCTGAACGATCTGACTTCATTTTTGCAGAGTTGTGCAGAGAAGGAACCGGAAATGTATGTGGCATTGTATGCAGATGAATCGGTACCTTATCGTGAGATTGTAAGGGTATTGAACATTGCAAACGAGAATCATTTTAAGATGGTGCTGGCTACCCGCCCGCCTGAAAATAAATAAGAAACAATGGACAGAAGAAAAAAGGGTGAATACATAGGAGCGCTCGGTGCACTGTTGGTGCATGTGGCAGTGATTGCTCTTTTGATTCTGGTGAGCTTTACTGTCCCCCAACCGGATGAAGATGCAGGCGGAGTGCCTGTGATGCTGGGGAATGTGGATACAGCGAGCGGCTTTGATGATCCTTCTCTGGTAGATGTGGATATTATGGATGAAGATGCGGCAGCACCGCCTGCGGAAACAGAACCGCAACTCCCTTCTGAACAGGATTTACTGACACAGACTGAAGAGGAAACGGTCACTTTGAAGCCTAAGACGGAAGAACCGAAAAAAGAGACGGTGAAACCTAAAGAGGTGGTCAAGCCGAAAGAACCGGTGAAGAAGCCGGAAAAAACGGAAGCGGAAAAAGCTGCAGAAGCGAAACGACTGGCAGAAGAAAAAGCGGAACGTGAACGTAAGGCTGCCGAAGAAGCTGCCAGAAAGAGGGTGTCCGGTGCGTTTGGAAAAGGAGCGCAAATGACAGGAAATAAAGGAACAGCGGCTAGTGGCACGGGAACCGAAGGTAGCAAGGAGGGTAACTCTTCTACCGGAGCGAAGACCGGAACCGGAGGTTATGGAACATTTGACCTTGGCGGACGTTCTTTAGGTACGGGCAGTTTACCGAAGCCTGCATATAACGTGCAGGAAGAAGGACGTGTAGTGGTGAATATCACAGTGAATCCTGCAGGACAAGTGGTGTCTACCAGCATCAGTCCTCAAACGAACACTGTAAATTCTGCTTTACGTAAGGCAGCGGAGGATGCAGCTAAGAAAGCCCGTTTTAATACGATCGATGGAGTGAATAACCAGACAGGGACAATCACCTATTATTTTAACTTGAGATAGTATCATTAACCAAATATATTAAGCATTATGGGAACTGTATACGCTTTTTTTGCAGATGGTTTTGAAGAAATTGAAGCCTTTACTGCTATTGACACGTTGAGACGTGCCGGACTGAATGTAGAAATCGTATCCGTTACACCGGATGAAATTGTAGTAGGAGCACATGATGTATCCGTTCTTTGCGATATCAATTTCGAGAATTGTGATTTCTTTGATGCTGAACTTTTGTTGTTGCCGGGAGGAATGCCGGGAGCTGCTACACTTGACAAGCACGAAGGATTGCGCAAATTGATCCTTGATTTTGCTGCAAAAGGTAAACCTATTGCTGCCATTTGTGCTGCTCCGATGGTGTTGGGTAAACTGGGACTGCTGAAAGGAAAGAAGGCTACCTGTTATCCGAGTTTCGAACAATATCTGGATGGTGCCGAATGTGTAAATGCACATGTCGTACGTGATGGAAACATCATTACGGGTATGGGACCGGGTGCTGCTATGGAATTTGCCTTGACAATCGTTGACCTGTTGGTAGGTAAAGAAAAAGTAGACGAACTGGTAGAAGCGATGTGCGTTAAACGCTAAACCGTCCATGAAGAAATATGTAATCATTGTCGCCGGTGGAAAGGGCTTGCGAATGGGAAGTGATCTTCCCAAACAATTCCTTCCCATGGGTGATAAACCTGTGTTGATGCATACCCTGGAAGTCTTCAGGAGATATGACGAGGCACTTCAAATCATATTGGTGCTTCCGCAGGAGCAACAAAGTTTCTGGAAGCAACTTTGCGATGAACATCATTTTACGGTAAAACATGTCCTTGCAGAAGGAGGTGAAACACGTTTCCATTCCGTAAAGAACGGGCTGGCACTGGTGCAAGAGCCGGGATTGGTGGGAGTGCATGATGGAGTACGCCCGTTTGTATCAGTAGAAGTGATTCGCCGTTGTTATGAGTTGGCAGAGGTGCAAAAAGCAGTGATTCCTGTGGTGGATGTAGTAGAGACGCTTCGCCATTTGACAGATGCCGGAAGTGAAACAGTCAGCCGGATTGATTATAAACTGGTGCAAACGCCGCAAGTGTTTGATGTAGAGTTGCTGCAACAAGCCTATGCCCAGGAATTTACCCCCTTCTTTACAGATGATGCTTCCGTTGTGGAAGCGATGGGAATGCCCGTTTATCTGGCAGAAGGCAACCGTGAAAATATAAAAATAACAACTCCTTTCGATTTAAAAGTAGGGAGTGCTCTTTTATAAATGTTCGATTTAGCCACACGCGACATAAAATTTATCTCCGGTGTAGGCCCTCAAAAAGCCGCTGTATTAAATAAGGAGTTGGAAATCTATTCCTTGCACGATTTAATTTATTATTTCCCTTATAAATATATTGACCGGAGCCGCATCTATTACATTCATGAAATAGATGGCAATATGCCGTATATCCAGTTGAAAGGAGAAATCCTCGGTTTCGAGACCATTGGTGAAGGACGGCAGCGCCGTTTGACAGCGCATTTTTCGGATGGTACAGGAGTCGTGGATTTGGTGTGGTTTCAAGGTATAAAGTACATCTTGGGAAAGTATAAACTTCACGAGGAATATATTATTTTCGGCAAACCTACTGTTTTCAACGGACGTATCAATGTGGCGCATCCTGATGTAGACAAACCGGATGATTTGAAACTTTCCTCGGTGGGGCTGCAACCTTATTATAGTACGACGGAGAAGATGAAACGCAGTTTCCTCAACTCTCACGCGATTGAGAAGATGATGGCAACGGTGATTCAGCAGATACAGGAGCCTCTACCTGAAACACTTTCTCCCAAGTTGCTGACGGAGCATCATTTGATGCCTTTGACGGAAGCGCTCTGGAATATCCACTTTCCAACCAATCCTGACGTCCTCCGTCGGGCACAATACCGTCTTAAATTTGAAGAACTGTTTTATGTTCAGTTAAACATTCTCCGATATGCCAAAGACAGGCAGAAAAGGTATCGTGGATACATCTTTGAAAAAGTGGGAGATGTGTTCAATACATTTTATACAAAGAATCTTCCTTTCCAACTGACGGGTGCGCAGAAACGGGTGTTGAAAGAGATACGGAACGATGTCGGCAGTGGCAGACAGATGAATCGCCTTTTGCAGGGAGATGTAGGAAGCGGAAAAACACTGGTTGCCTTGATGAGTATGTTGCTGGCATTGGATAATGGCTATCAGGCTTGTATGATGGCACCTACCGAAATCCTGGCAAACCAGCACTACGAAACCATCAAGGAATTGCTTTTTGGCATGGACATTCGTGTTGAGCTACTGACAGGTTCGATTAAAGGAAAAAGGAGAGAAGCGATTCTGACAGGATTGTTGACCGGAGATGTGAAGATATTAATAGGCACACATGCCGTTATTGAAGATACTGTCAATTTCTCTTCTTTAGGCTTCGTTGTGATTGACGAACAACATCGTTTTGGCGTGGCTCAACGTGCCCGTCTTTGGAGTAAGAATGTTCAACCTCCGCATGTACTTGTAATGACTGCCACTCCCATTCCCCGTACGTTGGCGATGACTTTGTACGGTGACTTGGACGTGTCTGTTATCGATGAACTTCCACCCGGAAGAAAACCGATTACTACTATCCATCAATTCGACAATCGCCGGGAAAGCATGTATCGTTCGGTACGTAAGCAGATCGACGAAGGACGCCAGGTTTATATTGTCTATCCGCTGATTAAAGAGAGCGAAAAGATTGATTTGAAGAATCTTGAAGAAGGGTATCAGCATATTCTGGAAGAGTTTCCGAAGTGTACGGTTTGTAAAGTGCATGGTAAAATGAAACCAGCCGAGAAGGATGAGCAAATGCAGCTTTTTGTTTCGGGTAAAGCGCAGATTATGGTGGCTACTACTGTCATTGAGGTGGGAGTGAACGTTCCGAATGCTTCGGTTATGATTATTGAAAATGCAGAACGTTTCGGGTTATCACAGTTACATCAGTTGCGCGGTCGAGTAGGGCGTGGAGCAGAACAGTCTTATTGTATTCTGGTGACGAATTACAAGTTGACGGAGGATACCCGGAAACGATTGGAAATCATGGTGCGCACCAATGATGGCTTTGAAATAGCAGAAGCCGATTTGAAATTGCGTGGTCCCGGTGATCTTGAAGGTACACAGCAAAGCGGTATCGCTTTCGATTTGAAGATCGCGGATATTGTCCGCGACGGTCAACTGTTGCAATACGTTCGTGCTATAGCTGAAAGTATTGTAGAACAAGACCCTGCAGCACAAAGTCCGGAGAACGAAATCTTATGGCGACAGCTTAAAGCCTTACGGAAAACGAATGTTAACTGGGCTGCCATAAGCTGAAAAACGGTTAAACATGCAGTTTATTTGCGTAAATGTGTTGCAAAACATATTTCGGCTCTATTCTCCCTATTTATAGGAGTTTAACGACCTGATTCCTCTTCCTTTTCGTTCTAAGCATCTGAAAAATAGTTAATAACTTCCTTGCCATTTCGTAGGAAAACACTATCTTTGGAAGAATTTTTTTAGTAAATGTATTGTTTAACCATTTGCAAAGTCGAGTATTATGCTTGAAAAAACGCTGGTCATTTTAAAACCGTGTACCCTTCAACGGGGATTGGTTGGTGAGATTACTCATCGCTTTGAGCGTAAAGGATTACGGTTGGCTGGCATGAAGATGATGCAACTGACTGATGAATTGTTGAGCGAACATTATGCCCACCTTAGCGGCAAATCCTTCTTTCAGCGTGTGAAAGATTCGATGATGACAGCTCCTGTCATTGTTTGTTGTTTCGAAGATGTGGATGCTATTCAAACAGTCCGTACGTTGGCGGGACCAACTAATGGACGTCTGGCTGCCCCGGGTACCATTCGTGGGGATTACAGCATGAGCTTTCAGGAAAATATAGTTCATGCTTCTGATTCTCCGGAGACTGCGGCTATTGAATTAAAGAGATTTTTTAAACCGGAAGAAATATTCGATTACAAGCAGGCAACATTTAACTACCTGTATGCAAATGACGAATATTAAATAGAATTGATAAAAAAGGAATGAATTTCAATTGCATTATTAAAACAGGATTGGTCGCTGTTGCGGCTATGGTCAGCTTGAGCTCTTTCTCACAAGACCTGATTGCCCGCCAGGCACCGATAGACAAAAAATTAAAATCAGTAGATTCTTTGGCATTGCAGAAGCAAATCCGTGCCGAACAATCCGAATATCCCGCTTTAAGTCTTTATCCGAATTGGAATAATCAATATGCGCATTCTTATGGAAATGCGATTATTCCGGAAACATATACAATTGACCTGACGGGTTTTCGTATGCCGACTCCGAGTACAAAAATAACTTCGCCTTTTGGCCCGCGTTGGAGAAGAATGCATAATGGCCTTGATTTAAAAGTTAATATCGGTGATACGATTGTTTCTGCTTTTGATGGTAAGGTACGTATTGTGAAATATGAACGCAGAGGGTACGGTAAATATGTAGTCATTCGTCACGATAATGGATTGGAAACTATATATGGACACTTGTCTAAGCAGTTGGTTGAAGAAAATCAGTTGGTAAAAGCTGGTGAACCGATCGGGTTGGGTGGTAACACCGGACGTTCTACAGGTTCGCATCTTCATTTCGAAACCCGCTTCCTGGGAATTGCAATTAATCCGATTTATATGTTTGACTTTCCAAAACAGGATATCGTTGCCGATACTTATACGTTCCGCAAAACAAAAGGTGTGAAACGTGCAGGCTCTCATGATACCCAAGTGGCTGACGGTACTATCCGTTATCATAAGGTGAAGAGTGGCGATACATTGTCCCGCATTGCTAAATTGCGTGGCGTATCAGTCAGCACGCTTTGCAAACTGAATCGTATCAAACCGACCACTACTTTGCGTATCGGACAGGTTTTGCGTTGTTCATAAAAAATATAGCTTATAAAACAGTAATACAATATCTTTAGGAGAGGGCACTTTAATATAATTTAGAGTGCCCTCTTTCTGTTTTTACTTAATTATTGTTACCTTTGCGCACTATTTGGAAGAAGATGAAAGATACCAAGCAACAATTTGAACATGTCATCGCTTTGTGCCGTGACTTATTTTCCAAGAAGCTGCACGATTACGGGCCTGCATGGCGTATCCTGCGTCCGGCTTCGGTGACTGACCAGATTTTTATTAAAGCCAATCGGATTCGTAGTATTGAAACCAAAGGAGTGACCTTGATTGATGAGGGAATCCGTGCTGAGTTTATTGCGATTGTCAATTATGGCATTGTCGGGCTCATCCAGTTGGAATTGGGTTATGCCGAGTCTGCCGACATCAGCAATGAAGAAGCGATGGCTTTATACGATAAGTATGCAAAAGAGGCATTAGACCTGATGCTTGCCAAAAACCATGATTATGATGAAGCCTGGCGGAGCATGCGTGTCAGCTCTTACACAGACTTGATCTTGATGAAGATTTACCGTACCAAGCAGATTGAGAGCCTGGCCGGCAACACATTGGTGTCAGAGGGAATTGATGCCAATTATATGGATATGATTAATTACTCTGTTTTCGGACTGATTAAGATAGAATTTGAAGGATAAGAACTTACATATCATTCAGGAGGTAGTGGCGAATACGTGTCGCTTTCTTTTGGCGGCATCGTTCATCTTTTCCGGATTTGTAAAGGCAGTTGATCCACTGGGGTTCCAGTATAAGATCCAGGATTATCTGACCGCATTCGGAATGGCTTCCTGGTTCCCTTCATTCTTCCCTTTATTGGGAGGCATCATCTTGTCAGCCGTTGAGTTTTTTATCGGTATCTCCTTATTTTTTGCTACCAGAAGAACATTGGCTACTTCGTTGGCTTTGATGCTGATGATTTTCATGACACCACTGACCTTGTATCTTGCCATCTTTGATCCGGTTTCGGACTGTGGCTGTTTTGGAGATGCCTGGGTGTTGACGAACTGGGAGACATTCGGTAAGAATATAGTTCTGCTGTTTGCAGCAATGATGGCTTTCCGTCACAGAAGGATGCTGGTTCGTTTTATCAGTGTGAAAATGGAGTGGCTGGTTTCTCTCTATACGTTGTTCTTTGTATTTACTTTGTCGTTCTATTGTCTGGACCGTCTGCCTGTTTTAGACTTTCGTCCTTACAAGATCGGAAAGAATATTCTGGAAGGAATGACAATGCCCGAAGGAGCGAAACCGAGTGTATATGAAAGCATCTTTATCTTGGAAAAGAACGGAGAGAAGAAAGAATTTACGTTGGATAACTATCCGGATAGTACCTGGACATTTGTCGACACACGGACAATCCTGAAGGAAAAAGGATATGAACCGGCTATTCACGATTTCTCTATGATTGATCTGAATACGGGCGAGGATATAACAGACGATGTATTGACGGATATAGGATACACCTTCCTGTTGGTTGCCCATCGGATTGAAGAGGCGGATGATAGTAACATTGATTTGATTAATGAGATATATGACTATTCGGTGGAGCATGGCTATAAGTTTTATTGCCTCACTTCTTCACCGGAAGAACAGATCGAATTGTGGAAGGACAAGACGGGAGCCGAATATCCTTTCTGTCAGATGGATGATATTACATTAAAGACGATGGTTCGTTCCAATCCGGGATTGATACTGATTAAGAACGGAACAATTTTGAATAAATGGAGCGATGAGGATATACCGGATGAATATGTGCTGACGGACAAACTGGAAAATCTGTCGTTAGGAAAGCAGAAGGTGAGCAGTGACACTCATACGGTAGGATATGTATTCTTATGGTTTGTTATTCCATTGTTGTTAGTGCTTGGGGTGGATGTTTTGGTCGTTCGCCGCAGAGAACGGAAAAACGCGAAGCGGAAGCAACAAGAGGAAGAGATGAAAAGCAAAGAATTAAAAACGGAGAATCCGAAAATAGAAGAACAAGAATAAAAAAAATAAATGATAACGAGCGGCCTCTGTAACGAACGCTAATTCCGATCGTTCAATTGTCAATCGTGAAATCGTAAATTTATTAACCCTTTAAAATAAAAAACAAAATGAGAAAGAACATTGTTGCAGGAAACTGGAAAATGAACAAAACCCTTCAAGAGGGTATCGCTTTGGCTAAAGAATTGAACGAAGCATTGGCTAACGAAAAGCCTAACTGTGATGTAATCATCTGTACTCCGTTTATCCACCTGGCTTCTGTTACTCCGTTGGTAGACGCTGCAAAGATCGGTGTAGGTGCTGAAAACTGTGCAGACAAAGCTTCAGGTGCATATACAGGTGAAGTTTCAGCTGAAATGGTTGCTTCTACAGGTGCAAAATATGTAATTCTGGGACACTCTGAACGTCGTGCATACTACGGTGAAACAGTTGCTATCCTGGAAGAAAAAGTAAAATTGGCTTTGGCTAACGGTCTGACTCCGATTTTCTGTATCGGTGAAGTGTTGGAAGAACGCGAAGCTAACAAGCAGAACGAAGTGGTAGCTGCACAGATGGAATCTGTATTCTCTCTGTCTGCTGAAGACTTCTCTAAGATTGTATTGGCTTACGAACCGGTTTGGGCTATCGGTACAGGTAAAACTGCTTCTCCTGAACAAGCACAGGAAATCCATGCTTTCATCCGTTCTATCGTAGCTAACAAGTATGGTAAAGAAATCGCAGACAATACTTCTATCCTTTACGGTGGTAGTTGCAAACCTTCTAACGCTAAAGAACTGTTCGCTAACCCGGACGTTGATGGTGGTTTGATTGGTGGTGCTGCTTTGAAAGTATCTGATTTCAAAGGTATCATTGATGCCTTCAATTAAATGATAGTTGATAAATGATAGTTGATAGTTGCTATGTAGTATAGCCTGCTATCGACTATCGTTTATCTTTTCAACTATCATTTTCCGACTGTCATTCTCTAACTGTCATTTATCATTTATCAACAATCAACTGTTTAATAATGAAAGTTTTACTTACCCTATTGTTTGTTTTGACAGCTACTTTTGCGCAAGCGCAAAGTATTATCAAGAGTTTGGAACGTAACATTCCGGGGCAAGGAAAGGTGACTATCCATCAAGATCCCCGCATCGAGGCTCTGATAGGTATGGAACGTCCTGCAACAGGTGAACAGAAAGTAATAAAGACTTCCGGATTCAGAATCCAGGCGTATGCCGGTAACAATACTCGTCAGGCGAAGAATGATGCTTATCATGTAGCATCGCGTGTGAAAGAGTATTTTCCTGAATTGACGGTATATACTTCGTTCAATCCGCCTCGTTGGCTTTGTCGTGTAGGTGATTTCCGTAGCATTGAAGAAGCGGACGCAATGATGCGTCGGTTGAAAGCTACCGGTGTGTTTAAAGAGGTTTCTATTGTAAGAGACCAGATCAATATTCCTTTATAATTGTATCATGTTAGAAAAAGAAGAAATTGTTTCTCCGAATCTGGAGGAGTTAAAGAGTCATTATCGTAGTATTATAACTTTGTTGGGTGAAGATGCCGAAAGGGAAGGGTTATTGAAAACTCCGGAACGGGTGGCTAAGGCGATGTTAAGCTTGACGAAAGGGTATCACATGGACCCTCACGAAGTGCTTCGCTCCGCTAAATTCCAGGAAGAATATAGCCAGATGGTGATTGTGAAAGATATCGATTTCTTCTCTCTTTGTGAACATCACATGTTGCCGTTCTACGGAAAGGCGCACGTGGCTTATATTCCTAATGGCTATATCACAGGGTTGAGTAAGATTGCCCGTGTAGTCGATATATTCTCTCATCGTCTGCAAGTGCAGGAACGCATGACACTGCAAATCAAAGAGTGCATTCAGGAAACGCTGAATCCACTGGGAGTAATGGTGGTGGTGGAAGCCAAACACATGTGTATGCAGATGCGTGGTGTAGAAAAACAAAACTCTATTACTACTACTTCTGACTTTACCGGAGCTTTCAATCAGGCAAAGACTCGTGAAGAGTTTATGAATCTGATTCAACACGGAAGAGTATAATCTATTTTCTGCTCACTAAACAAATAAGTTTATCGTAAAACGACGCGATCTCCCAACCGCTTTGCCATGATGCTTTGTACGGTTCTCAACTCATTATAGCGTTGCATAAGTGAGTCGCATTTCTCATTATCATGGGCAAGAGCAGGATCTTGGAGAGCATAAAGCATGTGCTTCAATTCCTCTGTTACGATTGCATACTTGAAGTTAATCATTAACATCGGAACCATTTCATAGAGCCGCTCTTCATCCGTCACAATCTTTTGGGACTTGGAGTGATACTTACTAAGCTGATAACGCACATTAATCAAGTCTACACTCAATTTACTGATTACCGGATCAGGATGTGCCAGGAAATAACGTTCGGCAATGAAGTTGGAATCGTGCATGTGTGCAGCAGCTTCCGATAACATTTGGCGGTGCAGCGGATTATGGAAGGCTAACTCATCCTCTTTCAGATCATTAACCACATATTCTATGACGGTTACCGGAATTTCGTTTCCTTCTTCATCGGTCAGGTTACACATGATTTTCTCTCCATAACGAACTACCGCCTGTAATATCAGTCGCTCGAATTTGTAGAATTCCTGCCCTTCCTTTCCTTCCTGCGGAATAAAGGAAGCATAACTGTCTTCCTGCAGAGCAGGAGGAACATCTGTATATCCGCCATCCACTTCAGGAGGTAACGGAATATCTCCATTAGGCATTGGAACATCTTCAGGAGATGTGCTGCCCTGTGACATCATAGCCGTTCTTTCAGCCATCCGGCGTTCCCGTTCCGTTTGTTCAGCTCGCTTCTCTGCTTGAGTTTCCCGTCTTTTGGCAACTTCTGATACTAGCAGCTTATCTTCTACATGAAGTAGCTGCGCGCATTCTTTGATATAGACGTCTCTGACAATTGCTTCAGGGATGACAGAAATACTTTGCACCAGATTACCAATCAGTTCCGCACGCTTGATGGGATCTTTTCCTGCATCCTCCAGTAGCAAGTTCGTTTTGAAGCGGATAAAGTCCGTTTCATGTTCCGAGATAAAAGTCTGAAATTCCGTTGAGTTGTGCTTGCGGGCAAAAGAGTCCGGGTCGTCCCCATCGGGAAGAAGACAGACTTTGATATTCATACCTTCCTCCAATAACATGTCAATTCCCCGGATAGAAGCCTTGATACCTGCTGCGTCGCCGTCGTAAAGCACAGTCATGTTGTTGGTAAACCGGTGAATCATACGGATTTGTCCCGGTGTAAGGGCTGTTCCCGAGGAAGCAACCACATTCTCTATGCCGGATTGATGCATGGAGATTACGTCCGTGTAGCCTTCAACCAAAAAGCAACGGTCTTGTTTTACAATAGCCTGTTTGGCAAAATATATACCGTATAACTCGTTACTTTTGTGGTAGATTTCCGATTCGGGCGAATTGACGTATTTGACTTTAACCCCTTTCGTTGCACTGGCAAGTACACGTCCGCCAAAAGCCACCACTTTGCCGGAAAGCGTATGTACAGGGAAAATAACACGTCCCCAAAAACGATCCCGTAACCGGTGGTCGTCCGTTTCGTAGCAAAGTCCTGTTTTTACCAAGTACTCTTTCTTATATCCTTTTTGGATTGCTTCTTTGGCGAATGCATCGTGGGCTTCAGTGCAGTAACCTAATTGGAATTTCTCAATGATGTCGTCGCGAAAGCCACGGTTGCGGAAATAGGCCATACCGATGCTACGCCCGTCTACATGATTTTTTAGTATATTCTGGAAATAGTCGCGTGCAAAGTTATTAACGATAAACAGACTTTCGCGTTCGCTTTGCACAAACTTCTCTTCATCGCTTAATTCCCGCTCCTTGATTTCAATATTATATTTCTTGGCAAGGTACTTCAATGCTTCCGGATAAGACATCTGCTCGTGTTCCATAATGAAATGCACGGCATTTCCACCTTTTCCACAAGCAAAACATTTGCATAATCCTTTGGCGGGAGAGACATAAAAAGAAGGGGTTTTATCACTGTGGAACGGACATAAACCGACATAATTGACACCACGTTTGCGCAGGGTGACAAAATCCGAAACGACATCCATAATTTGTGCCGCGTCCAATATCCGGTCTATGGTAACTTGATCTATCATTCTTTCTCCTGTGAATCCGTTTTTGCGGATACAAAGGTACACATAAAAAAATCCCCTGCAAAGAACTTTTTTGCAGGGGATCGTTAAATCTTGGCACCGGTATTGATTATTTAATCTTTTCCCGGATCTTCGTCAGATACTTTTTCATACCTTCCGCATCCTTGTTTTCGATGATTTCGAGAAGGTTTTTCAACTCTGTCCGGATATTAGTCACTTGTCCCGGAGTGCGTGGGTTGAACAGTATTTCCTGAAGCAGGTAATCATCTTCGCTTAGCAGCCCTTTGGCGATTGCCATGTGCTTTTTGAACGTAGTTCCCGGGGCTTCCTGATGTTTCATTACGGCAGCAAATACGAACGTCGATACGAACGGAATAGAAAGCGAGTAGGCTACTGTTTCGTCGTGCTCATCAAATGTATATTCGAAGATGTTCAACCGTAATGTCTGGTAGAGGTCTTTGAAGAATATTTTTCCCAGGTGGTCGCCTTCACTGATAATGATGGCATTTTCACTGCTTAGATTGCTAAGACTTGCGAAAGTCGGGCCAAACATAGGGTGACTGGAAACGTAGCGGAAACCACTTTCTTCGTAGAACTTCTTCAATCCTGTTTTTACAGAGGCAATGTCACTAATGATACAGTCTTTCGGTAATACAGGCAGTATTTTGCGAAAGGCATCCAACGTGTACTTCACTGTAACAGCATTAATAACCAGTTCCGGTTCAAATTCCTTAATCTCCTCCAATGTAGTGAAACGATACGTGTTATAGACGAAACGCAACTGGTGCGGGTTGACGTCGAACACGGCCGTCTCGTGTTGAAAGCTCAAAATATCAGTAAAGAAGGAGCCCATTTTACCAGCTCCAAGGATTAATATTCTCATAATGTTTATTATTTAGTGAGAGTGTGTCAAAACACAAATTATCGCAGATTATTTCAACTATATTGATATATTAATCAACGACTTATAAAATTATTTCTGCGATAATTTGCGTTAATCTGCGTTTTATTATTCATTATGACACACCTTCACTCTAACTACTTATTAATAATTTCCATCTGTTGACGAACTGATTCTTCGTGGATGGCTTCGAAAATCTTCTTCATAAACTCGCTGTCCATACCGCATTGTTCGCCCTGCGCGCCACGTTTTTCCAGAATCTCATTGTAACGTCCGGCTTGAAGAACTGTGATTCCGTGCTCCTTTTTGTAAGTACCGATTTCACGGGCCACACGCATTCTTTTTGCTAATTCCTGAATGATATTGTCGTCACATTCATCAATCTGTTTACGGAGTTGTGCCAGACTTTCGGTAGACTGTGTTTCCGTACGGATTACCAACAGATTGAGGATATAGTCGAGTACGTCCGGAGTAACTTGTTGAGAAGCATCGCTCCATGCGCAATCCGGGTTGCAGTGGCTTTCTACAATCAGACCGTCGAAATTCAAGTCCATAGCCTGTTGGCAAAGCGGTGCAACCAACTCACGTTTTCCACCGATATGGCTCGGATCACAGAAAATCGGAAGATTAGGGATGCGGCGGCGCAGTTCGATAGGAATATGCCATTGGGGAAGATTCCGATAGATCTTTTTGTCATAACTGCTGAAACCTCGGTGGATAGCACCCAGACGCTTCAAACCAGCGTTGTTGATACGTTCCAGTGCTCCGATCCATAATTCGAGATCCGGGTTCACCGGGTTCTTAACCAATACAGGGATATCAACCCCTTTCAGTGCGTCAGCGATTTCCTGTACGGCGAAAGGATTGGCAGTGGTGCGTGCACCTACCCAAAGAATATCGATTCCCGCTTTCAGACATTCGTAAACGTGTTTGGCTGTTGCTACCTCTGTAGAAACATACATTCCAGTTTCTTTCTTCACCTCTTTCAACCAGGCAAGACCTTCTACACCGATACCTTCGAAACCTCCCGGTTTGGTACGCGGCTTCCAGATTCCGGCACGATATATTTTTTGTCCTTTAGCAGCCAGTTGTTTGGCTGTATCCATTACTTGTTCTTCTGTTTCTGCGCTACACGGGCCGGCAATGACAATCGGTCTTTTAGCTTCAACGCCCGGTAATAAAATTGATTCGAGTTCCATATTCTTATTTGTTTTTATTCTTTTAATAACTTGTTTTCATTGAAATTGTTCTGTTGTCTCATTCTGCTGTCGTTCTCTCTTTGTAAGAGGTTAGATTCTTTTAATTCTTTCCAGAGCTTCCGCCAGCTTATTGTCCTTGCAACAAAGTGAGATACGAATATACCTTGCTCCGTTGCTGCCGAAGATAAATCCCGGAGTGATAAACACTCTTGCTTCATGCAGCACCTTTTCTGTCAGTTCCTCTACATCTTTGCAGGAAGCGGGAATCTTTCCCCAAAGGAACATTCCTACTTGTTTTTCGTCGTAGGTGCATCCCAATGTTTTCATGATCTCACCGGCGAGGTGACGACGGTTGCGGTAGTTCTCGTTATTGCCTTCATACCAGTCCGCTTCGGCTTCAAGAGCAGTTGCTGCAGCCAGTTGCATAGCACGGAACATACCACTGTCGATATTACTTTTCACTTTCAGTATCCATTGTACGAATTCCGCGTTTGACGCCAGCATGCCGATACGCCAGCCGGGCATATTGTGGCTCTTGCTCATAGAATTAAACTCGATGCAACAGTCTTTGGCTCCCGGTACACTTAGGATACTGATAGGCTTATCGTTCAGGATAAAGCTGTACGGATTATCATTCACAATTACGATATTCTTACGACGGGCAAAGTCAACGAGACGTTCATAGATTTCCGGAGTTGCATTGGCTCCCGTCGGCATGTTGGGATAGTTGGTCCACATCAGTTTTACGCGACTAAGATCCATTTTTTCCAGTGCCTCGAAGTCAGGCATCCAGCCATCTTCTTCTTTCAGGTCGTAGTTGATAACTTCCGCTCCGAGTATTTTACTCAAAGAAGTATAGGTAGGGTATCCCGGATTCGGGACTAGCACCTGCTCACCCGGATTGACGAATGCCAGCGTAACATGGAGAATTCCTTCTTTAGAGCCGATTAAAGGCTGTATCTCCGTATTCGGATTCAGTTCCACTCCATACCAGCGTTGATACCAGGCAGCGAAGCCTTTGCGCAGTTCAGGGATACCTACATACGGTTGGTAACCGTGTCCGTTGGGATCATGAGCATTGTTGCACAATGTTTCGATGGTTTCCCTTGAGGGAGGCATATCGGGGCTTCCGATACCGAGGCTGATAACATCCTTTCCCTCTGCATTCATCTGTGCTACCTCTTTTAGCTTCTTTGAGAAGTAGTATTCGCTAACACTTGCCAATCTGTCGGCAGGAGCGATTTTATACGTTTGACTTTCCTTCTGCATATTCGCCTAATAATTTAAGTTCTTTGGTTAATGGAGTGATTGCAGCAATAGACTGCTTGTATCTTAGATAATCGTTGAAAGCTACATCTACGTAAAACTGGTATTCCCATTCCCGTCCGATGATAGGCAACGATTGAATTTTTGTCAGATTGATATTATAGAACGATAGAATGGATAAAACCTGTGACAGGCTGCCTTCCGTATGTGGAAGAGTGAATACGATACTTGCCTTGTTGGTTGCATTGGCATGATGTTGACGGAGTTCGTCTACTTGCCAGGGATCGGCAACAACCAGAAAACGGGTGAAGTTGTGCTTGTTTGTTTCAATACCTTCCTGAAGGACTTTCATACCGTAACGTTCAGCTGCTGCTTTGGAGCAGATGGCAGCGTGTCCTTTCAGATTTTCATTCTTGATGATTTCTGCGCTGCGGGCCGTATCTTCACCTTCCACCACTTTCAACTGCGGATGTTGATTCAGAAATTCGCGACACTGCATCAGGGCGATAGGGTGGGAGTTGACTTCTGTCAGATCTTCCCAGTTCTCATCGGGGAGACAGACAAAACTGTGCGAGATGCGCAGTTTGTATTCACCGATAATCTGTGTGCCGCTTTGTCTCAACAATTCATTGTTGTGCAACAAACTTCCCGCAATCGTATTCTCGATGGCTAGCATTCCGATAACCTGGCTGTCTTTCCGTATCGAAGTAAACACATCTTCGAAGTTGGCACAACAGATTAACTCTATTTCTTCTCCCTCGAAGTACTTGTGTGCGGCGATATCATGATATGAGCCGAGTGTTCCTTGAATTGCTATCTTTTTCATTGTTCTAAATATATTATATAAAAAAATCCCGCGTCCATATTGGAGCGGGATTCATATGATTGATTTCTCTATTCAGTCCTTAAGCATCACTGTCACTTGATACATACAAACTCCCGCTCTACTTTGTTGCTAAAGTAAAAGTAAAAAAAGAAGTAATATGCATAAGTAAATGATTTCATTCGAATCTATCTTTTTTGCTTTGGTTTTTAATTCTGGGGCAAAAGTAATAATTTTCTGTTAGATGCAAACAAAAAACGATACTTTTTTTGTTTTCTTGCCTAAAATAGATGAAAAGGATACTTAAAAGATGCCGGGAAGTGCTTCAGGCTTTGGTCCCAGGTTCTTGAATTCTCCGTTCAGACCAGCTTCCTCTTTCGGATTCAATTCCAGAGATTTCTTCATGTCCTCTACCGAACCGTCCTTATCACCATTCAGTAATTTAGCGCGTCCGCGTTCTTTGTAGGCTTCCGCAAAGTTCGGATTCAGTTCGATGGCTTCATCAAACAGGCCGATGGCTTCCGTCAGTTTTTTCTGGTTGATATAAAGTTGCCCTAAATAAAGGTATGCCTGTTCGTTGAACGGGTTTATTTCCGTCACCAGTTTGTAATCTTCTTCTGCCTCTTCGTCCTTGCCGTCTGCTTCTTTCACTTTTCCGCGCAGGAGCATGGCTGTCTCTTCTTCCGGATTCTGGGCGAGCACAGCATCTATATCTTCCATCATATCTTTATACTGTTTCAGGTTCATCAAAGCTTCCGCACGTAATAGGCGAGCTTCAATGAAATCATCTTTCAAAGTGATTGCTTTGGTGAGATGGGCAATAGTCATCAGGTCGTCATCCTGTCCCTTACGGGCTTTCCCTAATAGATAATGAGCCACGGCATTTCCTTCTTCGATGGCAATCGCTTTATTGGCAGCTTCTTCCATAGCCTGATAATCTTCCTGGATGAAGCATACATTGGCCAGTGTCAGGAAAGTGCTTGTGACGTCAGGTTCCATAGCAGCCATCTTTTCCAATAGCTCGCGGGCCTTTGCCGTTTCCCCCATCTGGATATAGAGTTGGCTAAGATAGCCCATTGTTTCAAACTCTTCCTTGATGGCAAGAGCTTCAATAAAACATTTTACTGCATAATCTGGACGTCCCATGCGTTGCGCACGTAAACCGTCGTATTTGAAAATCTCGAAATTTTTCTGATCGTTTTTCTGTTTTTCACTTTCCGGAGTTTCCGACTTACCGGAGAAGAAAGATTTAAAAAAGTTCGGCATGGTGTGTTATTTTTGAGTTACTTTGCAAAGGTAGTAACTTATTTTGAAATATGTATCATTCCATCCTGCATCTTCCATTCACCTTCCTCCAATAAATATTGGATGACTTCGCTGATGCTCTCTTTTTCCGCTTCTATCTTATCGGCTATTTCTACTGGTGTCAGCGGTTTCTGGGTGAGTAATTCTGATATTTTCTTTTTCAGTTCCTCGAAATCGAAAGAATTCTCGGTCAGGGCATCGGTTGCACGGTGACTAAGACAAACATCGCATTGTCCGCAGTTGTGCTCGTTCTTCTCTCCGAAGTAACGGAGCAGCATCCGGCTCCGGCACACATTCTCCGAAGTGACATACTCTTCCATCGCTTTGATGCGGGCTTCATACCGGGCTTTGCGTTCTTCGTAGACGGAAGGAGGAATATGCACAAAACGAAGTTCCTGCCGTTCGCGGGTGTATATAATATAAGGTGTCTTTTTGTGCGGAATGTAATCCACGATACGACGTTTGGTAAGCGTGACCAGTATATTATAAATTTGTTCGCGGGTCAGTCCGGTACGTATGGACAGGGTTGCTTCGCTGATATAGGCATAGTCGGTGAATACTCCGGTGTAAGAGCGGAGAATCGTCTGTATCAGTGCTTCGGCTTCCGTTCCCATTTCTCGCAATTTGTATAGTTCGTCCCGGCGAATCGTGAAAAGAATACGAGAGGCATTATCCTGTTCGTCCGTATATTCCAGATAGCCGGCTTGAGTCAATATTTTCAGTGCACTGTCTACCGGAACCGGGAAGTATTTGAACTTCCGGCAAAACTCTTCCAGATTAAACTCGCGGACACATTGGAAACCGTCGCCCATTGCCATCTGATAGTAATACTGCAGATGTTCGTAGACATTGAGAATATACTCCTTGTCGGGGAAAGTATCCACAACGCGCCTGTGTAGCGTCGTTCTGTCCGTTTTGGTGTATAAGATCACAGCATACGCTTTTTCACCGTCTCTTCCTGCACGACCGGCCTCCTGGAAGTAAGCTTCGAGAGAGTCGGGGAGATCGAGATGCAATACGATACGCACGTCGGGTTTATCAATCCCCATTCCAAAGGCGTTTGTAGCTACCATTACACGAACTTCTCCGCTTTGCCAGCGTTTTTGTCTGAGGTCTTTTACGGCATTATCCAGTCCGGCGTGATAGAAGTCGGCGGTAATATCTTCGTTTACCAGTAACTCGGTGATTTCTTTGGTGCGTCGTCTGTTGCGGACATAGATAATGGCACTGCCGGGTATCTTTCGTAAGATATGCAACAGCTCTTGAGTTTTGTTATCCGTTTGTCGGACGATATACGCCAGGTTTTTCCGTTCGAAGCTCATGCGGAAAACATTCTCTTCACGGAAATCCAAGCGAGCTTGAATATCCTTCACTACTTCCGGAGTGGCGGTGGCTGTAAGTGCCAGTACCGGAATTCCCGGTAGCAATACCCGTATTTCGGCAATTTTCAGGTAAGCAGGACGGAAGTCATATCCCCATTGTGAGATACAGTGACTTTCGTCGACCGTAATCATGGAGACTTTCATTGATCGCAGTTTGGTACGGAATATGTCCGTGTCCAGACGTTCCGGAGAAATATAGAGGAATTTATAATTACCGAAGATGCAATTCTCAAGAGCAGTGAGAATCTCCTGCCGCGTCATGCCCGAATAGACAGCAAGCGCCTTGATGCCGCGTTTACGCAGGTTTTGCACCTGATCTTTCATCAGGGCGATGAGAGGAGTAATGACAATGCAAATCCCTTCCTGGGCGAGAGCAGGCACTTGAAAAGTGATGGACTTACCGCCTCCGGTCGGCATAAGTCCCAGTGTATCTTTGCCTTCGCCGATACTGGTGATGATCTCCTCCTGCAAGTCGCGGAAGGAGTCATATCCCCAATATTGTTTTAATATCTCCTGATACTTATTCAATCGGCTTTATATCCTCGATTTGAAGTTGTACTTCACCACGCTTGTGCGTGTTTTCTTCAATGGTGTAACAGATGTCGAACGAGCGTTTCGTTTTGATATAGCGCACATGCGAACTCTGTCCGAACGCAATACCGTTCATTACATTATTCGACTTATTATCAACCAGTTCGAGCTTGATATGTTCCTGGTCACGTCCCACCACTTTACTCGTTCCATAATCATAGACATGATGAGTGCAGAAAATGGGTTTCGTGTTATCAGGACCGAAAGGATTAAACTTCTTCAGGTCGTTGAAAAACTTGGATGAAATATCCCTGAAGTCGATTTCAGCATCAATTTCGATTACAGCACTGGTTTGTTCCGGCAGGATATGCTGTGAAACGTATTCTTCGAACCGTTTGGTAAAGGCATCCACATTCTCCACTTTCATCGACAGTCCGGCGGCGTATGTATGCCCTCCGAAGTTTTCCAGCAGGTCGCGGCAATGTTCGATTGCTTTATATACGTCGAAGCCGGAAACTGAACGTGCGGAGCCTGTTGCCATATCATCCGTCCGGGTCAGTACCACGGCAGGGCGGTAGTACACTTCTGTCAGACGGGAAGCTACGATACCAATCACTCCTTTGTGCCATTCTTCGTTGTAGAGCACGATGGAGCGGCGATCGGCTAATCCTTCCAGATTGGCAACGATGTTGTTTGCCTCTTCCGTCATACTCTTGTCGAGGTCTTTCCGGGTTTCGTTGTACTGGTTGATTTGTCCGGCTTTCTCAAGCGCTATCGAGAAATCTTTTTCCGTCAGCAGGTCTACGGCTTCTTTTCCGTTTTGAATACGTCCTGATGCATTGATGCGCGGTCCGATTTTAAACACAATATCGCTGACGGTGATTTCCTTTTCAGAAAGTCCGCATACGTCGATAATAGCCTTCATACCAATGCTCGGGTTACTGTTCAGTTGCTTCAGACCGTGGTAGGCGAGGATACGGTTTTCACCCATAATCGGAACGATGTCCGATGCAATACTCACGGCTACAATATCAAGCAAAGGAATCAGGTGGTGGAACTCGATACCGTTACTGATAGCGAATGCCTGCATAAACTTGAAGCCGACTCCACAACCGGAAAGGTGAGTGTACGGATACGTATTGTCCAGGCGTTTGGCGTTCAGAATAGCTACGGCAGGCGGAAGCACATCATCCGGTACATGATGATCGCAGATGATGAAATCAATCCCTTTCTCTTTGGCATAAGTGATTTCCTCTACTGCTTTAATTCCACAATCGAGTACAATAATCAGTCCTACGCCGGTTTCTGCGGCATAGTCCACTCCTTTTTTAGAAATGCCATACCCTTCATTGTATCGGTCGGGTATGTAATAATCAAGGTTCGAATAGAACTGTTGAATAAACTTGTAGACCAATGCTACGGCAGTAGTACCGTCTACGTCATAATCTCCATAAATTAGAATACGTTCTTTCTTTCCCATCGCCCTGTTCAGACGTTCTACTGCAATATCCATATCCTTCATCAGGAACGGATCATGCAGGTCGGGCAATTGCGGGCGGAAAAACTTCTTGGCATCTGCTGCCTTCGTAATTCCCCGCTGCACCAAAAGTTGTCCAAGTATCGGGCTAATCCCTAGTTCCTGGGCCAATGTCTGGCTTGTCTCTGCCTGTTCGGGTGTAATGGGTCGATAATTCCATTTGTGATTCATTTTATATATTGTTTTTTCTTTTTCTGTTCTCAAGGGTTGAAAAGGCACTTCTTTCCAACAAGGGGTAAAAGTACGAAAAAAAGCGGAAGTGTATAGTAGATAAGACGAAAATATTTCAAGGCTGTAGAAAACAGAGGTTTGATAAAGGTAGCTTTTTTACTTGTGAAAGATATGGGATGCTGACAAGCAAGTGTGAAACTCTATTCTAACTAACTTGTCCTGTGGTCAGTTCTTTTTTTAGAAAGTCGTACACGTAACCGGCACTTTGGTAATAAAGTCCCGTAGTCGGATCACTCAAACGCTCAAAGGTGTCGGAATTGTAGTAGATTTCCATTGCTTGCGTCATATTATACTGCCATTCCTCCATGAGTATCCGTATGATTTCACTACTTAAATCTTCAATCATACATTCTATTTGTGTATTCGTCAGCTTCATAGTTTCTTTAGGTATGAAAGGGCATGTTCAGTGCCGAAGTAATATTGTATGGTCAACCCGTTGGCATATTTTAGTTCTTCAATCAATCTGCTCATTGAAATGTCTCCCATGCTGTAACGACGTAACTGATAGGTTACTCCGTCGTCGGCAATAGGACCAATGACTATATCGTAAGTGTGTGCAGGATGTGTATGGCTACGGTCGCGGTTGAGTAAAACGAACTGTGCCCATTCTTCACAGTAATCATCGAATATTTTTATTTGCAGATCTGAAGTCTTTATTATTTGATCTTCCAGTTCGAAGATGGTCACACATGGCTCTCCGGATTGTAATTGATCGGTTTTTTGTTTGGCTAAGGCATGTGCCTGTTCATAACCGGGAGAAAGATAAAATCCTTGGCCAAAGTCTTTGAAGGGCTTTGAACGAGATAGGTCCGGCTTGTTTATTTCCATATTTGAACCATGTTATAGCTTCATTACAGTTGTCCTCCATTTCTACGGCATACCATTGATAAAGCTTCAATAGAATCTTCGAAAGATTGTGTGTGCATTACTTCATAGTGTTTTTGTAAAAAAACAAGGCCTTTAAAACGATTCAAATAGTTGAATGCCTGTTTTTGCTTGATTTGATAAGTCGCTGCGAACTCTGCGATTAAAGCTACAGTAAAATTCAATTTGTTTTTCTCTATGCGAGACATCATGGTTCTCCTTTCTTCATTTGTATTACCTTCCGAAAACAAAGATAGGAAAAACTCTGCAATATCAAAAATAAGAAGCTATTAAAAGTTGACTTAAAGCTCTGTTGCTCACTCTGAATTAGATGCAGTCAGAAGATATGGATTATCTGGATAGTAAAAAAGGGAGGTAGAGAAAATGGAGCGAGCGGAAAGTTACAGGGATTTTTGGATGAATGGCGATTATTAACTAGCTTTAGCGGCCTAAATGATTCATTTCTCTATCTATGATAAAAAGAAACTTGTTAATTGCTATCTTGATTTTATGTTCTATCGGAACATTGAAAGGGCAAACCGCATCCGATTCTTTGGCAATCGTATCTGCCCAATGGAAGGTGGAAAGTCCTCAAAAAGGACTCATTTATAAGTATGCTTCTATCCCCCGATTGTATCAGGGACCCCAGTCTGTTAGTCTGATAGAAGTTGATCCCGGTGCGGGCTTGAAAGTTGATGTTGCCGTTTCGGATAAAATGAAAGAAACAAGTAAGATTGCTTCTGAATATAACGCTATTGCAGCCATTAATGGCTCCTATTTTGACATGAAACGGGGAAACTCGGTCTGTTTCCTGAAGACGGATCGCCAAGTTATTGATACAACGCTGCAGAGTGAGTTTAAACAGCGTGTCACAGGAGCCATTAGTGTGCGCAAAAGGGGAATGAAATTAATTCCTTGGAACAAACAGATAGAAAAGAATTATAAAGGCAAAGCAGGTACGATACTAGCTTCCGGTCCGTTAATGTTGAAAGACGGACAGGTTTGTGATTGGAACTCGTGTGAACCGAATTTTATCCGGACGAAGCACCCTCGTAGTGCTGTTGCTACTACTAAGGATGGAAAAATACTGTTGATAACGGTAGACGGGCGTTTTCCTGAACAAGCAGGAGGAGTGAATATTCCGGAATTGGCACATCTGATTCGTGTTTTAGGGGGGGAGGATGCATTAAATTTGGATGGAGGTGGATCTACTACTCTTTGGTTGTCCGGTGCATCGGATAATGGAGTCGTTAATTATCCTTGTGACAATGGGCGGTTTGACCATGCCGGCGAACGTAAAGTTCCTAATATTCTTTATATAACGCATCAATAACGTTTCCATTATTCATCATTGTATTTAAGGTCTTTCAGTGCATAGATTAAGACTTTTCAGTGCAGAAACTAGTGATTTTTTATGCAGTCGGGTAGTCGTCCCGTTGTAACGGGACAATGGGCACTTTATAAAAAGACGAATGTCACCTTATAGGGTGACATTTATCATTCTATAAGGTGACTAGCTATCTTCAAAAGGATGAAAATTACTAAAGATACAAAATTAATTAGTGAAAAGCAATAGTAGGGTAAGAAATTTATCTGTATTGCAAACAGACTTAGAATTCAAATCCGAATCTAATTCCTACTCCATGTAACTCCCATGTATCATCCCAAGTGTTATGATAATAATGTCCTCCATAGCTGTAACTATAATCCGTTGTGGTGTCATAATCTTGGAAGTTATATATCAAAGCTAAATTCAAGGCCTTTTTTCCTTTTAAAGAAAAACGTACTCCTACTCCTATTGAAGCATACGCTCCTTCTATGTCTCCTACAGCATATCCGGCTTTTACGTCGGCAAACGGAGTCACTTTTTTGTTGATGAAGTTAGCTCTGAAGTTGGCATAGATGGGTGCTGCAACAAGATCTGCATCTGTATAGTAGTTGAGAGCGACACCGCCACCTACAAAGAAATAATTGTTGAACTGATAACCATGTGTGGTTGATAATTCAATTTTAGAGGCATTGTAGTCACTCACATCGCCAATATATGCAAAGTCTACAAAACCCTTATAGCCTTTTAATGTATTTCTTGCGGCTTTGCGGTCGTTGGTATCTTTACGATAATCTCTTGTGTACCGCTCTTCTTTTGTGATTTTAGTCACATCACTCATCTGACAGATGATGAGGCTGCCATCACTTGTTTTGATTTTTAAAGAAACATTGGGCACTTGTTCAATGATTACTCCTTTGATAATGCTGCCATTCTTTAAATACACTACTTCTGTGTAGTTCTGTGCTGCGACATAAGTACTGATACTTAACAATAAGGTCAGTACTAATAGTAGTTTTCTCATGTTTATATGTTATTGGTTTATAATTTCTTGAGTGCGCTATGAATAGAGCCTGCCCAATAGTTGCGTAATCCGAAACCACGTGCTTTTCCATCTGTTATCCATTCTTCAATGATTTCCTTTGTTTCGGTATTGAAGAATACGACTTCATACGTACCTCTATTGTTTGATTTGTCCAGGAACTGTGCGATAAACACCATACCTACTCCGGGTGTTTTCTGGATAGGCAATGCGTTGATGGCTGCTTTGATTTGCTCTTTACTAAGAGTATATTTTCTTTTAGCAGTCATTAGCTCGGTCAGGTCGATGTTTTCGTTCACCTGATTAACGGCATCCAGTGAAATCTCTGTCACTTCTTTTTTCAATTGTTTTCCTACGTTATACTTCTTAGCTTCTGTGATGAACAGTTCATTGATACGTCTGAAAGCATCTTTGAATTGTGCCGGTGATTCATCTGCACCGAAAATTTTTACTTGGGAGTAGTCTACCCCATAGAACTTAATAGACTGAATGTCTTTCAATGCACTCTTGCCTTGTCCGAAACAGAACAGGCTCGTGCTCAAGAATAAGAATAGAATAAGTTTTTTCATATACGTTAATGTTAAAGTGATATAGTTGGTTACTAACTTCCAAAAGTAGAAAATAATTATCGTAAATCAATGAATTTTATCGTTTTTCGACTCATCGGAGGCATTTGTATCTTGGCAATGTACTCTGCCGATTCAAAATTGATGCTTGGCGCCACTCTGACTTTCGAACGGAACAGATCTTTAATCTCTTTGGCAAAGGCTTCGCTACGGTTCTCGCTTCCGATACGAATCAGAATCTCATCCGTTCCCAATTCATTGGTATAAACTTCAATAATATAGTTTTTTACCGAAGGTATATTATCCAGAATGTCGAATAATGCAGGCGGATATAACGTTGTTCCTTTGTATTTAATCATTTGCCCTTTCCGACCGAGGATGGAGCTTAGGCGGATGGTATTTCTCCCGCAACCACAGGGATCGGTGTGGTGGTAACAAATATCACCTGTTTTGAAACGGAGCAACGGCATACCTTTGACTCCGAGCGTCGTGATCGTCACTTCCCCTGCTTCTCCCTCTTCCACAGGACGATTGTTATCATCCAGAAACTCTACAATGATAAGTTCCGGTTGCAAATGCCCTCCGTGGAATTCATTACACTCGGTAAAGGACGACTGCATTTCGGTGGAGGCATAAGTGGAATACAACTGCAAGGCAGGCCATTTATCGTGTATTTTCTGTCCGAGCGTATTCAACTGGAATTCCTGATTGCGCAATGCTTCTCCGATACAGATGCACTTCTGCATGGAACAGGTATTATGGTTGATATGATTCTTTTCGGCAAACTCTATCAGTTTGATAAGGAAAGAGGGGACTACCATTCCACAAGTCGGATGTATCCGTCGAATTGTGTCCCATTGCAGTTCCGGGATGCCGTTGCCTACACGGATCACTCCCATACCCAGTTCGCGGGCTCCCATATAATAAGCCAAGCCTGCCATGAAACGGCGGTCGATGGTAGTCATCAATTGAAGAATATCCTGCTTAGTGCATCCGGTGGTGGTGAAAGATAGGTATTCGTTGTAAGAGAGACGGTCCAGGTCTTCAGAGGTGAGAACGAAAGTGACCGGATCTCCCAATGTGCCCGAAGTCGTCACATAGTCGATAATTTCCTCTTTGTCTACGCAGATGAAATCATCGTTATGGAGTTGCAAGTCCGTCTTGGTAGTGACGGGGATCTGTTGCAAGTCTTCAATCGTCTTTATTTGATTGATATCAATGTGATGTTCGGCAAACATCTGTTGATAGAACTTGGAATGTGCTTGCAGGTAGGCTAACGCTTTGGCTAACTGTTCTTCCTGATAGCTTTTGATATCTTCCGGTGAGCGGAACTGAATTTCAGGATTCTTTTCCATCTTTGGATTGTTTTTGAATTTTCTGTTGGATACGTTCTTTCTCTTGCAACTTGGGAATGGATTTCTTCAATGCCTGTTGCCAGTATGCAATGGCTTGTTGAGGTTGCTGCATGGCCTCGTAGTAATCTCCTATTACTTCATATACATAGTATAGGGAAGGATTGGAGGCTTGGTATGTTTTTAAAACAGATTCCTCTATCTGTTCCTTTTTTCTGATTTTCTTCAATAAAAGCGGAGTCAGTTTCTTATACGTGAGAAGATGCTGGAACTCCGGTGTGTCGATGAATTTATCTTCCGGAATGGTCAGGTCGGAACTGTATATTTCGTGTTGCCAATCAATCGTGTCTTTGAATATCTTATTCAGGTCATAGGCTACGTATTTCCCACATTGCCAGGGAGAGGTCGATACCCACATCAGCCGTTTCTCCGGTTGGAAGATGACGGAATGATGGGCAATAAACTGATTGATGGCCATTTCGTTGGCCAGTCCCAGGTCTGTGTTTTGCAGGCCTTTGTGGTCACGCAGGATAGAGGCGGCTTTGGAGACATCGATCGGAAGATCCTCATTAATGAGTTCCGTTAATCGTGCAAAACGGTATGGGCTGTCGGAAGTGCGGATATTTTCCATGTTTCGTTCGTCCTTGCTGAATTCTTCCGATTGGTAATGGTTGGTGCAGATGAGCCGATTGGCTTCTTTTCCGGTGAAAAGCACAGTTTTCTCCGGAGATTTCTCGATAATCGCGGCTTTGCCATCTTTGGCAGAACCTATCAATATGGATTCGGAGACGAATGTTTCCCGTTTTTTGGCGATGGCAAAGGCTTCATCAATAGTGGCTGCATATTGCAGAATCTCTCTGGTCAGGATGGAAATGGGGGTGGCGGAACCTGTGGGGACAGCAGATTTGGCAGCATTAATTGTCACGGTAAGACCTGTCTCGTTCATGCCGGATAACACTCCTATCATACCGGGCCATCCGACGGAAGCAAACCTGTATCCTTGCTCCGGTACATAAAAAGCCACCTGCTTGTTCTCTGCGAAGGCATCTCCTACGTAGAAATCGAAGTTACGTCCGATCAGCAGGGATGAATCTGCACTTTGTGTTCCCCAAGTGGCGAACGAACTGCATCCCACTAACATATAATCTTGCATGGCATGTCCCAGGTCGTGTGCCGAATGGTAATTCAACTGGCGTTCGTAAGGAGTGCCGATGAAGTCGTACTCATGTGTACATGATAGCGAGATTCCGTAAATCTCGTCGCGGTATTCTTCGAGGACGTTCTCACCCAGATTACGGTTGAATAATACAATGAAGAACCGGAGGAATTTCAGATAACTGTCTGAAGGAACAATCTCACGAATTTGATCCACGAACACTTTCTCTTGATGGTGGAGCAGGTCGGAAGACAGTTGCCCGATAGCTTCTCCTCTCTGGAAAGCATCCCCTTTCACAAACAATTCCCATAAGCCGCTGTCGCTGTGCCGGAGAAAGTTATCTCCATAATGCCGGAGGTGGAGACTGTCTATATCAATCACTTTGTCTGTGGTCATGCTTTGCTCATGTTTGGGCGTTTGCATATCCGCAGAAAAGTAGAGATAGCTGATTCCGGCTATCAATAGAACAATGAGCGACAGGAAAAGGAAGCCCGTGTATTGGAGTGTCTTTTTGACTATTCTATGCATTTCCTACTTTTTTAGCCAGATATTCTTGTCCTACAAACTCCGCACAAGTCAGCATGGCAGTTAGTGTTACCCCTAATGCACCATGCACATTCAGGTTTTGCCCGGTGAGAAAGAGATTTCCCAAGCGGCTTCTTGTAGATACGAAACCAATTTGCGGACATTTATAATCTTTGATAATCCCATACGCGGAACCATCCACTGTTCCTGTATAGTCCCGATAGCTTAATGGAGTAGTGGTATACATCTCTTCTATGTTTTCTGAAAGGTCAATGCCATGTCCTCGGATGAAGCGGAGAATCTGTTCTGCTTTCTCCTTTTTGAAGGATTGGTAGTCTTCTCCCCGATGTTCGGGAGTCGTGTCCTTCCAGGCAGACAGTTCATCTATATACATAGGTGTCAGGATGGAAATGACACTGGCATATTGACTGTCCTCGGAAGACGCTTGCATGGAAATCATACAGTTGGTAGTCCGTCCCGGATAGAGCAGTTTATCATACCACACTTTATTGTTCGCATGCAGATACAGGTTGCGGTTCTGATAAGGAGTGCTTTTTTTCTTCATTACCAGGTAGAGCGTAAAAATGCCGTAGGTGTTTTCCAGCGAACGGATGCGGGAAATATAGGCATTCTTGATGCTACGGTTTTTATCCAGTATCTCCAATGTCCGTTGGGGATGCATATTGGAGATGACGAAGTCGCTTTCCAGTCGCTCTTCCCCGTTGATGATAACCCCTTGTACCTTTTCGTTTTCAACGATGATGCGGGTGACTTCACTGTTATTGAGCACAGTCCCTCCGTTTGCCCGGATTACATTGATTAGCTCCAGACTGACTTGCATACTTCCGTCTACAAAACGGTAGGCGCCTTCAATATAGGAGTGATTAATCATGGCATGCTGGTAGAAAGTGGAGACATCTTTCAAACCTCCGTAGAGTAAAGCTGAACCTGCCAGTACATTTCGTAAGGCGGGGTCCGGAGTGATATCCGCAATCAGGTGGGCGGCAGAGGTACAAAAGTATTTCATACCCTCCAAAGCGAGTGTGCCTTGTTTCAGGTGGTCTACGCTAATCAGGTTTCCGACAGCTTGAAGCTGTTCGGCATAGCATTTCAAGTTTTCTTTCTCATGCGGGAAGGAACGGCAGATGGTTTCAATAAACTGCGGGTATCCCATTGCATAATCGTATGTTTTTCCTTTATAGTAGATCGTATCAAAAGCAGCATCGTCCAAGCGTTTTATTTTCAGCTTGTCCATGATACCGAAATAGCGGAAATACTGGTTCATCACTTGACCCTCATCCAGGCTTCCTACATAATGAATACCCGTATCTAACAGATGCCCTTTTCGTTGGTAAGTCTGGAAGCATCCGCCGAATTGCGCATTTTTTTCTACTACGCATACGTTGAATCCCTCTTTGCTAAGAATCGCTCCGCATTCCAGTCCGCCAAGGCCGCTGCCGATAATGATGATGTCATATTTGCTCATACTAGTTCGGTTTTCTAAATATGTAAATGGTGTTTGATGTATATTTGTCATTAGGAATGATTTCGACAGCCATTCCACAGGTGACTGCTATTTCCCGTAATTGGGTTTCAGTGGTGAAATACAGTTCTCCGGTTGTCCGGTTGAAGTTGAAGATACGGGTGGATAGTAATTCCGTGAACCGGGTTAACCGGTGCTTGGAAGCGTTGGCTGAATTTCCGTCGCGTATGATAATCATTCCTTGTGAACGCAAGCGACCGGCACATTTCAACAATAGGGTTTGTTGATGTTCGTAGCTCATATAGTGAAGCATGTCGTTCAGGATAAAGACATCACTTTCCGGCAGGGGATATTCCAATGCATTGCCATGCTTGAACTGGAGATGCTCGTTGCGTAACCATCCGTGCTGCGCCAGCGCTATCTTGTCTTCATCGTAATCAATACCCAGGATTTCCCGGTCCTCGGAAAGCAGAGACAGCATATAGCATAACGGGCCGAAGCCGCAACCGATGTCTGTGATTTGCCCTTGGACGGGAATCAACCGGTTGAATAGCCGGTAATTCTTTTCCATCTTTACTTTAATACGGATATACCATTCTACGACGGGACCTTTATAGATATAGTTCTGGATAAGAGCTTCGTAGAACGCCGGATTGTCCGTCGTGTTCTGTTCACGGCAGATACGGGCATAAACCTCTTTCATGTAAGCGGATATGCGTTTGGTACGCTCCTGATAAGTACTTCCGAAAGACAGATCGTCTAGTGGTATACGGGGAAGTATTTCTGTATAGATGATTCCTTTCCGGATATTGAAAGGCTGTGCTTTGGCAATGATTTTGTTATTACCGTAAAGCAGGATCGGCAGAATATCCAGTTTCAATGCTTCTGCCAGATAGAATGCTCCTTTGTGGAAACGTTTCATCTTTCCGTTATAGGTACGTGTGCCTTCCGGGAAAATGGCGATGGAGTAGCCCTCCTTCACTTTTTTCCGCATCCGTTCCATATATTGCTCGTATCCTTCGCCTATATAATAGAAGTCGACATAACGAATGATGGCTCCGAAGAAAGGAGAGTGCCATACCCAATGGTTGGTCACCATCAGGATTTTAGACGAAAGAGACAGCAGTACCAGAATGTCGATGAACGACTGGTGGTTGGCAATGATAATTGCCGGATGCCGGAAGCGTTCGTTGGCTTTGTTGATATGTTCTTTTTTGACGGCGGTGGCCAGTAGCAGAATTCCTTTGCAGGTGATTTGTATCAGGCGGCACACCAAACGCTGCTTGCTGCTTTTGCGCACAGGCACCGGATAAAGCAGAATAATCAATATACGGAGGACGATGCAGCCGATAAAGAAAAGCAGGAAGAGCAACACGGTACGTATCAATCCGATAAGCGTATAAGGCGGTAATCCTTTGGAAGCGGGGCCTGCGATGAAGAACCGGAAAATGAGTGGCTGAATGGTATAAGCCACCAGTACCACTGCTATCATACCCAGAATGGAAATCAGGGAAATGGATTGCAAAGCCGGGTGTTTGGCAAACACAAGTGCTCCCATACCGACCACTGTGGTGAAGGCGGAGAAGAAGATGGCTGTTTTATGGGAATTCAACACCTTCTGACCTGTACGGTATTTGTTTTGTAGCCCGTCCATAATGAAGATACTGAAGTCATCTCCAATGCCAAAGATAAAGGTGGACAGGATGATGTTGATAATATTGAACTCAATCCCCAGAATTCCCATCAATCCCAAGATGATTACCCAGCTGATTAGCATCGGGAGAAAGCTCATCAGGGTAAGTTCGATACGTCCGTAGGAGAACCATAGTGCAAAGAATATGAGGAAAGAAGAGATGTACAGAATCAGGTAAAAGTCGTCATTGATGGCCGATACCCATTTGTTGGCAAAATAGGAACGGTCGAAGATGACTACATTCGGGTCTTTATTAAAGTTCTGGTACACAGCTTCCTTATTCGGTTCGCTGATCCGTATCTGGCTGATAAGCATGGTGATGGAATCGGCAGAGGTTTGCCATTCATTCAATAGCTTGCCGGATAAATCGTCTTCTTGCGCGGTGTAATGATATTCACCGAAAGGCTGGTTCATCCATTGATAAAAAGGTTCGAAGCTTCCCGGGCGGAAACGATATTCGGCGGCAACTGTTTCCAACTGTTCACGGACTTGTTGCTGTTTTTCATCCGTCCAGTAATCTTTCCATTTCTTCAGGCGTTTTTGCTGCTCTTGCGGAGAGATCAGAAACTGTGAGGCGGAGGCATACTCTTTGATGAGTCCCTGCTCTTTCAGTATAGATAACTTCTGATTGGTTGTTGCATAAGTTTCGGTAGCCTGATTCATGTCTTTTCCCACACTGACAAAAAGCACGGTCTTTTCGTCGTTGTCGAAGAGTTGCAGTAATTTTTCTTCTGATTGTTGGAGATGGCGGGGCTCATAGTTGAGACTCATCATATCGTTGTTGAAGCCCACCTTTTGCGAAGTAAACAAACAGATTACTGTAATGAGGAGGATGCCGCCTACCAGCCATTTATTCTTTTCGTAAGAATAAGCGTTTATTTTCTCGATGATGCGTAGTATGCGTCCCTGTTTGACGTCTGCCTGTCCTTTCAGAAAATGAGGCAGGTAAATGAGACAGAAGAGGGTGGTGCCCACCAATGCCAGAGAGGCAAACAATCCGAAGTCGCGTAACAGATCGGAACTGGTGAATATCAATCCCAGAAATGCGCCGATGGTGGTGAAACTACCTACCGTAAGCGGATAGGCTATCTCTTTAATAAGTTGTTGTACGGTGGAAACGTGGTTCTGATGTGCCAGCATGTGAATGGAATAGCTTAGTGCAATACCCATCACTGCCGAACCGGCTCCCACTGCAATGGCGGAGATACTTCCTTTAATAAAGAAAATGAGAAACAGGGCAAATAATCCTCCGAACAGTACCGGAGTAATAATCAAAGGTATCGATCTCTTTCGTTTAAAAACGAGTGAGATAAATACAATGATGATAAGCAGTGCCAGGGAGGAGGTCAGGATGGTATCTTTCTTAATCTGACGGGCGTTGTAGACTCCCACGGAGGGACCGCCGAAATATTCAGCTCGAATGGTAGGAGATTCTCCCTGTACGTGCTTGAGCTCTTCTTCGAGTATCTTTATCAGTTCGTCGTTCTTTCCGGTGCTGCCTGTACTGAATACCGGGGTAATGAACATAAGTAAGGTGGAGCCATCTTTGGAGAAGATATGTTCGTCATAAATCTCGTAGTTGGCTTCCAACTGGAAATCTTGCAAATGTTTCAGGGTTTCGCTTCCCAGTCCGAGCGGGTCCCGGAGAATATAACTTCTTAATGCAATTCCGGCAGGAGAGAGGAGGTTGGTATAATTCTTCTGCATGACAGCCTGTATCCCTTTATCCGTCAGTAAGGAATCGAAGCGTTGATAGTCCGTATCTGTCAGGAAAAGCGGGAGATGTTCATAAACGAAGTCTGTGGCTCCTTGGATGAGGCTTTGGTCTACCTGTGCGAAAATTCCTTTAATCAGTTTTCCTCCGGCTTTTTCAGTCAGGGTTTGTTGCAGTTGTCCGGCTGCTTCTATCAGGGAGTCGGGTTCTACGCGGTGGCAGGTATCTGCCGAGGATAACATAATGATAATCTTATCCTTAATCTTGAGATTGTCGAACACTTTGATTGTGTTCTGGGAATCTTTAGTGTCGGGGAAAAATTGTGTGATGTTCTCTTCGAACCTTACTTGCAGGGCAAAGAATCCCATTAACAGGACACAACTGATGAGTGACAAATAGAACAGAATCTTGTGCCTCTCGAAATAATCATATAGTCCGATAAAAAACTGGGTCATATCTTTTTTTTCCTACACGCCGTGAGCAGAATGAACGCGATGGTTCCTGCCAGTATGCTGCATACGACTGCAAAGATAACACTTCCTATTAAATATTGCTCTATGACTGATTTTACATTTTCAAAAGAAAGTTCGTTTAAATGCAGATTGACAGGATCTCCCAGCACTTTGCAACCGGTTACGTAACTGCCGTACAGCAAAAATGGAATCATCGGAGGGATACTGATATTGGCTGCTACAATAGCTATGATTTTATTCAGTCTGAACAAATGTGCCAGAAATAACGTGATTAGCATTTGATATCCCCATACCGGAACGATACCCATGAATACGCCGAGTGTGATGGCAGCCGTGATCCGCAGATTAGATTCGGGGGAGTGGGTGACATGATCCGAGAAAAACTGCTTGCAGTTCTTCCAGGTCAGTTTACGGAAGAAGTTTCGGGGGATGATCCAAAGCAAAGTGACGAGCACCAGTACTGTGTTCAGGATACTGATACGGGTGAAATCACGGAACGGTCGAAAATGAGAAACCCGCTCTTCCTGTGGCGGATAATAAACATGTACCGGGATGTTTTTAACGGTAATGCCTCCCCAGGCTGCAAAGACAAGTGCTTCCAGCTCAAATTCGTATTTGGCGGTGTAATACCACTTGTCCACATTCATTCGTTGGATGGGGTACAGGCGGTAGCCGGATTGTGTATCTTGCAGTTTGATACCTGTTTCGAGGGTAAACCAGAAGTTGGAAAACTTATTGGCAAATGTATTCTTTCCCGGCATATTGTCCGAGGCGAGGTTACGGGCACCTACCAATAATGTGTCCGGTTCTTTTTCTATGGCTTCGATCAATGCGGGAATATCCGAAGCGAAATGCTGTCCGTCAGAATCAATGGTGATTGCATACCGAAATCCTTGCTTTTTGGCAAAGGATAGTCCATGTCTCAAAGCTACTCCTTTTCCTTGATTGGCAGGGTGGGTGATGGTATGTAAGTTAGATTCTCGGCTAAGTATTCCGGCAGTTTCATCTGTAGAACCGTCGTTGACAACAAGGATATCGGGGGCGTAGAAACGTACACTTTCTATGACGTCCGCCAGTGTCTTTCCATTGTTGTAACTTGGGATGATAACGATGATCCCTAATTGTTTCAACTTCTCGTGCCAATAGGCTGTACTTATTTGTTCCTTCATACTGTCGGGGTAAGTGCAGCTTTTAATTTAATGAAACATTCGTCCTTTACGGTATTTTCCTCTACAGTGCTCTCTTTCACTGTACTCTTTTTTACAGCTTCCTTCTTTACACTCCCTTCCGCTTGCAACTGAAGTGTACCTTCTTCTGTCTCTTTAAAAGTCAGTGCCATCGAAATGTGCGGTGTTTCTATCGGATTGATAGCCGAAAGAAACTTGCAGGAAGACACTTGTGTTACTTGCAATTTTTGCTGGCGAATGTCTTCTACACATTCCTTGATAAGTTGTAATAGGCAAACTCCCGGAACTACCGGATGTCCGGGGAAATGTCCCTGATAAACAGGATGCCCGGGATTCAACTTTATCTGGATAGTCCAGATCGTTGAGTCCGATGATTCGGAGGAAAGGATGGTATAGAAGTTATCAAGTAGCATATATTAAATCTCTTTAGATAGTTTGTCCAGACGGATCGTTAACCGAATCCACGGATGTTTGATTTTTATTTGTGCGGGATCGCCCGGAGTATTGCCAGTGATGTAGACCACTGACTTTCCAAAGCCTTTTCCACTGGTTCTTTTTTCAGTAGCACTGTCTTTGGTCGCTTTCACACGAGTATCTTTCCCACTTAAGAACAGACGTCTGAAATCCATCTCCAGAAGTTTCAGCACCTTTTCCTTTTTCATGGGTTCAATGCAACTGTTGACAGTAAACTGATCGTTGCGAAGAGAAAAATCGAAAAGGCTTAGTCCGAAGTAGGTAGACGCTACGATCCGGATTTCGTTATCAGGCATACGGCGTACTATTAGCATACCGCTCATGTGATGTTTCATGAAATCCAGTTGGATATTGTATTTTTGCGAGCTTTCTCCTTGTGTTAGTTCGATAGCGGGGAGCACAGTACTTCCTTCCCCGCTCATCCGTGGAGAGCAGGAAGTCTGGATCTGTATCCATAAGAACAGCAGAACCATCAGACTAACGAATCGCAAACTTCGTCTCATTCTTCAGGGAGTTGAACTTTTTATTATAGAATTCGTATTCTGTATAGTTTGTGGCTGTTTCGGACAGACGGAGTTTGTGTACCGACATATCTTTCTTGTCCAGATAGATTTCTATACCGGCAATATAGGCTTGTACCGCTTTGTTGGTCGGTTTTATTTTAACCAGATAGTATCGTGCGTCTTCAAAATACTCCAGCAGGTAGTTGGACGACATTTTAGACAGGTCGCCTATCATACACGCGGTCAGCATATCCTGCATCTGTGCCATCATTTTGTTCGAACTAAGATTCATGATACTTTTCTTGCCATCCGAAACGATTTTGAGCTTACTGCCGTTTATCACGATGAGATAATCCATCGGGCGGAAATATTCCATGCAGATTTTATGGGTCTTCTGGTAGTAGAACTTCCCTTTGGAAGTAACCTTCTCATCGAATACATCGAGATATTTCACTTGGGTGAAATCGCTTTCGATGGACTCTACGGTTTGCGCCTCCTTTGCCAGGCGGCTTTCAAACTCTGTCTTTTGCGCCATCTTTTTCATGCTCTGGGCATGGATAGAGGCTATTGACAAGAAGAAAAGCGATAAATATATTAATAAAGTTCTCATACCTTTTTTTATTTTATGCCAATAGTTTGTCCGGACGGACAACGGTATATCCTTGTTCTTTCAGCAAATCCAAGATTTGTTTCACTAGCTGGTCGCTGTCAGGCATCCGGTCGTGCAACAGAATAATGGCTCCCGGTTCAAGATGTTTCCGAATCCTGGCAAGGACTTTATCCGGTGCTTGTTGTGTATCCAGTGTACGGATGCTCCATCCTATAGGGGTATATCCTAACTGTCGAACGGCTTTCGCAATCGTTGGATTAGTGACACCGAACGGCGGACGAAACAAACTAACCGGCTGCGAAGTTACTCGTTCTAGTTCACACTGACAAGTTTGCAAGTCTTTTTTCATCTTGGAGAGCCCGTATAGCGGGAATAAACCGGAATGGGTATGCGAATGATTTCCAATCAGATGACCTTCTGCCACCATTTTTTGCAAGATTGCTTCATTCCCTTTTACCTTATGACCGATACAGAAGAAACAGGCGGTTACCTGATATTCTTTTAGTACCTGCAGAACTTTGGGAGTCTGTAGGGAGTCGGGGCCGTCATCAAAAGTCAGGGCGACAATCTTTTCCGCAGTATGCTTTTTGCAAAATGACCGGAGGTAAATTCCCGATTGAATGCTATAAGAGGCATAAACGAGAAAAGACAGGAGCAAGAGCAAGCAAAGAAGGAGGCAAACGATTATCATACGCTTTTCCGGATTAGAATCAATGAATGATTGATGGAGTGGTGATGATTATAAATCAATATATGGGTCGAGGTAGTGCAGTTGGCCGATTCGTTCACTGCTTTCCATACCGCATACGATGTTGCGGTAGGATATTCACCACATTCATTCTTAAAACTAAGATGAACACTTTCCGGGAAAAGGTTTGTTTCAAGCTCTTCATAAATAGAGTTGCCATTGTCAACAGTTTGCTCGTGAGAGTCATCTTGATTGTGTGGCTTCTTGTTTTTCCCGGTAACCAACCACTGAATATCCTGACATTCTAAACCATTTCGTTGCAAAAAACGGATGATTCGGGAGCTGATTTCTTCTGTAGTCTGTTTCCCTATGAAAGTTTCGATTCCCTGTATTTCAGCCAACGGATGCTCTCCGGCTTCCCGACTTAACAGGAAGAATTGAGCACCTTCTCCGGCTGCTATCCCTTTCAGCACTCCCAGCCGTTGCTGAATCGTGTAACTGGTTTCTGTCATTTCATCGATGGCTCCCACAAGTATATTCTCGCTTCCTTCTCCTATTTTCATCATAGCGTCCAATAAAGCACTTTCAAAACTAAGACCACGGTGGACATAAGTCATGTTGTAGGCATGTATTTGATGAATCAGAGCTATTTGTGCACCGATTGTATTGAATGTCGACTGGATAAAAGGAGTAGGATTCAGCATCCGCTCTTCATTATCCAATAGGTTGTTCAGGAATTTTTCCGTATCTGTCAAGCAGCCCAATCCTGTTGCTGTGATGATTCCTTGTATCTTTTCAGGAGATAGTTCACCCATACATTCCAATCCGCAAGCCACCCCCATTTTTACGATACGGCTCATGCGTCTGCGCAAGGTCGCATTGGTGATAATATCCTTATAATCGGGTTCGCAAGCCTGAAGATAAGGGCGATTATTTCCTGGTGAATGATCCTTTGGCGGATGAATGGAAGCGATGCGTTGAATATAAACTGGCTGCATAGGCTTAAATACTTAAAGGTGCGTTTATGCTGGAAAATTCGTTGCGGAAAAGAGGAGCGATGAATCGTTTCCTCCGAAACCGAAAGAGTTGGATAACACATGTCGGATGGGGATTCCTTCTTGAAAAGAGGTTTCCGGTATCAGTCCTGTTTCCGGCATCGCATCCGTAAAGTTCAGGTTGGGATAAATCAGCCCTTTATCTATTGAAAGAACGGAGTAAACAGCTTCAATTCCTTCGGAAGCTCCTAAGGTATGTCCGATAAAAGCTTTTACCGAACTAAATGGCGGAACGTGTTCTCCAAAGATTCTTCGGAGCGCCATGCCTTCTGACGCATCATTGCCGGGAGTACCTGTTCCATGTACATTGATATAATCGATTTCTTCAAGGGAAATACCACTGGAAGCGATAGCTTCACTCATTGACAGAAAGGCACCGTCCCCTTCAGGAGAACTTCCTGTTTGATGATAAGCCTCATTCGTATTGGCGTAACCGCTAAGTTCGCAATAAGGAGTTCTTTGGAGTGAACTTTCCGATTGAAGCACTAAGTAACCGGCACCTTCTCCCAGATTTAATCCGGTACGTGAGCGGTCAAAGGGACGGCAATGTGTTTTGTCCAAAATCATCAGGGAGTTGAATCCATTGAGCGTAAACCGGCAAAGTGCATCCGTACCTCCCACGATAGCAGCATCCAGTAGCCCGTGTTTAATCATTCTTGCTCCCAGCATGATGGCATTGGCTGCTGACGAGCAGGCTGTACTGATGGTGGTTATAAAATCATTGATACCCAAATACGAAGCAATCAATTCTGTACTGGCTCCGCAGTCGTGTGAAATTACTTCCCGTAACCGTCCCTGTCCCGGGTTTTTCTTGAAAGATTCATAGAAGTGCTCGCTCAAATCCATGCCGCCAACGGAAGTGGCGGAAATAAAACCGATACGTAATGGTGGTGTGAGTCCCGCATCTTTCATTGCTTCTTTGGCTGCTATCATTCCCAACAAGGCCGTACGTGATACAGTGCGTTGCGGAGGTAAAGAGATCAGTTGCTTTAGTTCCTCATTGCTACGTTTCACTTCGGATACGGGCACATCGAGAGCAGTCGGAAAAAGAGTTACTTTTCCGATGCCATGCTTTCTTTGTCTCAACGCTTCTATATTTTCGGAAACTCCGATACCGATGCCCGAAACAACTCCCAATCCGGTGACGTATATCTTCATCGGTTAAGCTTTGCGATTAGCAATGATGTAGTCTGCCAGTGTACGTACCGAGTAGAAGATTTGTTTTCCTTCACTGGGGTTCTCTATCTTTATACCGTATTCGCGTTCCAGAATCAGGATGATTTCGAGTGCGTCAATGGAGTCGAGGCCAAGACCTTCGTCGCCAAACAGAGGGGCTTCATTGTCAATATCTTCCGGAGTGATTTCTTCAAGGTTCAACTCTTCGATTAGTTTCCCTTTCACTTCGTCCATCAGTTCTCTTTTGGTTTGATCTAAATTATCCATAAATCGTTGATATATTATTAAGTTGTTTAAATTCTGCTTGATAATGTCCGTCCAGTAGTTCGCACCAGCCTATGATACAGGTGCGTAACTTACCTTTTGCCATCACAATCCTTGCATAATCCTCTAATGAGGCAGCATCGGATTGCCGACGGACAAAGAATGTATTCTCTCCCTGAATCTTGTGCCGGATACAGATTTCTCCCAATACTACATTGGGGAGAGTGTAGACAAACACGGCAGGACTGGCTGCTTTGTCCCCTTCTTTACTGATGATTGCCTGATGTTTGCAGTCCGTATCCAGAGAGGAAGAAGCATTGGCAAGAATGATTCCAATCTCTTCCGGACGGTGGTGTGTATTTTTCAGTAAATATTCGGCAGCTACATATCCCAGCTTACAGAGGTTGTCCATCTTATAGAACTTCATATTGTTTTCTCCCAGATGCTTGTATGCTTCCCGGATGAACGGTGCAAAGTCAGTTTCCGAAGAGCTGAATACAGTTGTTCCTTTACTTTCTACTGCTCCTGGCCTGATTGTGACCATGTTGCCCGATTCCACCACTGCTTTGCAAACTGACGGAGCACTCGCTTTGTCGGTTGCCTGCAAGTTTACTTTCTGTTTCAGGTGAGCATCGGGGAGGGATAATACCAGTGCGGCATTACAGCCTCCGAAACCGGAAGCAGTTTTGATGCAGCATTTCATCGGTATCGGCTGATGAGTGGCATAGACAGTGATAGGCATGGGAACACCGAGTGTTTCATACCCTAAAGTTCCGTAGTATCTTCCTTCTTTTAGTTGCTCTATGCAAAGTATGGTTTCGATAATGCCCGAAGCTCCTAATGTATGACCGAAATAGGGCTTGAGGCTATTCACCGGAACTGCAGCTAATCCCGCCAGATGTATGGCTTTGGATTCCATTTCATCATTGTAAACCGTAGCTGTTCCGTGTGCATTGATAAAGCTAATGTCTTCGGGGAGTGCTCCGGCTTCTTCCATTGCCTGATTAATGGCTAGAGCTAAACCGTCCCCTGTTCGGGAAGGACCGGATATATGGTTGGCGTCATTGCTGATTGCTCCTCCGGAGAGAATAATATGATTCGCGTTTCCTTGAGTTTCTAAAAGAACAGCTCCACAGGCTTCGCCCAGACTTAATCCATCCCGTTGTATATCGTATGGTCGGCAAAGGTGTGCGCTGACAGATCGAAACGATAGAAAGCCGCTGGTAATGAAATGAGAAAGAATATCCCCACCTGCCACAATCACTCGTTTGTAACGTCCTGATTCTATCCATCTCTTAGCGACGATTAGTGCCGAGACTCCTGATATACAGGCATTGGAGATGACCTCTACCTGATTTGTCGCTCCAAAGAAATCTCCGATTCGCTCCGCCATTTTCCAAAGAAAAACCGGACTGTCAGCAGGTAATTCACTCAATAAATCAACATTTCCTTTAGTGGTAGATAATAACAAGGCGTAATCCGGTTCCCGCAAGTCGGCTCCCGATTGAGAAATAACCTCTTGGATAGCCAGTATGAATAATTGCTCCATTCGGGTATAATCCGTAATCTGCATCAGCTTCGCCCGTTTTTCCAATTCCACAGAATCAATCATTCCCGCCAATAGGGGATGATCGGAAATTAGGCCGGCTTCTTGCATACGGATTCCGCTTCGGTAGTTATGGATGGCCTCCAGGTTTTCCGGGATGCCGAAACCTAACGAACTAATCAGCGTATGGGCTGTGATGTATATATTTAAAGGATATTCCATTTCTTTTTCCATTCCAGATAAAACGGAGGGTTCATAAGCTCCAATTCTTTATTCAGGTTCAGGAACACTTGTATGGTGCTTCCGGTAGCTACTATACTCTGGTCGGTAGCCCGGTAGATAACGTATTCAAATTTTATCTTGGCTGCCTCACAGGCAATATAGCGCGTCTCGACAATCGCTTCTTCACCAAAAGATAGTGATTGTTTGAACTGACAGGTTAAATCCACGATAGGAACCATGTATCCCTCCCGGTAAATACTCATATAATCCAAACCATACTGTTTGCCAAAAGCTTCTCTTCCATCTTCAAAATAGCGCACATACTCACCGTGCCATACAATCTGCATGGAGTCTATTTCGCTGAACCGCACTCTGAAGGTAGTCCGGTTAGTCAAAGCTGCAACCTGTTGATTCGTTTTCCGTTTCATTCTTTTTTTATAAATATTTTCATCCTGCATTCAGCTATCAGCTTGTCTTCCACTTTCACTTGTGCAGAAATCAATGTAATGTCGAATACCTCTTGTACAACGGTAATCTCCGTAAATAGTTTCATCCCGATCTTTGGCAAATCGTGGATTTTAAGTTTGTCCACCGAACCGATAAACCCTAACGGTACTTTTTCACCCTGCCGGGTATAAAGAAATCCGATACGTGCCGCTGCCGATTGAGCGATGTGTTCGATAATTCCTGCCTCTTGCAGTTTTCCGGTTTCGCAGAAAATATTATCAGCAGTAACAGTCAGTCCGGAATAGGAATGATTCTCTTCGATACCAAAGAAACTGTCCACCATCACGATGGGCGGACGCTGTGGAATCAAATTGAGCATTCCTTCTCCTTGTATGATAACTTCCCTGTTGTTCATTTCAATCTGCATTGTACAATGCTGTGTCCCATTCCTAAATGGTCATCTATCTTTTCAACTTCCAATCCCGCTGCTTTGATGCACCGTTCCATATCATCCGAATGATACATTTTGCTGTTACCATTTGCCATGGCTGTGAAATAAAGACTGATTTGTGTCAGGCAATAAGCGGCTGTGTCAAACTTTTGCCGGTTCCAGAAAGTTTCCATGATATAGAGGCGGCTCTCCCGGCTCATAGAGCGGGCTGCACGGGTCAGTATGCTGGTTACTTCTTCTTCCGAGAAACAATCAAGGAACTGGCTCATCCAGATAGCATCGAACCCTGTCGGGAAAGGAACTTCGGGATCGAGCAGATTGGCGCCATACCCGTGGATACGCATTGCTCCGGGCAGTTCTTTAGTTTGTTGACGCATCATCTCCAATTGTTGCGGAAGGTCCATAATAGTTACTTCCACTGCGTCGTCATAGCTTACGCACTTGGTTGCCCATCGACCGGTATTACCTCCCACATCCAGTAAAGTCTTGGGATGACGGGCGAAAACAATTGCCAAAGCTTCGTCAAACGAGCAATCCGAGTAATAATGATCGAAACCGAACCAGCTCTTTTGTACCTGTGAGGGCAAGCTTGACAGCCCTTCATAGATAGTGCTCCATTCGCCGAATACTTTCAGCCCTCCGGGACGTCCGTTGGTGAGAGCCTCTTCGAGATGGAACATTCCCAGATAGTTGACATCGTGGTTGAAATCCATATTGACACGTACCATCCTGTCGTTGAGCAGGAACCATCCGGCTTTGGCAAGGCGGTAAAGGTTTTTGTGCCGCAATACGGTACCGATCGTTAATGAGGCTTCCAGCAAAACTTGTGTTGCATAAGAAGACAGGCCACAAGCCTTGCTGATTTCTTCTTGTGTCATGCCTGCACGTTCGTCGGCTAGTAACTGGAAAATACCGAATTTGAGCATAAGGCGTGATACCTGAAACACGATGGGCCCGAAAGCTATTTCTTGTGCCAAGCGTTGTGCCTCTACCGCGGTCAACGGTTCCTTATCATATTGATTCTGTTGCATCTTTATTTTGTTATATCTTTATTTCAATCCTTTGGAGGGCGAACCGTCACTCGTGGTTTTCCAGAATGAGTAATAGTTGAACCATTGTTCCGGATAGCGTTTCAGTATTTGGTCCAAAGCGGTCGTATATTGTTCGAGCAGAGCGATCTCTGCTTTCTTTTCTTTGGTTCGTATGACTGGTTCCGTCCTTATAAAATGAAAACGGTAGGTTCTGCCCGGCTCTCTCATGGCAAAGTAGAATACCACTGGAACTTTCATTCGCGAACCAAGCAGGAAAGGGCCGGCAGGGAAAGGAGCTTTCTGTCCCAGGAGTGTTCCTGTCAGCAGTTTCTCTTTATTCAGATAACGGTCGCCCTGGAAGCATACATACTCTTTCTTGTTTAACGCCTCGGTAATACGGAAAACGTGTGTCAGGTTATCTTCGTTGACGGGGATAATCTTAAAATCCTTATCCTGACCATTTTTCTCCAATATCTCTTTGATTCTACGATGTTCGGCATCATACATCACGATATTGATTTTCTTTCCATAATCGTCGAAGAAAGGAACGCCTATTTCCCAGTTTCCCACATGGGCGCCAATCATAATCACTCCCTGTTCACTGTTCAGTAATTGCAGAAACTCCGGATACTGTTCGAATTCGAACCGATATTGACTGACTTTTCCGTTGCCAATGGCTACCTTGTCAATCAGGATTTGCCCTAATCGGTAATAGTTGCGCAGCAACATACCCAAAGAGCGTATTCGGTTGTATTTCAGGATGTGGCGGGCATAAAACCAGGTGCTTTTAGTGGCTTTCGGAGCAAACGGTACGAAGTACAATACTACCAGACTTAGAAATATATAAGCGGCAGTAATGCCCAGATACTTAATCAGGTAAATAAAGAATAAGTATCCGAATGTTCCTCCCCGGGTTTTGCCTTTCCACGTCGACATATTTACTTGGCTTCCTGCATACGGGTGATAACGAGATCGTAGAAGTCCTGGAAGGTTTTGATACCCGCAAAATCTTGTCCGGTTACGTTGAAACCGAAGTTCTTTTCTACCAGTACCACCATATCGACCAAGTCCAGGCTGTCCAGTTCAAGAGTTTCCATTAACGGTGCATCCGGCTGGATAACGTCGATGCCTACTTCAAACTCTTCTGCCAGAGTGGTTCTTATTTTCTCGATGATTTCTTCGTTTGTCATATATCTGTTTTCTTTAGTAAATTATGGATTGATTTTGCGTATGATTAGCGTGGAATTGGTTCCTCCGAATCCGAATGAGTTGGAAAGGAACGTATCAAATTCCAGGTTTACCCGTTGGGTAGGTATATTTAATTGTGCAGAGGCCTCGTCCGGTTCCTCGAAATTGAGGTTGGGAGCGATGAAACCGTTGTTCATCATGAGGGTGGAATAAATCACTTCACTGGCACCGGCCATCCACATTTCATGTCCTGTCATAGACTTTGTGGAGGTCACATACGGGTGATGCCCTTCAAATACTTCCGCAATGGCTTTCGCCTCGTTCAAGTCACCTACCGGAGTTGAGGTGGCGTGTGCATTGATATAACTGATCTGTTCGAGTGCAATCCCTGCATCTTTGATGGCCATTTGAAGAGAACGTTTCGGACCGTCCACATTAGGCACGGAGATGTGATCTCCATTGGATGAAAAACCGTAACCGATGACTTCGGCCAAGATGGGAGCTCCTCTTTTTACAGCCGATTCATAACTCTCTAATACCAGACTGGCGGCTCCTCCACTCGGAATCAGTCCGTCACGTCGTTTATCAAAAGGTTTCGAGGCTTTCTCGGGGGCTGCTTCCTGGGTGGAAAATGCGCTTAGTCCGTCGAAACTTCCTACTGCATAAGGATTGACTTCTTGTGCGCCACCGCAAAGAATACAATCCTGTAATCCCGATTTTATAAGCAGGTAACCCATACCAATAGCGTGAGAACCGCTTGCACAGGCTCCGGCAATAGTGAAGTTGACCCCTCTAAGTTTGAAAATAACCGATAGGTTCATTGTCACGGTGGAATTCATCGACTGGAAAATAGAACCGGAACCCACTAGTGCAGTGTTTTTCTTTTCACGAATGATGTCCACTGCGTTAATAACAGGAGCGGCGCTACTATCATTGCCATACAAGATACCCACTTCGTTGGATTCGAGAAAATTCTCGTCAATCCCTGCATTACGGAAAGCCTCTAATGTAGCGAGATAAGCATATTCTCCCTGCTCCGGCAGACAGAGACGTTTACGGCGGTCCAACAACTTCTTCAAGTCGGGACGTTGCAATATCCCCGTTAATGCAGAAAAATAGCCCAATTCTTTCCGTACCGGATCTATGCCAATTCCCGATTTTCCATGATATAGTGAGTCTTTTACTTCATCCAGATTCTTGCCGATGCAAGAGTAAATCCCCATTCCCGTGATAACAACTCTTTTCATTATTTTGTCTATTCTATGCTTTTATTTTAAGTATATAGTCCTCCGTTGATGGAAATCACTTCTCCTGTGATGTAGGATGAGGCTGGAGATGCCAGGAAACCGACCAGGTCGGCAACCTCTTCCGGAGTGCCGAAACGTCCCGCGGGAATATGTTTCTTCCATTCGTTCTCATCAATTCCTTCCGTCATATCCGTACGGATGAATCCCGGAGCTACTGCATTGACTGTTACTTTCTTCTTGGCAACTTCCTGTGCCAGTGCTTTGGTAGCGGCTATTACGCCACCTTTGGCTGCGGAGTAATTGGCTTGGCCGGGCATTCCCTGAATGCCCGACAATGACACGATATTTACGATACGTCCATAACGTTTGACCAGCATATTCTTCAATAAAGGCTGTGTCACGTTGAAGAATCCGTTCAGGCTGATATCGAGCACTTTGCTCCATTCTTCTCCTGTCATCCAGAGCATCAGGTTGTCTTTGCGGATACCTGCATTGTTTATCAGTACCTCGATATATTCGTCAGGGTGTTGGGAAGCCCAGTTGCCCAAAGCAAGGGTGATAGCGGCAGGGTCGGTCACATCGAACTTCATCAACTCGCCATTACTTCCTTTTTCCTGTACTAACTGCAACGTTTTCTCCGCTTCTGCGTCATTATTCTGATAATTTATCAGTATAAAGTAGCCCATTTCCGCCAGTTTACAACTGACAGCACGGCCGATACCTCGGCTTCCTCCGGTTACTAATGCATATTTCATTTTATTTATCTTCTTTTTTGAGATAGTCTATCATCATTTCTATCTCTTTATATTTAGGTGTGTCATTGGTAAATACAGGGAAGAAACTGCGTATTTCTTCATAAACCTGCCTGCTTTTGGAACTTAGGCGATCCTGTATTTTCAGGTAGTCGATAGCTTGTGCCATTCCCATAAACTGGATAGCCATCACCTGATAAGAATTCTCAATGACTGTTTTTGCTAATAGAGCCGAGTTGGTTCCCATGCTGACAATATCCTGATTATCATTGTTGTTGGGGATACTGTGTACATACATCGGATTTGATAATGTCTGACACTCCGCTGTGGTGGAGGTTGCAGTGAATTGCGAAGCCTGTAAACCATAGTTCAATCCAAGCACTCCCAAATTTACAAACGGAGGCAGGATGCCATTGATACGGTCGTGGAACAGATAGTTAATTTGTCTTTCGCAAAGCATAGTCAGCTTGGTCACAGCAATTTTCAACTTGTCCATTTCGAAAGAAATGTAATCTCCGTGGAAGTTGCCGCCATGATAAATATTTTGTGTATCCGGATCGACAATCGGATTGTCACAGGCGGAATTTATTTCGTTTATTAATACTTCTTCCGCATTCTCCAGTTCATCGTAAATAGGACCGAGTATTTGCGGAACACATCGCAAGGAATAATAGGGCTGTACTTTGTGTTCGAAGATTTTCTCTTTATGCACCTGGTTGTATAGCTCGTTCTCTCTTTGAAGCACGGATTTACTGCCTGCCACCCATTCTCTCATCATAGCAGCTATCTCTTGTTGACCTTTATGATGCTTGGCCTCGTTTAATGCCTGTGCCATAAAATCATCATAAGAGGCGGCAATCTCATTCATCATTACAGAGGCAGCCACCGACCAACGGAGTAGTTTTTTTGCATAAATCAGATTGACAATACCGATGCCTGTCATTACAGAAGTACCGTTTGTAACGGATAAACCTTCACGAATACGCATGGAAAAAGGTTTCAGGCCGTTTTCCTGAAGTACCGTAGCTGCGTTACACAATTTACCCTGATAAAAAACTTCCCCTTCCCCTATTAACGTCAGGGCGATATGGGCCAGTTGTACGAGATCGCCGCTGGCACCTACACTTCCGTGTTCGGGTATGAACGGATAAATTCCGCGGTTGATAAATTCACAGAGGAGAGAAACCAGTTCCAGATGCACTCCTGACTTCCCTTGTAGAAAAGTGTACAAACGGGCAATCATAGCTGCTTTTACATAAAGTTCGGGAAGCGGTTTGCCGGCACCGGTGGAATGGCTTCGGATGATATTATACTGAAGGTCGATCAATGACTGATCTTCTATTCTGTATTGTGCCATTGGGCCGAACCCCGTATTGATACCATAAATAATCTTATCGCTGGAAAAGGATTGCAGAAAATCGAAGCTTTCTTCTACTTTTCGAATACATTCTTCAGAGAGTTTCAGCTTCTCATTATCAAACAATACTTTATGAAGGGTATCTAAATTTATACTTTTGTCAGCTATCATTTTCTGTACTAGATATTTTATGCCTTAATAATAAGGTGCAAAAATAGGCAATTTCTGTTATATAGCGGACATGAATCAGGATAAAACTTTTTCTAAGGAATTGGTTTTGCTTGTTTTGTTTCTTATTCGTGGGAGATTTGTTCCCCGGTACCGCTCGATGCCTTCATTGGTGCCGGAGGGTGTCTTCATCGGTGGGGGGGAATCAATCTATGCTTTTTGCAAATCCCGTCCTTCATACTTGCAGATCGCTTCTATCCATTCCTTGGTCAGTGGCATGGACTCATGTCTTTCAAGATTGAAAGTAACCATGATGGACTTGCAAACACATTTCACCTCATTGGTTTTCGTGTCAATGACTTGTTGAACCAGATGAAAGCTTTTGGTACCTATCTTAGAGACGGCGGTTTGTACAGCGATGTGGTCCGATGCGAAAATTTGCTTAACGAAATTCGCTTCAATATGAACAACGACAATGCCAATCTTTTCCCAATCTACTCCCGGGCATACCGAACCGAAGTATTCAGTCTTTCCCAAGTCGTAAAAGGAGAAGTAAACCGTGTTGTTGACGTGACCAAATTTGTCTACATCATTGAATCGCAATTGGATAGGTAATGTGTGATGAAATACGATTTCTTCCATTGTTTTCTCTTAAACGTTTTAAATTCGACACAAAAATAGCACTTTTGCTTTCTTGCTTGAAATTGGGGCAAAGATAGATATTTCTGATGATTCTGTTCTCGGAGACGGGGGAGAAATTAGTTAATAATCGTTTAAACTGGAGTTTTGGAACGTTTATTCTGACTTCTGATATGTGGAAACAATCAGAAGGATGGAAAGGAACTTTTAAATACGGATTATTCTTAACTTATTATCTTGTGGAATATGTCCACATTTCTGTGGAATTTTTGCACAGGATCGTACTTGAAACTTAATCTGGTTATTAATGCTTTTTTTCTTTATTGCAAATTGTTTATGTATTTGAAAATGAGTGATATAATCTCTTTGATTAAACTTGGCAAGTCTCGTTGTTTCAGTCTTTTGTTATGCTTTTGGCACATAAATTGCCTAATATTGATGGTAATCTATCCTAATAACTATTCTAATTTTAGAACAATAATGGAAGTAATAATGAAAAACAAATGGCTATTATGCATTCTTTTAATGCTGTTTCTGCCTTTCGGATTATTTGCGCAGGTGGCTCCTCCTCTTGAAAAACAGAAGACAGAAACACAGGAAGCCCCGGAAAATAACAATGAAGTTACGACAAACAGCGATACTAATACCGACGGGGATGCTGGAAAGACAATCAAAGGAGTGATTAACGACGAACAGGGAGAGACAATCATTGGTGCTTCCGTCATTATCAAAGGTGAAGATACCGGAACTACCAGTGATATGGATGGTAGGTTTACTCTCGAAGCTCCGGAAGGAGCGATTTTAGTGATCTCTTATATCGGCTATCATACGCAGGAAGTGAAAGTCAGAAAGAGATCTCTTCTTCGTGTTGTGTTGAAAGAAGACAATCAGTTATTGGATGAAGTGGTAGTGGTAGGATACGGAACCGTCAAAAAGAGTGACCTTACGGGTGCTGTGTCCGGTGTATCCAACAGACAATACAAAAATCAACCTGTACAACGGGTTGAAAATATACTCCAGGGTCGTACTCCCGGTGTAGAAGTCACTGCTACGAGTGGTATGCCCGGAGCAAGTATGAAGGTGCGCGTTCGTGGAACTACCTCTATTAATAAAAGCAGTGATCCTTTATATGTGATTGACGGTATCATCTCTTCCAGTGGCTTGGACGGTATCAACCCTTCTGATATCCAGTCGATGGAAATACTGAAAGACGCTTCCTCCACTGCCATTTACGGTTCCCGTGGTTCGAATGGCGTTATCCTGATAACCACCAAACAGGGTAGTGAGGGAAAAGCACAGGTAACGTTCGATGCATCGGTAGGGCTTTCGACTGTCAGAAAACAGTATGACCTGCTGAACGCTTACGAATATGCAACTGCACTGAATGATATTCGCGGATCGTCTACTATCTCTGCCGAAGACCTTGAGGCTTATAAAAATGGAACGAAAGGAATCAACTGGACTGATCTTCTGACTCGTACAGGTATCACCCAGGATTATCGGCTCGCCATATCCGGAGGAAACGAAAAAGTGAAATACCTTATTTCGGGAAATGTGCTTGATCAGGAAGCCATCACGATCATGTCCGACTATAAACGCTATGGGATTCGGGCAAACATCGACTCGGAAGTGAAACCCTGGTTGACAATCTCTGCAAAATTAAACGCATCCAGTCTTCACAAACACAATGAAGGTGGGGCGAACTGGTTGCATGTCACTAACTTTTCGCCTACCATGGAGCTGAAAGATCCCGAAACCGGCGTGTACAATACAGACCCGTATAATATGATCGGTTCCAGCCCTTACGGTGAAATGATAGTGAACAATAGCGATAGCTATAGCTATAATTTAAACGCCAACCTGACATTGCTGTTTAAGATCATGAAAGGACTGACGCTTTCCGTTCAGGGAGGTTATGACTACGATAATAGTCCTTCTTATTCTTTCCGGTCGAAACTGGATTCACCGGGTGCTATCAATAGCGCAAGCAATACCAACGCATTGCATAACTATTGGCAGAATACTAACAATCTGACCTGGCAAAAGCAATTCGGAGATCATAGCTTCACCGCCATGGGTGTATGGGAAATAAGTCGTTCGTGGGACTCACAACTAAAGGGAACCGGTTCCAATCTGAACAATGAAAGTGTTGGGTACTGGAATCTTGGCAATGCTGCTATCAGAGATGCGAGCAATTCATATACGGAATTTTCTCTGGCTTCCGGCATCGTGCGTGCTAATTACGATTATAAGAAACGATATTTTATTACTGCTGCATTAAGAGCTGACGGTTCTTCTAAATTTCAGGGAGACAACAAATGGGGATATTTCCCTTCCGCAGCTGTGGCTTGGGATATTGCACAAGAATCTTTCATGAGCAACCAGCACGTGCTCGATCAGCTGAAGCTGCGTGCCAGCTTTGGTGTCACCGGAAATCAGGATATTGCTGCTTACAGCACATTAGGTATGTTGTCGGGGGCATCTTACGGCTGGGGAACTTCCACTTCCTCTACGGGATATTGGGGATATCAGTTTGCTACACCCGGCATTACCTGGGAAAAAACTTACCAATATGATTTGGGATTGGATATGAGTATCGGAGGCTTTAATATTACAGTGGACTGGTTCAAGAAACAAACGAAAGATCTGCTTTTTCAGAAACAGGTGCCTAAATATAACGGAGGTGGTACTTATTGGGTGAATCAAGGAAAACTGAACAATACCGGAGTCGAATTATCCCTTACCACTTTCCCTGTAAAGGAGGCTGTGACGTGGGAAACCAGCCTGAATGCTTCTTATGTGAAGAATGAAGTAGCAGATCTCGCAGGCGATGACTTTGTACTCACTGCTAACTATAGCGATTTGGGAGGTCCTATGCAGATTATGAAGCCCGGTTATCCTATGGGATCTTTCTATGTCTATCAATGGAAAGGATTCGATGATAAAGGCGCCAATCTTTATCAGAAAGCAGATGGTAGTCTGACAACGAATCCGACTTCCGATGATTTGGTTGTGAAAGGACAGGCAAGTCCCAAATGGACAGTAGGTTGGAACAATACTGTTACTTGGAAAAACTGGACGCTGAATGTCTTTTTTAATGCTGCCACCGGATATGACCGGTTGAATATCAGCCGTTTTATGGCGGCATCCATGACTGGCGTCTCTCGTTTCGTAACCTTGCGTGATGCCTACTTCAAAGGATGGGATCATGTTGCCAACAAAGCGGACGCTCTTTATCCGAGCCTTACCAATACCGACAACAAGAGTTATGCTAATTCGGATTTCTGGCTTGAAGATGCTTCTTTTATCAAGTTGAAGAATATCAGCCTCTCGTACCGCATTCCTCGCCGTGTACTGAAGTTTGCAAGTGTACAACTGTCCGTCAGTGCACAGGATCTCTTTACAATCACCCGCTACAAAGGAATGGATCCTGAAGTGTACACCAGTTATGACGGACTGGATTACGGTGCTTATCCGATTCCTCGGACAATCACCTTTGGAGCCAAATTCAGATTTTAAAACCGTGTATTAAGACAATAACCGTATGAAAACAGCATATACCTTTATAATGAAAGCCTTGCCTGTACTTCTGACAGCTTTGTGTTGGACTTCGTGTAGTGATTTTCTGGAAGAAGATCCGAAAGGACAGTTACCTTCGGATACCTATTTCAGTAATAAAGAAGACTTGGACGCTTCGCTGACGGCTCTCTATTCCGTGATCGCAAGTTCACAGGCTAGTAATAATCTTTGTGGAACGAACTTCCTGGTGGGAGATGATATCTCCACTCATCCTTCCAGTAATAAACAACCTCTTCGTGAACACGATCAGTTTGATGTGAAAGACAATAACTCGTGGTTGTCCAGTATGTGGGAGCAGCGTTTCAAAGTTATCAAGGCTGCCAATTTTATCATAAATAATGCGGAGCGTACGCCGGAGGTATCAAAAGACGATATAAAAGTGGCTATTGCACAAGCACATTATTGGAGGGCCTACTCTTATTTTTATCTGGTGACTACTTGGGGACGGGTTCCCATCATGCTGAAAGAAGAAATAGATTATAATGCTCCGTTGAAGACGGAAGAGGAAGTGTACGAATTGATTCTGTCTGACCTGAAAATAGCAGAAACCGATTGCCCCGCACTGTACACGAAGGAACCGTATGGCAGAAATGGAATGAACATTGCTGTAAGTGAGGGAGCCGTAAAAGCAACGATGGCTTATGTCTATATGTGTATGGCAGGATGGCCACTTAATAAAGGAGTAGAATATTACAAGCTGGCTGCCGCCAAAGCCAAAGAAGTGATAGACGGTGCAGATGGTGGTAGCTACTATTATAAACTGCTGCCGGAATATAGCCAGGTATATTCATGGGAATACAATAATAAGAATACGGAACTTCTGTTGGGTATCTATTATAATAGGGATGCGACAGGACAATCCGCTCCCTTGACCGATTTCCTGCAAGATATGAAACAGGCCGGTTGGGGAGATACGAATGGAGAAATTAATTTCTGGATGAACTTCCCCGAAGGTCCTCGTAAAGATGCTACGTATTTCCCGAAAATCATGCTTAGCGACGGGAAACTATATGATTGGTGGTATGATACCGATCCTGCTTCCCGCGAGGTAGTGGCACCTGTATTTATGAAGACCGTGGAAGGTGCTGTACGCGGAACTGAATTTGATTATACAAATCCTGCCGTAGTCAATGCATCGGGGGAGAAAACATTCCAGTTATTACGTCTTTCGCAAGTATATTGCTGGTATGCCGAAGCAACAGGCCGTGCGGGAGAAATCAATGAACAGGCGGTTAAAGTGTTGAACGAAGTGCGCAACAGGGCAGACGGTGAAAAAACAAATAGATATACGACGGATATGTCTCCTGATGAACTGGCGGAAGCAGCCTACAATGAACATGGTTGGGAAATGGCCGGTTATTATTGGGGCGGTATTGCGAGCAGAGCCAGGGATATGTTCAGAATGTACCGGTATAAGGATCATTTTGAATTCCGTAAGAAAAATGAGCCTATTGAAGTGGTGTCCGGAGTTTTCAGGAAAGAAGCAGTAACGGTCACCGGAACTTGGGATGACAGTAAGATGTATGTTCCTTATCCCTATGAAGATGTGATTTTGAACCCGAATCTGGACAATAGTTGGAAGAATAGATAGCGTTAGGGGTTGATTTTTTGAATGATCTGTTTTTTATAGAACGATGTAGGTTATCTCTTAATTTACATCGTTCTTTCTTTTTTGTATGGTTTGTTGTGTCAATCTATATTTTTGAGGGACTTAAAAACGTCGGGCTAGATTTCACTAAATGGAATAAAAGTGTTATTTTTGCATCTTGTTCTTAACGGAAATTAATCAAGAAATGATAGAAGATATTAAAAAAGCCTGTCAGGTGATGAATGAAGGAGGAGTGATCCTTTATCCCACCGATACCGTATGGGGTATAGGCTGTGATGCGACTAATGAAGAGGCTGTACGCCGCGTGTATGAGATTAAGAAGCGCGCTGACAGCAAGGCTATGCTGGTCTTGGTAGACTCTCCGGTTAAAGTAGATTTTTATGTACAGGATGTGCCTGATGTTGCATGGGATTTGATTGAAGTTGCCGACAAGCCGTTGACGATTATTTATTCCGGAGCACGTAACTTAGCATCGAATTTGCTGGCCGAGGATGGTAGTGTAGGGATTCGGGTGACGAATGAAGATTTTTCCAGACGACTCTGTCAGCAGTTCCGTAAAGCAATCGTTTCTACTTCGGCTAATGTCAGCGGGCAGCCGGGTGCGGCTAATTTTAGCGAAATCAGTGATGAAATCAAATCGGCGGTAGATTATATCGTTGGCTTTCGCCAGGACGATATGAGCCGGCCGAGACCCTCAAGTATTATTAAGTTGGAAAAAGGTGGAGTGATAAAGATAATTCGCGAATAAATGAAGGGAGAAAAACTTAGTTTATTACAGCGTTGCATCAAATGGCGGGAAGCGAATATAAAGGAGAAGCAATTTATTCTGATATTAAGTTTCCTGGTCGGAATTTTCACAGCGTTTGCCGCATTAATATTGAAATTCTTTATCCATCAGATACAGAATTTCCTAACTGATAATTTTAATGCAACGGAAGCTAACTACCTGTATTTGGTATATCCGGTAGTCGGGATTTTTCTTGCAGGTTGGTTTGTTCGTAATATTGTAAAGGATGACATCAGCCATGGAGTCACCAAAATTCTATATGCTATTTCCCGTAGACAGGGACGTATCAAGCGACATAATATCTGGTCCTCTACCATTGCCAGTGCGATCACCATCGGGTTTGGTGGATCGGTTGGAGCAGAGGCGCCGATTGTACTGACAGGTTCGGCAATCGGTTCCAATTTAGGGAGTGTATTCAAGATGGAGCACCGCACGCTGATGTTGCTCGTCGGCTGTGGCGCGGCAGGTGCGATTGCCGGCATTTTTAAAGCTCCGATTGCGGGATTGGTATTTACATTGGAAGTTTTGATGATCGACCTGACCATGTCCTCTTTACTTCCCCTGCTGATTTCTGCCGTGACAGCGGCAACCGTTTCATATATAATCACCGGTACGGAGGCTATGTTTAAGTTTCATCTGGATCAGGCATTCGAACTGGAGCGTATTCCTTTTGTTATTTTACTGGGAATTTTTTGCGGACTGATTTCATTGTACTTTACGCGTGCCATGAATTCGGTGGAAGGTGTCTTTGGTAAACTCAACAACCCTTATAAGAAACTGGCTTTCGGTGGTGTGATGTTGAGTATATTGATCTTCCTTTTCCCGCCTCTTTATGGTGAAGGATATGATACCATTAATCTTTTGCTGAATGGAACGTCTGCGGCAGAGTGGGATACGGTCATGAACAATTCTATGTTTTATGGCTATGGCAATTTGCTGCTGGTTTATCTGATGCTGATTATTCTGCTGAAGGTCTTTGCTTCCAGTGCAACGAATGGTGGCGGTGGTTGTGGTGGTATCTTTGCGCCTTCGCTTTATTTGGGATGTATCGCCGGGTTTGTCTTTTCTCATTTTAGCAATGACTTTGCTTTCTCCGCTTATTTGCCGGAAAAGAATTTTGCATTGATGGGGATGGCGGGAGTGATGAGTGGCGTTATGCATGCTCCGTTGACAGGGGTGTTCCTGATCGCCGAATTGACAGGGGGATATGACTTATTTCTTCCGTTGATGATTGTATCTGTAAGTTCATATCTGACCATTATAGCTTTCGAACCTCATAGTATCTATTCGATGCGTTTAGCTAAGAAGGGACAGTTGCTTACACACCATAAGGATAAAGCCGTGTTGACGTTGATGAAGATGGAGAATGTGGTGGAGAAAGATTTCGTTGTCGTACATCCGGAAATGGATTTGGGCGAATTAGTGAAAGCAATTGCTGCTTCCCATCGAAATGTCTTCCCGGTGACAGATAAAAAAACAGGTGAATTGTTAGGTATTGTACTTCTTGACGACATTCGTAACATCATGTTCCGGCAAGAACTTTATCACCGTTTCACTGTTAATAAATTAATGACATCTGCCCCTGCCAAGATATTTGATACGGATGGAATGGAACAGGTGATGCAGACGTTTGATGATACGAAAGCCTGGAATCTTCCGGTAGTGGATGAAGAAGGGCGATATCAGGGATTTGTTTCTAAATCGAAGATATTTAATTCATACCGGCAAGTATTGGTACATTTCTCTGAAGACTAACTGACAATCGGCAAGATGCCGGAGCCGGGTTTATGCAGATAACAGGTTGCTATGCAGATTATAAGACGATTATGAAAAAAGAAGATTTAAGAATAGTATATATGGGGACTCCCGATTTTGCGGTAGAGGCCCTGCGTCAATTAGTAGAAGGCGGTTATAATGTAGTGGGTGTGATTACAATGCCCGATAAGCCTGCCGGACGCGGACATAAGATCCAGTATTCTCCTGTAAAGCAATATGCGCTTGAACAAAATTTACCGTTACTTCAACCGGAAAGGTTAAAAGATGAGGTTTTTGTAGAAGCATTGCGTGAATGGAAGGCGGACTTGCAGATTGTAGTTGCTTTTCGTATGTTGCCGGAAGTGGTATGGAATATGCCACGACTGGGTACGTTCAATCTTCATGCTTCTTTGCTTCCTCAATACCGTGGAGCTGCCCCCATTAATTGGGCGGTTATCAATGGTGATACGGAAACTGGAATTACTACTTTCTTTTTGAAACACGAGATAGACACCGGAGAAGTCATTCAGCAAGTACATGTACCTATTGCAGATACGGATAATGTGGAAGTGGTACATGATAAGTTGATGGTACTGGGAGGAAAACTGGTTCTTGAAACGGTAGACGCTATATTGAATGGAACGGTAAAACCGATTCCTCAAGAAGAAATGGCGGTTGTCGGTGAACTTCGTCCTGCTCCGAAGATCTTTAAAGAAACCTGTCGGATTGACTGGAATCAGCCGGTGAAGAAGATATATGATTTTATCCGTGGATTATCACCTTATCCTGCTGCTTGGAGTGAACTGATTACTTCTGAAGAAGGAGCAGCAGTGGTCGTGAAGATATTTGAAAGCGAGAAGATTTATGAATCACATCAATTAGCTACAGGAACAATTGTGACCGATGGAAAGAAATTCATGAAAGTAGCTGTACCGGATGGATTTGTATCTATTCTTTCTTTACAGCTTCCCGGTAAAAAACGTCTGAAAATAGATGAATTGCTTCGTGGATATCACCTGGAAGATGGTTGTCTGATGAAGTAATTAATCGGATGAGCAGATTAAAACGAGCAAGCCATTAGATTATAAATAGAATAAAGCGTCCCGAATAAGAGACGGCTAGAACCTAAAATAAAAGAATTATGAAACCGATTATCGCTCCTTCCATTCTTTCTGCCGATTTTGGATATTTGGCAAAGGATATTGAAATGGTAAACCGCAGTGAAGCGGAGTGGGTACATATTGATATTATGGACGGAGTATTTGTTCCGAACATATCATTTGGCTTTCCGGTACTGAAATATGTGGCGAAGTTAAGCCAGAAACCGCTGGATGTGCATTTGATGATTGTGAATCCGGAAAAGTTTATTCCGGAGGTAAAAGCGTTGGGCGCCCATACGATGAATGTGCATTATGAAGCTTGCCCGCATTTGCATCGGGTGATTCAACAAATCAGAGAAGCTGGGATGCAGCCTGCTGTAACTATCAATCCAGCCACTCCTGTAGCTCTTTTACAAGATATTATCCGGGATGTATATATGGTGCTTATCATGAGCGTGAATCCGGGATTTGGCGGACAGAAGTTTATCGAACATTCAGTAGAAAAAGTTCGTGAGCTGCGTGCCCTGATTGAACGGACAGGTTCGAAAGCGCTCATTGAAGTAGACGGTGGGGTGAATCTGGAAACAGGTGCCCGCTTGGTTGAGGCGGGAGCCGATGCGTTAGTGGCTGGTAATGCTGTCTTTGCGGCACCCGATCCGGAGGCGATGATTCGTCAGTTGCACGAACTGTAACTCATCTGTTGAGTACTTTTTACATCCATCGATATCCCTATATACGCCTGATTATCCCTTGGATAACAGGCGTTTTTTGTGGAGATCATTTTTTTGACCGTTCATGGGAACCTTTTTGGAGTGTTCTAGCCTTTGGACTTTGTATTGCTTTATTGTTTGTTCTTTATTTCCTGAAACGCCATTCATTGCGATGGTGCTTTGGATTAGCAGTCTCTATCCTTTGTTTTATAGGAGGATGGCTTGGAATAACTTGGCAATTACAACACGCTGTCTACTCTTTTCCGGAAGAAGAAACAGTGTATCGGGTTTTAATAACGGATGCACCTCAAGCGAAAGAACATACCTACCTCTGCCAGACATTATTAAAGGAACGTCGTGATACTGCCGGCACATATCCGATAGAACGTGCTGTAATTCTTTATCTACAGCAAGATTCGGTCGTTACCCGGTTGAAAAGTGGAGATGAACTGCTGATTTCTGCCCGTATTTCTCCCCCTCTCAACAATCGGAACTTTGATGAATTTGATTATGCCCGCTTCCTGATGCGGAAAGGAATCAGTGGAACAGGATATGTTGCATCCGGGAAATGGACAAAACAGGACGGGATGAATAACCTTGATCTCAAAAGTATAGCCAGCTCTTGCCGAAGAAGGATGATTTCACTTTATCAGAAACTGGGATTTTCCGGTGATGAACTGGCTGTACTTTCAGCACTGACCATAGGAGACAAAACGGAATTAAGTGATTCGGTTCGTGAGAGTTATTCGGTGGCCGGTGCAAGTCATATTCTAGCTCTATCCGGTTTGCATATCGGGCTTTTATATACACTGCTCTTTTTCATACTGAAACCTATTGCCCGAAGAGGAAATATAGGTAGAGCTATACGTTCTGTTCTTCTTCTTATCCTATTATGGGCTTTTGCCTTTTTCACAGGACTTTCTCCTTCGGTAGTACGCTCGGTCAGTATGTTTTCAATTTTAGCAATGGCAGATATGGTTGGTCGCCAACCGCTATCTCTAAATACATTGGCGGCAGCTGCATGGTTGATGCTATTCTGTAATCCGGCATGGTTGTTTGATGTTGGTTTCCAGCTCTCTTTCCTTGCTGTTGCTTCCATCCTATTGATTCAAAAACCAATCTATCACCTGATTACGGTGAAAGGTAGAATAGGAAAATATATTTGGGGACTGATGAGTGTGTCTGTTGCTGCACAAATAGGAACGGCTCCGCTTGTTATGTTTTATTTTTCCCGGTTCTCTGTACATTTTCTATTGACGAACTTGGTTGTTATTCCTTTCATTACGATTATCCTGTATGCTGCTGTCATTATGCTTCTTCTGACTCCTCTTTCGTGGCTTCAGATCGTAGTGGCCGAAGGTGTTAAGAAACTATTGGAAGGACTTAACTTCTTCGTCCGATGGGTGGAACAGCTTCCTTACGCTTCTATAGATGGAATCTGGCTTTATCAGTCAGAAATATTGGGTATCTATATCGTTGGCTTTTTGTTAACCTATTATTTCATGAACCGTCGATACCGGAATTTATTGATTTGTCTTTTTTCTATCTTATTACTGGGGACTTATCATTCAACATTATATTGGCTAGATCGTCCCCGGACAAGCCTGGTCTTTTATAACGTGCGCGGTTGCCCTGCAGTACATTGCATTGAGAGCGATGGACGTTCCTGGATAAACTATGTAGATACTATCTCCAATGAAAAACGTCTGAAGCGCATGGCTGCTAACTATTGGAAGCATCATCATCTTCTGCCTCCCAAAGAAATAACTGCCGATTGCCGGTATATGGAACTTAATCGTCAGCAGCAGATTATATCCTATCATGGCTGTCATATTTGTGTAATAAATGATAACCATTGGCGGAACAAAACCACCGTTTCTCCGTTATATATTCAGTATCTTTACTTATGCAAAGGATATGACGGACATCTGGAAGAGCTCACCCGAATCTTTTCTTTCTCTTACGTCATATTGGACGCATCTCTCTCGGAATACCGCAGACACCTCCTTGAAAGCGAATGCAAGCAATCCGGTCTGCGGTTTATCTCGCTATCCGACGAAGGTTCTGTCCGCTTTTTGCTCTAAGTACAAAGATTTATCGTACATTTGCACCTTGATAAAGTATAAGAGTATGTTGACGAAAGTAATTGAACAAGCCAAAATAGACCATTTTACTAAATGGTTTGAACGAGCTGACAAAATAGTAATTGTATCTCATGTTTCTCCTGACGGCGATGCTATCGGTTCTTCATTGGGATTATATCATTTTTTAGATTCACAAGAGAAAACAGTAAACGTAATTGTGCCGAATGCTTTTCCCGATTTTCTGCGGTGGATGCCGGGCAGTAAGGATATCCTGTTGTATGACCGTTACAAAGACTTTGCAGATAAATTGATCGCCGAAGCAGACGTCATCTGTTGCCTCGATTTCAATGCACTGAAGCGTATCGACGATATGGCAGATGCTGTGGCCGCTTCTCCGGCACGTAAAATAATGATCGATCATCATTTATATCCCGAAGATTTCTGTAAGATAGTAATGTCCTATCCCAAAATATCTTCTACTTCCGAACTGATATTTCGTCTCATCTGCCGTATGGGATATTTCAGTGATATCTCTAAGGAAGGCGCAGAATGTATCTACACAGGGATGATGACAGATACCGGTGGGTTCACCTATAACTCGAACAACCGGGAGATTTATTTTATCATTAGCGAACTCCTTTCTAAAGGAATCGATAAAGATGATATTTATCGTAAGGTGTACAACACCTATTCGGAGAGCCGTTTACGTTTGATGGGATATGTATTATCGAACATGACTGTGTATTCGGAATCTAATTCGGCTCTAATCACCCTGACAAAAGCAGAGCAAAGCAAATTTAACTATATAAAAGGCGATAGCGAAGGCTTTGTTAATATTCCCCTTTCCATTAAAAATGTCTGTTTCTCTTGCTTCTTGAGGGAAGATACCGAGAAACCGATGATTAAAATATCCCTTCGTTCAGTAGGAACCTTCCCATGCAATCAGTTAGCTGCCGAATTCTTCCATGGAGGAGGCCACTTGAATGCTTCGGGCGGTGAATTTTTCGGAACGATGGAAGAGGCAAAAGCGGTCTTTGAGAAAGCGCTTGAGAAATATAAACCTTTACTAACAGCGAAAAGCTAAAGATGGAAGGTTAAAAGTGAATATGGAAAGGTTAAAAGATACGAACTTTCAACTTCCCCCTTTCAACTTTTAATGATTTTGAGATACATTTGTGCGGAATATAGCTAAATAACAGATAATGAAGAAACTTGTATTTTTATTTCTCTCTTTGTTAACCGCCGGAAGTCTGTTCCAGGCATGCGACAATTCGAAGACTTATGCAGAAATGCTGGAAGACGAGAAAAATGCGGTGAATAAGTTCATCAAAGATAATGATATCCGTGTCATTTCACTGGAAGAGTTTGAACGGGATACGATTACAGCTTCTAAAGAAGCGGGGAATGGATATGACGAATACGTTGCTTTCTCCAATGGCGTATATATGCAGATCGTAGATCGTGGAGGAAAAGAGGATAAGAATGGAGTTGAAGTTATTAATGAGGTAGATACTTTTGCTAACAATAATGTCATTTGTACCCGCTATGTAGAACAGGATATGATGACAGGAGATACTACATGTTTCAATGTTCCTTTGGAAAAATGGATGGATATTTCTGAATATTATAAGTCTCCATTAACATTCCGTTATGTGCAAAACTCATCTACTGTTTATGGAATCGTTTTATCTGGTGATTTTGATTATGACTATTTGTGGACAGTTGCTAATGGTTATGGAACTGCAATTCCATCCGGATGGCTGATTGCTTTACCATATTTGCGTAATAATGCCCATGTACGCCTAATTGTACCTTCTAAGATGGGACATACAACTGCACAACAATATGTCAATCCTTATTTCTATGATATCCGGAAGTTCGAGAAAGCAAAAAGCTAAAGCACTAACATTAGATAAATCAAATCTTTAACTAAAGAACCTATGACTCTAATCAAATCTATCTCTGGAATCCGCGGAACTATTGGCGGAGGAGCGGGAGAAGGACTGAACCCGCTTGACATTGTAAAATTCACCTCGGCTTATGCTACTTTGATTCGTAGAACCTGCAAGGCAAAGAGTAATAAGATTGTTGTGGGACGTGATGCCCGCATTTCCGGTGAAATGGTAAAAAACGTAGTAGTCGGCACATTGATGGGAATGGGCTGGGATGTAGTAGACATTGATCTTGCTTCTACCCCGACCACAGAACTTGCTGTAACAATGGAAGGCGCCTGTGGCGGTATTATCCTGACAGCTTCTCATAACCCGAAACAGTGGAACGCACTAAAATTGCTGAATGAACATGGTGAATTTCTGAATGCAGCCGAAGGCAACGAAGTACTTCGTATTTCTGAAGCTGAAGAATTTGACTATGCCGATGTCGACCATCTGGGATCTTACCGCAAAGACCTGACTTATAATCAGAAACATATCGACAGTGTATTGGCTCTTGACCTGGTAGATGTAGAAGCTATCAAAAAAGCTGATTTCCGGGTAGCTATTGACTGTGTAAACTCGGTAGGCGGTATCATTCTTCCCGAACTTCTTGAACGTTTAGGTGTGAAACATGTAGAGAAACTCTACTGTGAACCTACCGGAAACTTCCAGCACAACCCCGAACCGCTTGAAAAGAACCTCGGTGACATCATGAACTTAATGAAAGGTGGAAAGGCCGATGTAGCTTTTGTTGTAGACCCCGATGTTGACCGTCTGGCAATGATCTGCGAGAATGGCGTAATGTACGGTGAAGAATATACACTGGTTACTGTTGCCGACTATGTACTGAAACATACCCCCGGTAACACTGTTTCTAATTTGAGCTCTACTCGTGCTTTGCGTGATGTAACTCGCAAGTATGGAATGGAATACAGCGCTTCTGCCGTAGGCGAAGTAAATGTTGTAACGAAGATGAAAGCAACCAATGCCGTTATCGGCGGTGAGGGAAATGGTGGAGTAATTTATCCTGCTAGTCACTACGGACGTGATGCATTGGTAGGCATCGCATTATTCCTTAGCCATCTGGCTCACGAAGGAAAAAAGGTTAGCGAGCTCCGTGCTACTTATCCTCCTTACTTCATTGCTAAAAACCGTGTAGACTTGACTCCGGAAATCGATGTAGATGCTATCCTTGCCAAAGTGAAGGAAATCTATAAGAACGAAGAAATCAACGATATCGACGGTGTGAAAATAGACTTTGCCGACAAATGGGTGCATTTGCGCAAGAGTAATACAGAACCGATCATCCGTGTGTATAGTGAAGCTTCTACTATGGAAGCTGCCGAGGAAATCGGTCAGAAGATAATGGATGTGATTAATGAATTAGCAAAATAATATCCTGTAAAATAGGATTTTATTTATAACATTTGAGTCTCGTATATCATAAAGATAACTGAATAAGTTGTCTCATTGATATACGAGACTTTTTATTAGGATGATATCCACTGAATAATGATAGTTACTCTTCTCCTTGAGTATTAACAATAAAGTTTCTTTTGATTAAGTCTAAACTTCCTTTCGTCCAATAGTAAACTTCTCTTTTGTTATTTACAAACTTAAAATGCAAGCTTCATTTTTATAAATGCAAGTTTTGTTTTTAAAAATGGAACCTTTGTTTTTATAAATGAAGCTTGCATTTATAGATTGGAAGGGATGAAAAGCGTAAGCGTCTCCGCGATTCTATCTTGTCGCCCTTTTTTCATTCTTATATTTTTGCTATGTATAAAAATGAAGCATTATGGATTTAGCAGAAAATCGATTTGGAAAAACTTGGAAACATTTCCTTGAAGCATTGAAAGTAGACTACAATTGTTCTTTAGCCGATGTTTGCCGCGATCAGCATACCACTTTTGGTGGTATGAGTTCCTGGATGTCCAGACGGGGCTATAGCGTTAAACAAGCCAAGGCAGATGTGGTCCGTGATTATTATGGCGGCGTTGAACCCTCCCAACCGACAACTTCCTCTCCTTCATTCACTCAAATAGCACCCGCCATGTTGTCGGAAGAAGAGTTTAGTCTTGCCGGGATCACAATCACCTTTAACAGTGGAACCACCATTTCGGTCAAACGGGCCACACCCGGTGGTGTTATTAAAATGTTGCGCGATTACGAAAGAAAGGAGGGAGATCCATGTATTCTCTAACATCAGCCAATCGATACTATCTGTACCAGGGCTTTGTTCGTATGAACCTTGGCATTGACGGTTTATTCAAAATTATACGATCGGAAATGAAGGACTTGTCTCCCGTTTCCGGAGATATCTTTTTATTCTTTGGTAAAAACCGACAAAGTGTAAAAATACTGCGTTGGGATGGCGATGGCTTTCTTCTGTACTACAAGCGCCTCGAAGGTGGAAGTTTTGAGTTACCGACATTTAACCCCAATACAGGTAATTACGAGATTTCTTATCAGGTTTTGTCTTTTATCTTAAATGGAGTGTCATTAAAGTCTGTACGGTTGAGAAAGCGTTTTAGGATCTAATTCAACATTCTGATTATTAGATATTTGCGCTAAAGATATCATCCGGTTTATTTGGCCAATTCGTTGATTTTTTATATCTTTATGCCATGAAAAAGGATGAGATCATAGAGTTATTGAAGGAACAAATCAAGGGATTACGAGATGACAACAACAGACTCTTGGACCAAATAGATGCTTTGATAAAGGAGGTTTCTTCCCTTAAAGAGGCACTCCTTCAAAAAGGCGAATCTCTTAGCAAGCAACAGCGCCTTACTAAGGGACTCGCCAAACTTGTATCCAACACATCCGAACAGCAACAGGCTCCCCAATCTGCCATATCCGAAGAGGAGCGACAGAAGATAGAAGCGGAAAAAGCAGATAAGCGTAAAGCAAGAAAGAACAATGGGGCCAAACGTGACATGCATTATGAGATGGAGGAAGAAGAACATGTCGTTTATCCCGATGATCCCGATTTTGACATCAATAAGGCCCGGTTGTTTACCACTGTTCCCAGAATATGCGTCCGCTATGAATGTGTACCCATGCGCTTCATCAAGCATGTCTACAAGATACACACCTATACGCAAGAAGGTCGCCTGTTTGAGGGAAAAACACCGGCTTCGGCCTTCTTGAATTCCAGCTATGACGGTTCATTTATTGCCGGATTGATGGAATTACGTTATATACAATCGCTACCTGTTGAAAGAATCATCAACTACTTCGAGAGTCATGGCTTTACGCTGAAGAAACCTACGGCTCATAAGTTGATAGAGAAAGCCTCAAACCTCTTCGAAAATCTTTATAAGTGCATCCGGCAGACAGCTTTGAGTGATCCTTATAAGGCAGCCGATGAAACCTATTACAAAATACTCGTCCCAGAAAAGAACAGCAAGGGAAAAGGAGTCAGGAAGGGATACCTTTGGGTGGTTGTCGGCATAAACACCAGGATGATATACTTGCTCTATGATGACGGCTCCCGGTCTGAAAGAGTTATTCTTAACGAATTAGGCAGTTGCAAAGGTATCATACAAAGCGATGGTTACTCACCTTACCGGAAGCTCGAAAGCGATGCTTATCCCAATATCACACGCATCCCGTGCTTGCAACATATAAAACGGAAATTTATAGATTGCGGTGAGAAGGAGCCGGATGCAAAAAGAATCGTGGAGCTGATAAACGCACTTTATCAAAACGAGCATAAGCATAAAGTTGGGGTTGAGGGATGGACGGTAGAACAGAATCTTATGCATCGAAAAAAGTATGCGCCGGACATACTCGGAGAAATAAAAGATGTGCTTGATGAAATAGAAGAACGGGGGGATTTATTACCTAAGAGCGAACTGCAGGAAGCCATTACCTATCTTCGCAATGAGTGGAATGCAGTGGTGGACATCTTTAATTATGGTGACACTTATCTGGACAACAATATGGTTGAACGGATGAACCGGTACATATCCTTATCTAGAAAAAACTCATTGTTCTTCGGCAGCCATAAGGGGGCCGAACGAGGCGCCATACTCTATACGATAGCACTCACTTGTAGGATGCATAAAGTGAATCTATTTGAGTATCTCACGGATGTGATAAACAGAACAGCCGAATGGCAACCGAACACACCAATTGAAAAATACAGGGAACTGCTTCCTGACAGATGGGAAAAGGCTAATGACTAAAAAGGGATCATTAGCCTTTTTATTTTAATACACTATATAGAATCGCGGAGACGCTTACTGAAAAGCAACTTTACTGTTAATAAAAAGAAAGTTTGGACTTAATCAAGAGCAACTTTTCTATTAATAGATTACATGAGAAGTAAGCAGTATTGAGAGGAAACTAATCTATATAGCTTACTTCTCTACTTCGTTAGAATAGATATAGTATAAGGAGGTTAGTGATATACAAAGGTTTATAGATCTTATAATCAATGATAAATAAACGGCTTATATATGTAGATTTGATATGTGAAAAGGATAATTAAAGGAAAATTGTAGTATATTTGTACTGTCCTTTAGGACGTTTTTATTATAAGGAAGCGTTTAGTGCTTTTTCTCAAGTGCGAATCTGGACAATTCGAGCTGTGTTGAGGAAATAAACAAAACGTTCTCCCTTTGGTTTGTATGTTGCACCTAGGTGCTGATATACAGTCAAGGGCGTGAGCTGTTTTTGCTTGTATTCAACACAGAGGTAGTCCAGAACCTGCACTTGGATATAAGTTTAGCGGTCTCGCGCTTCTTTTGTGTATACACTTCTGTTGAGACTAGGAAGGAACTAACAAATTGAAAAACATGCAAACGGTACAAGTGTTGCCAGTAATGTTACTAATGTCCGTAACAGTATCAGCAAGAGGCCTAACAGGTTTTGAACAGCTTATTGATAAACGTACGACATGAAAATAAAACTGATAGCATTATTTATAATGATGAGATCATTGGCTGCTATAGCTGACAATGATACTTATTTCTTTTCAAAAGTAGATTATCAACAAGGCTTATCCAATAGTGCAGTGCTTTGTCTTTTTCAAGATAATGTGGGGCTGATGTGGTTTGGCACGTATGATGGAGTGAACTGTTGGGATGGAAAGACGATGGAAGTGTTTCGCTCTGATTTTTCAGAAAGCAAAACGTTGAGCAATAACGTGATTCATTCCATTTCGCAGGCAGATAACAGTTGCTTATGGATTTCTACCCATTTGGGAGTAAACCGCTTCTCGCAAAAGGCGAGGCAAGTGGTAGCCAACTATGATTTTTCAGGTGATTATTATGTTCATTCTAATAATCAGGGAAACACTTGGATACTTACCGGAGACGGAATTTACTATTATAATACGCATCATCAACGTTTTATCCGGGTACAAACTTCTGTTTTACCAGTGGATAGTATGGAACGACGTGCATTTGTGACCGATGATGGGGGGCTTTGGGTATTTCCACCTAGTACGGGACAAATTCTTAATTACTCACTCAATAGGTTTGATACGGATAGTTTGTCGGTGAAATTATCTATCTCAACAAACAAGTTCCATTCGAAAGCAATTGAAGATATTTTCTATCAGAATGGTATTTTTTGTTTCGTAGATTGTGACAGAGATTTATATATGTATGATATCTCTCGTAAATCCAAGATTTATATTCGTAATCTTTCATCACTCGTTCAGAAATATGGAGTAATAACAGGGATTGTTCCCTTTTATGAAGATATTATCATTGGATTTCGTGCTAATGGATTGATTCGTTTACGTACTTCTAAAAAGTATGAAGAAGAGATCGTCAATCGTAATATCCGAATCTATGGAATTTATAGGGAACCGCGTCAAGGGTTGCTTTGGATTGCATCGGACGGGCAGGGAGCTGTGATGTACGCCAAAAAATATTCGATCGCTACCAATTTGATGTTGAATCGTATGTCACCTAATTTGAGTAGACAAGTACGTTCGATACTGACAGATGAATATGGAGGATTATGGTTTGGAACAAAGGGAGATGGGCTTTTACATTTGCCTGATTATCATGAAGCAGTAGGAAATCCTCTTGGGAGGGCTATGGTTTATTCTCCTGGAGAGAAACAGGTAATGTCATCATATATTAAATGGAATCATGAGTTTCACGTTTATAAACTGGCCCAAAGTCGCTATATGGATGGCTTCTGGATAGGGGCAGGAAATCCGGGATTATTTTATTATTCATTCAGAGATGATGCTGTGCATTCGGTAGAATATTCTTCCGGTCGACCTGTTATTGAGATACATGATATTTATGAAGAAAATGATAGTGTGTTATATGCTGTAACGGCGGTGGATGGTTTTTATAAAATGGTGCTTGAAAAGAAAGGAGGGACTATTAATGTACGTCAGCAAAAACGTTATCATTTTTTTCATGAGCAACGGGAGATTATGATGTTTTATCCCATGTTGGCGGAAGGGGATTCTATCTTATGGTTAGGTAGTCGTGAAAAAGGACTTGTTCGTTTCGATAAACGAACGGAAGAATATCAAGTCATCTCTTTGAAAGAAAAGCTGCGCAAGTCGGTAGACGATATATTAAGTTTGTACCGCACTGAAGATGGTAAAATGTATGTAGGAACAACTTCTGGTTTGGTTTGTCTTTCATTTTGTGGAAAGAAGATAGAAGCTACTTATATCGGTAGGGAGCAGGGACTTCTTAATGATATGATACATGGTATACAGGAAGATGGCAATGGCTTCCTTTGGCTGGGTACCAATCGCGGACTCATCAAATATAATCCGAAAAATGGCTCGTCGCATGATTATTATTACAGTGCCGGTGTGCAAATAGGAGAGTTTAGTGATGATGCCTATTATCAGTGTCCTTATACAGGCAGTCTTTTCTTTGGAGGAATTGATGGACTGCTTTATCTGGATCGTAAAGTGGCGGCTGCCCCTGAGTTTTATCCGGATATTGTGTTACGTCGGTTGTGGCTTGGGCGGACAGCAGTAAATTTAGGTGATTATTATACGGAAGATGGAAAAAGTCTGCAATTGGAAGGAGCGGAAACTTCTTTCTCTCTTTCTTTTACCGTACCTGATTATTTGACCGGGAAAGAAGTGGAATATTCATTCATCCTGGAAGGATATGATAACCAATGGACTTCATTCAGCAGCATCAATGAGGCTTCATATACTGATGTGCCTGCGGGTGATTATATTTTTAAAGTCCGTTATAAGAAAGACGTGTTCGATACGGAGTATAAATTCTTTTCCATTCCCATACATATTCTTCCACCGTGGTATCAGTCGCTATGGGCTTATCTCCTTTATATTTTATTAATAGTGCTCTTTGTGGTTTATTTGTTTCATTTACTTCGTAAATATATCCTTCATGAACGTATACTGAAACGGTTGCTCAATACGGAAAATAATAAAAAGGTGCTGGAAAGTAGTAGTTATAATCGTGACTTATTGGATAGTTTTACCCTCATTTACCATGCTTGCGATCAGCTACGTGCAGAAAACACCTCTTATGAACAACGTCGTAAGCAAGTGGAGTTAATACGTGAAACAGCGATGAGTGCTCTTTTCCGGCCAGAGACGCTTTATTCAGAGAAACTGAAGCATTTTTATCCTACTACCTTTGTTTTGTCTGCCCGTATGTGTATACAGGAGTTATCTATGGAAGTACTTCGCACGTTGAAGTCAGAAGGAGTAGATGTTACTTTGGTACAATCTCTGATTCCTGCGAATTTTACTTTTCCGGTCTATAAAAATGCTTTACGTTGTATTCTTTATTATTGTTATCAGTTTGTTTGTCAGAAAACATCGTCAGGCAGAATTACGGTTAGTGTGCAGGAAGAAAACGGCAAGATGTCGTTAATAATATCTGGTACGGTTGAGGTGCTTAAAGAACTACAACAACAACTGACCGGAACTCCTTCCTCTGTGTTTAATAAAGAAGATATTGATCGGTTTTTCGGTATTCAGTTGATGCTTTGTTTTGTGCAATCAGCTTTAGAGCAACTTCATACAGTTGTTCGTTATGTAGAATCTGACAGTGGCCAACATAGCCTGATGCTTACTTTCGATCCCGCCACATTAATTGAAAATCAATCGAGTGAAAAGAAAACGATTCTTTTATTAGAAGATCGTGAAGAAATGGTTTGGTTGATAACAGGATTACTTTCTGAAGAATATTTGATACATTCGGTGAAAAGTGTACAGGTGGCATTTGAGGAAATTCATCGTTCGGTTCCTGCTGTTTTTTTAGTTGATATGGCTATGTATGCGGAAGAGGAAAGTACGTTTATGGAATATGTTGGAAAGAATCGCTCGGCTTTATCGAAAACAGCTTTTATTCCTTTGCTGACATGGAAAGCAAGTTCGGTTATTCAACGCGAATTGATTAAATGGTCCGATTCCTATATTGTACTACCCTATGATATTCTCTTTCTGAAAGAAGATGTTCATAAAGCTATTTATGGTAAGCGGGAAGCCAAACAAATTTATTTGGAAGATTTGGGTGAATTGGCAGGGCAAATAGTGTGTACTACAGCAGAACAGGCTGATTTTATCCGTAAACTTTTACAAGTGATTGAACAGAATCTTGAAGAGGAAGAATTGGGTTCAACATTGATAGCCGATCGTATGGCAATGAGTCCGCGCCAGTTTTATCGTAAGTTTAAGGAAATATCTCCCATTGCTCCTAGCGATCTGATTAAAAACTATCGGATGGAGAAAGCTGCGCGCCTTTTAAGAGAGGAAGATCTTTCTATTCAGGACGTTATTGCTGATGTGGGGATATCAAGTCGTTCCTATTTTTACAAAGAATTTGCTAGAAAATTCGGTATGACACCTAAGGATTATCGAGAACAGCATAAGAATCCGTAGTTTTCTTGTACTTTATATTGTGCGCTCATTATACACAATATATTGTAACACATTGTAAATGTCTTGTTTATAATGTGCTCCCATTGTACATGTTATGTGTCTTTTGACCAATGTGATTTTGCCAGCATTTTGTCATTTCAGAGGATGATTAATGAGTGAAAAAGTGTTTAATTCGCTTTGTACTTAGCCATTGAAGGATAAGTATTCAACAGAATCATTAATTAAGAAATCATGAAACAAAACTGCATTAAAACTGTAGCAATTAGTTTGCTCGTAACATTGTCTTTGTCAACTAATGCCTCTACGAGGAAGGTAAATGTCGCGCGTAGCGTTATGGTAGGAAATGGAATTGCCAAATTTGTACCTGATGGCTTTGATGCCAAGAAAGTACCTTCTTTTGCAATTGAAAAAGAACCTCGCGAACAGGGAGCGCTTTCTTCCGGGTGGGAGCTGGTTCCCGATTTTTCACTGACTGACGGTAAAGCGAATGCATCATTAATCATACCGGAAGGTACGAGTATCTACGGAGGCGGAGAAGTTACCGGATCTCTTTTAAGAAACGGAAAAACCATAAAACTGTGGAATACCGATTCCGGAGCATACGGAGTTGATAATGGAACGCGTTTGTATCAGTCACATCCATGGATGATGGGAGTCAGGAAGGATGGAACCGCCTTTGGTATTTTGTTTGATACTACTTGGAAAGCTGAATTAAGCAGTACAGATGAGAAAATAGAGTTAAGAAGTGAAGGGGAGCTTTTTCGTGTATTTATCATTGACAGAGAATCACCGCAGGCTGTTGTTCGAGGATTATCCGAACTAACCGGTACTATGCCGATGGTTCCGCGCTGGGCTTTAGGCTATCAGCAATGCCGTTTTTCTTATACGCCTGACAGTCGTGTAATAGAAATAGCCGATACGCTTCGTTACAAGCGTATTCCGTGTGATGCAATTTGGATGGACATTGATTATATGGATGGTTATCGTATATTCACATTTAACCCGCAAGGTTTTCCTGATCCAAAAGCTGTAAATCGAGACTTGCATCTGCGTGGGTTCCATTCGGTATGGATGATTGATCCGGGAGCTAAAGCTGAAACAGGTTATTCTGTCTATGATTCGGGAACAGCAAATGATGTTTGGGTAAAAACTGTAGATGGAAAAGAATATAACGGTGATGCATGGCCGGGGAAAGTGGCATGGCCGGATTTCACAGATCCTAAAGTTTGCCAGTGGTGGGGCGGACTTTATAAAGACTTTATGGCGCAAGGCGTAGATGGGGTTTGGAACGATGTGAACGAACCGCAAGTGAGTAATACACCTACCGGAACGATGCCGGAAGATAATTTGCATAGAGGTGGAAATGGAATTCCTGCCGGAACTCATTTGCAATATCATAATGTTTACGGGTTCTTAATGGTTAAGTCATCAAGAGAAGGAATGTTAGCCGCGCAACCTAAGAAACGTCCTTTTATTCTGACTCGTTCTAATTTTTTGGGAGGGCAGCGTTATGCCGCAACATGGACAGGTGACAATGGTTCCAGTCGCGAGCATATGGAGATGTCTGTACCTATGTCGTTAACATTGGGACTGTCGGGACAACCTATGAGTGGCGCTGACATTGGTGGCTTCTTGTTCCATGCAGATGCCGATTTGTTTGGGAATTGGATTGCACTGGGAGCTTTTTACCCTTTTTCTCGCGGTCATGCTTGTGCCGGAACCAACAATAAAGAGCCTTGGGCTTTTGGAAAAGAAATAGAAGAGGTTTCCCGTATTGCTTTGGAACGCAGATATATTTTGCTACCTTATTATTATACTCTTTTGCATGAGGCTTCCACAACAGGTATGCCTATCATGCGTCCGATATTCTTTGCTGATCCAAAAGATCTTTCGTTAAGAGCGGAAGAAAAAGCATTTCTGGTTGGTGATGACCTGTTGGTAATCCCTTCATTTGCTAAAAAAACGGCGCTTCCTAAAGGAATATGGGAGGATTTGTCACTAGTAGACGGGGATAAGGATGGTAAATATCAGGCAAAATTAAAGATTCGTGGTGGTTCTATCATTCCTACCGGCAAGATAATACAGAATACCACTGAAAATTCACTGGATCCTTTGATGCTTTTGGTCTGTTTGGATGAGCAAGGCAAGGCTTCCGGAAGTATGTATTGGGATGCTGGAGACGGCTGGTCATACCAAAAAGGTGATTATAGTTTACAACAGTTTACAGCAGAACGTAATGGTAACAAAGTCATGGTGAAACTGGTTGGAAAAACAGGAAAAAGAGAACTGGAGAATAAAGGGATGGCAATTGTCAAGGTGATAACTAAACAAGGTATTCGACTGGCTAGTGGTAATCTGACAGAAGGTATTGAAGTCGGATTGTAAACAGGCTACCACCTCGTTGGGAAATAATAAATGAAAAAATATATGGAAAAGATAATTGGTATATTGATAGTTCTATTTGTGGTTGGGACTACCATGCAGTCGTGTAGTGAAGATAGTAAAGAAGAGGAAAACTTTCTCCAAAAAATTGATCCGGTGGAGCAACTGGAAGTGTTGAATACAAATAGGGAGAAAGAGCTGGTTGTGAATTTTGTGAGGAAAACCTATGTGAAAGATCTCCAGATAGAAATAGCTTATCGGAGGATAGACACCGGAAAGACGCAGGAATGGAGCATTGTTTTATTAAATGGTAATGATGTCAAATACAAAAACGGAGCAAATTATTTGCTACAAGTACCTTCAGAGGGAACGTATGAGGTAGCGGTCACTTTAGTGGGAGTCAATGGTTTGCGGTCGGAGAGTAAAAGTCAGGAAGCGGCAACCTTTGAATATGCACAAATGAAAATGTTTGATTGTGCTCATACCTTGATGACAAAGGTTATAGAGTATTATTATCACAAGGGGCCTCGGACGTGTTGGCAGACATGGTATCCTAAGGCTGACGGTTATTGGGATGGAGACGCACTTGTATGGGGACAAGGTAGTGGATTGTCTGCGTTTGTGGCAATGAGAGAAGCTTCTCTTGGTACGGGGCAGGAACGGCACTATGAGTCTTTGGACAATGATATGTTCAGTGGTATTCAGGCTTTTTGGATAGCAGATCGTGGACGTACTGCATATAGTGTGTATCCGGCAGCTGGCAACGAGCGTTTTTATGATGATAATGTATGGATTGGACTTGATATGGCGGAATGGTATATTATTACTAGAGATAAACGTTATTTGACTCAGGCTGAGGCTGTGTGGAATTATTTGGCACAGTATGGGTGGGATGAAACTTGTGGTGGCGGAGTACATTGGAGAGAATTGAACGAACCTAGTAGGTCGAAGAATACTTGTTCTACAGCTCCGACAGGGGTATTGAGTTGTATTTTATATCAGTTAACTAACAAACAAATTTATTTGGATAAAGCAAAAGAGTGTTTTAACTGGTTGCAGACTTATATGTATGATCCTAGTGATCATTTGTATTATGATAACGCTTCTCCTAAAGATGATGATCCCACTCAGGTAGGTAACATAGAGAAGAATAAGTATTCTTATAATTCTGGTCAGCCTTTGCAGTTGGCTTGTCTTCTTTATAAAATAACGCAAGAGAATTCTTATTTGAATTTAGCAAAACAAATAGCGGAAGCTTGTCACAATAAGTGGTTTAAACAGTTTCATTCGGATATTTTGAAACGTGATTTTAAAGTCCTGTCGCCCGGACACGCATGGTTTAATACTATTATGTGTCGTGGATTTTTCGAACTCTACTCCATTGACAAGAACTCATTGTATTTGGAAGATATACATAGTACGATGTTACACGCCTGGTTTGGCAAAGCACATCATAATAATGGATTGATTAATAATGAGGATTTGAGTGGTTTAAGTGGAGATATTCCGACAGAAGACGGTGGCAATAAATGGCAGATTCTACATCAGGGTGCACTTGTAGAACTGTATGCTCGTTTAGCTGTATGGGAAAAAAAACAGAATTGATTTTCTCGTCGGCAGGTATTTGGAAAAATATCTGCCGGCAAGTTATATATTCTTAGGCAAGTCGTTTATTATTATAGCTAGTCTTTTTACGTCTATTAATAGTGGAGTCGGTACCTTACCCCATTTTGTTCGGGTTTGAAAAGAGAATACAGATTTGAATTAATACTTTTCTCTTGTGTTCTCTTATTGTTCTCTTATTCTGCTTAGTGGTGCTTAATGTGTTGAATATGAGGACTTTATTTTGTGCTCTTATTGTGCTTGTTGTGCGCTTCTTTGTCAACGAAATTTTGTCTTCATTTTGTCACGCCAGAGTATATGTAATAGGTGAAAAAGAACTTATTTTGCTTTCGTTAACAAGAAAAATATATGCATAGTTAAGAATACAAATGTATTTAGTAACCTTAATAAACAAGTAAAATGAATGTATTTAGAATGAAAAAACATCACGCGAAATCGTTGCGGTGGAAGATGAACACCGATTCTTTTCTTATGAAGAGTGGATTTCTATTTTCAATTTTATTATTGTCGTTTTGTGCTGCTAGCTGTTCAGATGATGATGAACAAGGAAAAGGAAGAGCTTTCTTTCAGACTTATTGGGCATTAGATGCCAATAATTCCAGTATGCCTTGTGGCGGAACTCTTTGGACTCAATATTCGGATGCACCTGTTGGGTCGGAAGTTGGAAAGTTAGTAGATAATGATTTAGACACAAAGTACGTTACTTATCATAGTAATGTGAATATAAATTGGAATGGAAACAGTAGTGTCTCAGTAAAATCCTATTCACTTACATCGGCAGCTGATTCTCCGGAAGCAGATCCGAAATCGTGGACATTATCCGGTTCTTCTGACAATCAAAAATGGGTAGTACTGGACACTCAGAAAGATCAGACTTTCGCAGAACGAAAACAGACGAAAACGTATGCTGTAGAAAATGAAGAAGAATATAGATATTATAGATTGAGCATACAAAGTAATCATGGGGCAAGTTCTACTCAACTCGCAGAGTTGTCATTGGCAGCATCTGCTTTCGTTGGAGACATTGATGATTTGATGTCGAAATCTTCCGGAAGTACGTATAGTCCGGATAATGTGATGGGTACTCAGCATGCCGAGTCGGATTTGTCCGTTACGCAGGAAAAATTGCTGTGGTTGAAAGATCCGAATAAAGAACCGGATCCTTTTGCCGGATTGAGTTGGGCTGGTTTCCAAGTCTCCAATCTTTATCCTTTTGGCGAACCTTGTCCGGCAGATGTAAACCAACATTCCATTGGTGACTGCTGTTTGTGTGCGGTGATGGGTTCTTTGTCTTACGTTTATCCGGGATTTATCAAGAATATTATTAAGAATAATGGCAACCAGACATTTACGGTGAAGCTGTACGATCCGAAAGGACAGCAGATCGAAGTCGGAGTAAGTAATCTGTTCGTGGGTACGAGTGGAAGTTTGGGCGCAAGTTCCGGCAAGAGCGGTCAGCCCACATGGTCTACAGTTCTTGAAAAGGCAGTCATCAAGTGGTTTCAAGCGTTTAGAAACACGTCGGACATTGGCGGTATCGGTTCGGAATATGCAGCAGCTATCATCACCGGTAATGGCTCCAGTTTTGCTTTTGCTCCGGAAAAATTAACTCCTGCCGAGCTGCAACGTGCCGTGTCGGTTTCACTGAAGAGAGGAAAACTGGTGGTAGGAGGATTCACTAAAAGCGATGTTCCTGTCGACGGTAAGTATAAAACTGTTTCTGCACATGCTTATACCGTGTCTTTGCCTGTGGATGATACGATGCTTTTCGTCATGCGTAATCCATGGGGTGCAGTGCCTACTATTAGTGGTGGACATGACGGGACGGGCGACGGCATGTTGTTCATCAAGGATGATAATACGGTTCCGCCGCTTATCGATCTCCGTATAATGGAACCGGGAGCAGCAGAAGAATTTGGAGTAGGAGGAAATTTATCTCCTTATACACCGCCTTCTTATACTCCGATGCCAATGCGCATCGCTCCTCATTTATTAAGAACTGGAAGGTAGTTTGATTTAATATTTGAATATACTCATATCCTGTAAAACGCAGGACTCAAAAGATCTTATTTATATGTTAAACTTAAAATTAATATTAACCTTAATTATACATTAAAGTATGAAAAATGTAATTCAAAGCATTTTGGGAACATTCTTTTTTGCTTCTCTAGCTGTCCCGGTTTGGAGTTTGCCAACTGATGGTATGGCTGCATCTTTGCGGGAAGCTTCCGTAGAGAGTACTTTGGAAGTGCAACAGCAGAAAGGAGTTCGTGTAACGGGAATGGTTACTGATAAGGATAAGAATCCATTGCCGGGAGTAACGATTGTTGTAGCTAATGTTGCAAACCCTTCGGGGGCAGTGACAGATGTTGACGGTTTGTTTCAAATAACCGTTCCGGCCAAAAATTCTACATTGGAGTTTTCTTATATTGGATTTAAGAAGAAATCTGTTTCGTTAAATGGATCGAAGTTACTCAATGTAGTTCTGGAGGAAGACGCTTCGGAGTTGGAGGAAGTTGTAATTACCGGTTATGGTAGCCAGAAGAAAGCGTCTATCATCGGTTCTATTGAGACGATTCAACCACAGCAACTGCAATTTGGTACAAGTCGTACATTAAGTAACAACTTAGCGGGTAAGTTAAGTGGTGTAATTGCTATTCAGCGTAGTGGTGAACCGGGGTATGATGATTCTAACTTCTGGATTCGTGGTATTAGTTCTTTTTCGGGCAGTAATTCTCCATTGATCTTGGTGGATGGTATTGCACGAGATCTTAATAACGTAGATGTAGCCGAGATTGAAAGTTTTTCTATTTTGAAAGATGCGTCGGCTAGTGCCATGTATGGTGTACGTGGTGCTAATGGTGTAATCGTCATCACAACGAAACACGGTCAAATTGGTGCACCCCAGGTAAGAGTACACGTAGAACATTCTATTAATCAACCTACCAAATTCCCAGATTTTTTGGATGCACCGGATTATATGACGTTACTCAACCAACTGGCTGCACAGGATGGAGCGATATTACCTTTTGATCAAACGCGTATTGATCGTACCCGTAGCGGATATGATCCCGATCTTTATCCGAACGTAAACTGGATTGATGCAATTACAAAAGATTATGCTTACACAACCAAAGGTAATTTGGAGGTAAGTGGTGGTTCTGATTTCTTGCGTTACTGTATCGTAGCTTCATATTTTAATGAGTCGGGTATTCTGCAACAAGATAAAACATTGCCGGTAGATAATTCTACGGACAATAATCAGTTCAATATGCGTTCGAATATTGATATGAACGTAACCAAAACTACCTTGATGCGTGTAAATATTGGTGGTTTTCTGAATCGTTTCAGGAAACAACGTTGCAGCACAGACCAAGCTTTTTCCGAAGCTTTCGAGACTTTACCTTTTGTGCACCCGGCACGTTATAGCGACGGTTCCATTCCTCGTGAAATGAATAGAGCTAACCCGTGGAGGACTGCGACGCAGGGAGGGTATGACTTCACTACCTCGTCCAAGATTCAGACTTTATTTTCTGTAGAACAAGACTTGAGACAGATTACGCCGGGATTGAAAGCTAAAGGTATCTTCAGTTTCGACCGTTGGAACAGTAGCAGGAGGTCGCGTACCAGCAATACTCCTACCGTACATCCGGCGACAGGGCGTGATGCAGAAGGTAATTTGGTGTATACGTCGTATGATGTGGGCGATGAATCAATGGGTAGTGAAACCGGCACTGAATATGGTAATACCAATGTTTATTTTGAGTTTAACTTGAATTATAGCCGTAAGTTCGGAAAGAACGATATTGATGCTTTGCTTCTTTATAATCAACAGGCTTATGACGACGGTTCTATTCAGGATTATCGTAAACAAGGGTTTGCAGGACGTTTGTCTTATACATACGATAGCCGTTATGTAGCTGAATTCAACTTCGGTTATAATGGTTCGGAAAATTTCGCCAAAGGTCATCGTTTCGGTTTCTTTCCTTCCGTAGCATTAGGTTGGTTGATGAGTGAAGAACCGTGGATGGAGCCTTTGAAAAACACTTTTGATAAGATTAAATTCCGTGCTAGTATGGGACAAGCAGGTAACGATAATATTGGTGGTCGTCGTTTTGCTTATTTGACTACACTAAAAACAGATGCCAGCGGATATACTTGGGGGACTACAGGACAAAAGAACTACGATAAAGGTATTACAGAAGGCGAGATTGGTGTGACAAATCTGACTTGGGAAACAGCTACTAAATCAAATCTTGGTCTGGAAGTTGGTTTGTGGAACGCGTTGGATATTACAGTAGATGTTTTCCGTGAAAAACGTAAGAATATCTTTATGCAACGTCGTATTATTCCTACACAAACAGGTTTTATCACAAATCCTTGGGCTAACTATGGAAAAGTAACGAATGGCGGTATGGAGGTTTCGATTAATTTGCACAAGCAACTTAATAAAGACTGGTTTACATCTTTCTATGGGAATTTTACTTTTGCCAAGAATCGTGTAGACGAGTATGACGAGGCTCCTTCTAAAATTGGTACTTATCGCGGACAGACAGGGCGCTCTATGAATGAACTTTGGGGGCTTACCGCTGAACGTTTGTTCACTGCAGACGATTTTGAGTCTGATGGTTCATTGAAATTCGGTATTCCAAAACAAGAGGTGGGTGCTGACAAACTTTATCCGGGTGACATTAAATATGTTGATATGAATGGAGACGGTAAAATTACTGAAGAAGACGAAGGTTATATTGGCGGAACGGAAGATCCGCGTATCGTTTACGGTTTTGGCGGTGTTATAGCTTATAAGAACATAGATTTTAATTTCTTCTTTCAAGGTACTGCCGACGCTCATCGTGTGATTGGTAATTCAACCATCTTCTTGCCAGGTAGTGGTACAACTGTGCAGGGGAATGCTTATTCTGAAAATCTGGATGATCGTTGGACGGATGATAATCAAGATCCGTATGCTTTTTGGCCTCGCCTTACATATGGTCCTAACAAGAACAACTATCGTGCTTCTACTTGGTGGAAGAAGGATATGAGTTTCTTACGTTTGAAAACTGTAGAAATCGGATATACTTTCCCGAAGAAATGGATGGAAAAAATTTACTCTAAGGGGGCGCGCGTATTTGTCAGCGGTAACAACCTCTTATGTTTCTCTCCTTTCAAATTGTGGGATCCGGAACTTGGTACTAATAATGGTTTGAAATATCCGATGAACCGTTCTATTTTGTTTGGTATTGATATTAATTTCTAAACTAAACCTCAAAAACAATTTTATGAGACATCTCAATTTTTCAAAATATATGGTAGCGGGTCTTATGGCGGCTTCGCTGCTTACGACAAATACTTCGTGTGCAGATTATCTTGATAAAGAACCTGACACGGAACTGGACATCGAAATGGTGTTTTCCAATAGAGATAAGGTGTATCAATGGTTGGCTTTTGTGTACAACACAATTCATGAGCCTGATAAATGGCGTATCTGGAAAGATGGTTACGAAGTGTTTGCTGATGACCTGACTCCTTCAAAGCGCTGGGAGCAATGGGATGGTAAAACCACCATTCCTAAAATCTTTGGTGAATGGACTGTCAATTCGACATGGGATGGCGATTTTTGGCGTATGATGCCGCAATATATCCGTCACGGATATATTTTTCAACAACGTGCCTATGCTTTGCCGGATAGTGATTTGCCACAGAGTGAAATAGATAATATGAAGATGGAAGTTAAGTTCCTAACTGCTTATGCTTGGTGGCAGTTGGCTGAAAACTATGGTGCTATTCCTTTTAAACCGGATTATATCACCCCTAGTGATTTCACCTTGTCTGATTTGATGATTGGACAAAGTCCTTTTGATGAAGTAGTAGATTATTGTGATCAACAAATGTTGGAGGCCGCAAATGCACTGCCTGCTATCTACGATGATCCTTCTAAATATGGTCGTATCAATAAGATTATGGCACTGACTGTTCGTTCTCGTATGTTATTGTTTGCTGCTAGCCCTCTGGTTAATGGTAATGAATGGTACAAAGATTATCGTAATAAAGCGGGGGAACTGGTATTCAATCCGACTTACGATCCCAACAAATGGGTAAAAGCAGCCGAGGCTTGCAAGCTTTGTATTGATGAAGCGGAAAAAGCAGGATACAAACTGTATGTTGAAACAGGTCCTACCGGTGAGAACGATCCATTCATGTCTACCTATAATGTCCATATCAAGAAATGGAGTGAAGGAAACCGAGAAATTACTTTCCCGGTAACAAAAGGAAACGGTTACTTTGATTTTTTCCTTTATGGAGCTTCCACACGTGAATTCAGTGGCGGTGGTGGTCAAGGAGTCTATCAAGGATTGGTTGATGCATTTTTCACAAGAAGGGGATTACCTATTCTTGAGGATGAATCTTATTCAGAAAAGGGATTCTCGGAAAATGTAGATAAACGTAATACTAGCTGGTCTTATGGTACCGGTAAAGAGGGAGAAATAACTGCTGCCGGAATCTATAAGATGTATTGCAACCGCGAACCTCGTTTTTATAATGCTGTTTCTTTCCATGGATCTTGGCAAGAATGTGCGAAGCGTCCGTATGACTTCTTCTACAACGGAAAAGACAATATTCGTACCAGCTCGCCTCATGATGCTCCTCAAAATGGTTATTTGGTTCGTAAGAGTCTTTGTATGACCGATAACAAAAAAACAGGTGTATATACTAGTCGTCAAGGTTTCACTTATCGGTTGGCTTTCACTTATTTGGATTATGCCGAAGCTAATAATGAGGCCTATGATACAAGTGCTGCCCGTGAATTGTGCTTAAAATATTTAAATAAGGTAAGAGAACGGGCAGGTGTGCGTCAGTACACATTTGACGCTGTCTCTGACTTGGATGAGAATTTTATACATATAGAGAACACGCAAGCAGCTGTGCGTAAAGTTGTCAAAGCTGAACGTCGTGTAGAACTTTGTTTGGAGAACAATCGCTGGTACGATCTTCGTCGTTGGAAAGATGTGGAAAATACACCGGAAATGATTGGTGATGATTATGGTATGAATTCAGAGGGAACTACCAATGAGACTTTCTTCAAACGTACCGTTTATCAGACTCGTGTATGGAAAAGATGTTACTATTGGATGCCAGTCTTTATTGATGAATATGAGAAGAACCCGAATTTGGTGCAAACTCCGTTCTGGCTCGAATAGTGAATAACAATCAATTATTTAATGAAGTAAAAAATTATGAAGAAGATATTCTATCAAATAATGGGGTTGTGCAGCATATTAGGAGTGGCGACAGCCTGTAATGAAGATCCAGAGTACTTCACGCTGGACGAACAGCCTGACGAGATGCATATTGTAGCTTCTACCGATAAGCTGGTGTTGGATAAAGGAAAGGAAGACGAAACTGCGATAACCTTTACTTGGGATGCCGCTAGTAGTCCGGTCAATGAGACTGACTTAGTGACCTACTCGTTACGTTTGTATGCTACGGCAAATAAAAGTGCAAATAATACCGATTTTTATGAATTGGATACTGATCGGAAAAAGAGTTTCACGCATGATGAACTTAATGCTATTATTGGTACTTGGGTGTTGCCGGGGCAAGAGGTTAAAGTTACTGCACAAGTCGTTTGTACCGTTCATAATGCGGACAAATACATAAAGCCGGAATCGTCCACGGTAGAATTTACTGTGTCGGGTTATGAGAAGTATCCTACTTATATTTACATTCACATGACAGATAATGAGGGTAAAGTCTCAACTCAACGGCTAGGACAACGCAACATGGGAACCGGTATTTATGAGGGTACATTTGATGTGACTCCTTGTGCGTATCATTTTATTACAGTAGCAGGTGGAGATTATCCTGCCTACGGTAATAGTGGAGATGGTCTTCATATGGTCTATTTGAATGAGGGTGAAATTACAGAATTTACTAATACAGAAACAGGACGTCGCACTTTCATTGTGGACACTAATAACGATTATAATGATTGCCGTATGATGGAAATTTTAGAACTACCTGTTCCTGAAACAATGTATATGGTAGGTAATGGTTGTTCTGTTGGTTGGACTCTTAATAGTGGTGATGGTCTTTTCAAAATAGAGAATGCTCGTAATCCACACCTGTATTCTTGGACAGGTGAGTTCAATGCTGGCGGTGAAATAAAAATCAGTCTTGGAGGTTCAAGTTGGGGTGAAGATCCGTTCTTCTTTGCTCCGGAGGCCGCTACCGATCCGTTAACAAATCATGACTTGACAAAGTATCGTCTGGAAAAAGATGGCGGTGACCTCAAGTGGGTTCCTACTGTAAGTGGTCGTTACAAGTTTACTTTCTGTTTGGATGTGAAAGATATGCATACAGAGTTTGTTCCTGCAAACTAATAAAAGAATGGAAGCCGGAAGAATTCCGGCTTCAAAACTTGAATACTATAAATCTTGATTACAATGAAACATTTATATCGTTTGGTAGTATCTTTACTACTATTTGTGGGCTTTCAGTCTTGCGTTGACGAAGATGGGGCCGGTGTTCCTTCACCTAAAAGTTTAATTATAGAGGCCGATGAGTATACGTTGGACATGACAGATCTTACCACTCCTCAATTTATAGCTTTCCGTTGGGTAGATGTAGGTAATGCCACTTATACGGTAGCATTTACTAAAGCCAGTGATTCTGATACAGAGAATATTGTCACAGAAGTCTTGAACAACGAGGTGACAGTTGAAGAAGAACTTAATGTGTTGAGTATGACCATAAGTAAAGTTCAATTAAAAGACTACTTGACAAAAGCTGGCTTTACACAAACAGGTACCTATGATGTTGTTATTAGCATCACTGCAACTCCTATTGATCTGTCTATTTCTACTGCTTTAGCCGAAGAAGGCAGTGTGAAAACGGCTGTCATTCATGTTACCAGAGATTGATTCTGTGTAAATTCAAACATCTCTTCTTTCTTTTTTTGTATTTTTGCATGAAAAGTGGAAGAGATGCCTTAATATTCTAAACCAAACCAATTATTCATTATTCAAAATTCAAGCAGATGAAGAACTTTTACTTGTTCTTTTTGATAACTTTCTTTTCAATTTCCTTGGGTGCACAAGAAAAATCGAATAACGTTGCCTATGAGGATACGAATGTACGTTTTACAGTCATTTCTGACGGTACAATTCGTATGGAGTATGCTCCTGATGGTAAATTCATTAATCAACACTCTTTCTTGGCTGTAGAACGTAATTATCCGGCAGTTAAATTCAAACTAAAGAAAGGTGCATGGATTGAGCTTTCTACCTCTAAAATGAAACTGCGTTATAAAAAAAATAGTGGTGCTTTCACTGCCGAGAATCTTCAGATTTCTTCGATGAAAGGGTTGACACCTGCTTTCGTTTGGAAGCCAGGTATGAAGCAACAGTATAATCTGAAAGGCACGACTCGTACACTTGACGGATGGGACGGGGATAAGTGTTGGGGGCACAAAGCGGATTTGGAAGATGGGCTTCTTGCTAAAGACGGGTGGACTTGCTTAGATGACTCCAACAATTTTCTTTTCGATGGTGATGCGGATAACTGGAATTGGGTGAAGACTCGTGAACATGTTGAGGGGGCTCAAGACTGGTATTTTATGGCTTATGGACATGATTATAAAGCTGCATTGAAAGACTATACTCTTTTTGCCGGCCGTATGCCTCTTCCTCCCCGTTATGCTTTCGGTTATTGGTGGAGTCGTTATTGGATGTATAGTGATCATGAATTGCGAGAATTATGCAAGAATTTTGAAAACTATAATATTCCTTTGGATGTGCTTGTAATAGATATGGACTGGCATTATACAGATAAGGGACGGGGGAGTTGGACCGGATGGACATGGAACAAAGAGTTGTTTCCTGATTATCGTAAACTCCTTAAAGATTTGAAAGCTGACAATGGACTACGTGTTACCCTTAACCTGCATCCTGCAGAAGGAGTCCGTAGTTACGAAGAACAATATGAAGCTGTGGCGCGTGATAATGGAGTGGATCCGGCTACTAAACAGGAAATACCTTGGATATCTTCAAAAAAGAGTTTCATAAAAAGTATGTTCAAGAATGTTCTAATGCCTATGAACAATGCCGGAATAGATTTTTGGTGGCTGGATTGGCAGCAGGAACCATTTGATAAAGAAGTGAAAAATCTAAGTAATACTTGGTGGCTGAATTATATATTTTTCTCCCAAATGGAGCGTGAACGTCAGACGCGTCCATTGATTTATCATCGTTGGGGAGGACTTGGAAATCATCGTTATCAGGTGGGCTTTTCGGGTGATACATTTATTTCCTGGGCTAGTCTCGATTACCAGACTTACTTCAACTCTACTGCCAGTAATGTACTTTATGGTTATTGGAGTCATGATATAGGAGGTCACCAGGGTGTAGACCATATTGATCCGGAATTGTATGTTCGTTGGATGCAATTTGGCGCTTTTAGTCCTATTTTACGTTCACATAGTACGAAGATTGCTGGTTTGACAAAAGAGCCTTGGGTATTTAGTAATGAGGTATCTGATATTTTGCGTGGCATCATTCGCCAGCGTTATAATATGGTACCTTATATTTACACAATGGCTCGTGAGGCTTATGAAACAGGACTGTCACTCTGTCGCCCAATGTATTATGATTATCCGGAAACGCAAGAAGCTTATGATTACCGCAATCAATATATGTTTGGTAATGATGTAATGGTAGCTCCTGCAACTTCACCTATGAAGGATGGTTATACCGAAGTGAAAGTATGGCTTCCGGAGGGACAATGGTATGAATTTGCTTCCGGAAAGACGTTGCAAGGGGGACAAGTATTGACTCGTTATTTCGCTCTTGACGAATACCCCATTTATATTAAAGCAGGTGCGGTACTGCCGATGTACAACGATAAAGTGATGAATCTGAACGGTAAGGATGAAACGATTGTTTTGAATGTTATTCCGGGTAAGACTTCTTCTGAATTTACATTGTACGAGGACAATGGCGATGATAAAAATTATCAGAAGGAATTTGCTACGACTGCTATTCACTCTGAAAAGACGGGCTCAAAACTGACGCTAACTATTAGTCCGCGTAAAGGTTCTTATAAGGAAATGCCTGCACAACGTTCTTATCAGGTAAAGGTTCTTGCTTCGGCTATACCTGAAAGTGTGACAGTAGACGGACAGAAACAAGATTTCGTTTACCTGAATGAAGAATTCGCTCTGTTGGTAGATATTCCGCAGAAAGATTGTAATAGAGAAAAAGTGGTTGCAATTGAATATCCTGTTTCCGAAGTCAATTTGGATGGATTATTTGGTGCTGCCAAACGTGTAGCTAAGGCGATGGAGAAATTGAAATATCGTAATTCTTATATTGTTTTTCAACCGGACTTTTGCAAATTGGGCAGCATCAAGGAGGCTATACGTTACACACCAGAGAATTTGGATGATTTGTCTGCTGAGTTTTGGAAGAGTTATAAAAACTTGCCTGCCCTGTTGAAAGATGTTCAAAAACTAAATGAGGATGAGGTGAAATGGTTCTTACAGTTGATTAAATATGAACAATAAATAGATTTCTTTTCGTGCTCGCTTATGAATATCACCGAATAAAGTAATATATAATATTATACTTAATTCACAAACCATGAATAAAAAGAAACTCTTGTCTCTCGGAGGTGCCCTGTTATTGGGCACTTATTTCCTTTTCGCGCAGAAACAACCTGTCGACTACGTGAATCCTTTGATGGGAACCGACTCTAAAATCTCGTTATCCAATGGGAATACATATCCTGCTATCGCATTGCCGTGGGGGATGAATTTCTGGATGCCGCAGACTGGCAAAATGGGTGATGGCTGGGCATATACTTACGCTTCGGATAAAATCCGTGGCTTCAAGCAAACCCACCAGCCTAGTCCCTGGATCAATGACTACGGACAGTTTTCAATCATGCCAATGACGGGACGATTGAGAATTGATCAGGAGCAGCGTGCCTGCTGGTTCTCGCATAAGGCAGAGAAGGCAACTCCTTATTATTATAGTGTTTATTTGTCAGAATATAATCTGACAACGGAAATTGCTCCGACAGAACGTTGTGCTTATTTCCGGTTCACTTTTCCCGAAACGAAAGATGCGTATATCGTGATAGATGCTTTTGATCGCGGTTCGTATGTGAAGGTGATCCCCGAAGAAAACAAAATCGTGGGATATACGACACGCAACAGCGGCGGCGTTCCACGGAACTTTAAGAACTATTTCGTGATAGAGTTCGACAAACCTTTCACGTTCAATAAAGTCTGGGCAGACTATCATACGGTAGAAAAACATCTGGAGTTGCAGTCCAATCATGTGGGAGCAGCTATCGGTTTTTCCACGAAGAAAGGCGAACAGGTGCATGCCAAGGTCGCTTCCTCGTTCATCAGCCCCGAACAGGCAGAACTGAACTTGAAGGAAATCGGCAAGAAAACCTTCGAGCAGACGAAGGAAGCAGGGCGTAAGGCTTGGAACGACGTGCTGGGACGCATCAAGATAGAAGACAATGATGAAAACCGTATGCGTACATTCTACTCCTGTCTGTATCGTTCCGTGCTTTTCCCCCGTATGTTCTATGAAGTAAATGCGCAGGGCGAAACAGTTCATTACAGTCCTTACAACGGCGAAGTCCGTCCGGGCTATATGTTTACCGATACCGGATTCTGGGATACCTTCCGTTGCCTGTTTCCGTTTGTGAACCTTGTATATCCTTCCATGGGAGAAAAAATGCAGGAAGGTTTGTTGAATACTTATCAGGAAAGCGGCTTTTTTCCCGAATGGGCTAGTCCGGGACACAGAGGGTGTATGGTTGGCAACAACTCTGCTTCAGTAGTGGCGGATGCCTTTATGAAGAATGTAACCAAAGCGGATGCAGAAAAAATGTACGAAGGCTTACTGAAAGGTGCCAACAGTGTACATCCGCGAGTTTCCACTACCGGACGTCGTGGATATGAATATTATAATAAAATGGGTTACGTACCATACGATGTAAAGATCAATGAGAGTGCTGCACGTACGCTGGAATATGCTTATGATGACTGGTGTATCTATCGTATGGGCGAGAAACTGGGACGTCCTGCCGAGGAACTGGAAGTTTATAAAAAAAGAAGTCAGAACTATCGCAACCTGTTTGACCCGGAAACGAAACTGATGCGTGGAAAGAATGCCGACGGTACGTTCCAGTCTCCTTTCAATCCGTTTAAATGGGGAGATGCCTTTACCGAAGGAAATAGCTGGCACTATACCTGGTCGGTGTTCCATGACGTACAAGGACTGGTCGACCTGATGGGCGGTAAGAAGATGTTTGTCAGTATGCTCGATTCCGTATTCAGCCTTCCACCGGTATTCGACGACAGTTACTACGGTGGAGTCATTCATGAAATCCGCGAAATGGAAATTGCCAATATGGGGAATTACGCGCATGGTAATCAACCTATCCAACACATGATTTACCTGTATAATTATGCCGGCGAACCCTGGAAAGCACAATACTGGTTGCGTGAGGTGATGACCCGCCTGTACTTTGCTACCCCGGATGGCTATTGTGGTGATGAGGATAACGGACAGACCTCCGCCTGGTATGTCTTTACGGCCTTAGGCTTCTATCCGGTATGTCCGGGCAGCAATGAATATGTGCTGGGAGCTCCCTATTTCAAAAAGACAACTATTACATTGGAAAACGGGAAGAAGCTGGAAATCTCTGCTCCCAAGAACAGTGATGAAAACCGTTATATCCGTTCATTGAACTATAATGGCAAGAACTATACGAAGAACTATTTGAACCATTTTGATTTATTAAAGGGCGGGCGACTGCTATTTAATATGGATAATAAACCCAATATGGGAAGAGGTGTGAATGAATCAGATTATCCGTATTCTTTCTCTCGCGACTAAAACTAACTGGATATGGGTATAAAGAAGAGATTAGGGATAATGGCTATGGCGGCGGTTACAGTATCGTCCGCCATGGCTCAACAACCAGTGGATTATGTGAATCCGATAATTGGTACTAATGGTATGGGGCATACCTTTCCCGGTGCTTGCACACCTTTCGGATGGGTACAGTTGAGCCCGGATACAGACACAATTCCACATAACGTAAACGGAGCCTATCAGAAGAACGCCTATGAGTATTGCGCCGGTTATCAATATCGTGATAAGACAATTGTGGGTTTTAGCCATACACACCTTAGCGGAACCGGACATTCGGACCTGGGCGATATTTTACTGATGCCTGCCGTAGGTGAACTGAAACTGAATCCCGGCAGGGCGGATTACCCGGACGAAGGATACCGTTCCAGTTTCAGCCATGCCACGGAAAAAGCTGCTCCCGGATATTATGAAGTGATGCTGGATGATTATGGCATTAAGGCGCAGTTGACTGCAACGCAACGTGTGGGTATACATAAATATACCTTCCCGAAAGGAAAAGACGGTCATCTGATTCTGGACTTGGTACATGGTATCTATAATTATGACGGTAAGGTACTATGGGCAAACCTGCGGGTTGAAAATGATACCTTGCTTACGGGCTATCGCATAACAAACGGATGGGCAAGAACCAACTATACTTATTTTGCAATTTCTCTTTCACAACCTATAAGGGAATATGGGTATAAGGACAAAGAAAAAGTGCGTTATAATGGCTTCTGGCGTCGTTTCAATATGGAAAAGAATTTTCCGGAGATTACAGGACGCAAGATTGTGGCTTACTTCAACTTTGATACAGTCAAAGAATCCGAACTGGTCGTAAAGGTGGCATTGTCGGCTGTCAGTACCGAGGGAGCTATCAAGAATCTACATGCCGAAGCTTCCAGAAAAAGCTTTGAAGAACTGGCAGAAGCCGCCCGAACGGACTGGAACAATGAACTCGATCATTTTGAGGCGGAAGGAACTGCAGACCAGAAAGCAATGCTCTACACTTCGCTTTATCATACGATGATTAATCCATCGGTCTATATGGACGTAGACGGATCTTATCGTGGCTTGGATCACAATATCCATCAGGCAAAAGGCTTCACCAACTACACGATATTTTCACTCTGGGATACCTACCGTGCGGAACATCCGTTCCTGAATCTAGTGAAGCCGGAACGTAGTGTGGACATGGTGGAGTCAATGATTAAGCATGAACAGCAAAGTGTGCACGGGATGTTGCCTGTCTGGAGTCTGATGGGTAATGAGAACTGGTGTATGAGTGGCTACCATGCCGTATCGGTGTTGGCGGATGCCATAACTAAAGGAATTTTTTCCAATGTAGACGAGGCTTTGGACGCAATGGTCAGTACTTCTACTGTACCTTATTACGAAGGAGTGGCGGACTATATGAAACTGGGCTATATCCCGTTGGACAAAAGCGGTACGGCAGCTTCCTCCACGTTGGAATATGCGTATGATGACTGGACCATCTATCAGACTGCCTTAAAATCCGGAAAGAAAGAGATTGCCGAAACGTATCGGAAGCGTGCTTTGAACTACCGTAATATCTATGACACGACGATTGGTTTTGCCCGTCCCCGATTTAGTGGCGGTTCATTCAAGAAGGACTTTGATGTGTTGCAGACCTATGGTGAGGGGTTCATTGAGGGAAATTCCTGGAACTTCTCTTTCCATGTGCCCCATGACGTATTTGGCATGATGGACCTGATGGGAGGGGAGAGAGTGTTTGTAGACAAACTGGATAAGCTGTTCTCCATGCATCTGCCGGAAAAGTATTATGAGCACAACGAAGATATAACGGAAGAATGCCTGGTTGGCGGATATGTGCATGGCAATGAACCCAGCCATCATATTCCTTATCTCTATGCATGGACCTCTGAACCTTGGAAAACACAGTACTGGTTGCGTGAAATCCTGAATAAGATGTATCGTAATGACATCAACGGACTGGGTGGCAATGACGACTGCGGACAGATGTCTGCTTGGTATCTTTTCTCCGTAATGGGTTTCTATCCGGTTTGTCCCGGAACAGACGAGTATGTACTGGGAGCCCCGTATTTGCCTTATCTGAAGTTGAAACTTCCCAATGGCAATACATTGGAGATCAAAGCACCGGACGTCAGTGACAAGAAGCGTTATGTTCAGTCTCTGAAACTGAACGGGAAAGTATATGATAAGATGTACATTACACACGAGGATATATTAAAAGGTGGAGTATTGGAGTTTAAGATGTCCGCATCGCCCAACAAACGTCGTGGTCTGGCGAAAGGAGACAAACCTTACTCGTTAACCGATGGAATCAATAAATAATAAAATAAAGATATGAAAAAGAGAAACTTGATCTATGTTACCTGTATGCTAATCGCTATGGGAGCTTGTTCTGCAACTTCAAAGAATCAGGCTGAAGTTGTGACTGACACATGGGGAAAATATAATGTGGGCACTATCCTGTTTGAAGATAAAGCACCGGAAACGAAAGGTTCTGATGTCTATCACCGGATTATCCCCGATGCGGAATCGTATATCAAGGCCCAGGCACGTGAGGTATTGGCTACCCTTTATAATTCTCCGGATGATAGTATTCCGACAGTGAACAAGATACATTATACGTTGGAAGATATTGAAGGCGTTTCTGCTAAAGGTGGTGGTAATGGTGATGTCACAATCTTCTATAGCACGCGGCATATTGAGAAATCATTTGCGAAGAATGATACGGCAAAGCTGTTTTTCGAAACGCGCGGAGTATTGCTGCACGAACTGACACATGCCTATCAGCTGGAACCGCAAGGAATTGGTTCTTATGGGACTAACCGTGTTTTCTGGGCATTTATTGAAGGCATGGCCGATGCTGTACGTGTGGCAAACGGTGGTTTCGATGGTCCTAATGCCCGTCCAAAAGGTGGGAACTATATGGACGGTTATCGTACGGCCGGTTATTTCTTTGTCTGGCTGCGTGATAACAAAGACCCTGAATTCTTGCGTAAGTTCAATCGCAGTACGTTGGAGGTGGTGCCTTGGTCGTTTGATGGTGCTATCAAACATATTTTAGGGAATGAATATAATATTGATGAACTGTGGCACGAATATCAAGTTGCGGTAGGAGATGTACAAGCACAATAAGAATAAATATGGCTAGTAGATTGGGTAAAAAGAGATTGTTTTTGGTTTGGTCGTGTCTGGTGAGTATTTTGCCGGGCATGGCTCAAACCGAGAAACTGATTGATTATGTGAATCCATTTGTGGGAACAGATGGTTATGGTAATGTGTATCCGGGTGCGCAGATTCCTTTCGGAGGAATTCAGATGAGTCCGGACACAGATAGTAAATACTATGATGCGGCTTCTGGTTATAAATATAATCATTCCACCTTGTTGGGATTCAGCCTGACTCATTTAAGCGGGACTGGTATACCTGATTTGGGAGACTTTCTGTTTATTCCCGGAACAGGAGAGATGAAACTGGATCCAGGGACACGTGAGGAGCCGGAAAAGGGATACCGTTCACGTTATTCTCATGAGAAGGAATGGGCATCACCTAATTATTATGCGGTGGAGCTGTCAGATTATGGAGTAAAGGCTGAAATGACGTCAGGAGTACGTAGTGGTATGTTTCGCTTCACCTATCCTCAATCGGATAAAGCTTTTATTATGATCGATATGAACCATACTTTATGGCAATCTTGTGAATGGGCGAATCTGCGCATGGAAAATGATTCCACCATCACCGGATATAAACTGGTAAAAGGCTGGGGACCGGAACGGCATATTTATTTCACGGCTACTTTCTCTAAAAAGTTGACCGGTTTGCGCTTTATGCAGAATAAGAAACCGGTGATTTACAATACCTCCCGGTTTCGTAGCAGCTATGAAGCCTGGGGAAAGAATTTGATGGCTTGCATCTCTTTTGATACGAAAGCCGGAGAGGAAGTGATTGTAAAAACTGCTATTTCATCGGTCAGCACAAACGGGGCAAAGAACAATATGGCGGAACTTGCCGGACTCGCTTTCGATGAACTGAAAGCTAAAGGAGAAGCACTGTGGGAAAAAGAACTTGGAAAATATACCCTTACTGCCGACCGTAAAACGAAAAGAACATTCTATACGTCGGCTTATCATGCGGCTTTGCATCCGTTCATCTTTCAGGATGTAGACGGGCAGTTTCGAGGATTAGATAAAAATATAGAGAAAGCCGAAGGATTTACCAACTATACGGTATTCTCTCTTTGGGATACCTACCGGGCTTTGCATCCCTGGTTCAATCTGGTGCAGCAGGAAGTGAATGCCGATATTGCCAATTCCATGTTGGCTCATTATGATAAAAGTGTGGAGAAAATGCTGCCTGTCTGGTCGTTTTATGGAAATGAGACTTGGTGTATGATTGGTTATCATGCAGTTTCCGTATTGGCTGACATGATTGTGAAGGGAGTAAAAGGGTTCGATTACGAACGTGCGTATGAGGCTATGAAGACCACGGCGATGAATCCGAATTATGACTGTTTGCCGGAGTATCGTATGATGGGATATGTGCCTTTCGATAAAGAGGCGGAATCAGTATCTAAAACATTGGAATATGCGTATGATGATTATTGTATGGCACAGGCTGCCAAGGCTTTGGGTAAAGAGGATGATTATCGTTATTTCTTGAATCGTGCACTCTCTTATCAGACTTTGATTGATCCGGAAACGAAGTATATGCGTGGCAAGGACAGTCAGGGAAACTGGCGTACACCGTTTACTCCGGTAGCTTATCAGGGCCCCGGATCTGTAAATGGATGGGGGGATATTACGGAAGGCTTTACTGTACAATATACCTGGTACGTACCACAAGATGTACAAGGATATATCAACGAAGCTGGCGAAAACTGGTTCCGCAACCGGTTGGACGAACTGTTCACAGTAGAGTTGCCGGATGACATTCCGGGAGCACATGATATTCAAGGCCGTATCGGAGCCTATTGGCATGGAAATGAACCTTGCCATCATGTAGCGTATCTTTATAATTACTTGAAAGAACCTTGGAAATGTCAGAAGTGGGTACGGACGATTGCTGACCGTTTCTATGGCGATACTCCGGATGCATTAAGTGGCAATGACGATTGCGGACAGATGTCGGCTTGGTATATGTTCAATTGCATAGGCTTTTACCCGGTGGCTCCTTCAAGCAATATGTATAACATCGGTTCTCCTTGCGTTGAGGCAATAACTGTTCGGATGAGTAACGGAAAGGTGATTGAAATGGTAGCAGATAATTGGTCGCCGAAGAATGTGTATGTAAAGGAATTGTATGTGAACGGCAAGAAGTATGACAAGTCTTATTTGAAATATGAGGATATACGTGATGGCGTGAAACTACGTTTTGTCATGAGCAGTAAACCGAACTATAAGCGTGCGGTATCGGATGAAGCGGTAGCTCCTTCTTTGTCGTTGCCTGGAAAGACAATGAAATATCAGGCAAATTTTTCAGAAAAGAAAAAGAGTGGTAATCCTGTTTTTAAAGGTTGGTATGCCGATCCCGAAGGAGTCGTGTTTGGAGATGAATATTGGATCTATCCTACGTATTCGGCACCTTATGATGAACAAACCTTTATGGATGCCTTTTCGTCTAAAGACTTGGTGAACTGGACAAAGCATCCGAAAGTCATATCAAAAGAGAATATCAGTTGGCTTCGTCGTGCTCTTTGGGCGCCAGCGGTGCTTTCAGCGAATGATAAGTATTATTTGTTTTTCGGAGCTAATGATATTCAGAATAATAATGAAGTAGGAGGGATTGGTGTTGCTACGTCAGATAGTCCTGCCGGACCTTTTAAGGATGCTTTGGGTAAGCCGCTGATTGATAAGATCGTTCATGGGGCTCAACCTATCGATCAGTTTGTATTCAAGGATGATGACGGGCAATATTACATGTATTATGGTGGCTGGGGACATTGTAATATGGTGAAAATGGCTCCTGACTTATTGAGTATTGTTCCTTTTGAGGACGGAACGATGTATAAGGAAGTCACTCCGGAAAACTATGTAGAAGGACCATTTATGTTGAAACGTAATGGAAAATATTATTTCATGTGGTCGGAAGGTGGCTGGGGACTCCCGAACTATAGTGTAGCATATTCCATTTCAGATTCTCCCTTTGGTCCGTTCAAAAGGGTTGGTAAAATCCTGGAACAGGATCTTTCGGTAGCTACCGGAGCAGGACATCATTCGGTGATAAAAGGAGCCGGAGAAGATGAATGGTATATTGTTTATCATCGTCGTCCGTTAGGTGAAACAGCAGCAAATAGTCGTGCAACTTGTATTGATCGAATGTATTTTGATGAAAACGGGTATATTAAACCAGTGAAAATGACTTTTGAAGGAGTATTACCCAGTCCGCTTGATAGTACGAAGTGATGTTTTTATTACATTTGCCAATGTAAAACGATTATTAATTAAATATCTAAATCATGAGAAGATATATTCTGTTAGTTGTGTGTTTGTGCTTAGTTTCACTACTTCATGCGCAGAACCGGTTAGAGTTGGTTTCTCCCAATGGAGAGCTGAAAGTGTCCTTGAATCTCTCGGATAAAATCTATTATAGTATAGATTATAACGGAGATGTATTGTTGAAAGACAATTCTCTTTTGTTGGTTCTGAAAAATCAAGTGTTGGGACAGAACCCTAAGTTGCGTCGTCAGAAGCAATGGAGTGTCGACGAGCAATTAACTCCTATTGTTCCTTTGAAATATTCGAAAGTCAATAATCGTTATAATCAATTGCTACTGACCTTTAAAGATTATTCAGTAGAATTCCGTGCTTTTGACGATGGAGTTGCTTACCGGTTTATTACCTCACAAAAAGGTGATGTTGAAGTAATGAACGAAGAGTTTGCTATCAACTTCCCGTCGGATTATCTTCTTCACTTGCAACAACCGGGAAGTTTCCATACAGCTTATGAGGAACCTTACACACATGTTCAAAGTAATGCGTGGAAGCCTGAAGAACGGATAGCTGTTTTGCCGGTATTGATTGACACACAAAAAGACTATAAAATATTAATCAGCGAGTCGGATTTGGCTGATTATCCATGTATGTTTCTCAAAGGAACGGGCACGAACGGAGCAATTTCTGTTTTTCCTAAAGCTCCGCTTGCGTTTGCCGAAAACAGTGATCGTAGTGTGAAGATTACTCAAGAAGCTGATTACATTGCTAAAACAAAAGGTACGAGAAATTATCCTTGGCGTTACTTTGTGATAAGTAAAAATGATAAGCAGTTGATTGAGAACACAATGACTTATAAACTGGCTGAAAAGAATCAACTTCAGGATATTTCATGGATTAAGCCGGGACAGGTAAGCTGGGAATGGTGGAATGACGCTTCTCCTTACGGACCGGATGTGGATTTTGTTTCCGGTTATAACTTGGATACTTATAAGTATTACATTGATTTTGCTTCTAAATTTGGTATTCCATATATCATTATGGATGAAGGCTGGGCTAAAAGTACGCGTGATCCTTATACGCCTAATCCCAAAGTAGACTTGCACGAGTTGATTCGTTATGGCAAAGAAAAAAATGTAGGGATTGTGCTTTGGTTGACATGGTTGACGGTAGAAAACAATTTTGATCTCTTCAAGACTTTCAATGAATGGGGAGTAAAAGGACTTAAGATTGATTTTATGGACAGAAGCGATCAGTGGATGGTCAACTATTACGAACGGGTAGCCCGGGAAGCAGCCAAACATCATTTGTTTGTCGATTTTCATGGCTCTTTCAAACCTGCCGGACTGGAATATAAATATCCGAATGTGCTGTCTTACGAAGGAGTGCGTGGCATGGAACAAATGGGCGGTTGTTATCCGGATAATAGTTTGTATTTACCATTTATGCGTAATGCTGTCGGTCCGATGGATTATACTCCCGGGGCGATGATTAGTATGCAGCCTAATGTGTATCGGTCGGAACGTCCTAATGCTGCAAGTATCGGAACACGTGCTTATCAGTTGGCACTCTTTGTGGTTTTTGAGAGTGGTCTGCAGATGTTGGCAGATAATCCTACTCTTTATTATCGTAATGAAGATTGTACCCGTTTCATCACACAAGTTCCCGTAACATGGGACGAGACTGTGGCATTGGAAGCTAAAGCGGGTGAATACGTCATTGTAGCAAAACGGAAAGGCGATAAGTGGTTTATAGGAGGAATGACTAATAATGGTAAAAAGGAACGTGAGTTTACCATAAAGTTAGATTTCTTGAATAAAGATCGCTCTTATCAAATGATATCTTTTGAGGATGGTATCAACGCAGGACGTCAGGCGATGGATTATCGTTGCAAGTCATCCCAGGTGAAAGCCGGGGAGCAGCTAACTATAAAGATGGTTAGAAATGGTGGCTTTGCAGCTGTCATTGAATGATGGCACATATTCTAACTTTCCATACATAAAAATGGAAATCATCTTTCAATCTATCACCATCCTTCTGAAACACCTTGTTCATCGAGCTTTCAGGGCGGTGATAGGTTGTTCTCCATCTATCACCTAATCTTCATCTATCACCGTTTGAAATGAACATGCCTGCATATAAACATAAGCTGGTATGTAAATAGAAGTTTCAACAGGGGATACTTTTGGTTTCAAGGCGGGAAACTGCAGTTTCATAGGCTTGAAACAAAGTGTTTTGCGGCTTGAAACTCTTTGTTTCAAGCGTTGAAACCAATCGTTTCACGGCACGAAACACTTTGTTTTGCTATTTGTTCTAAGAAGGCAAAGCCTCGGAATCAACGCTTTCTCTTAGAGAACCACTCTTTAAATTCTGCTACTCGGGCTTTACTGACAAGTATTTTTTCTTTGATTCCTGAATAATACAAGTTGATGGACAGTCGGCTGTTGAACCATAAGTCAATATCTTTGATAGCTTCTCGCGAAATAAGATATTGGCGGTTAGCCCGAAAGAAAAGAGAAGGATTGAGACACTCCGTAAGTTCATCTAATGTTTGAGAAAAACAGTATTCGGTTTCATCGGTTAAGACTACCTTGACCTGACAGTCCTTAATATAAAACAATTGTATCATATCTACAGAGACAGGCAATAGTTTGTCTCCTTTGGTAGGAATAAGGAAATGACTTTTATAGTTTTCCTGCTTTTGGAGTGAATGTATCAGTTTCAGTAGCTCATTCTCCTGTTGTGGAAAAGGAAACAGGTGTTTGTCAGCAGCATCCTGTAAACCTTGCAGCTTATCGAAAGCGTGTTCTATGTCTTCCTTACCGATGGGTTTTAATAAGTAGTCGATGCTGTTTACTTTGAATGCGCGTAATGCATATTCATCATAGGCAGTTGTAAAGATAATCGGACAAGTAATATTGATATGATTGAATATCTCGAAGGCGGAACCATCTGCCAGGTGAATATCCATGAATACCAGTTCCGGCATCGGATGAGAACTGAACCATTCGATAGTGGAACTGATACTATCCAGTATGGTCACGATTTCTCCATTCGGTTTTATTTCATTAAGCAGTGAAGTCAGATTTCGTACTGCTGCTTTTTCGTCTTCTATAATGACAATCTTCATGGTGGTTATTGTTCTAGTTGTGATTTTTCAATCAAAGGAATACAAACTGTAAACTCTCTGTCCTCCGTTATTTGTATATCCCGTTTAAACAAGAGCCTGTATCGTTTGGCAAGGTTGGCAAGTCCGATACCGGTTCCGGAAGTTGCAGTCCATTTGGGCTGAATGTCGTTGCTGATAGACAAATTGCCGTTATCGTCCGTCGTGATATGAATGGTCAACGGCTTCCGGTTGCTGATTTCGTTGTGCTTTACTGCATTCTCAATCAACACTTGCACCGCCATTGGAGGGAGGAGATATTCTTCGTAGGCATTGCTTATCTGTATGTCGAATTGTAGATTGTTCTCAAAACGCATCTTTAATAGAAATATATAAGCGGAAACAAATTCCATTTCTTCCCGGAGACTGACACATTGTGACTCATTACTTTGCAAAGTATACCTTAGTACCCGGGAGAGTTCCTGAATGTAATCCTGCGCTTTATCCTGATTTTCGCGTACCAGCGAACGCAGGGTATTCAGCGAGTTGAACAGCATGTGTGGGTTCAGCTGATTCTTCAGTACTTCATACTGATTGCGGAGATTCTCTGCCTGAAGCTGTTCGTTCTCGATAAGTACCAGTTGCTGCTTGAATATAAGATGAAGGATGCAGCAACTACTGGTGACGAGACATGCCACAATAAAATCCCGCAATGGATGCAAATAATGATGTACCATGGCATCGATGGCCGGAATATCAAACGTTCTGTGAAGGAAAACAAAAAACTGTCCTGACAAGTTACTCAATATCCATGTCACGATAAAGGAAAGCAAAATCTTTGTCCCTGTAATTTTAATGGAAGCCTGATTGAAATGAAACAAACGGGTATTGATGGCAAAAAGTAACAATAGTGACAGAAAGGTAAACAGTATTTCGTTTGCCACATCTATAAACTTCATCCCCGGGAATAAGGAATGACTTTCGAAACGGTCGAAAAGAGATACTGATTCAGGAAAATGAATCAGTACGGCAACCGCTAAGGAGATGATGACTGTGGAAAGTATATACTTATCTTTTTTTATTGCTTTGGCTATCATACAACAAAGATAGTGGTAAATTATGAGTTACCGGTTATAAAATGTGAATGCTGTTGGCGCAGTTGGTCAATTATTGTTTCTGAATGTGTGCCGTGACATACATACCGGGGCGGAATTGCACATTTTCCTCCTTGATGGAAGCATATACCTCGAGCGAACGATTGGTTTCGTCCACTTTTTGTCCGATGGAAATCACGATGCCGTGAAAGGTTTGTGTCCCCATTCCGTTTACCCGAAACTGTACCGGGCTGCCGACTTGTATGTCTGCAAGATCTTTCTCGTAAGTAGTCAGGCAAAGCATCGGGCTGCTTTTATCGATAAGTTCGCAAAGTGCTTCTCCCGGATTGATATATTTGCCGATATTCATCGCTACATTAGCGGCATAACCACTAATGGGGGCTTTGACTTCCAGTAGCGGTTGTATTCCGTTCTTAAGTAATGCCTCCGTTTGGACGCCTAAAAGAGAAAGTTGTGCAGCAGCGGCGTCCTGGCGACTCTTCATGGAGAGAAAGTCCGCTTTACTTTGCTGGAATTTCTTTTGAGAAGCTGCTTGTTCGGCAGACAGATTTTTTTGACGTTCGTATTCAGCTAAGAGATATTCGGTCTGTGCGTGACTATCCAGATAAGTTTGTTGCAGGGTGATGAACTCCGGATTCTCTAACGTGGCGATTACACTGTTTGCAGCCACCCATTGCCCTGGAAGCAGAGAAGCCTTTTTTACAATGCCTCCCATGGTTAAAGCAATGGTTGCCTGACGTTGAGGAGGAAGAACGATTCGTCCGTTGAACGAAACCTGATTAGGCTTTGAGGTAGCTGAAGTGATGGCATCCACTTCGGGTTGTGCGATGGTATCTGCTATCGTTTCGGCAACGGGAATTGCGGCGGATTCGTTATTTGTAGTTTGCTGGTTTCCTTTGCAAGCCGTTAGAACTAGTAAAAGGATGGGATAAACTATCTTTTTCATATCTTATGTTTTATAATAATTATTCTGGGTGATGTATGTCATTCAATGTCTCGATCTTCCACCTACTTGAAAAGTTCATATTCCAGTGCAGCAATATTGTATTGGTAGACTGTTTCAATATAGCCTCTGCGTATCTCTCTGGCGGTGGTAATCGACTGTATATATTCGGCAATGCCTGTTTCGCTCTGCTGCAATTGCAGGTTGGCTGCCTTTGTCAGTTCGTCCGCTTCTTTCAAGGCAGAAGAGGTATAATATCGTAAGCTCTCATTATATCTGCGGAGGGATGCTTCCAGTTCGAGTGTTTTATTTCTTAACTCCCGGATGTTGGCATCTGCCTGTATTTGCGCTGAAGTGGCAGTTAGCCGTGCCTGCTTCACTTTGCTCTTTTGTGGCAGGAAGTAGATGGGGAAAGAAACCCCGATCATCCAGGCATTCAGATTCTTAAGTGGGAGAATGTCCTGACGGGTATACCCCACACTGATTTCAGGAAAGAAATGGCTCTGCTCTACACGAAGCATTGCTTTCGCTTCATCTGCCTGGCTTTGAAAGTAGGCTGTATGTGCTCCCGACAGGTTTCCATCCGAAATGCCGGTATAGAATAAGGATAAAGTGGAATCCATCGGAACAATGGGATCGTTGGAGTAGCAACTCCATTGGAAACGTGCCAATGCCATTTTCTCTTCTTCTTTTGCTTGGAACCAGCGGTTATGCAGATCGGCAGCTATGGTGGTCATCATATTTTTTTCGAGCAAGGTAATCTCTCCTTGTTGGTATCGTAATTCTCCGATGCGCTGCAGTTCTTCTGCCATTTTATCCTGATCCCGATACATTGAACAGAGATTAGTGGCATATTGGTAGTAGGCCCACGCCCTTTTCACTTCTGCTGTGATTTCTTTCTCTACCATCTGCCGATAATAGGTGTTCGTTTTTACCTGACGGTTGACTAACGCATTCTTGTAGAATGGCGTTAGAAGGGAGCCCAGGCTTTGCTCGAAAGCCAGTTCCTTGTCTTTTTTGTTTTCTCCGTTAAGTTGCCCCCAGGAATAGCTGAACGAGGTAGGGGTTGCTTCTATCACTTCTCCGCGAGTGGCTTTGGCTTGTTGAATAGCATTATTGGCTATTTTCAGGCGAGGGTGATTTTGTTTGGCTATTTCTATCGCCTGTTCGAGACTGACTGTTTGTGTCTGTTGAGCGGAAACGAACGCGGGAAGAAACAAGAACAGGAGACACAATCCCCCGAAAGGCCGGCGCAGTTTGATTCCCGGACGTCTCCAGGTAGCAAATGAATTTACAATTTTGTAAAACACTGGAATGATGAGTAAAGTCAGTACGGTAGAAATAATCAAGCCACCGATGACCACTGTTGCCAACGGACGTTGTACTTCTGCGCCGGCTGAAGTGGCTATTGCCATCGGGACGAATCCCAAAGATGCAACCAGTCCTGTCAGGAATACAGGACGGAGCAAGTGTGGAGTCCCTCTTTTGATAATCTGGTTTGTAGTCATGGAATAGGTATTTTGTTTACGAAGTTCGTTGAAGTGATTTACCATCAGGATACCATTCAATACTGCTACCCCGAACAAGGCGATGAATCCTACTCCGGCCGATATGCTAAACGGAAGTCCGCGTAGCCAAAGTGCGGCGATACCACCGATGAGCGATAGGGGGACGGTTGAGAATACCATCAGGGTATAGGTGATGTTCTTGAATGCGAAGAACAGAATCAATAGAATGAGCATTAATGCCACGGGGATGACTACCAGTAAGGTATTGATGGCATTTTGCAAGTTCTCGAACTGGCCGCCGTATTCGAAGTAATATCCCGGCTTCAGTTTGATGTTCTTGTTCAGTGTCTCTTGAATATTGGCGACAACTTGCTGGATGTCTGCGTCACGCACATTGACACCGATGACGATGCGTCGTTTGGTTGCATCCCGGTTGATTTGCAGTGGCCCACTGACAAGGTCGATGCTTGCTACCTCTCCAACAGGAATTTGAATTCCTTCCGAAGTGCGTACAAACAACTTATCAAGATTCAAGTCGGCCACTTTCTCCTGGTCAAGCCGTACCACGAGATCGAATCTCCGTTCGTTTTCAAAGACTACACCTGTTGACTCTCCGGCATAGGCAGTTCGGATAATGGTGTTAAGCTCTTGTATGTTGATGCCGTAACGGGCTATTTTGCTACGGTTGTATTTCACTACCAATTGGGGTAATCCCATCGTCTGCTCAACGATGACATCCGCTGCTCCCGGCACTTTTTCTACAAAGGTAGCTGCTTCTTTGGCTCTTTCATATAATTCGTGCGTGTCTTCTCCATATAGTTTGATGGCAATATCTGCTTTTGCTCCCGTCATCAGCTCGTTGAAGCGAAGCTGTATCGGTTGCGAGAAGTTGAATTCGGCACGTTCAGAGAGCGGAGCAAGTGCATCTTTCATTTTATCCACCATTTCTGCACGGCTTCCGGCACTTGTCCATTCTTTGAATGGTTTCATGATAATCATCACATCAGCATCTTCCACTGCCATCGGGTCAGTGGGAACTTCCGCCGTTCCTATTTTGGCTACCACGTGTTTGATTTCAGGGAATTTATCCATTAATGCTTTCTCTGCCAAGCGGGAAACTTCGATACTTTCGGTCAGCGAACTTCCTGCGGGTAGTGTCATTTGCATGGCAAAATCACCTTCGTCCAAAGTGGGAATGAACTCTGCTCCCAGGCGGGTAAAGAGAAAAAGTGAACCGATCAGCGCGGAGAAGGCTATGATGACGGTACGCCATTTGTAACGAAGACAGGCGCGCAGGGTATGCTGGTAGATCTTGTTCAGTTTCTCGAAGAAGCGGTCGGCAAGGGTGGGTTTCACAACAATGGTATGCTTCAGAAAGAGGGAGGCCATCATAGGAACATAAGTCAGTGAGAGAATTAAGGCTCCGATAATGCAGAACACAAGTGTTTTAGCCATGGGGGTGAAGTATTTCCCTTCAATCCCGTTCAATGTAAGGATGGGGAAGAAGACGATAAGGATAATCAACACTGCAAAAGTGGCCGAACGTGCAACGCCGGAAGCTCCTTTTTCCACTTCTTTTTCCATCTCTTTGCGGGTCAGTGTGCGGCCTCGGAATTGTTTTCCGTAAATGTGGGCGAGGATACCTTCCAATATAACGATAGAGCCATCTACTACAATACCAAAGTCAATGGCACCGAGACTCATTAGATTGGCGGTGACATTGAATACACGCATCATGATAAAAGCGAAAAGCATTGCCAGCGGGATGACGGATGCGACAATCAGTCCGGCACGGAGGTTGCCGAGGAAGAGGATGAGTACAAGGAAGACGATAACTGCTCCTTCAATCAGGTTGTTGACAACCGTAGAGATGTTCCGATTTACCAGTTCCGAACGGTTCAAGTAAGGTTCTATACTGACTCCTTCGGGCAATAGCTGCTGTATTTTTTCTACCCGTTTTTCGAGTTCTTGAGTCACTACATTTGCGTTGGCACCTTTCAGCATCATGGCAATTCCGCCGACACACTCGCCCTCACCATCCTTGGTCATGGCACCGAAACGCTTTGGAGAACCGAAGCGGACAACTCCTACATCACTGATATGTACCGGAATCCCATTCCGGTTGGTCACTACAATCTGTTCAATATCCTTGATGCGGGTAATCATACCTTCCGACCGGATATAGTAGGCATTCTTTATCTTCTCAATGTAGCTTCCTCCGGTATTTTGGTTGTTGCTGCTAAGTGCTTCGAACACTTCGCCGATAGTGATATTCAAAGAAAACAGGGCGTCCGGATCGACGGCTACTTCATATTGTTTCAGGTAACCGCCGAAACTATTGATTTCTACTATACCGGGTATACCGGACAACTGACGTTTCACCATCCAGTCTTGAATGGTGCGGAGTTCCATTGCGTCATATTTCTTCTCATATCCGGGAGCTACCTTCAATATATACTGGTAAATCTCTCCCAGACCGGTGGTGATGGGCATCATCTCCGGTGTTCCGAGTTCGGAGGGAATTTCGCTTGTTACGCTTTGTATTTGTTCATTTATCAACTGCCGTGCATCGAGTGTGGGGACACTTTCTTTAAAAACGACCGTTACGACCGATAGCCCGAAGCGGCTGACAGAACGGATATCTTCGACATTCATAATATTGCTCATTGCTATTTCGATAGGCATAGTGATGAGTTGTTCCACCTCTTGTGGCGCGAGTGTAGGAGATACGGTCACTATTTGTACCTGATTATTGGTAATGTCGGGCACGGCATCAATAGGTAGTGTCAGCATCGCATAGATACCTCCGATAAACAGGAAGAGAGTAGTGAGTCCTACAAATAGTTTCTTCTTGATTGAAAAACGTACAATAGCTGTAAACATGATTTTCGTTGTATTATTATTTCACAGTACAAAATTACTGCCTATCTTCATCCGTTATCACTAAGAATAAATGAAGCGGAAAGATTGTGGGGTGAAGTGACGGATTTGGGAATTGAAAGATGTAAAATCATAGTTCTTGTTTCACTGCTGAACAAACATTTCTTTCAGTTTACTCGTTTAATATAAAAACAAACTAAATGTATATTCAACATGAAAACATTCGTCTTGATGATGGTAAGCCTGTTGTTTGCAATTTCTTCGGAAGCGCAAAACAAGTCTTTTTATGATTTTACAGTGAAAACTATTGATGGTAAGGACTTTCCTCTTTCTTCACTGAAAGGTAAGAAAGTGCTGGTAGTCAACGTGGCATCTAAGTGTGGGCTGACGCCCCAGTATGCTCAACTGGAGAAACTATATGAGAAATATAAAGAAAAAGACTTTGTTATTATCGGTTTTCCGGCGAATAACTTTATGGGACAAGAACCGGGTAGTAATGAAGAAATAGCCAAGTTCTGTTCTTTGAACTATGATGTTACTTTTCCGATGATGGCTAAGATTTCCGTTAAAGGAAAAGATATGGCTCCTCTTTACCAATGGTTGACGGAGAAAAAACAAAATGGAAAAGAAAGTGCACCGATTCAGTGGAACTTTCAGAAGTTTATGATTGATGAGAACGGACATTGGGCGGGAGTTGTGTCTCCGAAAGAAAGTCCGTTCTCTGAAAAGATTATTACTTGGATAGAGAAGGAATAAGAGAGACTTTTTTCAGCTCTTCTTCGAAGTTGGGAGTGAAGATTCCTTTACCCAGATTTTCTTTTATTTCTTCGATCTTCCAAAATCGTCCACCGTCCAGTTCGTCGCTGGGATGGATTTCTTCCTCATAAACGGTTTTGTGGACAAAAACAAGCTCTTTTTCACGGCTGGATTCAAAAATATAACTGGTGAGAAGCTCGGGAGTGAAGTCTGTGATGCCTAATTCTTCACGGACTTCTCTCTTTAGGGCGATTTCTACGCTTTCGCCCAAATCAATATGTCCGCCTACAGCCGTATCCCATTTCCCCGGTTGAATGTCTTTCCATTCGGGGCGTTTCTGTAAATAGATGTCTCCTTGGGCATTGAATACGTGAAGGTGAACTACCGGATGAAGCAGTTTGCTACCGCTGTGACATTCTCCGCGAGTGGCAGCTCCGGTGATATTTCCCTGTTCGTCTACGATAGGGAACATTTCCTGGTTATTATCACTTGGCATAGTGTCTTTTATATTGCGTAAAATCTTTCGGAGAGGAGGATTTCTTATGGTATTAATAAAGAAGAATCTCCATAACTTAGGAATCGGAAATCATGCGCCAGTGCATAATCATAAATAGTGCGCCAATTCCCTTTTACAAAAGCTGAAACCAAAAGCAGCAAGGTACTTTGCGGCTGATGGAAATTAGTAACCATCGCTTTCACTATTTTATAATTGTATCCCGGTGCTATGATAATCTGTGTACTGGTGTGAAGGGTTTCCAAACCATTCCTGTCGAGATATCCTAATATCTTTTGCAACGCAACAACGGGAGGAATCTGGTCGTACTTTTCATAAGGCTGCCATTGTTTGACACGTAGTTCTTCTTCCGTAGCATACGGATTTTCAGCCAATGTAACTCCAATGTGATACAGGCTTTCCAGAGTCCGTACAGAAGTAGTCCCTACTGCAATAGCACAACCGTCGTGGTCAATCAGTTTTTTGATGGTACTCCGATTGACCGATATATATTCCGTGTGCATCTCGTGACCTTCGATTTCTTCACTTTTTACAGGTTTGAATGTGCCTGCTCCTACATGTAGAGTTAATTCTTCAAGATCGATCCCTTTTTCTTGAAGAGCATCCAATACTCGTGAAGTAAAATGTAATCCCGCCGTAGGCGCAGCTACCGAACCTTTAATCTTAGAATAAACAGTCTGATAAGTCTCCTTGTCACTTTCTTCCGTATCCCGGTTTAAGTAAGGAGGAATAGGAAGTTCTCCGAATACTTCAAGGATATCGGCAAACGTCACTTCCGGATTATCCCATGCAAAATCTACCCAATGGCTGGTTCCTTTACATTCTCCTCGGGTAGCGGTCAGAGTAATAGGGAATCCTTTGACGGTCATTTCGCGTTTCAACTGTCTGTCTTTCCATTTCTTCAGATTGCCGATCATGCAAAGCCAGGCGGCATGTGCTGTCTGTTGGAAATTTAAGACATAATCGTTTGGCTGGATCGGTTCAAGACAAAACACTTCGATCAGTGCTCCCGTCTCTTTTCGAAAATGGAGGCGTGCCTGAATGACTTTTGTATTATTGAATATCATCAGGCTGCCTTGCGGCAGATATTCCGGCAAAGACGTGAAAACATCTTCACTAACTTCTCCACGACGGTATATTAAGAGTTTGGACTGGTCGCGGGTAGGCAACGGGAATTTAGCAATACGTTCATCCGGAAGAGGATAACTGTATTCACTGATATGGATATGTCTAGGATCTTCTTTCATTGTTTTCTAAAATAAAAAGAGGTTAGAACCCATTCGGTTTCTAACCTCTTTAACCAGTCGGGGTGACTGGATTCGAACCAGCGACCACACGCCCCCCAGACGCGTACTCTAACCGGGCTGAGCTACACCCCGAATTGCGGATGCAAAAGTACAGATTAATTTTTAAATAGCAAATAAATAGTGTGAAATTTCTTCTATTATAAATTTACTATTTAGTGCTATCGGCTGGTTATTAGTAGATTGTGGGATTGTTTTGTTTGTTGGTAGAGGCAAAATAAAAAGATGTTATGGATTTATATTTAATTCCATATTGCATTTTTCAGTTTATGCAAAATGGCTGAGTTGTGGGACTAAATCATATCAATTAACCGAAAAACTTTAATAAAACTTTAATCGAATTTTCTTATCAGAATCTCATTACTGTCTTTTAATTTATGTATATATATGTATGTAAATGATAATTAATAGGTGGTTTCTGTAGTTATATTTCGTAACTTTATATTCCGTAATTTTAAAAAGTTTCACAGAGGAATTATAGATTCACTAAATGAAAATTTGTAATTATATGAGATGTATTTATTCTTGGTTTTATGAAAAAATAGAACAATATATCGGTTTTGTGTTTCTAATTAATAAGTTGAACCTTAGTAAATTGTTTAACAGCTTTGATAAAGAAGATAAACATGGTGAGGTGGTGTGAAAATTTACATGTTAATGATTGTTTTTGTTTCTGATAAATCTATTTTTTGATGTATATATTTGTGTTGTAATATTTATAAATAATGTTTGTCAGGAGGATAAAAAATAATAATATGGCAACTATTAAGTTTGTGTTGTACAAAAGCAACAAAAGAAAAGACGGGAGTTACCCTGTATGTTTAAGAGTGTCTAAAAAAGGTAAGCTCAAGTACATTGATTTAAAATTATCATCATTAGAGGGGCAGTGGAATGAAGATACTTGCCGCTTTAAGAATGATAAGCGTGTCAATCCTAATTATGAATTATATAATGGGCTGTTGAGTCATTATGAAGACCGAAAAAATACTATCCTAAGGAAGTTTTTGGAAGAGCGTGTAGACTGGACTTTGAATCAGTTTGAATCGGAATTTCTGGGTATGTCAAGGCAGGGAAAGGTTTATGACTACTTTATGAGGCAGGTCGAGAATTTGAAAGCTACAAAACATATTGGAAATGCAAAGGTTTATGAGCGAACTCTACGTATGTTGGCAAAGTATGACCCGAAGATTAAGGAACGGGTATTTTCAGAATTGGATATAAAATATATCAATCGTTTTAATTTGGAAATGGAAAAAGACGGGTGCTGTGGCAATACCCGTAAATATTACCTTAAAACATTACGGGCGGTTATGAACAGGGCGATAAAGGAGCATGAAGCCTCATCGAAAACCTATCCATTCGGTAAAAATGGTTTTGAAATAGGTTGTTTGGAGGAAGAAACGGAGAAACGCTATTTACAGCCAAAGGATTTGGAACTTTTAAAGAATTCGCCCCAAACAAATTTTGTATTGGAGCGTGCCCGTATGCTGTTTTTATTTTCCTATTATTGTTATGGGATGAGTTTTGTTGATATGGCAAAGCTTACGACTGAAAATATAGTTGTATCGGAAGGGATAGAACATATTGTTTATAAACGGGAAAAGACGAAGAATGTCAAGAACATGAAGCCGTTAATAATACCTGTTACCCCTGCCTTGAAAGATATATTGGAGTGGTTTAAACAAAATACTTCTTTAGTAGGAAAATATCTTTTGCCTATAATAACGAAGGATTATGACGGGGAGCAACTGTATGATCATATACGTACCCGTTATCAACGCCTTAATAATAACCTGAAGAAATTAGGTAAGATATTAGGTATTGAGAAGAACCTTACCACCTATGTGAGTCGTCATACGATGGCTATGACGTTGCAAGGCAATGACGTTTCCCGAGAAACAATTAGCGCAGTATTGGGACATCGTGACATTAAAACCACCATGACATATTTGGATAGTTTGTCACAAAATGTATTGGACAGAGTTGCAATGTTATTATAATTATTAATTAAATCTTGTTTAATATGGTTTTGACATTAAAAATACCTTTGGAACAATTGATAGGTAAACTTCTTAAAGGGGAAGTGACAGCACTATCAGAAAAGAGACTCTATCTTTATGTTGAGAATTTAACAAATGGGGATAAAGGTAAACTTCGGCAAGTATTGAAAGATATAGATGATATGGTTGCTAACTGGAAGGATAGTTATTTTATATCCGTTTATGAAGAAAGGGTAGCTGCTTTTAATCGAAGTAAATTACAAATAACACCTCAAGAGTTAGATGATATTTTTCATGAAGAAAATTATTTGTTGAAGTCTGGTAAAATTGCACTGTCAGTAGATTATTTATATGAATCTATTGCAAAGTATGGCTTTATAAATGAACATCATCAGGATGCGGTAGAAAGTGCATGTTTCTATCATGACATAGAGTTTTTGCGGAAAGAGTGGGAGTATTTAGTGTTGGCTCCGATAATGTCATTACGGGATGTTGTTTGTAATATGTTGGGTGTGGCTTGTGATATTCCTAAAAGTGAGTCGCAGACGTCTAGTAGACCATTAAAACGGATAGAAGATTATCCGGAGATATTTGGTCTTGGTATTTGTTGTGAATTGACAGGCTATGCAAAGCATACGATTTATAAGTGGACTCGCACAAAAGAGATACCGTGTCATCGTTCCGGCGCTAATGGGCGTAAATTGGTATTCAAACGTGATGAAATTGTAGAATGGCTGACAGCTCGGAAACAGGAAACGAAAGATGAGTTTATAAAACGCAAAGAATCGGAGTTGGCCTCCAGGTATATCTATAATAACCTATAAAAGTAGTGGTATTTGTATACATTCAAATTAATCAGTTATGTATGACACAGTAGTTTTAAAACTTCTAAAAGAGGATATAGGCGATAAGTACGATTGGAGGTCTGTCTTTAATAAGATTGACCAAACCAGCGAGTACAAGCAAGTTGAAGGTGGTAGCGGACATATAAACGGATTACGTGTCTCTGTAACGGAGAAACATGTCAGAGTCACGGGGAGCCTCTCTAAATATTTCAGAGGTACTAATCTCGATTCTTTAACCTTGTCACAAGTTGAAAAGGCTATCAAGCAATTGGGTAAGGAGCTAGGTGTTCCTATGATAGAGGCTGATGTGGAACGGGTGGATATGGCTGAAAACTTTGAAATGTCTCGTCCCCCTGAATTTTATATTTCTAAAATGCAAAGTTTGGGGGAATGTTACCCTAATAAGTGGAAAGGGACTACCTATTTTCCTTCTAATGGGGTATTGTTACGTTTCTATGATAAGTCCAAAGAAGTGCGTAAGAAAAGGAAAAATCAGAAGAATACTCCCGGTGCTTTCTCTACAAGTGTGGAACAGAATTTATTAAGATACGAGATATGCTTTGGTAAAAAGGCAATTAGGCGGATGTTCGGTCATCAGCTAAAAGCGAAAGACTTGTATGATAAAGATATATTTTGGAGGTTGGTATCCGAGTGGCTCTACTCCTATGACGAAATAGGTATAATATCGGATAAGCTTTTTGATGTGTCTTTTGAACAGATAAAAACGCTGAGTGATTTTGAGGAGTGGTGTATTTGTATTGCTCATAGTGTTGTTGGGCTTCCTTCTTTTGTAAAAGGACGTTTCTCTGTCAGAGAACGGAGTCTTGGCGAATCGAATGGCAATAAAAAGGATGGACAGGATAGACAATACCATAAAAGAATACAGGATAAAATTAGAGGAGCTATGAAGCACTTTAGTGGTACTATGGGAAAAACAGAGTTAATGCAAGAGCTGACAGATAAGATTGAGGCATATCTAACGGATAAGTTCGAAAACTCACCCGATGCTTATAATGTGCGGGAAGATAGTGCTTCGGTCAAATAAGCTCTCTATTAGGTTCTATACGAGATAAACTTCTAACGGTTGGGGAATAGTGCTTGATTAGGGGTAACTCTTCTATAAAAGACTATTATGAGAGGTCATAAAAATAAAAGGAGGACTGGATATATGAAATATATCAAAGTCCTCTTTCGTCAATATACGCAGGCTATTGTCCTGCGTATATATCTTCTCTCATCTCTATTGGAAGCGTATTGCCACTTTTATCCCTTACAGGTGTAATTTGCTCGGTATGGGAATAAAATGGCTAATACCATCCTAAAACGAACCTCCGTGATTGAGAGGTTGGGAGTCGATGTTCCATTTTTAAGTTATCATAAAAAAGAATGAGGGTGTAGAATGTCCACATTAATTGAATGATACCTGTAAATGATGTAACAAGCTAGGGGTAGGAGTAGGGGACAGGCGGTAATATGAGAATGTCATATAGGATTAAAATAGAATGGATTGGAGTAGATATGTAGTGAAAAGGTAGGGGAAGGGCATAGTGATGAGGCTAATAGTGACGTCACATTGACAAAAGTGATATCAAAAGTTTGGGAAGCCTCATCGAAGTTATTTCCTGAAATCCTTGTTGGGTATCAAGTTTTATATAAATTTGTTCCATGACACCCCGAAAAACGTTTGTAGGACGTGGAATTTTGACTATATTTGTCGCATCATACAGGTTTATCCCTGTTTGGTGGACATAGTTAATTATGGAAGCGTTTAGCTTTATCCCGTTTTTAGGAATCTGGACAATTTCGAATCACACGGGGATTGGCGATACAAACGTTCATGCTAGCCGTATATACATACTCAAATGATATATACAGTTTAGCGTGGGGTGTCGTTTTATCTCGTGTGATAGGTTTGTCCAGAACCTCTAAAACAGATAATTCTAACAGCCTCACGCTTTCTTTTTTATACAAACCTTTCTTGTTGGGGCTAGGGAAACAAATCTGTGATATTATGAAAAGAATTTTGTTGTTTCTAGTAGGGGCAGTAATGGCTCTTTCTATGTTTGCTCAAAAATTAACCTCTGTAAGGTCGTTTGAATATCTTGATTATGTTACTCCACACCCTTATGATGTTCGGAAAGCTACTTTAGGAGGGGAATCTCTTACGATTTCTTATAATCCTAATACTGGATATGGGATAAAATTCAGATATATATTTCGTAATATTAATATATCTGTGAAATTTATCACTTCGGGAAATGGAAAGTATATATATACAGGAACGGATTCATCTGGTAATAAAACAGTAGTAGCTACGAAAAGAAAGTTGAGCGATTTTCTCGATAATGTAGGGCAAACACAAAGTGAATCTTTTGAAAGGGATAAAGAAATAGAAATTGCTATATATGGAATTGGTGACCTATCAATATATCCATTGAAAAATACTCCTGAAAGACGAAAAGAAAAAGAAGAAAGGAGCATTAAGATAAAAGAAAGAAATAGATTGCAAGATAAACTAAATGAACTATATTCATATTGGCAAAGTACTAAAGCGAGCGTTCAAGACAGTTTGCGAAATTCTTTTAAGAAGGAATTTTTCGAGAAGAAGGGTGCCGGGCGATATAGTTGGGATTCAGAGACGAATTTTGCTGTTAGGTATATGGCTTGCATAGATTCAAATAAGGTTGTAAAAATTCTTAAAATAAATGATGTGAAAGTAGCTGAAAATATTGAATATCTAGATGAGTTTAATAGAAATGAATACAAATATCAAGCTAAAAATAATAATGGTGCAAAACTAATTAATGGAAAGATGTTCCTAACTGATAGATTTTCCCCAAATTTGATTGTTTGTACGTTAACTCGAGAAATAGTATTGAAGAAAGGAAAAGTTTTATATACTCGTTGGGGGAGTGGTAAAGTTAGCCAAAAGGCGGAGAAGGTCATAGAGGCTAATATTGCCTTGCTAAAGAAGGGACGATACCTAATTGAAATACAGGAATTAGATGGAGAGCTTATATCTGTAGTTGCCCAAAAATATTCAAATATTTCTAACAAAAAAGAAATTGTGTTATATTCAATATATGAATAAATTGTATAACGTATTAGGCTATAGTACGTTGGGTAGGCTATAGTAATTTACTTGAAAATATTCCTATGGTACGAAAGAAAAAGGGAGAATAATAGAATGTTAGATGTATGATATGTTCAAAATTTTAAATAATGCATTATTATGGAAAAGAATTTTATTTTATCAGTAGGAATGTCTGTAATGTTCTTATTTATAAGTTCCATTAAAACTGTCCAAGCTCAACAATTAGGAATTGGCGTAAAAACAGAGTTAAATGGAAAGGTACGTTTCTGCAATTACGATGAGGCTTATTTTATGCCAGATACAAATACTCGTATAAAAGTTACAGGATTAGAAATTGCATACGATAGTTCCTTGAATTATTATGATATATTCGTGAATGTAAAAGGAGACAAGGTGAATTTGCATATAAAATATTCCAATGGTGGTGAAGGAGCCTATATTTACAAAGGTATAGACAGGATTTCAAAAATGGATGTTGTGGTTACTACCAAGAAAAAATTAAGTCTTTATGCAAATAACTACGGTGTCAATTCTTATAAAGAAGTCGAGAGTTCTGTTGGAATTATTATAGTGTTTCCTAAAACTTATATGATTTCGTCCATTGTTCCTATAAAAAATAAAGTAGAAACAGTGAATGAATTGTCCACTCAATTGCGCAAGGGGGTGATAACTGATTCGGATGGCTATACAAATATCCGTAAGTCAAATAGTGTAAATTCGGAAATTATAGGTAAAATTGTGGATAGGGAAGTATTCACTTATTGGGAAACAAATGATAATTGGTATATTGTGCAAACTGCAAAAGGAATAAAAGGATATGTGCATAAAAGTAGAATAAAACCAGTAGAGGAAAGAAATGAGCAAAAAATAAGATACTATAAAGTAAAGAATGGAGATAAAATCCAAGATATAGCAGAAAAATTAGGGGTTTCTATAGACACAATTTGTAAGTTAAATCGTGTAAAAATAACAACAGTGTTGAGAGAAGGGCAGGCTTTACGTATTAGTAGATGAAAAATGTTTTGAATTATTTTTGTGAGGAGAGTAATGCAGAATCTCTAATTCTGATTAATTTTATGTCAATAGAAATATGTTGAACAAAGCTTTAAATATTGCCTATAAGGCTCATATTGGACAGTTAGACAAAGGTGGCAGTCCGTATATATTGCATCCAGTCAGAGTTGCTTTACACTGTCAAACAGAGGATGAAAAGATAGTAGCATTGTTGCATGATGTTGTAGAAGATACATCTATAACATTTGAGGATTTAAAAACGGAAGGGTTGGATGACAGGCTACTGGAGGCTTTAAAATGTCTGATTAAAGAAGAGGGTGAAGATTATAAAGCGTTTATTGAACGTGTCTCTACTAATCGTTTGGCTACAAAGGTTAAAATACAAGACTTAAAAGATAATATGGATGTAACCCGTTTGAATGGTAAGGCACATTGGAAGTTGGAAACATATAAAGAAGCGTTGGAGTACCTCGAACGGTGCTCAAATAAGAAAGTTTTATATGTAGATATGGATAATGTATTGGTAAACTTCCAATCGGGCATAGACGCCTTAAATGAGGATTTAAAAAGCCGATATGCGGGGTGTTATGATGAAGTCCCTAATATATTTGCAAAAATGCAACCCAATGAAGGGGCAATAGATGCCATGAACCGTTTAAAAGACAAATACGACATTTACATTTTATCAACAGCTCCATGGGATAACCCAAGTGCATGGTCTGACAAGTTGGAATGGGTGAAACGTTATTTGGGTGAAGTATGCTATAAACGTTTGATCTTGTCGCACCATAAAAACTTGAATGCAGGTGACTATTTAATAGATGACAGGAAAAAGAATGGTGCTGCTGATTTTAAAGGTGAGCTTATATTGTTCGGTTCTGAACGGTTTCCAAATTGGGAGTCTGTGGTAAGGTATTTATTGTGATAAAAACACGAAGAACGCAAAAGAGAGTTTACACTACAATTTGCTTTAGTTTGGACTAAATATCCCGAAAACTTTAATCGAATTTTAATCGGTATAAAAATAAAGGAGCTAGATAACTATCTAACTCCTTGTTTTATATATGATTGTGTGATGAAAATATTTTACTCATTTCAATGCCCCCAGACGCGTACTCTAACCGGGCTGAGCTACACCCCGAATTGCGGATGCAAAAGTACAGATTAATTTTTAATTAGCAAATAATCCGTTGATTTTTCTAGTATGAATTGTGCCGATTTATAGCTATTATTCTGATTATTAGTCTTTCTTGTGAACATGCAAATCTTTATTTCAATGAGTTAGTAGTTTTTTTGATTGCCTCTTATGTGATATAAAAGTACATTTCTTTAATTTTGCTTGAATTAGAAAACAATCTGCTTATTTTTCATTTGAAAGCATTAATCCTTTTCCTGTCCTAAAAACACTATAAAAAACAGGTCAGTCTATAATAAAACGAAATAGGAAAATGATAAATGAACTAACAATCAGATAGTTTGTTTATAAATTAATGCAAATAAAAGGTGTTTGACTTCCTTAGTATGATACTATATTTCCATTTTTGGTGCGTGGTAAATTAGGAAGTTATACATTTGTAAAAAGACTTAGTTTAGAAAGGTGTTAAATGTTAGACATTAAAAATAGAGAGACATTAGAGATATACGTCCTGGGTGACGATTTTAAATTTTATCAAAATCTGAAGTATCTTCCTTTGACTTCTTATCCTTCTAATAATCAATCAGCTTTGATTATATATTGTTTAGGTGGAAAGGCCAAAATTACAGTGCATGAAGATGTACATTGGATACAACCGGAGGAATTGATTATATTATTACCCGGACAATTTGTCTCATTTAGTGAGCCAAGTGAAGATTTCTCGACCGTTACGATGGTTATATCTACTTCACTGTTTAGTGATGCGTTAAGTGGTGTGCCCAGATTTTCTCCGCATTTCTTTTTCTACATGCGGACTCATTACTGGTATCCGCAGTCAGAACGAGATATTCCCCGGATATATAATTATCTGGGTATGATAAAAGATAAAGTTACCTCTCAAGATATATATAGGCGGGAGCTGATTATTCATTTGTTGAGGTATCTGTATCTGGAACTGTTCAATGCTTATCAAAAGGAATCTACCTTGATGACTGCCCGCAGGGATACCCGTAAAGAAGAGTTGGCTAATAAATTCTTTGGGCTTATCATGAAGCATTTTAAGGAGAATAAGGATGTGGCTTTTTATGCGGATAAACTGTGTATTACTTCCAAATACCTGACTATGGTAATTAAGGAGACAAGCGGGAAGTCTGCCAAAGACTGGATTGTTGAATACATCATATTAGAAATCAAGGCTTTGCTGAAAAATACCAGCCTGAACATTCAGGAAATAGCGATTAAAACGAACTTTGCGAATCAATCGTCGCTTGGACGTTTTTTTAGAAAGCATACAGGAATGTCGCTTTCACAATATCGAATGAGTAACTTAGAACAATAGTGCGGACAATTGCCTCACAATAGGCAATAATATCTATAGGGATTGGGAAGAGAAAGGGAATGAAGTCTATTTCATTCCCTTTTATTATGCGGTATATCTGATGTAGGATGGGTTAAATTCCCATACATTCGCGATAGAAGTCGAGCATTTCGAAGATAGTGTCCTTATCGGCAGTCTGATTGATGCAAATGTCTCCAATATCTTTTAGTAATGTGAAATTGATAGTGCCTGAAGTATTCTTTTTATCATGCGTCATAAATGCATACAGTTGGTCATATTTTTTGCAGTCGAAAGTAAATATGCCATAATTATCCTTGATAAACTGGATCGTTTGCCGCATTTTCTCTTTCGGGAAACCTACTTTGAGATGAGAAAGATACAGTTCGCACACAATTCCCCAAGCTACTGCATATCCATGTAATACAGGACGGTTTTCTGCCAGTGCCATACTTTCGAACGCATGTCCTACGGTGTGTCCCAGATTTAATGCTTTGCGGATTCCATGTTCGAAGGGATCCTGTTCTACAATATCTTCTTTCACTTGTACCGATTGGCCTACCAATTGTTTGAGAGCTGCATAATCAATACTAGAGGAATCGAAATTGAGCAATTCTGCCCAATGTGCCGTATTGCTAATCAAACCATGCTTCAACATTTCAGCATATCCGGAGAAGAAATTGTGTGTGTCCAATGTGCGTAGGAATTCAGTTTCAATCAATACACTGTTTGCCGGAGCGAAAGCACCGATTTCATTTTTCAGTCCGTTGAAGTTGATTCCTGTTTTACCCCCCACTGATGCGTCCACCATGGCGAGCAGGGTGGTTGGTATATTGATATAGGAAATGCCCCGTTTGAATGTAGCTGCGGCAAAACCTCCGAGATCTGTCACCATCCCTCCTCCAAGATTGATAAGTAAAGAGTGGCGGGTAGCCCCTTGAGTGCTTAATGCCATCCAGACGGAAGCGAGTGTTTCCAGAGTTTTATGCACATCTTCTGCTCCGATACAGATTTCTACAGCATCTTTCAACAGCCCCGATTCCTTTAGAGAGGGGAGACAAAGACGCTGGGTATGCTCGTCTGTGAGGACGAATAATTTGTCATGCGGACATAGCTCAATGGCACGACCGAGGCTCGTTTCCAAGCTTTCGCAGAGAATAACTTCTTGTTTACTCATGATTCTTTTGCTTTTTTACTCTGCAAATGTATATAAAATATCTTTTTTTACTTACTTTTGTCTCATTAAAACGTTTAATCATGAAAGCATTATTACCTGTATATTGTCGTCCTTTAGGATATGTTGTCTTGTTGGTAGCTCTGTTTATCCCTTTTATTTTGGTGATGCAGGGAGTAGTAACTGATACTAATTTGCTGTTTTATAAAGAATGTACAAAGTTGTTGATGATGGCAGGATGCTTGTTGATAATCTTTGCATTGAGTAAGAATGAAAGCCGTGAAACGGAGCAAATCCGGAATTCGGCTGTTCGTAATGCTATCTTTTTGACATTCTTGTTCGTCTTTGGTGGTATGTTGTGGCGTGTTATGCAAGGAGATGTGATAAACGTCGATACTTCCTCTTTCCTTACTTTTCTGGTTTTTAATGTGCTTTGTCTGGAGTTTGGTCTGAAAAAAGCGCTTGTTGATCGATTCTTTAAAAGATAATTTTCTTTTCAATTAAACCTTTTGCGATTCGATTTGTCAAAAAGACATTGTTATTGCTACTAATATAATCGTAAATAAGGTAAATGAAAAGATTTTCAGCAGGGTTGGTGCTGATGTTGCTATGCACCTTCTCAATTTTTGCACAGAATAAGGTTATTACCGTTTCGGGACGTGTGGTGGAATCCGATACTAAAGAGCCCGCAGCGCAGGCTACAGTTCAATTGCTATCATTACCTGATAGTGCTTATGCCGCCGGTATAGCCAGTAGTAACCAGGGATGGTTTACTCTCCCCAAAGTAAAAGCCGGAAAATATGTGTTGAAAGTTTCCTATATTGGATTCCGAACCAAGCTCGTACCGGTACAATTATCTGCTAACGCCACTGATAAAAAATTGGGAACCATTACATTGGACCCTGATGCTGTCATGCTGAAGGAAGCGGTGATTACTGCCGAAGCTCCGCAGGTGGTCGTGAAAGAAGATACGCTGGAATATAACTCAACAGCTTACCGTACTCCCGAAGGGGCGATGCTCGAAGAGTTGGTGAAGAAACTTCCGGGAGCAGAAATAGACGATGACGGTAACGTCAAAATCAATGGTAAAGAAGTAAAGAAGATTATGGTGGATGGTAAAGAGTTCTTTGGCGGTGATGTGAAAACCGGATTGAAGAACTTACCGGTCAACATGATCGACAAACTGAAGACGTACGATAAAAAGTCTGATTTGGCACGTGTTACCGGAATAGATGACGGAGAAGAAGAAACTGTTCTTGACCTGAAAGTGAAGAAAGGTATGAATCAAGGTTGGTTTGGTAATGCAAGTGTTGCCGGTGGTACAGAAGATCGTTACGGAAGCAACTTGATGTTGAATCGTTTTGTCGATAATAGCCAATTCTCTTTAATCGGTTCTGCTAATAATGTGAACGATCAGGGATTCTCCGGTGGAGGTGGCGGACCTCGTTTCCGGAACAGCAATGGTTTGACTGCTACCAAGATGTTAGGGGCTAACTTTGCTACCCAGACTGAAAAATTGGAACTGGGAGGTAGTGCCCGTTATAATTTCAGTGATCGGGATGCAACATCTACAAACTACTCGGAACGTTTCCTGCAAAATGGAAATTCTTATTCAAATTCGAACAGTAAAGGCCGCAATAAGAATACGAACTTTAATGCAGACTTTCGGTTGGAGTGGAAACCGGACACATTGACAAATATCATTTTCCGTCCGAACGTTTCTTATGGAAAGTCTAATAGTTATTCTATTTCCGAATCGGGAACTTTTAATGGAGATCCATTTAATTTGGTGTCTAATCCTAATGAGTTTTTGAATAAGATTTTCTGGGGAAGTACGGATGATCCTTTAGAAGCTATTCGTGTCAACGCCAGTAATAGTGAATCAAAATCTGAAGGGCAGAATCTCTCTGCAAATGCTTCTTTGCAAGTGAATCGTAGATTGAATAATCAGGGACGAAACATCACTTTCCGTGGTACATTTAGTTATGGAGATAATGACAGCGAACAGTTTAGTGAATCATTGACGCGTTATTTTGATGATAATGCAAAAAAAGAAGATGATGAGCGTAAACAATATACTACTTCTCCAACCAAAAATTATGATTATACTGCCGAACTGACCTATAGCGAACCGATAGCGAGAGCTACCTTCTTACAGTTCCGCTATAAATTTCAATATAAATATAGTGAAAGTGACAGAAGTACATACAGCTTGATTCCTGATGCCGATAAAGGACAGGATTGGTTTTGGAATTTTGGTGATGGCCTGCCTGTAGGATATGAAGAGAATAAAGATAGAGATTTGAGTAAGTATGCTCAATATAAATATTATAACCATGATATTAATGCAGGACTAAATATTATCCGCGAGAAATATAGATTGAACTTTGGAGTATCTTTGCAACCGCAGAACACCAGATTGGATGTAAGCGTCTCCGCGATTCTATCTTGTCGCCCTTTTTTCATTCTTATATTTTTGCTATGTATAAAAATGAAGCATTATGGATTTAGCAGAAAATCGATTTGGAAAAACTTGGAAACATTTCCTTGAAGTATTGAAAGTAGACTACAATTGTTCTTTAGCCGATGTTTGCCGCGATCAGCATACCACTTTTGGTGGTATGAGTTCCTGGATGTCCAGACGGGGCTATAGCGTTAAACAAGCCAAGGCAGATGTGGTCCGTGATTATTATGGCGGCGTTGAACCCTCCCAACCGACAACTTCCTCTCCTTCATTCACTCAAATAGCACCCGCCATGTTGTCGGAAGAAGAGTTTAGTCTTGCCGGGATCACAATCACCTTTAACAGTGGAACCACCATTTCGGTCAAACGGGCCACACCCGGTGGTGTTATTAAAATGTTGCGCGATTACGAAAGAACGGAGGGAGATCCATGTATTCTCTAACATCAGCCAATCGCTACTATCTGTACCAGGGCTTTGTTCGTATGAACCTTGGCATTGACGGTTTATTCAAAATTATACGATCGGAAATGAAGGACTTGTCTCCCGTTTCCGGAGATATCTTTTTATTCTTTGGTAAAAACCGACAAAGTGTAAAAATACTGCGTTGGGATGGCGATGGCTTTCTTCTGTACTACAAGCGCCTCGAAGGTGGAAGTTTTGAGTTACCGACATTTAACCCCAATACAGGCAATTACGAGATCTCTTATCAGGTTTTGTCTTTTATCTTAAATGGAGTGTCATTAAAGTCTGTACGGTTGAGAAAACGTTTCAGGATCTAATTCAACATTCTGATTATTAGTTATTTGTGCTAAAGATATCATCCGGTTTATTTGGCCAATTCGTTGATTTTTTATATCTTTATGCCATGAAAAAGGATGAGATCATAGAGTTATTGAAGGAACAAATCAAGGGATTACGAGATGACAACAACAGACTCTTGGACCAAATAGATGCTTTGATAAAGGAGGTTTCTTCCCTTAAAGAGGCACTCCTTCAAAAAGGCGAATCTCTTAGCAAGCAACAGCGCCTTACTAAGGGACTCGCCAAACTTGTATCCAACACATCCGAACAGCAACAGGCTCCCCAATCTGCCATATTCGAAGAAGAGCGGCAGAAGATAGAAGCGGAAAAAGCAGATAAGCGTAAAGCAAGAAAGAACAATGGGGCCAAACGTGACATGCATTATGAGATGGAGGAAGAAGAACATGTCGTTTATCCCGATGATCCCGATTTTGACATCAATAAGGCCCGGTTGTTTACCACTGTTCCCAGAATATGCGTCCGCTATGAATGTGTACCCATGCGCTTCATCAAGCATGTCTACAAGATACACACCTATACGCAAGAAGGTCGCCTGTTTGAGGGAAAAACACCGGCTTCGGCCTTCTTGAATTCCAGCTATGACGGTTCATTTATTGCCGGATTGATGGAATTACGTTATATACAATCGCTACCTGTTGAAAGAATCATCAACTACTTCGAGAGTCATGGCTTTACGCTGAAGAAACCTACGGCTCATAAGTTGATAGAGAAAGCCTCAAACCTCTTCGAAAATCTTTATAAGTGCATCCGGCAGACAGCTTTGAGTGATCCTTATAAGGCAGCCGATGAAACCTATTACAAAATACTCGTCCCAGAAAAGAACAGCAAGGGAAAAGGAGTCAGGAAGGGATACCTTTGGGTGGTTGTCGGCATAAACACCAGGATGATATACTTGCTCTATGATGACGGCTCCCGGTCTGAAAGAGTTATTCTTAACGAATTAGGCAGTTGCAAAGGTATCATACAAAGCGATGGTTACTCACCTTACCGGAAGCTCGAAAGCGATGCTTATCCCAATATCACACGCATCCCGTGCTTGCAACATATAAAACGGAAATTTATAGATTGCGGTGAGAAGGAGCCGGATGCAAAAAGAATCGTGGAGCTGATAAACGCACTTTATCAAAACGAGCATAAGCATAAAGTTGGGGTTGAGGGATGGACGGTAGAACAGAATCTTATGCATCGAAAAAAGTATGCGCCGGACATACTCGGAGAAATAAAAGATGTGCTTGATGAAATAGAAGAACGGGGGGATTTATTACCTAAGAGCGAACTGCAGGAAGCCATTACCTATCTTCGCAATGAGTGGAATGCAGTGGTGGACATCTTTAATTATGGTGACACTTATCTGGACAACAATATGGTTGAACGGATGAACCGGTACATATCCTTATCTAGAAAAAACTCATTGTTCTTCGGCAGCCATAAGGGGGCCGAACGAGGCGCCATACTCTATACGATAGCACTCACTTGTAGGATGCATAAAGTGAATCTATTTGAGTATCTCACGGATGTGATAAACAGAACAGCCGAATGGCAACCGAACACACCAATTGAAAAATACAGGGAACTGCTTCCTGACAGATGGGAAAAGGCTAATGACTAAAAAGGGATCATTAGCCTTTTTATTTTAATACACTATATAGAATCGCGGAGACGCTTACAGATTGGATTATAAGAAAGCCGAAGTAGATACTGTAGTAAAAAGAAATGTGTTCAATTTTGCTCCTAACGTTGATTTTCGTTACAGATTTTCTAAAGTCAGCCAGTTGCGCTTTACCTATCGGGGACGTGCAAGCCAGCCGAGTATGGAAAATTTGCTTGATGTAACTGATGACTCTAATCCGTTGAATATCCGTAAGGGTAATCCGGGATTGAAACCTTCTTTCTCTCATTCTATGCGTTTGTTTTATAATACTTATAATGCAGATAAACAGCGTGGCATGATGGCTCATGTAAACTTGAATATGACTCAAAATAGCATTACTAATGCCACTACTTATAATCAGAGTACTGGTGGAGTGACTGTTAAACCGGAGAATATCAACGGAAACTGGAATGCGATGGGAATGTTTGGATTCAATACAGCATTGAGAGACAAGCGGTTTACCATAAATTCTTTCTCCCGTGCTAATTATACCAATGCAGTTTCTTATCTTTTTAATGACGATACTAAAATAAATGACAAGAACACTAGTACGACACTGACTTTCGGAGAGAATCTGAATGGAACTTTCCGTAACGACTGGTTTGAATTTACCTTGAATGGTTCAATCAACTATAACTTTGAGCGAAATCAACTGCGTCCGGAAAACAATCAAGAACCCTATACATTTGGTTATGGTGCAAGTACTAATATCTCTTTACCTTGGAGTATGACGTTGTCTACCAATATCACTAATAACGCTCGTCGTGGTTATCGTGATGCCAGTATGAATAAGAATGAACTTATTTGGAATGCACAGATTGCCCAAAACTTCCTGAAAGGCAATGCCGCAACCATCAGTTTTGAAGTATATGATATTCTGCGGCAGCAATCTAATATCAGCCGTTCGTTAACAGCCGATATGCGTTCTGTTTCTGAATATAACGGAATTAATAGCTACTGCATGCTTCGTTTCTCTTATCGTCTGAATGTTTTTGGAAATAAAGAAGCTCGCGGCAATATGCGTCATGGCGGTTTTGATGGTGGTGGACCTCGTGGCCCGCGTGGTGGCTTTGGAGGTGGCAGACCACACTAAAGCAGAGTAATAGGTTTAAATAAAAACAGGAAGTCCCGGCACAACGATTCAATGTTGTTGCCGGGACTTCTTTGTTAATCCGAGAATTTACTCTATATTTGTTGTTTAGTATTCGTATGAAAGGAGATTCCTATGATTGATTGGAACTATATGCTTAGCCAGATAGCAACAGTGGCTTTTGATATTCTTTATTTTGGAGCCATTATCGGTACGATTGTCATCATCATTCTTGACAACCGGAATCCGGTTAAAACCATGGCATGGATACTCATATTACTTTTCCTTCCTATTGTCGGACTTGTCTTTTATTTTTTCTTTGGGCGGAGTCAACGTCGCGAACGTATCATTGGGCAAAAAAGCTACGACCGCTTATTGAAGAAACCAATGGCCGAATATCTCGCACAGGATTGTTCGGACGTTCCTTATGAATACTCCCGTCTTATTCAGCTTTTCCAGCAAACGAATCAAGCGTTTCCATTTGAGGGGAACCGTGTGGCAGTCTATACCGAAGGATATACCAAACTTCAATCATTGTTGCGTGAACTGCAAAAAGCGAAGCAGCATATCCACATGGAATATTACATCTTTGAAGATGACGCTATCGGGCGTATGGTCAGGGATGTGCTGATAGAAAAAGCTTCTCACGGGGTTGAAGTACGGGTTATCTATGATGATGTAGGTTGCTGGCATGTGCCTAATCGTTTTTTTGAAGAAATGCGCAATGCCGGTATTGAAGTCAGGAGCTTTTTGAAAGTACGTTTTCCTTTATTTACCAGTAGGGTGAATTACCGCAACCATAGAAAGATTGTCGTTATTGACGGACGCGTGGGCTTCGTTGGGGGAATGAACCTGGCAGAACGTTATATGCGTGGCTTTTCTTGGGGGATTTGGCGAGATACGCATATCATGTTGGAAGGCAAGGCAGTGCATGGTTTACAAACGGCTTTTTTGCTTGATTGGTATTTTGTAGACCGTACGTTGATAACCGCTTCCCGTTATTTTCCGAAGATTGACTCTTGCGGAAGTTCTTTAGTGCAAATTGTCACGAGTGAGCCTATCGGGCCTTGGAAAGAAATCATGCAGGGATTGACTGTTGCCATTACCAGTGCAAAAAAATATTTCTATATGCAAACACCTTATTTTTTGCCTACAGAACCAATATTAGCAGCTATGCAAACAGCAGCATTGTCTGGGGTGGATATACGCTTGATGTTACCGGAACGTGCAGATAACTGGATAACTCATCTTGGATCGCGTTCTTATTTGGCAGATGTGATGCAGGCAGGTGTTAAGGTCTATTTTTATAAGAAAGGTTTTCTACATTCTAAGCTGATGGTTTCAGATGATATGCTTTCCACTGTAGGCTCTACCAATGTTGACTTCCGTAGCTTTGAGCATAACTTTGAGGTGAATGCTTTTATGTATGACGTAGAAACTGCCCTTGAAATGAAAGAAATATTTCTTCAGGACCAGCGCGAAAGTACACAGATCTTTTTGAAGAATTGGGGCAGACGTTCGTGGAGACAAAAAGCTGCGGAGTCTATCGTGCGTTTATTGGCTCCGCTACTTTAATAAGGATGAAATTGTATTTGGATCTTATCTGAATAGTGAGAAGTTCACACTTCCATACACCCTTCTCTCAAGGAAATGTGGATTTTCTTCGAAATTATTATCTTTTCCATGCTCCAGTACCAATAATCCTCCTTCTTTGAGAAGATTATTCTGAAAGATTAATTCGGGGATTGTTTCCAACTCTTTTAAAGCGTAGGGAGGATCGGCAAAGATGAAGTCGAACTGTTCGCGGCCATTCTTGATAAACTTGAATACATCTCCGCGTATCGGCAGACATTTGTCTGTCTGCACCTCTTTCATGATTTTGCAGATGAATGAGTGATGTGCAGGATCTTTCTCAATGCTGATAACACGGTCGCATCCACGGGATACCAGTTCGATACTGATGCTTCCTGTCCCGGCAAACAAATCAAGAGCTGTTATTCTTTCTTCAAAATCGATATAGTTATTGAGTACATTAAACAGATTTTCTTTGGCGAAATCTGTCGTAGGGCGTGCTTTAAATGTTCGAGGCACGTCAAATCTTCTTCGTTTGTAAATACCGCTGATTACTCGCATAAGGTAATGAACTTTTGTAATATATTGAATATCAGTAATAAAAAGCCCGCTTTCCTAATGGCGGGTAACAAATTAGTAACAAAACAGATGAAAAACTGTCTTTTGCGGGCTTCTTTGAAAGCAAAGATAGAAATTATTTTGGTACTTATTATCATTCTGAATTGCTATTTTGTTTTTCCATTCTTTCAATAGCCCTATTTATAATAGAACTAACTACGTCTATTATTGTGGTATTATATTTATCAGCTAATAAGCTTATCTTTTGATAATAATCATCTGGAATAATCCCGGATACCCCCCTAAATTTCATAGGAACATCTTTAGGGCGTTTATATTTATCAATAAAGCAATCTATAGCCCACTGAACCGCCGTATAAGGAGAAACGCCCAAATCATCCGCTAATCTTTCAAATTCGGCACGTGTTTCCGGTTCTAATCTTGTTTCAATTTTCTTATTTTTAGTTGTCATCTTCTTTTTTTGCCAAAGTTACTAATAAAATCTATTACCGAACGAATAACCGAACCTTTCCCGTTTCCCCTCTGTCACCCGGCACACTTCCGGCTCTTTCCTCGCAGAACTTTCTAAACGCTTCGACATTCCCAGATGATAGAATAAATTCAGTCGCTATTTCTTTAGCTGTCATTTCCTCGATTACTCGCCTACGTAAACGCCTCATCTCTATTTCCTGCTCATGAATCTTGAGGAACGCCCCTTGCGCTTCAATAGTATTAGTATAAGCCTTCAATAGTAGATTATTGATTTCGTCGTATGGATTCTCAAAGCCCGCCAATTTAACCGAAAGCAAACAGGTAGATAAATTTCCCCACACTTCGGGATGCGCTTGCATATTCCTTTTTAAACGCTCGTTTCTTTCTTCTGATAGTTCCGTTACGCTTTCGCGGGAGCAATCCATGTACGCCCCGTCTGCGTCTCCTAGATGAATCATTTCTCTATCTAGTTGCATACCTTTCACCGGGCGACCGTCCGCGCCCAAAATAACTACTTCTTCCATGATTTTATATTTTGTTAGATGTGAATAAATCGAGTTTGTAAGATGAGGCTACACACAGTGCTAGCCCTGTTATGTTCGGTGCGGCTGTCTCCGCTTCCGTGGCAAATAGCAGGATAACGCCCGCTATTAGTCCGAGTAAATAAATCGCTCTCATAGTGAGTAACTTAATAATTCAGCTTGTATACTAATCAACCTCATTATATTGGGAGTAAGCAGACCGGAACGAATTACGCCGTTATCTTCCTGCAGGCATCCGAATAGCTTTTGAATAATTCCCGCATTTGCTAGATTCGCCTGGCAAATGACACTCATTCGCCACATGCCGGAATCCTGTTTGATACTGATTTCTAATTCTTTCATTTGAATATGTATTTAGTTCGTTAATAATCAATCACCGCAATAATTTCCCCATCCGCTAAAAGATGAATAATGCTCGCCGCGTCCGTATCCGTATGCCAGACATTCAGCCTCAACCTTTGCGGCACGTTCAGCGCGTTCACGCTTTGCGGCTTCTACTTCCATTGCGATACGTTCGGCTCTCTCTGATTCGATACGAGCGGCGCGGGCGGCTAGTTCCTGCGCTTCCTGTTTCTTCGCTTCGTGGTATGCGATTGTTTCGGCGCGGCGGTCTGCTATTTCTTTGTTGAACTTCGCAACTTTCCAAGCCTTTTTTAATGCTTCCGAGAAGGTCGGGTACTTTTCCGGTCTAAACTTTCTCATCGTGTGGGCTGATTTCATTATTTCGCTTAAATTGTACCGTTTCATATTATAAATGTTTTATTATTTGTTTTACGATACAAACATAATGTATATTATTTGTTTTTGAACTACGAAATATAAAGTTTAACTTTTGTTTAACTCAAAAAGTAAATGCTATAGTATTTGTTTTGTCGCTTTTTAAATATATCTTTGTACCATTAAAATAAATACTATATATTATGGAATTAAGAATCAAAGAATTATGCAAGGCAAAAGGTCTTTTGCAAAAAGAATTAGCCGAGAAGATCGGAGTAACAGATATAGCTCTCCGCGCTTCATTGAAAGGTAATCCAACTATTGGAACATTAGAAAAGGTAGCTAATGCGCTTGACGTGCATATTACGGAGCTATTCGACCAACCAAAGAACAATACAGCCGGAATCACGTGCCCGCACTGCGGAAAAAATATCAATATCAAAATAGAACTATAATTTTTTATAATACCATGGATACTACACACACTCAATTCATAGCTAGTATAATTCTTCCTTTAATGTTGTTGATTTGTACGGCAGTCTATACAGTGATAAATTATAAAATGCTTAAAGAAAGCAGGGCTACACGATTGCAAAAAATAACTCCTAATATTGTGGCGTATTTGTCTACAACAGAAATTCACGGAAGCGGAACGCTAATTCTTCACATTACTAATATAGGTGAGGGGGTAGCTAGAAACGTCAAGTGTGAAATATATAAAGATTTCGAATGGATTAAAGGTGATCCACTTTGTAATAGGGGAATTTTTAAGTCAGGAATAAATGTGTTTCCTCCACAATACAAATTGCAATATTACATTTTGACTAGCTGCGGAAGTTTTGACTTTTCGCGTGAAGATGCCTATATAGAATTTGATATAATCTGCGAAGATATATTAGGTACAGAAATACGCTCTAGGTTTAAACTTTCATTTAAGGAAATAGATGCCCAAAATTATTCAAGCCCTCCTAATGACTATAAAAACAGTGTTGTATATCACCTCAAAAATATAAATGAAACATTGAAGAACAAGGGATAACTTGGGCTGTTCGATTGGCTGTTCGATTGGCTGTAAAATTTACAGTAGTAGACATGCCAAAGTAGTAAAATACGAAAAAATCGTAGTAAGCTACTTTGGCGTAGGCTACCCAGTCGCCCGTTGGTTAGTTGTTGGTTGCTTCGTTGGTTGCATCGTAAGCGTTAGGGCTTGTAACGAATGAGTATTCAATCAGTTGCACCGAAATTTTATTGGTTATTTTGTTGGTTGATTTGCGTATCTATTTGCGTGTCGTCTGTCCCTTATCCTGTCCCTCTACCTGTCCCGGAACGTTCCAATCTAAGCCGTAAAGATATTGAACTACAATAAGTTGAGACGGTTCTAATCTGCCCCGCTTGCTGTCCCTTGACCTGTCCCGGCTCGCTCTGTATTCAATCAGGAAGCACTAAAGAATAACAAAACGTTTCGACCTGATACACTTTTCTTCGTCTCGCTTTCTTGATTCGGTTCGCTTCATGTCACTACGTAAATACAAGCCCGTAGCGGAATTATCTTTCTTTGCGTGATAACTTGATAGACGGCGAGGCGTTCGACTGTCTCGCGGCTTCGTATTCGGTTATGAACAATACTAGGCGGGTGCGAACGCTTCGAGTTATGGCAAAGGGGGTATGATTTTTATTTTTTGACGCGGTTCCGTGAAACCCACTCTACCCCATCTTTTTACACGCGGGATATTTTTTGGGGGTGGGGGTGACCGTTGGGGGTAGTAAAATTTATCATTACTCATCTTTAATTCAGTAGTTTAGATGTCGTTTCCTGATATAAATTAATAATAAAATATGCGCCTTTTTCCGTCCAATACATGTGCTCTATCGTTTTAATTTCACCTGTTTTTGAATCGGTGCGGGCAAATGTTTGATAACCTTCCAATCCCTTTCCGCGAAGATCGGAGTAGAGAAAATACAAACCGCTTTGTTTATACTGTATTCCTGATTCACATAGGAATTTATTTAACCTTTGGGCACTTATTCCCAACTTTGCGGCTATCGTGTTGGTAGTAATCAGAGACGACGAAGATAACACAGTATCGAAATACTCCGCTTTTGGCTGCATCGCTTCAATAGCTTTTGCGTTAGCCTCTCTTTGTGCACGGAGCAAGGCGTTTTGTTCCTGCTCGCTCTTTAGGGTGGTGAGCAACTGTATCAGGGCGTCCGGGTTCTGGAACATCTGCACAACAGTTTCGGGCGTCATATACGCGCCATGTTTGCGAATACTTGGCAATATCTCTTCACATACCCAATCTTGAAAGGCTTCCGCTTGCGGTAATTTGGATCGCATTATTAATCTAATAACGTCGCCCTCATTGATAAATGACATTTCTACTACCTGATTCGTTACTACGCCGTGTTGATTGGTTGTGCGAGAGACCCCGTCGCGCTTTGTCACTCGCTTGCAATGCTTACTAATCGCATCTCTAGTATTCGCGTATCCCAATGCTCGCGCCACATCTACAGCCGCAAATAAAGGTTCTCCGCTTTCACTTGTTGCGGTTCTTACTTCTCCGAATCTCTCATTTTTGAAAATAGTGATCTCGTTCATCTTAATTTGATTTTAAATTGTGTTTACTGCTGTTTAAAGAATCGTGATTCATGGAGCGTTTCGGTTTCACATATTCGAAATGCCTTTCAGAGTCGGACAAATCACTGAACATCATTTCGATTTCTTCCGGTACGGGTTCAATCTCCGTATCATTGGCAGGGTCAGCAACCCGAAGAAAGCAGGATAAAATGTACTGCATGATTTCGTAATTGCTTTTAAACTTGAACTTTTTACGGATTTCATCGAGTCGTTCCCATTGCTTCGGGTCAATACGTACCGGAACTTTCTTTGTTTCTCCCATTGCTTTGCGCCTTTCGGCTTTCTTTATTGCATCCATAGTTTTAACGTGTTATGTGTTAGTATTCGTTTTATCATTGTTATAAAGCCTCATCCTGTGTTGAGTTCAGCCGGATCGGGCGGCTTTCCTCTACATTTTCCGGTGTTTGAATTGGTGTTGTACTTTTTCGCATTAAATAATGGTGGGTTGTTGGCGTTTGGCGGTGGTTCGTTTTCCGGTGATAAAAATGCAACCAAAACGCCCTTTATCTTAATTCCGTTTTGGTTGCACTTTTCACTATTTGATGAGGCATACAAAAACTCCGTTTCGGTTTCACTTTTGGCATTTCGTTCCTGTTGGATATTGTTGCTTTCATTTACTTTATCATCGAAATTTTCCTTTGCAAAAACTCCGTTTCGGTTGCATTTTTCGTTATCCATGTCTCGCAGATACTTACATTCTATTGAAATGAGATTTTTTAAATTCTCTTTTATCTGTGTAGCTCCGATCCGTTCGGCTAATGCAATAAACTTCTTTTTCATCCTGCATCGTTTAACCTTGCCAAGTGCTTGCCAATCATCACCAAGAAATAACGCAAATAAATCTCGTTCTTTCTTGCTTAATCCTTCCAATGGTACAGCCTCAACAATTACAACATCTTCCAACGTATCGAGCAAAAGAGCCTCAAACCTTTCCCAAACATCGACACTAAGCAAGTATCCCAACATTGGCGTATAGATGTGCTTTTTCTTTAAATATGTATTTGTTGCGCTTATCTCAATACGTAGAATACTATCAAAGCCCGATACGCCGCACTGTTTTCCCTTATCGTATATTTTTAGCTTATACGAATCGGCTTCGTAGATAAGCCCTATCTTTCCTATCGGAGTAAATGTATAACCCTTGTACATTCTTATCGCTTTCAATATTCGTTGCGGATCATAGGGTAGTTTTAAATTTACGCCAAATTCGACGCTATAAAGCCGCGTAATATCGGAATTAATCCCGTAGACTTTTTGCAATTCAGTAAATACACGGCACAAGTCAGACAGCCGGAAAGAATCGGCATTATGCAAACCGCCGTTAGCGTACTTATGTAGGCTTCCGTGTAAATTACATAATTTGCGGATTTCTCCCGTAGTTACGTCTACTCTGTCAGTGAAACCAAATATCAGCCCCTCAATGTTAATATAAACCGCTTTAGGGCTTATATCAACACCTAGTTTATTGGCTAATTGGTGCACATCAAGGGCTAGACTACTTGTTTTAAAGCCGTCGATCATTGAATAAATTAGTATGATTAAAATATACTTAGCTGTGAATTATCTTTCAGCCTCAAAAACTCTACAACCGCACCTGTATGAGGTGATTTGTCTTTCTTGGCAACCTCTATAAATCCCTCATCGACTAGATTGTAGACGATACGGCAAACATTACTAATCGGTTTGTTTATGGCGTTCACAATATCCAGACGGCAAAAGGTTTTATTCGGGTTATTGGTGAATAGTGCACGCGTGGCGGCGACTTTGTTAATGTGTCGATTTACCACGTTGCCCCCCTTTCTGTATTTTGCCTGTTATTATATAATTAACGGCTTCCGTTTCGATTTCGTCGGTCGTTGCTACCCGATTTTGTTTCATCCAGTTTTCAATCTCGGAACGGTCGAAATAGATTATCTTATTAGGTTTGTAAAATGGGATTTGGTGCGAACATGTGAGTTTATACAGGTGTGATTTGCTTAAACCTGTCAGTAACATAACGTCATCTAGGCATAATACATTCTTCGCTGATAACAATGTTAGTTTCTCGATTCTGTCTAATTGAACTTTAATATCTGTTTCCATGCTTTTTCGTGTTTAATCGGTTGGTGTTGTGTTTCAATAAGGAAATTAATTAGGAGTAATAAACACCCTGCGTATACCGATAAACGCCGCTAGTTCGTCTTTACGGAATAACAAGTTTCTTCCTATTTTGTAACATGGAATCTCGCCACGTTTTACCCATTGGTAAATGGTGTGCTTTGATTTGTGGAGAATACGGGCGGCTTCATCTACGCCAACTAATGTGCGCTCGCATACGTTGTCCTCTGATAAATTGGCTGTTGTTGTAAATTCATTCATAACGATATATTTTAAATTGATAATATACCGTTATGAATGTAAGTTGTTGTTTTGGTAGCTCTAGTGTCCGACACTATCGGAGATAAAATGTACAAAAAAATAGCGCATTGGTATTATGCGCTAAAAATCAGGTATGTAAGAGATTTAAATTTTAAGTATCTTTTTAATCCATAATACTTGGGATTGAGTTTACCGCATCTCTTTTTTTTTCGTTAATCACATCTGCATATATTTGGGTCGTCTTAATATCTGCATGTCCCAAAAGTTTGCTAACTGTGTAGAGTTCTGCGCCATAAGTTATACTAAGAGTGGCGAATGTGTGACGGCTTACGTGGAAAGTGATAGGCTACGCAAGGAAAAGCAGACAGAAGAAGATTAAACGTAAACCGTTTGAAATGAGCATTGTTTCAGTATTTTGCCAAATTGAGAAAATGCAAATGACAACGTAATATTGAGGTTGTTCAGTTACCAGACCGTTAGCCGGGCAGTTACCGGAACGAGAACAGGTAACGGAAAGCAATGAAAAGAAATCCTCACCGTTTTGTTTGCACTCGTACTCAGCATTTTGCTTATCAAGGAACGCTTATATGGCAAGTAACTTTGCACTAAAAAATATAAGCGTATGAAAGTAGAAAAATTCAAGGTGCTGCTTTACCTCAAAAAGAGCGGACTGGGAAAGTCGGGCAAAGCCCCGATAATGGGAAGAATTACAGTGAACCGCACGATGGCGCAGTTCGGATGCAAGCTGTCCTGCACACCCGAATTGTGGAATCCCCGTGAAAGCCGTCTGAACGGAAAAAGCCGCGAGGCGGTGGAGACTAATGCCAAGATTGACAAGTTGCTACTGGCGGTAAACATAGCATTCGACAATCTTGTGGAACGCAAAATTGATTTCGATGCCACCGATGTGAAAGACCTTTTTCAAGGCAGCATGGAAACGCAGATGACCCTTATGAAAATGACCGATGTTGTCTGTGATGACATCAAGGCACGTATCGGTATTGACCGTGCCAAAAGTACTTATCCCGGCTATCACTATATGCGGCTGGCTCTCGGAGAGTTCATCAAGCATCAGTACAAGGTCAAGGATTTGGCTTTCGGGCAACTGACGGAACAGTTCATCCACGACTATCAGACATTTGTCACGGAAGATAAAGGACAGGCAATCGATACTGCCAGACATTATCTTGCCATACTTAAGAAGATTTGCCGTCTAGCTTATAAAGAGGGACATGCCGATAAAATCCACTTCCAACATTTCACCCTGCCGAAGAAAACGGAAACGACTCCACGGGCATTGAGCCGTGAATCGTTCGAGAAAATCCGTGACGTGGAAATACCTGCATACCGCAAATCCCATATGCTGGCAAGGGATATGTTTCTCTTCGGATGTTACACAGGTGTATCTTATGCGGATGTCGTTTCGATTACCCATGCTAATTTGCAGACAGACGGGGACGGGGCATTATGGTTGAAATACCGCAGAAAGAAAAACGAACTTCGTGCCAGTGTAAAACTATTGCCCGAAGCAATTGCGCTTATCAATAAGTATAGCAGTGAGGACAGAGAAACCTTGTTTCCTTTACTTCGCTGGCCCAATCTTAGAAGGCACATGAAAGCGTTGGCGGCACTGGCAGGCATCAAGGATGACCTGTGCTACCATCAGGCGAGGCATAGTTTCGCCTCGCTGATTACGCTCGAAGCTGGTGTGCCGATTGAGACCATCAGTAGGATGTTGGGGCATTCCGATATTTCCACCACTCAGGTGTACGCCCGTGTCAGTCCGAAAAAACTCTTTGAGGACATGGACAGGTTCATCAAAGCTACCGAGGATTTCAAACTTACCCTTTAATACAGCAAGCGATATGCGAAGTACATTTTCACTGTTACCCTATATCAACCGCAGCAAGGTAAAGGCTGACGGTACGACCGCAGTTCTCTGCCGCATAACCATTGACGGGAAACAGACGGTCATAAGCACAAGTATCTATTGCCGTCCCGAAGATTGGAATGGCAAGAAGAACGAGATAAAGTCCACAAGGGAAAACAACCGCTTGCAGGAATATCTCCGAATCATTTCAGAAGCATACGAGGAAATACTGAAATCGCAAGGTGTAGTCAGTGCAGAGATGTTGAAGAGCCACATCACCCAAAACAACATTCATCCGACTACCCTCCTGCAAATGGGAGAATGGGAACGGGAGCGGTTAAAGAAACACTCCGAGGAAATAGATTCAACCTCCTCCTATCGAAGTTCAATGTATTACCAGAAGTACCTGACAGACTATATTGTGTCATCGGGTAAAAAGGACATCTGTTTTGAAGAAGTTACAGAGGACTTCGGCAAATCTTATAAGGCATATCTGAAAAGATGCAAGAACTTCGGGGCATCTCAGACCAACCATTGTCTGCGATGGTTGAACCGCCTGTTGTATCTGGCGGTCGATAAGGAGATAATCCGAGTGAATCCCTGCGAGGAGTTGGAATATGAAACCAAACCGGAGGCAAAGCACAGATACATCAGCCGCGATGAGTTCAAGAAGATACTTTCCACCCCGATGTATGACAACAGGCTGGAGTTGGCGAGACGGGCTTTCATATTCTCCTGCCTGACGGGATTGGCGTATGTGGATATACAATTGTTGCATCCCCACCACATCGGGATGAATGCGGAGGGCAGACGGTATATCCGTATCAACCGCAAGAAGACAAAGGTGGAAGCGTTCATACCCCTGCATCCCATAGCGGAACAGATATTGTCGCTGTACAACACGGCCGATGACGAACAGCCCGTATTTCCGCTTCCTAACCGTGACGCCTTGTGGTTTGAAATTCATGAGTTAGGTGTAATCATAGGCAAAGAGGATAACTTGTCCTACCACCAAAGCCGACATAGTTTCGGAACTTTCCTTATTTCAGCGGATATACCGATAGAGAGTATCTCCAAGATGATGGGGCACTCCAATATTCGGACGACACAGGGATATGCACGTATAACCGATGACAAAATCTCAAAGGATATGGACAAACTGATGGAACGCCGGAAGAAACAATCTACCGGCGAAAAGACAAACAAAAGTAACTAAACAATGTCAATACAATATATTATGGATAGAGGTATAATCACAATCAGTGAAGCGGGTATGGTCACTATTCCGACCGCACCCGTATGGATGACACAATTCGAAATCGCCGACCTGTTTGGAGTATTCTCTTGTGACATCCGTAAAGCGATTCATGTTATATGTAAGAATAAGGAGTTAAACGAATGTGATACGATGAAATATATCAAGCAACCAGATGGTATCAGTTATGATGTTTATAATCTTGAAATGGTTATAGCCATTGCATTCAGAATATGCAGCAGAGAAAGTATCTTGTTCAGACGGTTTGTGATAAATGAAATCTACGCCACCAAGAAAGAGAACTCAATAACATTGTTTGTATCCTGTGGCAGAGGAAGCAACCTATGGTATAGTTGAGGTTCATCCCATCAGTCACCTGTTCCCGATACTCGGATGCAAAGGTAGCGCATGGCACTGATGGCAGTGGAAAGGTCAGGCGGCAAAGCCGTTTCGGGCAGAATCTTCCTCCTGCGGAGCGTATTCAGCCCGAAAACCTTGCCTCTGCCGACCATACGCTCGAAAGGCATCCGGCAACAGAAACAAGCGACTGACGGGAAATCAGAAGACAAAGAAAAGGAACGGCTAACAGACGAAGCGGAATCTTGATGCTTCATCCGTAAACCGTTCCTTTTTCTTTTTGCTGTCAAGTCCATTGCTTCTGCAATTTATAGGGCAGACGGCAAACTGCGCTCCTTCAAGAAAATCAGATCGCCGTTTGTCGGTAAGCGGAACGGTAGCCATCATTCAGCATCCTTTCGATGTCCGATTCACGGTAAAGGATTTTACCGCCCAATTGGATATAGGCTATCCGTCCTTCATTGCGGTAATCTTGAAGTGTTCTTCGGCTCACTTTCAACCGTGCCGATACCTCTTTGTCTGTGAAGAAACGTTCTCCGCCCAATGTCGGGCGGTAGTTGGCGGTCAGGCGCTCGTAGTTGTCCAGCAGACGGTCAAGGCTGCCCATGAAGTGGATTATCCACTCGTTGTCTTTGTTAATCAATTCGTTCATGTTACTTTGTATTTAGTGGGTATTGTTATTATACTTTATTTATTGCACTGAGATTATATCGTCCGTCCTTTGAATCTCGCTTCTTTTCGTCTATCCTCCACAACGGAAACGATACGCTGCACATCTTCGGGACGGTAATACGTCTTATGGTTTATTTGTGAGTAGGCAAGCGTACCGTTGTCCCGCAGAGTCTGCAACGTGCGGGGACTGATGTTCAGCATCCGGCACACGTCCTGATTGTCCATCCACTCACTTATTCTCTTTTCGCCGTGCCGCTGGCAGATTGCTTCCATACGGTGAACGAAGCGGTCGAACTTGGCGACCATCGCCTCAAAGGTTTGTCTTTCGATAGATACGATTTCCATATACGTTATTCTTTGATGTTATTGTTTCTTTTGCCGCAAAGGAATATATAATCAGTTATCCGACAATGGATTTTCTAAAAGTGGAAGCATGTGGCACCGGTATGGCATAGGTTGTCTGGGGTGCTGTTTATCGTTATCATCTTAATTGGGGATTTTAGCAAGAATGCCAAGAACAAAATAAGGACTTAATTCAAATTTACCCGTAAATACATCTTTGTTCTTCCTGTGATTCATATCCGGCAAATCGAAGAAGTCTGCACCATTGTTCATACCGCCATAAGGCAAAACTACACAAAATTGCCTAATAGAATCCAAGTACTTGACTGCCTGAACTAAAGCCTCTTACTTTGCTCCCGACAAACGGTCAACTATGCGCATACAGACCAGCAAGTATTCACTTTAAAAAGAAACAACAATGAGCAAGAAATTTAAAAACATTGAGAACGATGAAGCGTTCAAGAACTTCAAGTTGGAAGACTATATGCCTTCCATGCCCAAACACGAACCGGAAGAGAGTTCTTCCGTAGCAGAACAAGAACCTGTTGTGGAAGCAGGCAATCTCTTTCCTATATTGGATGAGCCGGACACATCCGCAGAACAGGTAACTGAGCCGGAAACAAGCGCAGGGTCAGACAATGAGGCAAGAGAAACAGAGGCGGATAACGTTACCGTGGAACGAACTGTCGCCAGACGTATCAGCAGCAAACAGCGCAGACTGTCATTGGACGAATACCGTACCACCTATCTGCGAGTGCCCAAGATTGCCGACCGCAAGCCCGTGTTTGTCAGTGGGGAGGTTCGTGACAGGTTGGACGAGATTGTGCGCCGCCTTGGTGGACGTGGCATGAGCGTATCAGGGCTTATTGAGAACCTCGCCCGTCAGCACATGGAAGCCTACGGGGAAGACATCGAGCAATGGCGTAAATTGTAGGAATTAAGACAAGACCAACCGAGTGTCTTTAGGGCATCTTTCAGAGTTGCTCTAAATCACTTGTAACGAAGTTTGGAGGGGCAAGTTTATGTTTCGGGCAGACCGAAACCACTTGCCCCGCTCCAAACATCGCAGGGAAGGCACATCCCGTTGGTCTATCTGCTGTATAACTACTATAATCAGTAACTAAAGTTTCGCAAGTACGCTACATAGCTTCTCCTCCTTCAAGATGGTTGCTCTCCCCCGATAACGGGGGAGTCGGAGGGGGTGAGTCCCCGCAGGGGGAGGTGGTAGGTAAAAAAATGAATCTCCTTTTTCATAGATGGATATACCTTATTTATACCTACCACCCCGGCTTTCAGCCACCCCTCCTTCTTGGAAAGAGGGGAAACCATGCGGAATATACCAACTTGCGAAACTTGAATCAGTAATCAAATCAAGAAACAGAAAATCATGGACAACGAAAAAAGGAAGAATAATGTAAAAGGCAACAGACGGGAGCGAGCCAACAAGGGAGGCCGTCCCGTCAAAGGAGCCACCGAGAAACTGAAATACCGTGTTACGGTGAAAATGGCAACAGAGGACTACTACCTATTGAAATCCAAAGCAAAGTCAGCAGGTGTTTCTGCCAGTGAATTCATTCGTGATTGTATCAAAGAGGGCGGTGTAAAGGAACGGCTCTCGAAAGAGCATGGCGACCTTATCCGCAAGCTATGTGGCATGGCTAACAACCTGAACCAACTGGCACGAAAGGCGAATGCCGAGGGGTATGCTTCCGTATTTGTTACTTGCCGCGCACTGATGATAGAGATAGACAATCTTGTAAACCGGATACGCCTATGATAGCAAAAATCATGAAAGGTTCGGACTTCAAGGGTGTGGTTTATTACATTCTGAACGATGAGAAAGGTACTCAAATCATAGATTCTGACGGCTTGTTTCTGGAAAATAACGACACGATAGTACAAGGATTTATCGGGCAAGCACAGATGAATCCGAGGGTCGCAAAGGCAGTCGGACATATCGCCTTGAGTTTCTCCAAGGAAGATTCACCACGTCTGAATAATGCGGTCATGGCACAGATAGCCCGTGAGTATATGGAACGGATGGGTATCAAGAACACACAGTACATCATCGGACGACACTTTGACAAAGAGCATCCGCATATGCATATCGCATTCAACCGCATCGACAATAACGGCAAGACCATATCCGACAGGAACGACCGCTTCCGCAGTGAGCGTATTTGCAAGGAACTTACCAAGAAGTACGGACTTCATTTTGCTAATGGCAAGGAGCAAGTGAAGACAGACCGATTGCGTGAGCCTGACAAGACGAGGTACGAGTTATACCAAATCTTGAAGACAGAGGTCAGCAGATGTAAAGGTTGGAATACCCTGCTTGAAAGATTGGAACAGCAAGGTGTAGGTGTGCAGTTCAAATATAAGGGACAGACGAATGAGAATCAAGGCATCGTCTTTACTATGAACGGCTATCGCTTCAATGGTTCCAAGGTGGACAGGCAATTCAGTTACTCCAAGATTGATGCGGCATTGAACCGCAACAATTACGGGGAACGGCAGACGCAACCGCAACCACAGACTTATAAGGAAGAAATAAGGCCAATTTCTAATAGTGGCAGCAGTCTTATTGAGGGTTCATTAGGATTGTTCTCTCCATGCAATATGCCGGAGGAGCAACAACCTTACGACCCGTATCTGAAAAACAAGAAAAAGAAGAAACAACATAAAATCAACTGGTAATCATGGCAGACAACAATGTATTCATCCTCTTTGAGGAAATCAAGACCGCCTTAAAAAGCATAAATGGCAAGCTGGAAGCATTGCCCAAGGTGGCAGGACAACAACCACAAATAGAAAATAATGAACCGGATTTATCTCCAATTAAGGAGGCTATTGTGGAAACGGCAAAAGCTCAGTCTGGAGAAATTAAGGGCTTGTTGGATAAGCACTGGAAGGCTTACGCACAGATTTCCACCCTGATACTGCATCACCTTGATACAATCAAGAAGTCGCAGGATGAACAAGGTGTGCAACAAGAGCCGCAACCGCAGGAGCATGTCCACCGGCATAGTTTTGACATCAAGTCAAGCAATGTTTTTTCTTTCGTTGTGGGATTGGGTGTGGCATGTGCCTTATCCCTGTGGGGCAATATCTCGCAATGGCAGTCCAATAGGAAGTATTCCGATGATGCGTTGAGGTTCCGTGCTATCCGCTCTTGGGGTGGATGTGATGCCAATGATTTGCTTTGGTTGAACAAGGTGTTTGACATCCACCGAGACGAGAAGGCCATTGAGTGGATACGGAAGCAGGCTGATGGGTATGAAACATCCCTGAAAGCAGTTTCCGACAGCCTGATGCAGGAGAGTATCAAATCAAAATCCGATTGATATGGCATCGGTAAAGGTCAAGTTTCGTCCCTCCACCGTGAACGGCAGGGAGGGTACACTCTACTATCAGGTCATCCACAACCGTGTGGTAAGACAGATAAATACCGAGTATAAACTTTTCGTTTCGGAATGGGACTGCCATTCCGAAACCATTGTCTTGCATCATCTATCTACTGAACAAGAGCGGAACAACTATTTGCTTTCAATCGGTTCACGCATCACGTGGGACAAGGACAGGCTGAACAAGATTATACATGCGTTATCCCAATCCGGCATATTTGTAACGGATGATATAGTCATACACTTTCATGACAACAGGCAGGAACAGTCGTTTAACGCTTACATCAGCCAGCAGATAGCGAGACTGAAACGCTTGGGAAAGATACGCACCTCGGAAACCTATACAGCCGCCCTCAGAAGTTTCAGTAGTTTTATGAATGACAAGGAGGTCTTGTTTGACCAGCTTAACGCAGATTTGTTTGCAGAGTACGAGGCTTATCTAAAAAGCAGGGGAAATACGCCCAATACCATATCCTTTTATATGCGTATTCTGAAAGCAGTCTATAACCGAGCGGTGGAGGACGGATTGACCGAGCAACGGCATCTGTTCAAGTCCGTTTATACGGGAGTGGAGAAAACCATGAAGCGAGCCTTGTCGCTCAATGACATTAAACGCATCAAAGGATTGGACTTGTCATTGAAACCCAACCTAGATTTTGCCCGTGATATGTTCCTGCTCTGTTTCTACACAAGGGGGATGTCGTTCATTGATATGGCTTATCTGAGAAAGAAAGACTTGGAGAATGGCACTCTTTCTTATCGCAGACGTAAAACGGGGCAACAGCTATTCATCAAATGGGAAAAGTGTATGCAAGAGATTCTTGACAAATATCCGATAAACGAAACAGAGTACCTGCTACCAATTATCACAAAACGGAATGAAGATTATCGGAAGCAATATGCCAACGAACTTCACCGGGTGAACCATTTGCTGAAGAAAATCGGGAAGAATCTGAATCTGCTGATACCCTTGACAATGTATGTCGGTCGGCATTCGTGGGCAAGTGTCGCCAAGAGCCGTAATGTGCCTATATCCGTCATCAGCGAGGGCATGGGGCATGATTCTGAGAGCACCACACAGATTTATCTTGCATCATTAGATACTACAGTGGTGGATAAAGCCAATAAGAAGATACTGGATTTGCTGTAAAGTCGTGAATGTTTTGCGAATCAGTCCAACGCTTACCAAGAGACGGATATTACAATGCAAAATTACGCAAAATAATGATTTTTAGGATATAAAACGCTGAAAATCTTACTTATTGCCATGCTTTTGTTTTGCGAGGAATATCGGATGTTTTGCGAAATTATCCATAAAGAGGGAAAATACAACTCAATATCAATGGAATAAGGTAACTCATCCGTCTCTTGGTAAGAGAAGAACCTTTTTCCCTTATTTCTATAAGAGACGGGCGTAAACTTGAAATAAAATGCCCGTTGAAGTTGACATATTGGAAGATAGTATCTTTCGGCTCTCGCCCGAACTGTTGAATATCCTGCTCAAAGACCATACAACGAGCAAGGAGGATATTCAGCGCAATATCTTTTGGGCTACTTCCGATTATGAATATCTGGGCGAAGGGTATCAATATAATTCGCCAATTCTTCCCTGTCTTATTACCGGAGATAACGGGCATGTCATCATGCCGCGTATCCTCAAAAGTCGTGACACCCAAACCGCACGTTCACGAGAAATGGCAGAGGTGTTCACTCCGTCATGGATATGCAATGCGCAGAACAACCTGATCGATGAAGCATGGTTTGGAAGAAAGGATGTGTTCAATACGGAATACACCGACAAACAAGGCTGTCATCGGTGGAGACCCAACTCAGAGAAAATTCAATTTCTGGAAGGTAAGACTTGGAAAGATTATGTACGTGACAACCGACTGGAGATAACCTGCGGGGAAGCCCCTTATATCGTCAGTCGCTATGACACCACAACCGGAGAGACCATTCCTATTGAGGAACGCATCGGTTTGCTTGACCGTAAGTTGCGGGTAGTTGGCGAAAACACGGAAACTTCCGGCGAATGGTTGGAGTGGGCGCAGGAAGCGTATAAAAGTATATACGCTTACGAATGGCAAGGTGACAATTTGCTGATTGCCCGTGAATCCATGCTTATCTCCTTTATCGAATACTATCAACAAAAGTTCGGCAAGCGACCCTTGTTGAAATCCATCAATTATATCGCCTACATCATTTCATGGAACGTCTGGCAGATGGACGGGCTTAAAGGTGTCATCCCGAACAGCTGCGGTGAGCGCCGGACTGTTGTAGCTGATTTGTTCGGGACAAGGGAAGAAGTCAGTCAATGCGAAGGCTGTCAGAAAGATGACATCCGCAGGCACAACGGTATCTATTGCCAAATCAAGGACTGGCGGGTCAAAGACCCTAAAACGGGAAAGATGGGAAAACGAATCCGATTTATCGATCTCATAAAATAGTGCAGTATGAAATTCACATCTTCACTAAAATTAAAACTGATATATGTGTTCCGCATCAATGATGCTGCACACAGGGGATGCCTGAAAGTGGGCGAGGCCACTTGTGATAATGACAATGTCTTCGGTCTTGCTCCGAACAGCAAACCGCTTAACGAGTCCGCTAAGAAACGCATCAACCAATATACACAAACGGCAGGCATCGCGTACGACCTCTTATATACGGAACTCACGATATATAACAGCAGAAAGGGCTTGTGTTCTTTCAACGACAAGGAAGTACATAGCGTTCTGGAACGTTCCGGAATCAGGAAAAAGATATTCGATACAGAGAACAAAGCCAACGAGTGGTTCATCACCGACCTTGAAACCATCAAGCGGGCAATTACAGCCGTGAAGGAAGGACGGGAGTCGTTGTCTTCGGCCGAGGTATCTCATGACCAAATGCCGATTGTATTCCGTCCCGAACAACGGGAGGCAATTGAAAAGACCAAGAAGCAATTCAAGAAAAGTAACCAGATGCTTTGGAACGCCAAGATGCGTTTCGGCAAGACATTGTCGGCCTTGCAGGTGGTGAAAGACATGGATTTCAGCCGTACTTTGATTCTTACCCATCGCCCCGTGGTGGATAGCGGCTGGTTCGAGGATTTCGGCAAGATATTCTATGATTGTCCCTGTTTTGCATACGGCTCAAAGAACAATGGTGACAGCCATGCTTCACTTGAAGCGAGAGCAAAACAGGGCAAATGCCAATATGTGTATTTCGCTTCCATGCAGGATTTGCGCGGTTCTGAACTTGTGGGCGGCAACTTCGACAAGAACAATGAGGTGTTTGCCACCGCTTGGGATTGCATCATCGTGGACGAGGCGCACGAAGGGACACAGACGGAACTCGGCAAGGCGGTCATGCAGGAACTGACAAAAGCAAATACCAAGATACTGCGACTTTCCGGCACTCCGTTCAACCTGTTGGACGACTTCAAGGAGGACGAGATTTATACCTGGGACTATGTGATGGAGCAACGGGCAAAGGCTTCATGGGATTTGACCCATTTTGGTGATCCGAATCCATACGCCTCTCTACCTACGATGAACATCTATACCTACGACCTTGGACGGTTACTCCATGAGTTCGTGGATGAAGATGTGGCTTTCAACTTCCGCGAGTTTTTTCGGGTCAATGAAGCTGGAAAATTTAGTTATATCTCAAAATTTCACATCTTAATATCTTATAAATTAACAATTTATATTGTGATGTGTTTTTATCAAGGAACAAATTAGGAACAGAAACACGAATTATCATATTTTCTTGTTTTTTTATTTGCACTACCTTTCTTTCTCTTCACTTGTTCGTACTTTGAGTATTTTTCCAAGTCATTTCACACGATTTTCATCCTCTCGCCAAGAGTGATTGTTGCAGTCATCTATGGATGAATAACCACAGCCAAAAGAAAAAAGGACAAATCTCTGTTTCTTTCAAGGAACATTGTTTTTTGCAAAGGTAACCATTTCCCTCAAAACACCTATACAGGCAGTCCAATATATCTGCCTATATTTAGTTTACTTTAGTTTAGCATATATATAAGCTAATAGACTAAACTAAACCTTTACCGAAGTTCTCCCCCTTACTTTTATATTCACAGTCAAAAGAGAAGATAATCGCACCGATATTTTCTTTTTTCGCTGCATCCCAATTTTACGGAAGTTCCTTTTATCGTAACTTCTGCCATAGGCATTTTATCCTCGCATCCCAACTTTCGGTCTGCCTGATGAGAATTGTGTCGCAAAGGTACTTGTCATGTCTTTCTTGTATTCAAGGTCACAGCCTGACGGTTCCCGACAAAATCTCCACGCTCCGCTTTGCAGAGGTCGTATTTGGTCGTGAAACCCTGCATAAAGAGCCATAACACCTTTTGAGGCGACATAATTTTCAATCAAGCCCGAAAGTAGCTGAAATGCTAAAAGAGGGAAAATAAAAAACTTAAAACTTAGGATTATGGCAAACTATGCAACAAACATTTTCTACGCAAGGACGGAAAACAAAGCAGACCTCGACAAGATAGAGGCATTCTTGGATGACACTTTTGACGGCTTTGTCAATAGACACAGCGATAGCGTGGATGCGGAGTTTACCTCTCGTTGGGTTTATCCGGAAGAAGAAATCGACAGGCTGATAGCTTCGTTGGAAGCCAAAGACAAAACTTATATCAAAATTCTGTCCTACGAATTTGCAGACGAATACGTGAGCTTCAGAATCTTCTCACAGGGTAAATGGGATATCAAGTTGTAACCCTAAAATGACAAGACTATGTACGAATACGAAAAAGATAGCGAAATTATAGGTGCGCACTGCACCCTGCTTACCCCCTATAAAGGCTACTCCGAGGGAACAGTTGTCGGCGACTTCGGCAATAAAATAGTGGTACGTCTTAGCAGTGGCAAAGAGGTGGTCGAGTACCGTGATGAAGTGATTATTTACGATTAAATCCAAGAGCGATGCAACAGGTAGCAATGAAATTCGTCCAATGGGACGTACCCGAATTAGAAAAGCTGAAAGGCTGCAGGGTTTACCAGTTACGGGAACAACTTGATAACGGAGACAAGTTGAGCCGTGAAGACAAGAACTGGATTACCCGAAACGTGAAAGAGTGCATCCATTTCAAAAGAGGTATCGCATTGATGGGCTACTTCTTTGATTTCTCCGATGTTCTCAAACGATATTTCGTGAAACAGCACGGACATATCACCGAGTATTGCGCCATTGACAAGACTGCGTTGCGCTCTGTCTTGTATGGTCGAATAGAAGACGTAGTAGAAGTATAATTAAAATCAAAGAAACATGAAAGCAACGATTGAGCATAGCTTTTGTCCTTATTGTGACGAGGTAACAGAACTCTACTTCCGTATCATCAACACGATTCTTTTCTCAACCGATGAAACGGAACTGCGTACCGGCATGGAACGCCTACAAGAAAAAACACGTCTTGATGATTATTTCGTCTTCGGCTATGGCAAGCATCACCTATGGGTCTGCCAAAGACGTCCCAGTAATCAAAAAAAGATTTTCGAGCATCGGGTAATCATGGCAGAATTTTGATGATACAGGCAGGAACGGGATAATCTTCCATTCCTGCCACGCCGCATTCCCTTTTTTACATCTATCTCTCTCTTTTGGCTGCGCCATATCCTTTTGTAAAAACCAGCCATTCGTGAAAAGCTGCCGTCCGCTTTTCCGAAAAGCAGGGTTCTTTCCTTTTTCCCTTTTGTCCCCTATTCTTTCTGCCGGACGGGAACATGGCAGCACCCCGATACCCCGTTCCGCCTTTTGTCGCCACTTCGTTGATATTCCCTTCTGCGGTATCGCCACCTGTTGTCAGTTCAGTGTTCTGTTTGTAGCCACCTCTATTCAGTCCGACCGAATTACACGAAAATCCCTGCCGATTCTGCGGACTTACAGCCGAAACGCGCACCATTGTGCCGGTGGACGGATTGCTCTTTCACTTCCCCTGCAACTACGGCTTTCCGCTCATTTTCAGAATAGTTTTCCGCCGAAGTCATCATCATTTTCCGATGCAAAGATAGTATGCAGACGGGAACGACTTTGGAAGTCTTGACCAATGGCACAGCCGTACAATCTTCCTTTATCGAGCCTTCTGGTTTTGCCTACGGACAAAAATAAAGAGTATTGATGCGTCCGGCCTTGGTGCATTCCCTTAACTGCACCTACTTTTTGAGGCAGCGTAAAATTGATTTAATAACTTCTAAAAACAATTCATTATGAAAAAGATTGAAAACAATTTCGTAGTAACCGGTTTCGTAGGAAAGGATGCAGAAATCCGTCAGTTCACCAACGCAAGTGTAGCACGTTTCCCTCTGGCAGTAAGCCGACTGGAGAATAATGGCGAGGAATCCAAACGCGTTTCCGCCTTTATGAATTTTGAGGCGTGGCGTAAAAACGAGAACACCGGGTCGTTCGACCAACTGACCAAGGGTACGATGCTGACCGTCGAGGGGTATTTCAAGCCCGAAGAATGGAGCGACCAAAGCGGTGTGAAACACAACCGTATCGTGATAGTCGCCGTCAAGTTCTATCCGCCCGTCGAGAAGGAGGAGACTCCTGAAAAGCCGGCCAAACCAGCGAAAAAAGGCAAGAAATAATCCTTGCCTTATCACGACAAAAGCGGCCTTTGGGTCGCTTTTGTTTTACTCATTACGGTGTTGTTGCACCATCTGTACTTTTATACTCTACTTGTTCTCTTTTACCGCATTCAGAAATGCTTTGGCAGGTTTGAATGCAGGGATGTTGTGAGCGGGAATTTTAATTGTCGTATTCTTCGAAATGTTCCGGGCCGTCTTTTCAGCTCTCCGTTTTATAACAAAGCTGCCGAAGCCGCGCAAGAACACCTCGTTTCCCGCAACCATCGACTCTTTTACATTTTCCATGAATGATTCCACCACAGTCATCACAACCGTTTTCTCAATTCCGCTCTGCCGTGAGATCTGAGCGACAATTTCCGCTTTTGTCATATTGTTCTTGATTTTAATGAATACGGTGCAAAATTAACAAATATCCGCCTGTTATAACAATCCAAACTTATTTGTCATCCCGAAAACTGCTTTTACTGAATCCGCCGAAGACGCCCCTCAAGAGCCTGCCCACTACCAAAAATACCAACAATAAAATTATAATATCTCCCATAGGTCTTATTTTTTATAGTTATATCCAACTTAAAGATACGAAAAAATAATGAATTACGCAAGTAATCTACTGATTTTCAATATCCATATTTGATTTATAAGTTCTATTTCCGGATGCCCGGCACGCGTCCCGGTGTTCGGTTAAGCTGAACCTTGTATTTATTGAGAATGCTGTACACGGTGCTTTTACTCCGGACACCGCTCTCTTTCCAAATATCACGGATTGAATACCCATTGTTATACATATCCACGATTTTTTTGTCCCGTTCAGTTTTACTCATACTTTTTTTGGTAATCGGAATACTGATACTCTGCTGCAGGCGTATAATCTTATCTGACGACTTCCGCAAAACAGCCACTTCCTCCGGTAATGCCCCGAACATGGCCAATACTTCCGCCGGTGTCGTGTCCGGAAACAATTTGTTGTCGGTGTCAATTTTATCGTGAATGGAGATAATACGCACGACCTTGATGCGGCATAGCTCGATCAATGCCGATAGTTCCCGTAAACCACGCACGGCATTGCTGAATTTTGACACCACCAATTCGTCGCCTCTTTCAAGATTCGACATCAGTTGTTTCCATCTCGGTCTGAGCGTCTCGTGTCCGACCGATTCTTCAACCACTTGTACACACCCGTACTGGCGCATCCATTCCTTATCCGCATCAAACGCATCGTAGGAATTCGCCTCGAATATATAACCGACTTTTGCCATATCAATATACAATATTCATGATAACAAGTGCAAATATACAAGTTTTATTCGAGTATCTGAATCATACTATATTAAAAAACGAAAATCGTACATTTTTCATGTTTTTATCTTCACTTGTTTTCATTGGTAATCATACTATTAAGTACGATATTAAAAAATGCGCAAAATACGGTTTTTCGGATGCGAAGTATCAAAAATAATATATAGTTTTGCACTAAATAGTACGAAATAATATAGTATGAAAACATCAAAATCGAACTTAAAACAGCCGATAATCTTTGCCAAAATAATTGCCGTTTCGATTGCCGTATTCCTATGCGCGTCATGCGACAACGGCAATGGCAAACGATTGGCGAAAGCCAAGAATGACCCTGCCGGAACATACAGGGAATACCTGTCTGACATACGCAGGCAGAAAAGACTCTCCATTAAAGAATTGACCGGACACCTCAAGCAATGGCAAACATTGAGGGATTCCGTATTCCTGTATCTCGAATGTGATACGCTTGGCCGGCTTCATTCCACTGTAAGAGAAGAGTGTGAACAGATACATGATTCCATCCGCATGGAATTTTCACGGATGGTGCTGTCTCAAACACGCACTTATAAGGATATACTGTGGGTAAAAGAACAAATCTCGCCGCATCTTGAAGACAAAGAGTTGCATCGTGTGGCTGAAACAATCCGGCCGTTCTTTGCCTCATTGGATAACCAGCCCGTCAGTCAGAGAAACCGACAACATATTCTTGCCACTTATCGAGCTACCCTTGCTGAAACGATTGATTACGGTATTCATTGTATGGCAGACCTGACGACCTTTATCGAAAAGGAGGATGCTGTGTACCGGGCATTCCTTTCACGTCTGCCTGATTTCGACGGCGAGAATCTTTCCGACATCACGCATGACACGGAACGATGCTGCGCACAGGTATTTCTTGCCGCCGAACGGAACGACATCACCTATCGCAATGCCATGATTTATTTGGCCATGCGCACCAACCGCAGGCTGATTCAGAATGTCCGAACCTGTATCGACGACATCTGCAATCAAAAAGTCAAGACACCGGCACAGGCACAAGCCTACATCTGGATGCTTCTCCAGCCTTATTCGTCGTTGGACGGTTTCTGCTTGGCGTTGCTTTCAGCCGAAGAAAGAGAGCAACTCGATATGCTTGCCTCGCAGACACCCGACGCTTTCAGAGAGTTGGGCAGGATGCTGCACCCAGGAGACAACCGCTTGGACGAGCTGCCCGGAATGCTGATGGAAGCATTCATACACACGCTGTAAAATATGACAACAGAAAAATATATGAATATGTTACGACATTTTTATAATGACTTCATGGCATTCGTCCCCCTGCAACTTCCGCAGTTGCTCGATGTGACGACGATGGAAGAACCGCAGTTCTACGGCGACTATGTGCTGCTTACGTTTCCGTTGCGCACCCCTTACGAACTGGACGAAGTAATGGATATGTTCGAGGACGACATGGAGTTGATCACGCTTTACCACCATATCCCGATGCGGACGGAAAAATTCGGTCATAGCACTTGTGCATACTCGAATCCCGCTTTCGGACAGATGTTCAAGATGAACGCCAAGACTGATACGGAGGGTAATGTAAACAGCATCCTTGTTACCATCTATGATTCTTTGGAGCAGATGTACGGGGACCTATGCCTCGATTTGGAACTTCACTCCAAAAGCGGGTTCCTGAAATACAAGAAAGACAAGTCCGACGTGCTGATGAATTTCATATGAGAGAAAGTTTATACCGACAGATGGTCTATTGCATCAACACCTACCGGACGTGGATAGAGGTTGCCGATGACAATCTCTACAAGGAGCATATCATCTCAAGAACCGACCGCACCGATTACCTCGTTTCCCGTACATTGGTGCTGCGTGCCTTCAAGACGAACGGCATACACGCCGAGGGTACGACATGGACTATTCCCGAACACGAACTGGACAAGGCTTTGGCCATCTACCGAAAGCAAGACAGTACATTCAAGCAGCGCATCAAGAAAGCGGCCATGTACTTTTCGCCCAAGGATGCCGAAACCCTTATCCGACTGGCGACATACGGTATTGTCCAGTTGGAACTCATTGTGCGCCCCACTCCCATACCCGAAAAGCCCTATTACTTATGTTACTGAATATCCTGCTACTCATTTTCTGCGCGATACCTTTCGGGGTATCAATGTCATTGTACAAGAACAACAAGCGGTTCATGACACCCTTTTACATGGCAATGGCACGAAGCGGCAACGCCCGTAAACTGTATGTGCAAGTATGGCTGATATGCCTGCTTCTTTTCCATTATGTATATGCCTGTGGACATATGGGTGAGTTTGGAATCCTACTCTCTACCGGTGTCTGTGCCGCAATGTTCTCGTTCCGATGGACGGACAACTGGTTACGCAGGTTGCTTGACCGCCCCGGTGCATTTGTCACACTCGCATCGGTCGCACTGGTCATCGGCTTTGTGCCGCATCTGTACACCTTGGCGATAACCATTACCTATCTTCTTCTGGCAGCCCTGTTCTATCCCTCCGTTCGGGTCATGTCCGAATGCAAGGACACGGGGACACTTTCCGGATGGGCAAAGCATCCCGGAATGCTGTCAGAATCCTATCACGACAATCATCACGCAAATCTGCCGCATGAAGCGGACAGCGGCAACACTGACATATCCGCACAATATGAATCATTAAAACCGAATGAAAATGAAAAATAACCAAAAGATACCTGTTTCCATATTGGCAGACAGGGAGGTATTCGAATATCTCAAGGAGAAAGGGGATGAACGCAAGACACGCACCGAAGCGTACTGTGACCTGTTGGACAAATCACTGGCAGGTTTCGTTTCCCCGTTTTTAAGAAAGAAGGACTACGTGCTGCAACCCAACCAGTGCTACCTGACCGTTTCCGACCTCGCATCGGAGTGGCATTGGCACAGGGCTACCGTCCGTTCTTTTTTGAGTGCAATGGAGGCATTCGGCTTGCTGACCCGCATCCAGCTTCCCAAAAGCGTGGTCATTACCATGACCGTACAATCCGGTCAGGCAGCACAGCCCCGCGATGCACAGGAGCAGCCGGACTTTGCCGGACAGCTCCGTGAGGTATTGTCCGATTGGGTAATCGGCAAAACGACCGCTGCCGAAACTGGCGTAATGTGTGGACAACTCGTAAGTCTGGCAAAGGCTGAAATTGCCGACCGTGACGCCGGACACTGTTCGGACACCCATTCCATCACGACCTCCGCACATTCCGGCACTTTGGTCACGGAACATCGTGAAACAGCCCTGTGCTGCATCGCCCACGCCGCCCTGCAAAAAATCCTGCACAAGTCGAGATTCGATGACAGTTCGCCGCTTGTGGATTTCTTCCGGCTTGACCTCGGCGAAGAATGGGCAGCTTTCATCGAGTCCGCCAAAGACCTCGCCGGGCTGATTCTCGACACCGAGGCATCAGTGACGGACTTCGACATGGACGAAGACCAAGAACGCCTCAAATCGCTTCGCAAACCCTTTTTATCGCTTCTGGCGAAGGCACAGGCGATGGTGGATTGAACCGGGAGTCGAAAACAGATTGTATAACGCGAACAATCCGCCTCCATCCCTTAACGGTCATCCTGCCGGTTATAGGAGGCACACGGGCTTGCCCGTCTGCCACGAAACAAAGGGAAGGGGGAGCCTAATACCCCGACCGTCTATCGACCGTCGGGAGGCTGTCCGGGCAAGCAGCAAGCTGGGACAGGACGGATTGTCCGAAACAACACGAAAAGAGTATGGCAGATCAAAAACAGGTACTTGATGTGAAGGTGTCGAAAGGCATCACCACAGCCCAAAGTAACGAACACTTGCGTGATCGCAGTGAAAGGGCGGAAAAGTACGCTATGAATAAGGGGAATTACGACCCCACACGCAAACACCTGAACTTCGAGATTGCACCCGGAGGCAAGGTACGTCCCATCGACACGAGCCGCAACATTCCCGAACGGATGGCGGACATATTGGAGAGGCGTGGAATCAAAGACCCCAACGAAGGACTGGCAGAACCGAAGTACCGCACGGTGGTGAACTTCATTTTCGGCGGTTCCCGTAAGCGGATGCACGAACTCGCATTCGGCACGCAGAAAGTGGATTTCGAGAAAGATGCGGACAATATCCATATCAAAAGAGAAAGCGATATTGAACGCTGGGCGAAAGACGTCTATTCATTCGTGAGTGGCAAATATGGCGAGCAGAACATCGCCGCATTCATCGTACACCTTGACGAATTGAATCCGCACGTCCACTGTACGCTCCTGCCAATCAAAGACGGTCGCTTTGCGTACAAGGAAATATTCGCCGGTAAGGACAAGTTTGAATACAGCGCAAGGATGAAACAGCTTCATACCGACTTTTTCACCGAAGTCAATACAAGGTGGGGAATGTCGAGAGGAACAAGCATATCCGAAACAGGCGCACGGCACAGGACTACCGAAGAATACCGCCGTATGCTATCGGAAGAATGTACGACCATCGAGGAAAATATCAGCCGTCATCAAAAAGTTCTGGCTGACCTCCAATCGGACATCCGTCTGGCAGAGCGCAGGGTCAAGGGGCTTACGACAATGGTCGATAACCTTGAGAAGTCGAAAGCCGAAAAAGAGGCCCTGCTATCGGCAGCCGAACAGGATTTGAAAGCGAACAAGGGTGATGCTGAACAATTAGCCGCACAAGTGAAAAGTCTGGAAAAAGAACTGGCCGGAATCAACAGGCAACTGGCAGATAAGCAGGAGAAGTTACAGACGGCTGACCGGCAGCTTGCCGAGCTGAAAGAGAACATGGATGCCATTGAGGAACGTACCGGGGAACTCAAGGAGGAAGCCTACAAATACTCCCATGATGTACATTCCAAAGTGGACACGTTGCTCAAGGATGTCCTGCTGGAAAATGTGGTCGGCGAGTATAGGAACGTATCGGCACAGATGGACGTGGCGGAACGGCAACTGTTCGACGGCTCGCTCGTCCAGTCCATAGCGGAACAAGGTACAGACGTGATGCACTGCGCGACGATGCTGTTTCTCGGTATGGTCGATGATGCCACCACTTTTGCCGAAACTCGTGGCGGCGGAGGTGGCGGCAGCGACCTGAAATGGGGACGCGACGAGGACGAGGACAACCGTGCATGGGCACTCCGCTGCATGAGGATGGCGAGCCGCATGATGCGCCCGGCCATTGGCAAGAAACCCAAACGGTAAGTGGCGTACGCCTTATTACAAATCAAAAAGTATAACGAATAATATCATTGGAATATGACGAAACAGATCTTTTTTATATTGGCCGTGCTTTGCACGTTGCAGGCGCAGGCAAGTGTACAACCCGTACAGGTGGATACTGTACAACATACACCGTACTATAATGTCTCGGAGGAACGGCAACCGATACAGCCCGTCTATCTTGACGGAGTGGTACTTCCGGCATCCCGGACTGGCAACTGGTTTGTCAGCATTGCCGGGGGTACGTCCGCCTTTCTCGGCACACCTCTCGGCTGCGAAGACCTCTTCGGACGCTTGAAACCCTCGTACAGTTTCGCAGTCGGAAAATGGTTCACTCCGTCCGTCGGTGCACGTATCAATTACAGCGGTGTGCAGTTCAAAGATGGAACATTGTCCAATCAGGAATACCACCATATCCATGCGGATCTGCTGTGGAATGTCCTTGGCCGCAGATATGCCCGGCAAGAACAGGTACGCTGGAATCTTGCTCCCTTTGCCGGTGTCGGCCTGTTGCACAATGCTTCTAACGGGAATAATCCCTTTGCTGTTTCGTATGGCGTACAGGGAGAATATCGGATTTCCAAACGAGTAAGTGCCATGTTGGAACTCTCCGGCACGACCACCTTTCAGGACTTCGATGGTTACGGACGCCCGAACCGCCTCGGCGACCACATGGTATCGCTGACCGCCGGTTTCACGTTTCATCTCGGAAAGGTCGGTTGGAAACGCGCGGTTGATGCAACACCTTACATTCGTCAGAATGAGTGGCTCGTGGATTATGCCAATGTCTTGTCCGGAGAAAACAAGCGTTATAAAGACTGGTACGACCGCAACCGACGGACGCTCGCAGAATTGTTGAAAATTCTGGAAATAGAAGGCTTGCTTGACAAGTACGGTCATCTGGTTAATGACGATGAGACCGACCGCCGTCAAGGTTATCCCAGAAATAATTACAGCGGATTGAACTCACTTCGGGCAAGATTGAAAAACCGGCATTGGGATGGAATCTCGCCACTTGATTCTGCAAGTATTATATATGGCAACAACGGAGATGATTCCGAACAACCGGGCATAATCGTTTCTGAAAAGACGGAACTCATACAAGCCGGAAATTGCATCGGGTCGCCTGTCTATTTCTTTTTTAACCTCAATACGGCGCACCTGACGGATGCTTCCCAAATGCTTAACCTTGATGAACTGGCTCGCGTGGCCAAGAAATACGGATTATCCGTGAAAGTGACCGGCGCGGCCGACAGTTCGACTGGAACTCCCGTGCTTAATGGTTCATTAAGCACATTGAGAGCGGATCATATCGTTGCAGAATTAGAAAAGCGTGGCATACCGATCGAACGCATCGTCAAGGTAAGCAGGGGCGGCATAGCTGACCATGTGCCGGTCGAAGCCAACAGGCATACGAAAGTGGAGTTATTCTTTTAGTTTTTACATTAACTTTCATCAAGTCCCTCAATCTATAATCCGGATTGCAGGGACTTTTTTGTGAATGGCTATCATAACGTTATCAATGAGAGTAATAAGATTATAGGTTTCCTGAATCCGGATTACGCTTCGTATGACTGATAATATTTTCTGTCGAGTTATGAAATAATCCGCTTACGAGCACAAGATATTCTGGTAAAATATCATTCTTTCCCCAAAGCAGTTCTATCCCGAAAAGTTCCGAGAGGGTACGTGCTATATCGAATCCGAATGCTTCAAGCGAGGGACGTACTTTGTCCGGATGCAGGCAAGGACGGTTGCATTTGCGGGCGCATTCGGAATCTGGACAGTATAGGCATTTTCCTACATAGGCGAATGCCCTGCCTCCGTATCTGTGCTCCAGTTCCAGCAACTCTTTTTCTATCCTGATTCGTTCTGGTCTGATTAACTCTTGTGATTTGTCTATCGGGATGCCTTTTTCGATAGGAATAATTTTGGTAGCCATAAGATAGGCATACTTGTACTGGCGCAGAAATTCTCCGGTATCGAAATCAAACGGCGGACATCCCCAACTGTTACCGTAATTAGGGCATTGCCTGCAAAACTCGACAAACCGTTTCTCATCCCGGAAACGTGAAATATATTCATCCACGCCGATGCCTGCCGTGAAATTCTCTATGATATATTTTTCAGTCATTGCTTCACTTTAATGAATCCTATTGTAGTGTCGAACTTCACGCAATTATTTCGGAACAGCCGTTCTATACAGCCGCTCAGGCGCATCTCCTTCGTCAGCAGAACCGGTAAATCGAGAAAAGGGCTATAAAGGTAATATCGAGTTATGTGCCGGTTTATCGGCTCGAGTCCATTGCAATGGTAAAATATTTGTTTGAGCATGCGCGTATAAATCAGATGATTTGGGTGAATAGGTCGAGTTGGTGCAGGAGCGTGACGGTAAAGAAGATGCCGACGACCAGACTCAGCGCAATGAGCAGTGCATCGAGTACGTGGGCCGAGGGTTTCGTCGGCCGGTCGGCGTTGCTTCGGACATACTCCCGAAAGAAGATGTAGAGTGCAGGTACGGTACTGCACGCCAGCAGGTAGTCTTCGGGTATGCCGAAGAAGTAGACTTTCGACAGTCCGATCAGCGCCCAGTGGCAGAGGAACATGGCCAGCACGATATTGACCTGCTCCGAGAAGGCGAGCATCAGTCCAATGGTGAAAACCGCCACCGAACAGGGCATGACGGGCGAGGTCATCATGGGGAATTCGTGGCCCAGCGCCAGCGAGCAGAGGGGATATATCAACGGCATGGCAAGGAGCAGGACAGCGAATGCGTTGTGCTGGCCGGTGCGTTCGAGCGAGGCGTGTTTCACCAGCAGGTCATAAATCCAGATTCCACCCATGATGGCCCAGAAGAGTGCTAACATGCCGTGATATTCGCGCGGTCGGCAATAGATCATGTAATAGACTCCGGCAATCCAAAAGTTGAGCATCGCCATGAAACTCTTCATGGCGATGCGCACAGTGTTTGTCGGCCGCAGGCAGAGCAACAGAAGCAGCAGGGTTGCAATGCCCGTAAAGACAATCTGCGCAGGCCAGGTTGCGGCATTGTAGGCCGCGATCGTGTTCCAAAAAATTTCCATAACCTAACTATTTTTTCGTGTGCGTCGGGTCATAGAGAAGGCCCGGCGCTTGAAGATGAATATCGGCAGCGTGGCACCGGCGGCAAGCAGCGCAATGACACTCAGCGATACGGTGGCATTGAGAAAAAACTGCTGCATGTAGCGCATCCCTTCGTCAGCCCGATCGAGCGACTGGAGGAACATGATGAGCGAGAAAACCGTCTTGTAGGCGTAGATGCCCGGCACCATCGGCAGCAGAGCCGGGATGTAGAGACAGGTCATCGGGCAGCGGACACCGCGGCCGAGCCATAGGCTGCCCATACCGATTGCAAAGGCCGCGAAAAGCGATGCGGTGGCGATATCCAGTGCGGAACAGTGCATCAGCGTGAAACGCAAGGCGTGGCCTATGGCGGCAAGCAGGGCGATGCGTGGAAAGGCTCGCATCGGCGGATCGGAGATGGCCCCGAATCCGATGGCGGCGACAGCGGCGAAGAGTCCGTCGAGCAGAATATCCGTCACGATCATAGCAGCGAATCTTTAACCATTAACAAAGTGGCCGACAAACCGACGGCGATGCAGACGATCAGCAGCATGGCGTTGACCAGCCGGCTGACACCCATAAGGACGTGTCCTTCCATGATGTCGATGACCCCGTTGATGAGCGGCACGCCCGGCACGAGAAACAGCGGACTGGTGGCCAAAGTGATCTCGGCTGTGCAGTCGAAACGCAAGGCGGCCGTGGCGCAGAGTGACGCGACGAAAGCCGAGCAGGCGAAGACGAGAAAGTGATTGACTGCGTGAGCCTGCATGCGCTGTTTGACGGCGAAGCCCACGAGTGTCGCCGTGAAGACGATGCCCACGGCCGTCCAGTCGCCGCCGAAGAGCTTGCAGAACGAGGCGTTGGCCAGTCCGACGAACACGAGCGTGAAGATCGGGTCCATGCGCGGTTTGTCAACCAGCGTCCGGTAACGGCTGCGGATTTCGTCGAGCGAGAGGCCCTCGTCCAATGCGTCCCAGCTCAAGGCACTCAAATCAGAGTTCCGCTCGAAACTGATGGGGAGCGACGGGATTGCCACCACACGGGTTGCGGACTCGCCGCTCCCGAGGTCGAGCACAGTCAGTATCGTACTCTTTTGGAAACTCGACAACTGAACGTCCACGCCCAGCGCTTCGCCGATCCGGCGTGAATTGCGGACCGCCCGCGAGGTGTGAACTCCCGAGCCGAGCTGATAGGTGGCGTATTCGGCGATGAAACCGAGTATATCGCAAAGTTCCTGCTGCGTTTTCATATGCGGATCATTGTTTATCGGACTTTTACCACACCTGTCGCAGTATCGAACGTCACGCATTTATTGCGGAACAGCCGTTCGATGCAGCCGCTCCGGCGCATCTCTTCGGTGGGCAAGCATACCAGTCGGGGCGGGTCGATAAGGGCTATCGCATCGGCGAGCGACATGGCGATATCGAGTTCGTGGGTCGAAAACAGGATACATTTCCCTTCGTCGTGTGCCAGCTGTGCCAGCAGCGTACACAATTCATAGCGGTTGGGCATATCGAGGAACGAGGTGGGTTCGTCGAGCAGAATAATCGGTGTATCCTGCGCCAACGCCCGCGCGATCATGATGCGCTGGCACTCGCCGTCCGACATCCTGTCCATCGTGCGTTCCGCATAGTCCTCCATGCCTACCGAGGCGAGCGACCGCATAACGATTTCCGTGTCGGCCTTCTGCATCCTTCCTATCCAATTGGTATAGGGTGCGCGGCCGATAGCCACGACGTCCTCGCATTTGAGGTTGGCGATGCGTGTGCGCTCGGTCGTGACGAACGCCAGCGTTCGGGCCATCTCTGCGGTTCGCGTATCGGCGGCGGGGCGTCCGTCGAGCAGGATTCGACCGGAATAACGGCGGTTCAGCCCGGCAATAGCCCGGAGCAGCGTCGATTTGCCCGTACCGTTGCGGCCGATTAGGGCTGTCAGTTTGCCCTTTTCGATTGTGGCTTCTACCTCGCTGAGCAAGGTTCGATCCCCGTAGCCTATGGATAAATCGTGTAATTCTATCATGCCGTAACGGATTTATTGCGCAAGACCACCCACACCACGATGGGGATTCCCAGCAGCGCGGTGATGGCGTTGATCGGCAGGGTGAACAGTTTGGAAACGAGGTCGCAAAGCAGCAGCACGGAAGCACCCGAAAGAACGGTGCCCGGCACGAGCACCCGATGGTCACTGTTGCGGAACAGCATCCGCGTGACGTGGGGCATGGCCAGCCCGATGAAACCTATCGGACCGCAAAAGGCGGTCACCGTGCCGGCCAGCAACGTCGTGGAGAGGAACAGCAGTCCGCGTGAGCGACGGACGTTCAGCCCCATCGTCACGGCATACTCCTCGCCGAACAGCAGCAGGTTGAGCGGCTTGATGGTGATTACGGCCAACAACAATCCGGCGATAATCGACGGGATGAGTACCGCAAGCTGATTGAAGGTCACGTCGCCGAGCGATCCCATCGTCCAGATGACGAACATTTTCAAGGATTCATCGTTGGCAACATACTGCAATATTTGGACGACCGCACCGATTCCCGACGAGAACATCATGCCGAGAATCAGAATTACCATGATATCTTTGATGCGGTGTCCGACGGCGGCGATGACAACCAACACGATTGCCGCTCCGAGCCATGCCGCCCCAGCGATGCCTATCGACGAGCCGACACCGGCAAGTACGACGAGTGCCACGCCGAGGCTCGCGCCCGAACTGATACCGAGCACGTAAGGCCCGGCAAGGGGATTGCGGAAGAGGGTCTGCATCTGAAGACCGCTGACCGACAGGGCGGCTCCGGCCAGCAACGCGACCACCGCCTTAATCAGTCGGATATTCAGTATGATTTTCGCCGTCGCTCGCGGACAATCGCCACCCGTCAGGGCCGCCCAAACATCGCCGAGCGGCACGGCGACAGCCCCCACCGCCAAATCCAGCAGAAACAGGAAGAGGGTGAGGGCAGCCAGTGCGGTAAATAATAGGACGGAACGGGAGCGCATTTATTTCAATTGCTTGTAATAGACGAAATCTTCTGCGACCAGTTCGGGGTGGAATATCTTTACGAGGTCTCGTAGCACGAGGTCGGGATTCACCACGGCCGACTCGTAGTAGTCGTTGCCGCCGGCGGCATTCGTGCGGGCGTTGTTGTTATAGACGTATCCGTTGCGGAAGCACCGGGTGTCGGTGAACTTCGGGCAGGCGGCTCGCAGTTCGTCGAGCGTGTTCGCCATACCCACATGCAGCCACATATCGACTTGCGAGGCCAGCAGATACGCCTCTTCGAGGTCGATGGGCGCGGAAGCGTTTCCCGTGTTCTTCTTGTAGATGTAATCGCCTCCGGCATCTTTGATCAACCGGGCGACATAGCTTTCGGTCGAGGGCATGAACCAATTGTCGCCGTAAGGCGTGTTGAGCATCACTGAAGGGGCATCGATGGCTGCATCGGTTACTCGCTTTTTCAAAGCGTTATAGCGAACCGGAATCTCGGCAAACACTTTCTCTCCCTCTGTCCGTTTTCCTGCAACCTCCGCCAATGCCACCAGCCATTCGGCTTTGCCCAGCGGCGACTCTTCCAGGTAATCGCCGACATACATGAACGGGATGTTCAGTTCTTTCAGTTTCCCTTCCATCGAGCTGGCCCCGTTCACGCCGTAAAGCAGTACGAGGTCGGGATCGAGCGAGAGCAGCAGCTCATAGTTAATGTTCCCCTCATAGCCCACGTCGCCGACGCTGTCGCGTCGTGCCTGAATATCGGGATTGGAAATGTAGTCGATACCCGATACCCCGACCACGCGCCCCGTTTCGCCGATCGCGTCAAGCATGGCGATATGGGTCGAAGACATGCAGACGATGCGTCCGGCATTCCCGTTGAGTACCTGACCGGTGAAATCTTCGGGAGCGGCTTCGCCGTCACGGGCGATGAACAGGCACGTGGTAATGCTGTCGGCTCCCTGCCAAGGGTTCGTGACGGTAACCAATACGCTCTTTCTGCTGTCAGCACCTTTTATGTTAAACCCCGAAGCGTATTCAGGTGTATAGGCCGTTCGGTTGAAATCGGCAAGTTTGGAACTCTTATCATGGCAGCCTGTGAATGTCAGTACAAGCAGCAATATCAGGCTCAGATTTTTCAATGCTTTCATATTGTTACAAATTTGTATTTACGGATTTCTTCTTATTTTTTCCGAACTTCGGGGTGATGCCGATGAACAGTTCGAAGTTGATACCGGGCATGGGGCGCGAGAGCACCGAAAGGTAGTCCTCGTTGAAGAGATTATTGACTGCAAATTTCAATTGAACGTCCACCGGTTTGAAAAACAGGTTTTTCTCCAAGGAGACGTTGCTCATGAAATATTCGGGCAGGTGTCCTGTCAGCGTGTAGTCGTTGCTTGACATGGTGAAACGCTCCGAGTAGAACGCCCACTTGTAAAGGAACGCCCACGACCGCCACGACAACCGTCCTGTCAGCGAGGCGGAATGCTCCGGCACGTAGGGCAGCTGTTTGCCCACCGACTGGTCAGCAGGTGACATTTTCTCGCCCTCGTTGATAGAGGGTGTCCACGAATAAGAGCCGTTCAGGTCGATGAGCCAATCCTTTGCCGGCTGCACGGCCAGGTTCGCTTTGACCTCGATGCCGTAGGCGTGTACCTTCTTCACGTTGCGGGGCGAAAAGAATCCTTTGGTGGTGGGCAGCCAGATAATCCAGTCGTCGATGTAGGAATCGAACCAGTTCACGCCGCCGTTCAACTTATAGGCATTTTCTTTGCCGACCTCGAAACTTACACCTGCATCGTAGCTGAAACCATGCTCGTTTCTCAGATTGGGATTGCCACCGGGCAGGAAATAGAGGTCATTCAGCGTCGGGAAACGGTAATTGCGTGAAACAGAAGCTTTGAGCATCACATTCCCTTTCGGAGAAATGATGCCGTCAATAAAAAAAGCCGGTATAAGTGGAGCCCACTCGGAACCGTACATTTCTTCTCGCAACACAACCGACATGCCAAGCCGGTCTATCGGTTGCCACTTGGCAGATACGGAGCCGGAAAGTTCCACGCGTCCTTTGTCATAGCCCACGATGGCCTTGCCTCCGTCCTGCAAAATGATATTCTTGTCCTCACTGCGTACCAAATGCTGGTGAGCCGATACGTTAGCGGTGAAAAACCAACGTTTTGTTGGACTGTATTCACCTTCAGCCTGCCCGTAGAACGTATTTACCTTGCTGCGCGAACGGGTCATCGACGCCCAGTTATCAGGTGCGACCTCACGCTTGTAGTCGTAGGCCATCCATGTGTGTATGTAACCGCCTTTCACGCCAAGTTTCCAATTGCTTTTGATATGATCCCACGAAAGGACACTGCGGAAAGTCTGTTCCCGCTGGCGGTTCTCGAAGTCGGTTGCATCTCCGTAGTCGGTCGTCAACATCGGAAGTTCCCGGTTGGAGTTGATATACCATGCGTTCAGGCCTAATTTGTCGCCTTTGTGGGTGTTGTAATAGACTTCTTGAAGCAGGTGCAGGTCCTTGAACGCACCGCTTCGGTTGCGCTCTACGGGGTGATACTGCCCGATGATGTTCTTGTCCTCGTCGTAGATATTTATCTTCTTGTCGTGGTTGGTGTACTTGTAATCGTTAGGCGAGGAAGAATAGACCGCACGGGTAGAGCCGTGCCACCGCTTGCTTCCGTAGGTGAAGCGAGCGAACTCGTCGAAGGTCTTGAACGAGCCGATGCCCTGCACGTACTGGGCGTTGAACCCTTCGGCGACTTCGGGAGCCGTGCCGAGCTTGACTAAACCGCCCAGTCCGCCGCCCGTTTCGTTCACCGACGAAGTGCCGTGCAGCAGCGACGCTTGGTCGATGAAGTAGGACGGGATAGTAGAAAAGTCGGTCATGCCGAGCATGGGGTTGTTGATGCGCATCCCGTTCCACGTCACCTGCGTATGGCTGGGCGACGTGCCGCGGAAGGCAACGGTCGAGAGCGTGGCGCGGCCGTAGCTTTTGACAAACACGGACGAGTTGAATGTCAGGATGTCCGCCATTGAGAGGGCGATGTTCTCTTTCAGTGCGAGTGAATCGAACTTCGTCTTCTGCACGCCGATTTCTTTCATCGGCCGATGTCCGATGACCGTGACTTCCGGTATGGTGAGATGCCAGCCTGACCGCTTTTTGCTTTCCGTCTGCTGCGCAAAAAGTGCCGTGGGGAGACATGCCGCCAAAGCGAATAACAGATATAGTCTTTTCATATTGCCTCCTTTCTTATTTCCAACAAAATGCACCAGGGATAATCCCAACATAAAATTCATCAATCAGTTCGCCGTCAAGTGAGTAGCGGTATATCATGCCCTGCTGTTGGTAGTCGATGGCATCAGCGATGTACACCTCCCCGTTAGCGGGGTTCACCGTCAAGCCGTAATAAATCGTACCGCTGTATTCGAGGAACGGGCGCACCGGCACACGGCTCGCCGTCACGTCCATGCACCAGATGTCTTTGTTAATCCAGTAGAGTTTGTCCCTGTCGCCGTTGAGCTGCACCTCCGAGGGCCAGTCGCCCAACTTGAACTTGAACTGCTTCTCCACAGTGAAGGTCTCGGCGTCGATGCGGTAGAGCGAGGGGGCTTCGTAACCGTAGGGGCTGCCCTCGTAGCCGCCGTCGGTAATCGTCCACATCTTGTTATACTTGTCCATGACCAACGATGTGGGCTGGATGCCGATTTTCAGTTCATCGACAACTTGGTCGGTCTCGGTGTCGATTTTGATGATACGGTTCTGGTAACTCCAACAGTTGCAATAGACGTATTTGCCGTACTGCACCATCTGCTCCGTCGAGCCGCTTTCCATCGTCATGTCCGGCACTTGGATATGCCCGGTGATTTCATACGTTCGCGGATTTATAATGAAGATGCGGTTGTCCCACAGTTGGGTGACATAGGCTTTCTCGTCGCTCAGGAAATGGATATAGCGCGGGGAGGTCAGATTCTCGATGCGTCCCACCTCCTTGAAGGTGTTCAGGTCGATGGCGAAAATCACGTGGGAGTTGTTCACCACGACCCAGCCCTTGTTGTCGTAGATGGTCATCGACTGTGCCACGTCGCCGAGCTTCATGCCGTTGGCACGGAAGAAGACCTCGTTCTGCACCTGTTTGGTCTCTGGGTCGTAGTAGCTCAGCGAGGCGTTGCCGTACTGGAAGTTGCCCTCGTTGGTAATGAACAGTCCGGCTCCCGTGGCGTTGAAATCCTCCACGGCATCGCCGTAGTCCCACTTCATGCAGGCGGTTAAGGATAGTGTCGCTCCGACAACTACGCTCCATAGCAGATATTTCAATTGGTGATGGGTCATACCGTTGTTTTTATAGTTAATCCCCGGTAGTCTTACCTTACGGCAAGCATACCGAGGATTGGCAGAAAATTTATTGTTTGGTTATCTATTCAGCGGGCTTGTACTTCCCGTCTATCATGTCTTGGTAGGTGGGGTTGTATTTGCAGCCACTTACAATCCAATTTGGTTCAGTAATTTGATTATCCTTGATAAAAGGCTCAAATATAGAAAAATCAGAAAAAGAAGTAAGCTTAACGAAATTCACTCCTGATAAACTTTTAAGCTTCGGCATATCAAAAGATGTTAATTTGGAAGCATCATCTGCACTTAAAGATCCAGCTATAGAGACTAATTCAGGGCATGAGAAAGCGGAAAATCCATGAATCGTTATTCCCGCTCCTCCAACTTTTTCAAGCACAGGAAAAAGCTCATAAGTGGTTGTAGAACGGATATCTAATCCTCCATATGGAAGGTCGTTGGTTGACCACTTACCTTCTTTTGCATATGATGGATTTGAATTGCAACAAATCGATTTTAAATTACTAAAATTATGAACCATTTTAGGAGTATTAAGTGCCCCCTCCATAAAAAATTGACCGCCAATTTTTTCAAGTTTTGAAAATTCTAAGTTTGATGCCATCATATTAATTTTGAGATGCATATAGCCGTCAACAAATTTGAGATTATTTGCAACGATGCCAGATTTCATCCCTGCACCAAAATAAAAGTCGCCGTGTACCTCTTCAATTGGAAGGGTAAAAACTTTTTTGTCTGGTGTTATGTATGATAAATTCTTTACCTTTTTAAAATTGAAATCAACATAGTTATTCGCCCAGGCATCAATATAAATAGAAACATTCGAAAGATCATCTTTCGTTATAAGTTTTTGTAGTTTCTTACATTCCGAGATGCGTATAATGGATTCCTCTGAATCTTCATTAGAAAAAACAGCATCACTAATGTCTATAGGAGAAGAACAACTTATTAGCTTCTCTAATTTTAACGATCCTATTCTTTTTAAGTTTTTAAGATTTGATAATGATGAAAGTTCATAGAAATAACAAATTGAAAGAAGGCCTGTTACGGTTGCCAGATTCGACATTTCATCAAGATTAGTAAGAGAAACATTTCCTGTAGTGGAAAACAAATCTCCTTGAATATAGTTCGAAATAATAAAACAATCTCCATTAACAACAGAAAGTTTGGGCATTGATAATTTTTCAAACTCGATAGGCAAAGATGAAAAATTAATACTTCCTGTTTCAATAAGCTCAGGGAAAGAGATAGATTTTAAAGTCGAAATCTCATTAATGCTTAACGAATTTTTAACAGTCTGTACTTTGGGAAATACCAATGTGCTAATTGCACCTTTACCCATACCGAAAATGTTTAATGCCCCTCCGACGTTTATCAGTTCGGGTATTTGAAGCGTTGTCAATGTGGACGAACTGATAACAAAATCACCCTCAATAGCTTTTAGCAGATCAAACTGAACGAATTTTACACCATTGTTGTACACATGGATATTGCCCGTTACCTCGTTCAATTTGGTCATGGAGACCATCTCCAGCGTTTCGTTCGCAGCCGGGTTTTCCTCCGAACCAATCGACAAACCGCCGATTTTGGTAATGTTGTCCAAACCGGTCAGCGTTCCACCGGTATAGCTGTTCTTTATTGTGATGGTTCCTTCGACTTCTTTAATAATACTAAGTCCAGAAATATCACTGATATTTTCTGCATTTTCTGCGTCCGAACCAATAATAAGATTACCTTTTATGATTGTAACGCCAGATTCAATAAAAGCAGCTACTTCTGAGTTTTTTTTCAGTTCTACATCACCCTCACTTCTTATCTCATCCTTCACAACAACATAAGTATAGTCATTGGTAGCTCCATTAAAAGAAGTAACACGGAAAGTACGTTCAGTGTTCCAATCAGTTATGGATGTTGGATCAGGGAATATCTTTGCAGAAGGTGTGTAAATGAAAGATGCCTTTGCTCCATCAAGAGAAACTGTGTATGGTACAGTCATCGTAATTGTGTTGTTCTCAATGACAGCATCATATGTCTTATCATTCACACTCAGTACCACGGATGTGATGAAATTATCATCAGCATCAACTGGAATTTCGTTCTTATCGGAACAGCCGACAGCCAAAATACCGAAGAAAAGGCCGAACAGCAAGTTAAAATTGATTGGTTTCATTTGTAATATGTTATTATTGTTTTTTACTTTATGTTTAAATCTTGGAACGAAAATACTTCGGTAGAGATTTCTCCTAAAACGCCGCTTTTAGCCAAGGCTCCATTCTGAACTTTTATGAAGTCGATGTATTGGAGATTTACCGGAGAGCCGTCGTGATACATGGCATTAGATATTTTGAATCCGTTTTTCTGTCCAGAACCGTCATACGAATCACCAGCCAACATATCGGAACCGCAATTATCCACATACCCCCAGTCATAAGGAGAGTTACTCCAGTAACCTGTGGATGGACTTTGTGAATTGCGTGGCAATAGTCGAGTACCGTACAAAGTGTAGGAGTCGGCCGTAATCCACAACGGATAATAGTAAGGTTGCGTGTGGTAGGCATTGAAATCGACCCAGCCAGTGTTTCCCAAATTGTCAATCCAATAAGTGTGTGAACCATCCGAGGCCGGTCGGAAATAGGTCACCTCATAATCTTGAATGGTGGTGGGTTTCCCTGTTTCGCTGCCCCGCAGTTCGTACCACTCATCATCGGGAAGTCCATTGCCGTTGACATCCTGCATCACCCACACTATCCCCGGTTCATTGGAAGAATCAAAGGCATTGCCCTGAATAGCAAAATCATATCCACCCTTATTCTGAATGCTGTGGTCAAACCCTACTATGATGTAACCGCCAAAGGAGCCGAGAGATACATAACTTTGCTTGGCAATACGCTTGGAAGCATATTCGACGGCCGCTTCTCGGGTCGATTCGCTACCGGTAAAACCACCAGTATTGGTTTCGTTGATGAATTGTCCGGGAGCCGGCGTATATTCATACACTCTGTTGGAATAGGCCGAACTCGCACCTGAAGCAGCACGATATCCGGAAGATTCCGACCCGTTCACGCAAACTACGGTGACGGCGGATTCCACGGATATGCTATTTTGCATTTCGGTGACAGAGACGGTTATCCGGTATTCTCCGGCGGACGAAGGGGTGAACTTATACACCCGACCGGTTTCACCTTCCACGGGCTTACCGTCTATGCTCCAGCGGTATTGCGGATTCTCGAAATAGTCCAGCAATGGACGCAAGAACACTGGTCGCCCGGCAAACGTATAGCGTGTGGAAACAGACTGCTCATAAGACGGGGCAGGGAAAACAACCTCATAAGGCATATTCTCGACCACCTCTATCTCCAACTCTTTCTTGGTTTCACCATCCTCGTTGGATGCTGTTATGGTAATCGGAAAAACTCCCACCTGATTTTCCTTAAACGTATAGGTCGTATCGGTGGATACCACAACCCCTGCACGTACCCATTCCACCTTGAAACCGGCAAGGTCGCGATGGGCAATCACGGCAGTCAGGGTATTCTCTATGCCTTTTTGTACTTTCAATCCTTTGGCCGGCACATACAGATTGATGGCCGGGGGCAACAAATCCCTCACTTCCACTTTCACCTCTTCTTCGGCATGACCGTTTTCGTTGTCCACCCGCAGCGTAATAAAGACCTCCCCCGATTCATCCCACGTGTATTTCAGGGTCGGGTCTGTGGAAATCAGTTTCCCCTCTATGGTCCAGGCAAACAAGGCATGGTCTGCGTACCGGTAAGTCGGTGCGATGACCAGTTCCCGGCCAATCTTGACTGCATAGATACCGTCTTCACTATCGAGTTCAATCACTGGGGCTTGTCCGGATTCTGCAACGACAACCTCATCCCGATTGCAGGATATGAATAATACAGCGAGTGTAAAAAAAAATAAATTTTTGATTACCATGAATACAAGCTGGTTAGATTAAAAGACAACCACCACTTCCAAGTTTAAATTTCCTTGAAAGGGGTGGTTATAAAATTAGTTTTCAAAAACAATATCATCAATACAGAGGTATGCAGGGGTATTTAAGCCATACTCTCCTGTGTCGGAACCTGAAAAGTTAAATTTCACAAATCCTACTCCAGCTTGATTAATAGGCCAATATGTCCATGTAGTAACGGGATTTTCGTTCTTCCCATTTCTATAATCGGCTAATACCTTGGTGTATGTAGCTAACTTATTACCAGCAAAATCATAACATTCAAGTTCAACTTGGAAATACCCAATATGGTTTCCGCCTGCATCGACTTGTGCTGACAGCGGAGTAGCTACACCGGATGCGCCGAATTTATTACCATGCATGATTACACCATAGGTATATGATGAATTACAGAACCATAAACCTTTTAGAGTATATTCGCCTGTTAAATAGAATTCGGGTTGAGCCATCCATTCGGTATTATATTCATCAGAATAACCATAAACAACAGCAAAATTATTTCCGCTATGACCTGCACCTTCGTTAGAGCCATTAACAGAAGTCGTATCATAAACACTCATTTGATTGTTATAGGAATACCACCAATCACTCGGTATGGTATCACCGGTAATCGTAATTCCTTCGGCAGAAGATGGATTGGTACGGTAATTCCATTTAGACAATGCTAATCCACCACAAGAGAAATTGTTGAATGTTCCATAATTATTAGTCACAGTGTTAATCTCAGACATGAACACTCCATCTGGATCAGCAATTTCTTTTACTTGGGTATACGAACCCACATTTCCATAATAATTAGCACCGTAGGAAGTTGTCATAGCCATCATCGAAGAGGCAAAATCATCAAACGTGATGGTAGTCGTTCCATCGGGGTTAGGTGTTGCGCGGGTTTGAATCGCACTTTCTTCATACGGAGTAAGGAAGTCATCGTCGGACGAACATCCGGTGAACACTGTGGCGGCCATTGCTACAACGGCCATTGCCATAAACCTAAAATTCTTTTTCATAACTCAAGTATTAAAAGTTAAACAAAAAGTTTAATTACACATTCGTTTTCCTTGCGATAGATTTGCAACGAATGAGAAACCGGTTATCAAAAAGAATACAGGTGGTCTTTGGATGAGCCTCTGTTCATTTTGATCTAATGCCAATTATCCCGTGGTCACTAAATCATATCTTATCAAGCAGGTCTTCTGGCTCATCCCGCTTATCGCGCCTTCCCAGCTTTCACCAGTGGCAAAGAGTGCGATAAACTTTAATAGGACTTACAGCTGCGAGTACAGCTCCGGATTTTCACCGGGATTCCCTTTTAATTCCAATCGACACTTCGATAGGAAACTTAACTGGTGCAAAGTTAAGAGTTATTTTTTATATAATTTCTTTTTTCTCCATTTTTTTCTGATAACAGCTTTTATGAATATAAAAATGTACTCTTTCTACCATTTTTTAGTTGCGAATAACGATATGCCATTGCCCAATCATTTATTTTTTAATTCGTCTTCTCCCCTTATGTCGGCAATTCCTGTCGGGTGATTTTTATGCAAAGGTACAGCGTTCGGTCAATTGCCAAGAGCCGCAAATGCTAACGTTTTGCGAATTTTACAGCAGCCTTCCGCAAATCGCAGATTGGGGTATTCCGTAAAATCCGCCCGCCGTTCACTTGTCTTATTTGCCTCGATCCGTCTGTCAGTCCTGCATAAAAATCATTCCCCAACGAGAAGCCGAAAGAGCTTCAAGAAGAGGGAAATAAAAAGTTTAACAAATTAAAATTTACAATTATGCACAGCAGGATTTTTCAAATTTCAACGGAGCCGATAGACAAAGAAAACTATCTGAATGAGGACACACTCCAGCAAGGAGACGGGAGCTTCTATGACTATTGTTCAGAAATAGACGAGGAAAACCGTAAAGAGGATATTGCCAATTTGGTCAATTATGCCTTACCCAACGGAATGTTCGAGCTTATATCCGATGACACCATGCGCTATAATGGTGGCATAGAGCAATGGAAAGAGGAGTATGTCGCCAATATCAAAAAGAGAGCGGATGCTCTTACGGCAGATAATATGTTGGAATGGGGGTCGACCTATTATCTCAAACAGGCAGTGGAAAATCCGTTGGATGTCGCCTATCATTTCTATTTGGATGGCGACGGCTGCCAATCTTTTGCCGAACAGTCCTTTGCGTTTATGGAGTTTGTTTGTAGGCTTGAACCGGGAACGATACTCTACATCGGAGGAGTTGTTGATTACCACTTCTGATGTTTGTCCGAAACATTGGCAACCACCCGCTTTTGAGGCGGGTGGTTACTCTCTTTTTTGCACAGGCTCACCGGTTACTTTTATAAATATGCTCTGCAGAGCTTCCGCCACCGGTTTCACTGCCGGTATATTCCTTTTTTAAGGGTATAATCCCTTCACTACCCCGACATACGCCACAGGCTTGTTTTCGTGTGCAAAGGTACGGTGGACGAACATGGTTCAAGTACCGCTATCGCTACCTGAAATAAAATTTGATGACAACTTTCCGTAATCGGAGATAACGGTATTTCATAAAATTTCATCGCAGGTTCCTTGTCCGTCGTTCTTGTATCCCCCGTTTGGAACGCACATGAAAACAACCCTTTTGGGCGAAGTCAGAAGACTTCAAGAAAAGGGAAATAAAAAATCAATAAATCAAAAGACAATGAGCAAGTACGATTTCATCAAGCAAGGCAACCTCCTTTATTGGCACACTGCCGATAACGATGTAGAATGTCGAATTATCTCAACTCCCGAAAAAGTGGATAGCGACAGTATTATTTTAATCGCAACAGGTTCTTCAGAGATTGAAGTCTTGGCATCGGAGCTATCACCTATTGGCTCATCGAGAAGCCACAAAGAGGAATTTTTGCGCTGGAAAAAAGAGCGTGAAGCCGAGGGCATGGAGTTTTTCAACCGTCTTTCCGAAGTCATGGAAACAGACAATGATTTGGCTGTAGGCGATATGGTGGCGTTTACTAACGACTACGGGGTGGTATTTGGCCCCAAAGAAGTATTAGCTTTCAGAAAACCTTGGAATGGCGGTAGATGCGTATATATCGACAGTGATGCCTATTGGTTCCCAGACCGTCCCGGACAACTCACCATACTCAGCAAAGGAGGTACAGAATGACAAACGAAGACAAAATCTTAAAACGGCTTTGCGGCAATATTGCCGCAGGTCGTTTCAACTGGCGGAAATACTGCACACCGCAACTTTACTTCGGTTGGGAGATTTGTGTTACCCCTCTGCATTGCTCTTACGGACAGATAGGTTACACCGTTCATTTCCCTTATACCAATATACCGGAAGTGGAATACGATTGGGAAATGGGCAAACTGACCATTGACGGCGAGAAGTGGAAAAGTTATTTGCGGAACGAATAATAAATATCAATATGGCACAGAATTTTTATACCAAATGGCAGAACGCTATCCTTGCAGATGCAGGAGGCTATGTTTCAAAAGAGTATCGCAGTTTCCAGACAGCATTGGTACGTGAGATTTCCAAATATGCAACGGCGGTCGGTGCACAGGTGGCATCCAACTTAAAAGGACATTATGATACCTCATGTTTCATCGAGCGCAACGGCAAGTTCGTTTACATCAGTCACTCTTCCACGTTAGCCCGAATGGGCGGCGGCGTAAGAGTTGAACTTGATTCGTTTCTGATACGGACAGCCCAACACGCAAAAGACTACAGAGGAGGATATAACCAATATTGTGACATGGCAAATTTGCAGTCCATGATGGATGATTTACTGAAAGAATAAAAAACCGAAAACAAGAAAAGATGCGGAGCCAACCGGTTCCGCATCTTTTTCTTTCCATCCTTACCGGCGCATACCGACGCTGTATTCAGCCTCTTGTAGCTCTGCCCGATACTCTTCCAGTTCGTTCAGCTTCTCGTTCACGGCTTGCAGGTTGGCATCCAACCCGATATTGTGGTCGTAAGGGAAACGATGCTGCGCGACCAGCCCGGCATTGGTGGGCTGCCCGACATCAAGCATATCGGAGTCCTTGTTATATTCGACATACAGCACGTCGCCGTTCGGCATCTCGAAGGCCGGAATCTTTTGATGCGCCAAAGCGGAGAACTGTTCCGCCGCCATCTCCCTGGCAACCTCTTTTATCGTCTCTCCGGCAATATCGACACCGTAACGCCGGATATGGTCGCGAATTTCCTGCTCCGTGAATTTCAACATCACCTCGTAGGTTCCCCCGACACTCCCGTTGTACACGACAGCGAAATTCTCATCCTCGGCAATTAGGCTGTCACCCTTGTTGTTCGTGGCTGATAAATAAGTATGCTGTTCGTTGATGCCGTTGCCGTCGTAATACTCCTTGGCAAGCGTCAGCAATCCCTCGCAATCGCCTTTCTCCCGGAGTTCGTCAAGCGGCCTCGTGTCATCCGAAAATTGGAGATACGCGACAGAGGAATAAAATGTCTTCTCCTTTGCCGCCGCTCCGTTTTCCTGCTTCTCGCCGACATTTTGTTCCAGTTCTTGCGCTATCTTATCCACCTTCTGGGTAATTATCGAGGTTGCCCTTTTCACGTCCAGGAGCGTTGTCTTGATGAATTGCGGCGATTCCTTCAGCTCATCGAGCCATCCTTTGAGGTATGCACAACTTTCTTCCTTGATATGCTTGGTCATGCCGTAACGCTGTGCGACCAGTGCGCTACCTAACTCTGCCACCAGTTCCTCACGGGCATATTCAGGAGAACCGAAGGTAGTCGGCTTGAACCGATCGAGAACACCCTCCGCACCGGTCGAGTGCGTCATCTCATGGAACAGTGTCCCGTAAAACGATTCTCCCGATCTGAACTGTTCCTTTTCCGGCACGATGATTTCATTCTTCGTGATGGAATAGTAGGCGTCATTCTGATATTTCGGCGTAATCGGACAAATCCACAGGTTATCCCTTATCATCGTATCGACTGGGGCAAAACTGTAATGCTCGCCCTCCTCGATTGCCGGACGCGAATTTTCCTGCTCCAGTTTTTGCCACAGCTCCGGTCGCGCTTCCTGCAAATTGGTCTGCGCAACATTGAAGACCCTGAAAACCTGCATCTTCGGATAAACATTGTACTGTTCCTTTTCGTCATCGGAGAGTTTCTTGTAATCGTCATACTTGATTTTCTCCTTGGTCTCCTTATGGATACAAGTGAACGTGGTGAGCATGACCGGAAAGGACTTCTCGCCACGAAGCACGGAGACACGCGGCAGTTCCTCTCCATCCTTGCCGGACTTATTGAGCTTCTGAACACAATCGAAGGTGCAGAAACGGGGAATCTTGTACCCTTCTTTCTCGCAGTGCAAAAGCAGCATAAAAGCATTCATCCCGTTGTACTCGCGCCCGTGAAGGTTGCGAGGCCACTGCAACGCACCCTCGGTAAACCAAGGCTTTTTCCAGTCCTTTTGAATGCCCTCGATTTTCTCGATCATCATTTCGGCGAACAGGTCGAGAGCCTTGTCCTCGCTGTTCGGTCCGTCGGCATTCTTCTTTCTGTAACCGGCCATATTACTTACTGATTATAGTTAGACGAATCCGCCACATATTGCGTCAGTTCCTCCACCTTGCAGGAAAGATTGATTTTCCCGTTATGTGCCGACAGGTTCATTTCACCTATGGCATCCACCTTTATACCCGGCTGTAGCCACGCATCGCGCTCCTTGCCGAAACAGAAGAAGCGCACCCACTGGTATTCGAAGCCGTCATCGACCTTCTCCGCACTGAACGCCGAGAACACCGTATAAGGCTGGTCTTTCTTATCCCTTTTCTCCTCGATATTCTGGCCGACTTTACCACGAAATGCCAGCTCACCCTTGACGCAATCCGCATCATCCGTAGCGGCATTGCAGATTTCATCGGCGAACAGGTTGAAATAGAGCTTGTCACCCCGGCGTTTGAGATACATCGTACCCCTCACTTCCACACGGGAGCCGTTCCGATAACCGGTGGCTTCTTCCTGACTGCACTCCTTGCGGACATCCACCTCGATAGTATGCCGTCCACCCGTTGCCGGAATCTGTACCCGGAGCGGAAATGCCATAAACTCCTTTTCCTCTCTGTTCTTGCGAACCGACGCATCGCGGCCGATAACGCCGCATACCGTAACATTACATTTAATCATCTGTTTTTTGTCTTTAATGATACATGGATCATCCGACAAGTGATACATGGGTTGATTGATGTTGAACTGTTGGAGGGTACGGTCAGTCAGGCGCACGTATCATCGCCCAGACCATCCATCCGGCGATGGCTAATTGCACGCCCACGACAACGAGCGTCCCGATCCACCCCAACAGCAGGTAGCAGAACCGGACGTGCAACGCAAGGATGGAGACTCCCGCCAGACATTTGCATAGCTGTATCATCACGCATTTTACCATATCGCCATGCCTTTATCTTCGCAGGTTTTCCGTCTGTCCCTGTTGCCGGGACATCTCTTGCTCGAAATTCTGTGAGGCCGCTTCCGACAGGATAACCGTATTCAGCATACCGGTTACACGCATCCGTTTGGTCTCTTCCGTGAGTGTGCCGTTGTTCAACGTGGCAGACAACCGGTTCAGCTCGGAAGCGGTCAGCTCCCGCGAGACACGCAGTTCCCCATTGTCCGCTTTCAGAATGGCCTTGCCGTTCTCGCCGATAGTCAGGTCGCAGTTCTTCATATTCGGCAACAACGGCTTCAGGTCGATGGTACGAAGATCCATCGCGGTGGATATCATCGCCTTCTGTTCCTCTTCGTTCCGGTTGTCAATCTGTGTGGCCAGCAGCATCAGGGAGGCGAAAGCGGTCATCGCCATCTCCACAATCGGGTCGTTGCATCCCGACATTCCCACACCGCTATCCTCCGACGAAAGGAGTTTTTTCATCCATCCGTCGGGCGAAAGGTTCTTTTCAGGCACGGTATCTTCCGCCGCCTTGTATTTGGCGAGCAGGTCATTCCCGTTGTGCAGCATTTGCAATTTGATATGTCCTTTCTGTGCGATTTCAGCCAGATACGCCGCAGGGTCTATATCCCGTTTCGTCCCGTCGGCATAGATATTCTTCACACCGAAATGCAGATGTTCCCCGGTCGTCCGTGTTCCCGTATTGCCCGATGTGCCGAGCCGTCCGCCGGCCTGTACCGTATCGCCGACCTTGACGGAAATCTCCTTGAGGTGCATATAGGTACATTGTACCTTGCTGCCGTCCGTCCGGGCATATTCCACCGTCAGCGACTTGCCGCCGGGCGTATTCTTGTTCTGGTTTACCGCCACGACCTTGCCGCCGTTCTCCGTAGCCAGTACCGCATCGCCTTTGCAACGTATATCCACGCCCTTGTGCATCTGTTGCTTTGTGCCGTCCAACGGGTCTTGCCGTGTTCCGAACGGAGAGGTAATGAACAGAAATTCCTCCCGTTCCACCGGGAACGAATACCCCGTTCCATGTTCCGCACCTTCGGAGGTCTGGAGCGGATTGTGTTCTACCCCGAACTGCCTGCCTTGTGCCGCCATCTCCTGCATCACCTGCCTGTCATACTTCTGCAAGCCGTTCTGCTCAATGATTTTTTGCAGGTTCTCGGCATACTTGCCGCCTGTGGCGTAACCGGCTTTCTCAATGCTTTGTGCCCAGCCCTTGTAATCGTCCGGGGAGAGTTTGAAGCAACCGGCATAGCGGCTGTTCTCCTTCAAAAAGCGGGAGTGATGCTCGTATGAATCACCCACGCTGTCATAGCTGCAGAACTTTTCATTCGGCTTATCATCGGTGTAGATTCCGTATTTGCCGCCTCCGGCAATCCACGAGGGTGTCGCCTTGATGCCGAAATGGTTGTTCTCGTTCCTCGCCAGACGGCTCTGTCCGTTGCTGCTTTCCAGTATGCCTTGCGCCAATGTGACGGAAGCCGGAATGCCATACCTGCGCATCTGTGCCATCGCATAATCCGCGTATTGCAGTGCATATTCCTGATTCTTGCTCATAATCGTCACTCCTTATCTATGAATACCCCTATGTGTTTCCTGCTCGTCCTGCCGTTTATCCTGTAGCTCTATCTCACTGATGGCGACACGCTCACCGGCACGGACAAGTTTGGGCAGATAGCTGTCCAGTTGCGTCCTTGGGAACTCTGCGAAAGTCGAAAATCCATGTTCCGGATATTCCTTGACCGTAATTCCCAGTATTTTTGCTCCCTTTGCCGCATCCTCATTATAAAGCCGGTACACTTCTCCTGCACGAATCAGATACAGGGCGTCGGGATGCTTTTCCTTGAGGTTGTCCCAAAACTGCCGTTTCGGAGACATATTTTCATCATTCGTCTCTTCCGACCGATTTTCCGGCACCGTCTCATTCTGTTGCCGTACCTGCTCTTCCGCTTTCTGTTCCCCGACGGATTGTCCCTTTTGCAGCACATCGGCAAACAGCGTGGCCGCCAAATGCCGCTTGTAGCCGTCCCGGTCTTCCGCCACCCACATCCGTTGCCACTGCTGTGGAGTGACGCTGCGGGGCTGCAGCTTTTGTCCGTCGATGGTTGCCACACACTGGATTCCATCCTGCCTGGTCTTGAAGATGGCAACACGCTGAATACGGTTCAGGTCAATCTCCGGCGTATCGCTGCCGAACAAATCCACTTTCAGGTCGGGCTTGACCTCCGCCAGTGCATAATACTTGTGCGCCAGCTCCATCCGTACCTTGTCGATGTTGTCCATCGCCTGCTTGAGCGTGGAGAAAAAACGGTTCACATCCTCCTTATCGGGATAGACGCTGTACCCCTCCTTGTTTTCCGGCTTGATATAGAGTGCCCAACGGTTCTTGTCGTCCTGAATCATCTGCACGGCATCGAACCCGACCTCATTCGCCCGTCTGACCGCCTCCGACACGTCCAGCGTGGAGAGCTTTTCCAACGTGTAGTTCCTTAACCGGGCCAGTGTCACCATTTTTTCATTGAAATAGCTGTCATCGGGTCTGTAGCCCAATGCACCGTCAGTATTATAGAAACGCACCTGCTCGATACCCTCTTTCTGCAATGCCCGTTCGATACGTCCCTTGTTCATGCCGGGAATCTCGTTGTTCGCCTCGGTCGAAGCTCCTGCCGGCAAAATGACATCTGCCGATTTTGCCTCCCGGTCTATGACGAGGACGATGCTTTTCGCCGCCTTGTCCGGGTGCTGGCGGATTTCATTCGCCACAAAGTAATGCTTGTGCATCTGTTCCTGCATGGTCGTGGTCTGCCGTCTGTTTCGCAGGGTGGCGTACTCAATTTTCTCGCCCCGTTCCGCTTTTCGGATAACATCAAGCGCATTGTTCACGTCGCTTTCGAGAGCGTCCATCATACACGGATTTTCCTTGAACTCCCGGCACCAGTAATCCACCGTCTTCAGGCTTGCATCGGACAGACGGGCGGGCAGTCCCAGTTCCAGCATTTTGATACCCGAAGCCAGTTCCACGACCAACCTTTCATATTTTACCGCATCCTCCGACGGGGCCACGCCGTTCTTCATGACCATGCCTTCACGGGCGAGCCGCTGTTGATGCCCCGTAGCACTCACGATCTGCCGCAAGGCTTCCTGCATATAATCGTGGTAATGTTCAAAATCCTTTTGACGCGGCATATAGACCGCATCTTTGTCCGTCTCGTAATGAGGAACTCCGCTACCGTCCGAGCGCACGGGAACGAGGTTGTCCCGCATCTTCAATAGAAAGTCGTTGAACCGGGTGCGCAACCTGCGGTTGTCCGCCTCGGTATATCCTCTTTCCTGAACACTGCCATCCTGCTTTACCGCATCCTCGTAAGCCGGCTTGTCAACGTAGGGCAACGTCGTCTGGTCGATATTGAAAAGCGTGCGGATCTCCCGGTTGTGGACACCCTTGAACTGTGCCTTATGCTCTTCGTCCAATTGGAGATAGGCGGTACGGTCGATGGTCTCATCCGGATTGTTCCGGTTGACATACTTGTTCCAGTTATAGAACAGGAACGGTACGCCCTGCTCATGCTCCCGCACCGCAGCACCCCGTACCTTGGTTTCACTGTAAAGCGTGAACAGGTTGGTCTTGCATCCGTTATTGTCCGAATGCAAGGCCATAAAGAGGGCATTGAACGGGCTGGCCGAGACCCCTTGCGGATAGAGCCGGGGAAATCCCTTGCCCGATACGTTGAGCCAATGGCCGCCAGCGTTCGACGCCCCGCTCAGTGCGGCAGACAGCAGTTCCGCCTGCCTTGCCTCGGCTTTCTTCTCGATTTGCGACTTTTCTTTCATATCATCATGCTTTTATTGTTCATGGAATTATTGGATGCCCCGTGTACGCACGACCGTTTCCCGCTGTCCGTCATCGTAATTCTGCGAAGCGATATGGCGCAACTGGTCGCTCTTGGCAAGCACGGCGTTCGCCAGCGTGTTCAGCGGCAATGCCCCTGCACGGTAAGCCTCCGCGACGGTCGGCGTGAGCTGGATGGTACAAGGCACACGGTCTATCGTGGCGATGAGCGTACTGCCTTGCAGTACCGGGTTCACAATACGGGGATTGAGCGGTTCATCGGGATAACGGCGGTACTGGTTCTCCGTCTGTTCGGCAGCGGACGGCATGGGTCGCCCCAAAGCCTCGTGTCCCGCCTTGTTCAGCAGGTTTGCGCCGCCCAGACCGACAAGGAGCATCTTCAGCAGCGGGTTACGCACGAACAGACCGGCCACAATACTCGCTATCGGCAGCAGGTTGTCCCCAAAGCGCAACGATTGTGTCTTGCCGGTAAAAGCCCCCAACAGGATGTCGGGCAGCATGGCCATGACATATCCGAGGTTGCCCGTGATATCGCCCAATCCCTCTAATCCCAACGTACTGAGCAATCCGCTCCATCCGTTCGTGTTGGTCTGCACAGCCTCTCTCTCTTGCTTTTCTTCCTCACGTGGAATAACCACCTGCCGTTCCTCTTTCTCCACTTTTTCCCTCTGTTCCGTCTCCGGCTGCGTTGATTCCTTTTTGGCAGTTACAGCCGTTGCATTCTTATATTTCTCCAAATGCTTCAAATAGGCTTCTTCCTGTCCGGGAGCGACGACCAGCGGCACATCCTTGTACCGTTCGGCACGTTCATTCTTCTTTTCAGGGTGTCCGGGTATTTCTGGCATTTGGAAAGGGGTAAACTTTGGTGTCTGCATCCACTTCGGGAAACTGAAATCCATCACCGGTATTTTCTTCTTCAACCGCTCGTTGGCGGCCACGATGAGCGCACTGTCACCCGTCTGTACCGTTGCAGCCTCCTTGCGGAAGTCCGTAAATACGTTCCGTTCGCTGCCGAACACCCCTTTGCTTATACACTCTTCCACAGAAAGCGTATCAGGCTTTTCAGGCTCGAAGCGTGAGGCGACTGCCGAGATAGCCACGTCCGCCCCGACAAACTTCGCCAGTGTTGCCCACGAACCCACGCCTCCCATCATCACGGTATCTGCCGTTGCGCCCAGTACCCGACCCGCGCCTTTTTCCCATCCTTTCGGACGGTAGGCGGCTTCGCCCCGTGCCTCGATTTCCACAGCAAGCGGCGAGCGGTTGAAGGTCTGCGAAAGTCCAAGCAGGCTTGATTCTGCGGCTTTGCGGATGATGTAGTCGGCTGACGATTTCGGCATACGCTCCTTGACCAGCCGGTCGATCATCAGTTCCTCCACCCGGTAGTCCATATAGGCATAGGCAAGGTCGCCGCCTAATTGTTCCGACAGTTCATCGTAACGCTTGCGCCCGATTTCCTGCACGACAGTATCGCGCCATTGCCCGGCCATGTATGCGAGGTCTTGCTGTATCTCTTTGGAGCCGGTAATCTCCGCCTTGCACATTCCGATATAGTCCTCCGTTGTCTTCGAGTTCCATTCGCCCGTGACCTTGAGTACCTGGTACGGGTCGCCCATCGGCTGTGCCGCAGACGCCATCGCGCTGAGTATGCCGCCCAAAGAGGTGGAATACTCCCTCATTTCCTCGCCCTGTTTCTTCGTGAGGTAAGCCTGTGTCTTCGACATGACGGGCGCAAGGTGGCAGTGGAAATAGTCGCTCACGAGGCGTTCCATTTCTGCGAATTGCCGGCTATGTTTGATTCCATCCATATTGTGTATTATATATTTATCTGTTTCAATAACTGTTCTTTCGTCTGCTCGATGGCGTTGTGGTAAACCTCCATCTGCCGGGGAAAGAACTCTTCCAGCCATGCGTCCTTTTCGATGTTGTCCTGCATGAACCGTATCGCCTGCTCCCGTTCGATTTCGACGGATGTCTCGCCCTCTTCCCTGTTGTTGAACCATGCCTTCGTCCACCAGCGCACACCCGCCCGGTCGGGATAGACCGTGACAAGCCTCGGTATGTCGAAACTCTGTATGTCGATGTCCAGTTCCGCCAACGGGTCTATGATGCCGCCATAGGTCAGGGCTTCGTCATGGAGTTTTTTTTTATGTCACTGCCCGCAGTGGAGAGGTACACATCATGCCGCAGGGCGAGGTAATGCAGGAAATCCGCAATCAGGAGGTTCTGCACCTTGCAGGCCAGCGGCATGGCCTTATGTCCCAGTCCGAGCGGATTGGCCATGCTCGGCATATTCTCGTAGAAATACTCCTTCATCGCACCCACCGTGAAGATGTGGCGTAGCGACTGCTCCGTATTTCGGGGCAAGGTGTATGCTCCATGCCGCAAATCCTCCATATAGTGCGGCAGGAAGCGCAGCATCAGTTCCTCTATCTCTCTCTTATCCCGGTCATAATCGGTTCCCAGTTCCATCTCTACACCGGAGGGATAGTCGGTTTCGTGTCCGCCGGCCTGACGCATTGCCTGGATATTCCCGTACAGCATTGTCAAGAATTCCAACGGATTCAGTTCCTCGCCCTTGAAGCGGACGGTCATGTGCAGTTTGTCACCGCTCAAAGCTACCGTCTGTCCGGCCTTTACACGCTGTCCGAATTGGGCGAAGACATTGGACAGGTTTCCGTATGTCACCTCATATTCCCCGTAGCGGATGGTCTGGCAGATGCCGTGTCCGGAATCGTTGCCCACGCCCGACACAATGCCGCTGGCAAGGGCGGAAAGCATATAGCACCGCACGTTGAAGTCAATGCCGTGATGAAAGAATTTCTCGCCCGTCACCGGGTCGGTCTGTTCGCCGTAGCCGAGCGACAGCTCCACGTCTTTGCCCTGCTGTTCCTCGAAAGGCATACAATAACCGCTATCGGATTGCAGGATCATTTCTTCTGTATATTTCATGCTGTTTCCATTTTGATTCGTATTCTATCTTCTCATTCCTCCGCCATGTGCCTGTTCCCCTGCCGAAAAGTCAGGTGTACGGGTACGTTGCACGTTTTCTGTCTCCGGCGTGCGGAAGACACCCGCATTGTTGCCGATGAGCATCATGCCGAGAAATGCGCCGGCAATCTTGCCCAGCCAGCCGAAGCGTCCGAATATGAGGAACGCCGCCGCAACCAGTCCGGCGATGCTCAACCCTGACACGTTGCCGCTGCCAAGGTTGCGGAAAAAGTTGCCGAACATATCAAGACCTCCGCCACCGGAGGCCTGTCGCAAAAAGTTCGACACGCCGTTCAGTTTGTTGTCGATGCCGGTTACCGCACCGCTGACCGAACTGACGGCTTCTCCGGCCTTGCCCGTTAGTTCACGCACGCCGTCCGCCGTGCCTGCAATGGTATCCGTGACGGATTCGCCCACAACGGCATCGCTCACGATACGCACCACGCTTTTGTCGGTGGTCAGCTTCTCCCAGCCCACATAACCGATCGCACCGCCGATAGTCGCTGTCTTGACTGCCTGTCCTGCACCACGCAAGGTCTGCGAAGGGTGCAGCACTGCCTTACCCATACTTTTGCCGGTAGCCGCCGTTGCCGTACCGACACCTTTTGCGGCCTTGCCGCCATATTTCAATAGTGTACTCCAAACGCCCATACATTGTCTGTTTTTTAAGGTCTTACATTTCTTCCAATCTGCCGCCAGCGTCGCTTGGCAGCTTCCACTATGTCCCGTTTGCCGGCCACCGGACGTGCTCCCTCGTCGATTTCACGCCAGATGTCGCCCATTGTCGTGTACTTCACCGCCTTGGTCAGCCGTTGCAGTTTCTTGTTCATCATCTTGAGCTTCGGACGGATGCCGAATACGATTTCCATGCGCTCTTTCTCCGTCATCTTGTTGTCCGAAAGGCACGCCATGCGGATGTCGTTCACAATCTCCACGCTGTTCATGATCAGTTCCCGGTAAATCCGGTTTCGTTGCGTGGAGAGGGCGACGGCCAACGCATGGGAGCTGTTCCGGCTCACCTGTCTGGTAAAGTCACCCATGTTATCCGTCAGCTTCGATATTTCGTGATAGAAACCGTATATCTGCGCCGCGTAGCAGACTATCGACCGGAAAGAGTCCAGATAGCTGTTGAACTCCCGTTGCAGGTCGGTCGTGGCTTTCACTTCCTCTTTCGTCCACAGGTGTCCGGTGGTCTGCATCAGCATGACTTTCTCCTGTTTCTTCAGCTCCTTTTCCGCCTTGTCGGTATAGAGCAGGATCATTCCGGCCAGTACAGGGTCGTTTTGCGCCCGTGCCTTGCCGATGCCGATGCACAACAATAAGATGCCTATCCAAATCGTCCGTTTCATTGTCAGTTCCGTTTTTATCGTGCGAGGACGGCAGCCCTGCGCCAACGGGTCATGGCCATCCGTGCCGCCTCCCCATTGTTGCGGTCGAGCATCCCGGCCGTCACATTGTTCCACATGTCATTGAGGGTATAGTATCGTATGCTCAGGTAGAGCAGGTGTAGCTTCCGGCTGAAAGCCGAAAGTTTGTCGTTCAACGCCCACAGGGTCTTGCTGCGTTCCGCTCCCGTGAGCATATTCTCTTTGCCGCCCTTGGCCACTGCGTCATTCAGGAGTGTGAAGACCGATACCAGTTCCGTTGCCGTCTCGATATAGAGGTTGTTCATGCTTATGGAGGCAATGATGCCCTGCGGGTTGTTCCTGATGGCGTTGCCCAGTTTCCCTAACGTGAGAAAGATTCTCACGCCGTCGTTGTAGAGGTGGGTGCAGGCTTTCAGCGACGAAGCGTAGCCGCTTGCCGTCTTGAGATAGCTGTTATATTGCTTCTCCCATTTGTGAATGCGGTTGAACTCGGCGGCGATGCTGTTCTGCAGCATCGCTGTCTTCGTCTGACCGTTTATCTGTTTCTCTATCTGGTCATTGATGACCTCGTTGCCCTCGGCCAACGCCATCCATTCCAACGGATTGGATGCCGTGATTTGTGCTTTCGCCCAGTGTGGCATCATGCAGACGGCAAAAATGACCAGGCTAATGATTCGTGATTTCATATATTCCCTTTTTTCGTTTGTTATACTCGACCCGTTCCCGGATAAGCGTTACCACATCGAAGTTGTGTCTGATACCTACCAAATCAAGCCGGGGCGTATTCCTGTCCATCGAGAATATGCGTACCGTCTTCAATCCGCAAAGCTGCTGCATGAGGTTTTGGTGTTCCACAAAGTCCACGATACGGTATTGTTCCATGTAGTCCGTCTTCCGGGACAGCACCCCATGCCTGCTGATAAGCTGCTCGCTACCGATGTGGTAGCGTGTCCGGCGCAGATAGATGAAACGGTACAGCAATACCAAAGCAAGCAATGCGGCAACCGATACGGCAAGAGCTGTCAGAGGCAGTCCCTCCATGCCACCATACACCCATGCTGCACAGCACAATACGATTGCGGGCAGCTCGTCGATAACGAACTGTCCGGCGTGCGGTTGCAGCACGATACTTTGGAAATGTCCTGTGGGTGCATCGGTCATCATCGGCGAAAGTGTGTTTGTTGTTCCTCTTCCGGTGACTGTTCTCTCGCCTGTGTCTCATCGACCGTCTCTTCCTGTTTCTGCTCGGCCAAAAGCTGTTCGTTCCAGTCCTTGTTGGGATAGGTAGGCTGTTCACGGACAAAAGAGGCGTCATTCGCCTTGTCCAGACCGAGGAACTCCCGCAATCCTTCACGGAACTCCTTGTAATTTCCGTTCATGATATCCGTCTGTTCCCGTATGTCGTCCGGATGGCACAGGCCGCTCGAACGCATCGACATGGCTTCTTCCCATGCGGATTCATATTTCCCGTAGCTCGACCGCAAAGCGTCGGGCAACAGGTCTATGTCACCTTCATCGAGGTTCTTGCCGTCAGTAACGGAATCCAGATAAGGCTTCCGCTCCGGTGTCTCCTCGATGGTGGAACGGACAACCCGGTACATCTCCTGTTGCAGGTTCTTGGCAAACTCGATTCCCGCAAGGTCGGTATCGAAACAGATGTGTTGCTTGGCAGGAAGCGAGAGCGTGAGGACACCCCGCATCTGTTCCACCGTCGGGTTACCGCCGGTAGATATGAAGACCGCTTTCCGCAAATCCTTGTCGTTGGCCTGATGAAGCTGGTAATAGGCCATCGCGTCGTATGCACTCTCGAACCAGTAGATATGCTTGGCTTCGGTAAGCGTAGTTTTGGCTGGGCTGGCAATCCATAACCCTTGGCTCGAATTGCTCCCTTCCGCCTTCCCTTTATAACTGCCGCTGCCATCCATGCGAGGGCGGCCTCGCTCTTCCAGACCGACAACCTGTCCCGTATCTTTCGGAACGGTCAGCGGAAAGGCGAGGTTGGTGTATTTCATGCCGTCCTCACGATGCTTCGTCGCCAGACAGAAGTTCCGATGAAAGGCATACTGCGTGTAAAGGTCGATGCCCCGATGCTTGAAGAACGGATAGAACTTCTTTTGTGTCGCCCGATCCTGCGGATTGAACTGGTGAATGTCGTAATCCGCCATGTCAAACGGCTTCACATCCCGTTTAGGCTGGATAATCCGGATGTCCCGGTCAGCGACGGGATGGTTCAGCAACCGGTTACAGACAAGGTTTACCAGTCGGTCGGGAGACACGCCTGTACGGTATTCCGCAAAAAAATGCGGATGCTCCTTGATAAAGGAAATGATGTTATACGACTTCTGCTGTTGCGGTTTGAAACAGCATTTCCCTTGCTGCGTGACAATGAACTTGTCGTTGCGGATGCGCCGCCCCTCGCTGTCCAACCGGACATACGAGGGATAGCGCAGGCCGTCGCGCCGGTTCAGGTGATAGCCCGCGTCGATAAGCACGTCCTGAATGTTCAGCCTGCGCAGAAAATCGTCATAAGTCAGTTCGCCCTCTCTCATGGTTTACCTCCCCATTCTCATATCATTGATTTCACGGTTCATCTCTGCCTCGAAACAACGGATGGCCATATCCCTCGGTGTATCGACCCCCAGCTTGATGTACGGGCGTGGCGGACCGCCGAAACACTCGCCGTAGAACTCCGGGGCATGGCAGTGATGGTGGATGCCGTGCGCGACACCCGCCGCGACTACCGTACCTGCGGTGAGGGCGGCAAAGATTTTCGTACCGAGCCCCCGTTGTGCTTCCGGGCGTGTTTTCATGTCCACTTCGCTGAAAATCTTGGAAAAGAGCTTCATCCGGTGATAATCATCCACAGCAAGGAACTTGTCGTAATCCCGTTGGGTTATCTCATGGCTGATAGCCTGACCGTCGATAACAGCGGTCATCCTGTATTTCCCCTCGGTTTGTGCCGGTTGAACGGCTATCTGGCTCACTTCAACTTCCCGCCCGTGCTTCTCTTCCCGATACCATCCCTTGTTTTCATTCAGAAACTGGAGGTCACGCCCGTCCACTGCCGCACCGACATAGCCCTGTATGGATTCCTCTTGCTGTTGCAGCGAGGTTTCCACCGGCATGAAAGCCTCCTGCTCCTGCCGTTGGCGTTGTTCCAAATCCTGCTGTACTTCGGGATGCAGGCCGATAGCGATGCGTTGATCGCTGTTGAGAGCCTCCATCGTCACTTTGTCGGAAAAGTCAGCCCCGATAATGCCGTTCAGCAGTTCCAGACGTTTTTCTACGGGTTGTTCCTCGATGGGTGCGGCAACCAGTGTCCTCACTTCCTTTTCCGTCAGGTCATAGACCATATCGGCTTGGACGCTTTCCGACTGCACAGTCAGCGTCCGCCTTTCCGCATCCACGACAAGACCGTGCGAGGCAAGGCACTCCGCCAATTTCTCGTTGGAAAAATAGACCGGAGAGGCTATAAGCTCCTTGTACGACCGTGCCGGTTCCCCGCTGCGCGGACGGCTGACCATCGGCGTGATGACCGCCTGCAAGTCCTGCAGAACGTCCCGTTGCTGTACGGGTTGCGCCTGTTGATGCCCCTTGTAATAGAATCCGTAACCGCCCGATTGCAACTCGCCGGGCTTCATGCGCCCGTCGGGACGTTCGGGTACGATGGACGGCCCCGGAAAGAACAGTTGGCCGCCGACCCTGCGCAGGTGCAAGCCCCACTGGTTGCGTGGCGTCCAGCCGAGGAACGGCGGGGGCATTCCCATCCGTCCCATGCGACCGTACTCGCCGATGCCGATGCGGTAGCCGTGCAGCCCCATAGCCACACGCCCGTTGGCATTGCGGGCATGGACGAAGTTCTTGGGCATATAGAAGTCTTTGCCCACGATGCTCGTGAGCACGTTGTAGGCTTTCTTGTTGGCCGTATTGGTTCCCCAGTCCGTGAGTGCCAACATCTGACGTTCGCTTATCGGATAGACCAGCAGCGGAGAATTATGCCCCTGCACAATCAGCCGATACCCTGAACCATCAAGCGCAACATGGGCTTGCAGGCCGTTACGCATCAGCATATTGCGCATTTCGGGCTGCAAGTCCATCTGCCGGGGATTGGTATTCGTTCGTATCGCCATAGTCGGATTGTTTTCGTTATGCGTCGCCGCGTTCCATTGCTGCCTCCAGCTGTTCGTCCTTGAAGCGGACAAACTCGGCAGCGGATTCGTTGCCGACAGCAAGCCCCTTTTCCTCGCAGTAACGGGCGTATTCCTCCTGCCAGTCGGCGGAGAAATGATTGACGTAATCGAGCCAGCCGTATTCGCCGCTCTGCATCTTCCCGACAAGTACCTCTTCGGGATAATATTCGTTTTGTGCCATAATCTACGGATTGATTGTTTTTACTTGTGGAGGGCTGCCGCACGGTTGCGTTCGCCGCTCTTCTTCTGTTCGTTCCACAACTCCTCGGTGTAGTCCTCTTCCGAAACGTAGTCAAGGTTGCCGTCATCGTCCATGATCCAGCAACCGTAGCACCCGAAGGTGTATTTGTCCCACTCGCGCTTGGGCTGGTTGCGCCATTGCTGCGCGTCGCCCGAACAGAAGCGGATGCCGGTCTTGGCATGAAGGTCTATGCCCACTGTAGCAGACTCGCCGTCCACGACGACCGTCAGCGGCTCGCCGTGCTGCATCCCGTTTACCTCCACCGCACCGAGGCGCATGACCTCGGCCAGCACTTTCAGGTTGCGTGCGATGATGGGCGTGGGGACATACATCACCTGTTTCGTCTCGGTGTCAATCTGCACGAAAGCCTTGCTGCTCCGGCCGTCCGCCATTTCCACGTCGGCGACAATCGCCTTGCCGTCGAGCAACTGTTTCTGCTGCGCTTCGTCATACCGTTCCAACGGAGAGGATTTCAGTGCCGGATAGAAGACCACATCCACCTGACCGTTGTCCATGCGGATAAAGGCAAAGCGGCTACGGCTCTCTATTTGCCCGCCATGCTCGTCCGTGACACGCACGGGAAGCACGGGAGAATGCCGACCATCGCAGATGTCGTCCAACACACGCATCGGCAAATCCTCAATCATCTCCCGTGTGAGACCGAATCGTTCCAGTGTCGGAAAAGGTAATTCATCAAATTCAATCTGAACTTTTTTCATACTATATTCATATTATAAAATTGTACTATACAAAGATAGGGACATCTTATTATGACGGACAAAAATACAGCTATATAAATGGTTATAATATGCTGTTTTTATCTTCATTAGTACGATTATTCAATTCAAATCGTACTAATAGACGCAAAATATCAAACCAATACAAGAAATGACGGCTGTTTGTTTCCGACATGAAAACTCCCGTTATAACTTTGCCGAATGAGAAAAATTTTACTGATAGCAATATCGGGTGTTTCATTCTGCACGATGCCCGCTCAGGCGCAGTTCAACACGATTGCCAAGACACCAGAAAGATACAAGGTAGAAGCCTTGCAGGAGGGTATGAAAAAGCCGGAGCCGACACCCGAAAGCATGGCTCCTGTACAGGAGACTTCGACAAAACCTGCCGATGAAAGTAAGAAGTTGTGGATTGACCGTTATCTCAGTGTGTCTTATCCATTGCAGCGCATCAGAATTACATCACCATACGGCTACCGGAAAGACCCGTTTACCGGAAAGAGGAAGTTTCACGGCGGTATCGACCTGCACGCACGGGGCGAGCAGGTATTGGCCATGATGGAGGGGGTGGTCGTCAAAGTGGGACAGGACAAGACGTCCGGCAAGTATGTGACCCTGCGGCACGGAAATTACACCGTCAGCTATTGCCACCTTTCACGGGTGCTGACCGCCAAGGGTACGGTAGTCCGTCCCCGTGATGCCGTCGGTATTACCGGCTCGACCGGACGAAGTACAGGCGAGCACTTGCACATAACCTGCAAGCTAAATGGCAAGAGTGTCGATCCGTCGGTCGTTTTCGATTACATCCGGACTACACAGCAGGAGTGCATTTCAGCTTTGAGCAGACTGTTGTAAGAGTGTTTATGTCGCCAAACGCTAATCGAAAAGAGTGTCATTAGGTGATGTGGTTTTCGATTAAAACAGGGAACTTTTCATTTTGGAACTTATCGTAATTTTTTATTTGAATGATTGTGAAACCAAGACCGAGTAGGGAGATCGGACTCTAACGGTCTATCCCGTTGCGGGAGAGGACGCCTTCCGTGTAATAATGTTTGACTTCTCGCATCTCCGTGACCAAGTCGGCTATGTCGATCAATTCTGCCGGAGCGTACCGTCCCGTGATTACCAACTCTGTCCCGGAATGTCGTCGAGAAATCGCCGTCAATACCTCCTCAATAGAAAGCAACTCGTAATACAGGGCAATGGTTAGTTCATCGAGCACGACCAGATTATACTCTCCCGAAGCGAGAATTTGTTTGCAGCTTTCCAATCCCGCATAAGCTGCGTCAATATCTTCTTGTGCCGGCTTCTTTTCAATAAAGCACCCCCGACCGAATTGCTGGATGCGGACGTTGTTAAACAGATGTTCGATCTTGGTTTCATTATATTTCATGTTCTTTACGAATTGTCCGATGAAGACGCTTCCTCCGGCACACAAAACTCGAATGGCAAGCCCAAATGCGGCCGTTGTCTTTCCTTTCCCGTTGCCAGTATAGACATGTATATATCCTTTGTTTTCCATATTGTTGATTTATGATTGCAAATGTAATCCGTGTTATGGTTCGGCGGAAAGATGGGCAAAACAATAAGTATAGGTTTGAATCGTGCCATCCTCAAGCCGGATGTCATAACTTTGGCTAAAGGGAGTTCCCAGTCGGAAAAGTACGGGTGAGGAGAATATCGGTCCGTCGTAGCAGAACGTGTGGTATTCTCCGTTTTCTCCGTTGTGATCCATTTCCTTGGGGAGAGAGGCAATAAAGTCGGCATCTACCTCGCGACCGATGGCATCCATTCCCAAGCCATCGGCTTGCGTGGTCACGATGACCGTCTTCAGTCCGGAAGCGAGGTATTGCTGCATGACGATTTCCGAGGAGACTACTCCCCATAACGGCTCCACAACCTCTATTCCGAGTGGTGCGAGTTGTCGCTCCCTGTAGGCACGGACATCGTGCAAGTAAATATCCCCGAAAATAAAATGGGTTACTCCTTGCTCCTTGAAATGTAGGGCTGCGCAAGTCATGGCCTCTGCGTAATTTTCAAGGTTCCCCTGGGGTGTGAGATTCACGATATGCAGGGGAATACCTATACTGTCTGCTTGTGCCTGAAGCAAGGGGAGTGGGATACCGTGCATGCTGGAGCGTTGCGAGTCACGATTGATTGTGGTGAGCAGGGCAACGATGTCGTATAGCTCCGATTGACGAGCTCGCCAAAGGGCATGCGCGGAGTCTTTTCCCCCGCTCCAGTTGAATACGGCTTTTATCTTTTCCATTCGATGTTCGTAAAACTTCATGCTTCCAATAACTCACTCGTTTTTGCCCAATAGTAGTAGGCTTCCGGTAGGTTGCTTCTCAGCTTATTCAGTTTGTTGGGCAGCGAAGGTCGGATGACCATATCCTTTATATCGGCAGGGTTGTTGGAATAAGATTCTATTTCATTGATTCCCTTTTCAATTAACGTGGCTAAATAAGCCGCTCTTGCTGCATCAATAATGGCATGGTCTATCAGATAACGCTGCTTGTACATGAATGATTTGACACGGATGATTCCGTCTTGTATCAGGTCGAAGTCTCCTTCTCCGGCTTTTCCCCGTGTGGAGATACAAAGTGCCGTTTGGCGGATGTCATTGAAAACTTGCCCTATGTCCGTTCCGAAAGACCGGTATGAAAGTTCGACCACCGCAATCTTACGGAACGCTTCTTTGGTAATCTGCAGGTCTGAAACATTTTCAAACAGCCGCCCCACATCATAAAGCTGTTTGGCTATCTCCATCGAACAGGACCTTCCATTCCTGTAATAAGGTATTCCAGTTGTGTTGGGAGCGAAAGCCGTCAGTTTATCGCCCAAAATATCTTCTGCGGACGGGACTGTTACCATCAATGGTTTTCCTTCCAACCGTATGAACGGGCAGTTGATAGCTATTTGTTGGGTACGGAAATAATGAATGTCCTCGTAGAGTACATCCAGCAGGATATAGGATTGTGCATCGGTGTCATTTCGGTATGCAATCTGATAGAAAAACTTGGAATGGCTCTTGGGAATATCCGCATCATCCCGTTGCTTGCGTTCCACAAGTTCCAGATTGATGAAGCCGAAATCGGCAAATGATTTCAGATAGTCTTCAATGTTGGTTCCAGGGGGACAGATAAGATCAATGTCGATTGACAGACGATGAGCAGATTTCCCAAGTATGAGCATAAGTGCCGTTCCTCCCTTAAAAACCAGTGGACACCCGGCTTTAACCAGCATTTCAAGCAGGGACAGGGCACGGATTACTTTCTCTATCAGATTTTTATCATTATAGTGCAATTCGGATGAAACCTGTTCGATCCATTCTGCCGTAAAACACTCCTTCTTTATCATTTTATGTTCAGATTTTCTAATATGGACAATATTTCTTCTTTTGCCTTACGTCTGCCGGCATACCTGAATAGCCGATTTCGATTGACAGCGTACAGATTAAAGGCATTTTCAAAGATATGCTCGCTTTCACTGCCTTGTAGGTAGAAGAAATCCGCATCCCTCAATATATCCACCAACAGCTTTTCCAGTGTAGGCATCGGTACATCTGATACTTTCTGCAAAGGAGCTTCCGAGACCAAATTTTTCACAAAAAAGACACGGCTGTCCATATCTACATATCGGTAAATCATATCTTTGTCCGGTCGCAGATAGACGTCACGGTTCCCGTCTTTCAAAAAGTTGAAAACCGTTTCTGCCGAATCCCTGTCTGTTTCCACATAGACAACACGGTTGGAAGAAAGGTGATGCTGCAAGGTTGCGATAATATCCCCCTGATAGACGCAGAACTTCGCAAATGGGAAATTGACCAGCAACGAATCGTAAATTTCTCTTACTTCACCTATGAGTTTAGGAACAAAGGACTGTTTCATGACTTTAGCATACATTCCGCGTCCGGTTCTGACCAATGCATTTTCATTCACGAGCTTGAACAGATACCATGACAAGGAAGACTTGCTTATGCCAACCTTTTCGTGAAGATAGGCAAACAAGTCATCCATGCTGAAATCACGGTGTACTTCAGCGTATTCAAGTATGGATGTCGTTGTTTTGTTACTCATATTATATCCTGTTTTTGCCTGCAAATATAGCAAATTTTCGGCACTATTTCTGAATAGTGCCGAAAATTTGTATTTATTTAAAACAATCTATATGTAAATAACCTTTTGTCATCATCTACTAAATATCGGCACTAAATTAAAATTGTGCCGATATTTAGTGATTGTTCAATATTGTACAATGACAATTTACCAAATCGTATTTTCCTGTTTTATTGTTGTCACATCTCGTTTATCGGCAGGTCATTCTTTACTCTTTTCGTCGGCGAATGTAGGACGAAGCGCATAATCGCCAAGCCGCATTGCATTCGGATGACGAAAACAGACTGTTGCACGGTCGGTTTTCTATCCGGGTTTGGCTTATGATGCCACAGCTTCATCCTCTGGCTGCCTCAAAAAGCTGAAAACAAACCTGCACGGCAAACGAAAGCAGGGAAAAATAAAAATCAGCATGATAGTTCAACCAATTAAAAGTAAACAAGTATGGTAGAAGAAATTAGACAAGACGGCAGAGTGATATTGTCGAGCGAAGACGGTTTTTCCGTCCCTATGATTTTCAACAACCTTTGTGGAAAGAATTTCATTGGCAAAGAATACAAGGACTATATCAGGCATATAGCCTTTGAGGAAATGGGACTTAAGCCGGGTATCGTGTCCCATTATCGGAACGGTGTTCTATATAAGAACGGCACAATCCCGGAACTTTGAACAGGTAAACCAAAATAGGAACAGCAAAAATCAAAATTTATACAAATTTATACAGATATGGAAACAACAACAATTCATCCGGCAGAAGCCTATCTACGCAACGAACAAAATCCTACATCCTTATATGTAAGGATTGCAGGAAAACGCAGACGGCTGTTTATCAACCGCAACGAAAACGTCATCGGCATTATCGCACTCGGAAAACGCAAAAGCGGGTACATCTTCACAGATTGGGCAAGCATTGAGAAGATATACTATCCGTCATCCTCTCCCGAAGATGCAGCGGACATAGAAAAGAAACTGGTCTTGAAATACCAGAAACTTGCCCGGCTTGCCACGCATACGAATGATTGGCTTCGCAAAATCGCTAATGCCGATTTGGATAAATCCCTCTACGAGAACCGCATCACGACCGGCACACGCATCGACGGCAAGTGTATCGGACTTGCCACCATCGAGAAGTATTGCGGCAGTTGGGATATGGCTCGTTTCAGAACGGCACTGAAGCAAGGTGAAAAGTTTTCCACCGGACGCTTCGACTTTTGCGGCTATGACGGTACGCTGTGGTGCGAGCCACGCGAAAATGGCGATATGGCGGCAGGATTCAGCAAAGAGTACCGGAATTGTGGCAACGGCTACTATTATCTGCTTATCAACGATGAATACATGATAGGCTATGACATAGACTGAGTTATATGCAGGGCAACGACAAGACCGTATCGGGCAAAGTCTCGGTACGGTTTGTTGTTCCGATCGACCAACGACCTTTTATAAAACTCCTGTTCTCCCTCTTATAGCCTTACATCCTGCGGCCAGTTTGCTTCAAGCAACCTCACGCATTTTGTGTAACATGTTACATAAAGTGTGTGAAGCCCCTTTTTGCAAAAGGACGGACACGGACAGACTTGGCATTACAGGGGGCGGGATAAATCCTGCCCTCTGTAGTCCCAAGACAGTCCGTCGGAAAGTCCGTCCCGGCTGACCGCTTCACTCTTTTACCCATAATCTTTCCTTTTCTAACGGATTCCCATTAAACCCAAGTCCGCTGCCGTGCGACCTACGGGATAGAATTTTCCGCAAAGGTAACCGACCGTGCCAATCTTGCCAATGCCGACGTGCCGCCGCGAGTGACACGCAAAAATCTTCCTCTCCCTCTGTCGAGCGTATTTTTCCGGTTCAGCCTTGTCCGATTGTCCCTCGCCACCTTCCGAAAGCAGAAAAATCTTCCCGGCGGTCGCAAACAGACCGAACAGAGGGAAATAAAAAGAAAGGTTAAATATGAGTTACAACAAATTGAAATCATTGGTGGCAAACGTGGAAGCGATAAAGACAGCGTTACAAATCCACATTCAAGGCAGACAAGCCACACCAGAGGAAAAAGAAACCTTATCCCAATATTCGGGGTTTGGCGGTATCAAAGAAGTGCTGAACATCGGCACAGACAAGCCTGTAAGTGGCGACATGGAAGAACCGATAAGGCGGTTGCAGGAACTTATCGACACCTATCCCTATTTCACGGAAGCCATGAAAGCCTCTGTCCTGACAGCGTTCTACACCCCGAAATTCCTTATTGATGTAGTCGCAAAGCAGATACACGCCACATTCAAGGACAATGAGCTGCAAATGCGCTCATTCCTCGAACCGAGTGCAGGCATTGGCGGTTTCCTCCCGGTAGCCATGTCCGACACCTGCGGCTATGCCATTGAAAAAGACCCGGTTTCGGGTCTGATACTCTCCCTGCTGAATGACAACACGGTTACACGGACAGCCGGGTTTGAAACGATAGACGAACAGGGTTTTGAACATACGAAATTCGATGTCATAGCCTCCAACATCCCTTTCGGTAACTTCCGTGTGTTCGATGCGGAACTCTGGAAGAAAGGCGGCATATACGAGCAGGCTACCAAGACCATACACAATTACTTTTTTGTCAAGGCTTTGGAGCTTTTGAACGAGGGCGGCCTGCTGGCTTTCGTCACATCAAGAGGTGTGGCCGATACACCAAGCAACAAATTCGTGCGTGAATACCTTGTGAACCATGCCGATTTGATTAGTGCTATCCGTATGCCCGACACGCTTTTCATGTACACAAGCGGCATCGAGGTAGGCAGCGATTTACTGATCTTCCAAAAGCATACTCACAAGGCGGCACTCTCGCAGAGGGAACAGCTCTTTTTACAGGTCGGCAGGGAAAAGGCAGACACGACAGGCGCAATGACCGAATACGCCAACAAACTTTTCACATTACCGAAAACCACCCTCGCCACAGGCAGCCGCATTGCGATGAACCAGTACGGCAAGTATGTACGCAAATACCAGTGGCAGGGTGATGAAAACGCCATGTCGCAGTATCTCGCCGCATTGCTCAAACTCGACTTTGGCCGCTATTTCCGCAAAAGCCTTTTCACAAGTGAGGGACAGGACGGCATACACACGCAAATGTCCCTTTTCGGCAGTGTGGCCGTTAAGCAGCCACCAAAAGGCAGACGAGCCTATACGGACGAGCCGGAAGCGTGGATGAAAGAGGGTGCAATGGTACTGTTTGAGGGGCAGGTGGGCATTATCCGATACCGCAAATCCGAACTATACCAAGAGACGGCCACCGATTTTGTCCCGGTGGACGAGGGCAAGGTGAACACGGAGAGGGCTAACGACTATTTCTCTATCCGCAAGGCATATTTTGAACTTGCAATCAAAGAGCAGGAGGAACAGACGGAACAGCCGCATTTGCGTGAACGGCTGAACGCTTGCTATGATGCTTTTGTCGCCAAATGGGGCTTTTTCCACTCTAATGACAACAAGGAGTTTATCATGCTTGACAGCCTCGGCGTGGAAGTGTTCACGATTGAAATGCAGGTCAAGGGCGACATATTCAAATCCGACATCATGCGTGAGCCTGTAGCGTTCAAGAAGATAGACACGACCGTGCAACTGACACCGGGCGAAGCGTTGGCAAGCTGCCTTAACTTTTACGGCTGTGTGGATATGGACTATCTGATGCAGACCACAGGCAAGGACGAGGACGAGGTTATCGACGACCTCAAAGGCGAGATATTCTATAACCCTGCCACCGGAGAATGGGAACACAAAGGCAAGTTCATAGCCGGAAACGTCATCGCCAAAAGCAAGGAAACAGGCTCTTATCTTCCCGATCTCACAGGCAAGGAAAAGGACTGGACGGAAACCGCTGTAAAGGCATTGGAGGAAGCCATACCCGAAGCGATACCCTACGAGGAACTCGACATCAACATGGGCGAGCGTTGGATTGACACGAAGCTGTACGCCGATTTTGCCACAGAACTTTTCGGAACGGAAACCGATGTGATGTATTTTGACGTGAACGACACCTATTTAGTGCGGCTACAAGGATATTCCCCTGTAGTCTATAACACCTATTCCGTAAAGAATTACAACGGAGAGGATTTGTTCGTACACGCCCTGCAGGACACCGTTCCCGAAATAACCAAAGAGATAGAGCGGAACGGCGAAGCGGTACGAGTGCCGGACGAGGAAGCCATACAGGAAGCGGCCACCAAGATACAGGAGATAAGAAACCGTTTCAACCAGTGGCTCGACTGTCAGCCGATAGAGGTAAGGGACGAATTGGTAAGGGTGTACAACGAGCGGTTTAACTGCTATGTCCGTCCGCATTATGACGGCTCGGCACAGACCTTCCCGCAGCTCTCTTTCGAGAATTTTCCGTATGACAGCCTCTATCCCTCACAGAAAGATGCCATTTGGATGATTAAGCAGAACGGCGGCGGTATCTGCTGGCACGAGGTAGGCACGGGCAAGACGATGATAATGTGCGTTTCCGCTTACGAAATGAAACGCCTCGGATTGGTGCAGAAACCGCTCATTATCGGCTTGAAAGCCAATGTTCACGAAATAGCCGACACGTTCCGCAAGGCTTACCCCTCGGCAAAGGTGCTTTATCCGGGCAAAGAGGATTTCACTCCTGCTAACCGCAAAGAGGTATTCTCGAAAATCAAGAACAACAACTGGGACTGCATCATTCTGACACACGACCAGTTCGCCAAGATACCGCAATCGGAACAGACCATGATAGATATATTCACCGAAGAACTGGCCGATGTGGAGCGCAATTTGGAAGTCTTGGAACAATCCACCATGCGCTACCGCAGCGGAAAGATGCAGGACGGTCTGGAGAAGCGCAAACAGAACCTCGCAGCCAAACTTAAGGAATTGAAAATGAAAATCAACGAGCGGAAAGACGATGCGGTGGACTTTCACTCGATGGGCATAGACCACATATTTGTCGATGAATGCCACATTTTCAAGAACTTAATATTTCAGACACGCCACACGAGGGTTGCCGGTATCGGCAATACCAAAGGCTCGCAAAGGGCGATGAACCTGCTGTTTGCCATCCGTGACATTCAGCACCGGACAGGACGTGACCTCGGCGCAACATTCCTTTCGGGCACGGTGGTTGTGAACGCCCTGACCGAACTGTATGTGATGTTTAAGTACCTTAGACCAAGAGAATTGCAACGTCAGCAGATTTCTTGCTTCGATGCGTGGGCGGCGATATTTACGCAGAAAACAGCCGATTATGAACTGAACGTGACAGGTGCAATCAAGCGTAAAGAGCGTTTCCGCACCTACATCAAAGTGCCGGAACTGGCAATGTTCCTGCGTGAGATTACCGACTACCGCACCGCCGACATGATAAACCTCGATGTACCGGATAAAAATGTGCGCTTTCTTTCTCATGCGCCCACTATCCAGCAGGAGGAAATGATAGGCCGTTTGGTTTCCTTTGCACACAGCGGACAGTGGGAGGATTTGGGACTTGATACGCCCGAACCCGACAATCTCGACAAGGCAAAAATGTTGGTAGCTACCAATGTGGCACGAAAAATGGCTCTCGATATGCGTTTGTTGGGCGACAAGTTCAGCGACGATGCCGAAAACAAGGCTTCAATCTGTGCAAGAACAATCTATGAATATTATATGCGCTCAAATGAAAACCGGGGTACGCAGTTCGTGTTCAGCGACCTCGGCACATACAAGCCGAATGAGTGGAACGTATATACCGACATCAAAGAAAAGTTGGTGAACCTCGGTATTCCGACCGATGAAGTGCAGTTTATCCAGTGTGCTACCACCGAAAGGGCAAGAAAACGCCTGTTCGAGGACATGAACAACGGCAAGGTGCGTGTGCTTTTCGGCAGCACCACCATGTTAGGAACAGGGGTGAACGCCCAGCAGAGGGCTGTAGCGGTGCATCATTTGGAGATTCCCTGGGTGCGACATGAAGTCGCATAGATAATTGTTGGAATGATACTTACGGGTATCAGCTTTAACCCGCTGTTCCGTCAGCGGTAGCCTACCGACCGATGCACCTTAATGTTGTATTAAGCGGTCGGGACGAAGTACACTTTCGCAAGACAAGACAGAACCGTGAGGGGAAGTCAAGTACGGTTAGTATCATACCGTAGAGTGGCGAGGCTGGATAGTATGGTTAGCGCAAGCGAACTGTTAGTAAACTTCGTAATGTCACGAAAGAGTGTAAGATACTGGCACACTCTACCCAAAAGGGAAGCGGTCGGTTAATCCTCTCCATGGTAGGATTACACGGATATAAGCACCGCCGGAGGATGAGACAGAACCTAACCTATTCGTTAGTTATCTATGTGGAACATGGTAAGCCTGTATATCTCCTGTCATGTAAAAATGACAGGTAAGCTGACAGCAATGAAGGCCGAATGGTGTGCAGGTATAAGATAACAGAAAAAGCGAACGCCGTTCTGTAATGGAGCGGATACGGATTGAACCGACATCACGGGCTGATGTGGGCGACATCATCCGACACGAAAGTGGGCAGACTTCTGTGACGACATTAGGTAGGCAATCAAACCGAATGTTGTCAAATGGTGATTCTTTACAATTAACTTTTAGAACTTTCAAAAGGAGGAAAGCAAATGAACGAAAACAAGACATCGTGTGCGCCTGCTGACAATCAGCAAACACTTTGGGACAGAATAGACTGGACTAAAGCGGAGTTGGCTGTCAGAAAGCTACAAGCACGAATTGTAAAGGCTCAGAAGGAAGGCAGATACAACAAGGTGAAAGCCTTGCAGTGGACGCTGACCCACTCTTTTTACGCAAAAGCCTTAGCCGTAAAGAGAATTACTTCTAACGGAGGTGGCAACACCCCCGGAGTGGACATGGAAACATGGGAGAAACCCGAAGCAAAAACACAAGCGATAAGCGAACTCAAACGCAGAGGCTACCAGCCGAAGCCATTGAGAAGAGTCCACATCAAAAAGAGTAATGGCAAACTGCGACCGTTGGGAATACCGACAATGAAAGACAGAGCCATGCAAGCACTCTACCTTATGGCATTAGAACCAGTGTCGGAAACAACAGCCGACTCACGTTCATACGGTTTCCGCAAGGAACGCCGCTGTATGGACGCGGTAATGCAATGCCATAACATTCTCCGAAAAGGCTATTCTCCCGAATGGATTTTGGAGGGTGACATCAAAGGGTGCTTCGACCATATCAGCCACGAATGGCTGCTTGCCAACATCCCTATGGACAAGGCAATACTCCGAAAATGGCTGAAATGCGGCTATGTCTTCAACAAACAGATGTTCCCGACAGAGGAGGGAACGCCACAAGGTGGCATTATCTCTCCCACGCTTGCCAATATGACATTGGACGGATTGCAGAAAGTCCTTGCAGAGAAATATAAGCGAGTTAGAATCAAAGGCAAGTTATATTCGCCAATGGTGAATCTTGTCCGCTATGCTGATGACTTTATAATTACCTGCGAGAACCGTGAAACACTTGAAAAGGAAATCAAACCATTGGTAGCCGACTTTATGTCTGAAAGAGGTCTGACCCTATCGGAAGAAAAGACGGTGATAACCAACATTCGTGACGGTTTCGATTTTCTCGGGTTCAATATCCGCAAATACGGCAATGAAATATTGACCAAGCCGACCAAGAAAGCCGAAAAACGTTTTATGGAAAATATCCGTAAGGTGACAAAAGGCCATAAAGGTTGTAAGCAGGAGTCGTTAATCAGGATGTTGAACGCTAAAATCCGAGGATGGGGAGCATATTATCAGCATGGGGCGACACGTGATTCATTTCACAGAATCGACCATCAGATATTTCTCGCCTTGTGGCAGTGGGCTAAACGCCGTCACTCCAAGAAGGGGAAACGGTGGATAAAAGACCGCTATTGGCACAATATCCGAGGGAACAGTTGGACTTTCGCCGCTAAGTTCAAGAAATCAAACGGCAAAGAAGACCAACTCACCTTGTTGAAACTGGCATCTTCGTTTCCTTTTCTGCAATATACGCAGATAAAGGGGGACATGAATCCGTTTGACGCAGACTGCCGCCTGTACTTCAATAAAAGAATGAAGTCAAAGATGCTTGTGACGCTGAAAGGACGTAAATCCCTGCTTTACCTATGGGAAAAGCAAGGTCGGAAATGTCCGATATGTGGTGAACCGATTGACACGCATAAGGCATGGAATGTAATGCCGACCGTACAAGACGGACGGAAATGCAATCTGTTGGTTCATGATGAATGTTTCAAATTATCCCGTAAAAACAATGGAAACAAGAAGTAGGATGAGCCGGTCTCTGCACACGAACAGAGACTTTGAAAAGCTTGAGCCGTATGAGGGGAAACCCTCACGTACGGTTCTGAGGGGGGAAGAGGGCAGTAATGCCCTTGACCTACCCGATCGACCGGCTGACATGGAGCAGCGCAACGGCAGGGCGGTACGCAAGGGCAACACCGTGAAACTGTGGGGCGGCAACGTGGTGGATGTGGTGATTTACGGCACGGAAAAGACACTTGATGCCTACAAATTCAATTTGCTGAAAAACAAGCAGATGTTCATCAACCAAATCAATAACGGCACAATCGCCGTGCGCCGTATCGACGAGGGCGGCATGGACGAGGACAACGGCATGAACTTCGCCGAGTTCGTGGCAATCCTTTCCGGCAACACCGATTTGCTGAACAAGGCAAAACTCGACAACAAGATTATGCAGTTGGAAAAGGAACAGACCATTTTCAAGAAAGAACGCATCCGTGCCGAGCGGAAAATAACCGCCGGACAGGAAGATATGGCAAAGACACAGCGTACAAAGGCCGGTTTCATCAAGGATTGGGAATACTTCAACTCTTACGAGGGGACAAAAGTAACACAACTTCTCAACCTGCCACAAGCTACAGCCGAGGAAACAGGCCGGGAATTACACCGCATCGCCAAAACCTACCGTAGCGGAGCGTATGGTACGATTGGCACGTTTACAGGGCTGAATTTGCTGGTACGCAGCGAGTACAGCATAAACGGTACATTTGACCGAAACACGTTCTTTGTCGAGGGGACAAGCGGGCTTAAATACCGTTGTGGACTGACAGGTGCGTTACCGCTTGGCTTCGTGGAATCTGCTCAATATCCGCAGGCTACACTAAACAAATTGCCCTCACTTATTGAGAAGCAACAAAAGACGGTGGAGCGGATTGAAAGCGAAATCCCCATATTGCAGGACATCGTTGGCCGCCAGTGGAGCAAAGCCGATGAATTGGTAAAACTCAAACTGGAGTGCAAGGAGCTGCAGCGGAAGATTGACGAAAGTCTCAAGGATGCGGAACGCTCTCTAACTCCATCCGAAACAACGGCTGCCGAATACGAACCTACTACTAAGGCCGCTTAAACCATAATCATATCTTAACCTTTTCCCTCTGTTCGGTTGCGATAACTCGACAGGGGGATTTTTCTTGTACTCCGATCTGATGGCGGCAATATCCATTTATATACACCTCCCAAATAGGCTTTACTTCACTGCTATACAGTCGATACTAAATGTAGTACATACTAATGTTAGTAAAGTAGGATATCAGGAAATCTCCCGTTGCAAAGGATAGTATGCACTACATTTAGTCAATCAGTATTTTAGTATAGTAGTAGATACTACGATACTAAAATGTAATAAAGTAGTAAAATAGTACACACTAATCATAGTAAATACTAAAAATAGTAGTATCTTTGTATCAGAAATAAAGATAGGAATTTATGGCAAAGATAATCGCTGTTTTGAACCACAAGGGCGGTGTCGGAAAGACGACCACCACCATCAATCTTGCTGCCGCATTGCAGCAGAAGAAAAAGCGTGTACTGCTCATCGACATGGACGGTCAGGCAAACCTCACGGAATCCTGCGGTCTCTCCATCGAAGAGGAACGGACGGTGTACGGAGCAATGAAAGGTGAATACCCGTTAACGGTATTCGAGTTAAATAATGGCCTTTCCGTTGTACCGTCCTGCCTTGATTTGTCAGCGGCAGAATCCGAGCTTATCAATGAGCCGGGGCGGGAATTAATACTGAAAGGGCTGATTGCAAAATTGCTTGAAACCCGTAAATTCGACTATATCCTGATTGACTGTCCGCCCTCGCTGGGTTTGCTGACACTCAACGCACTTACATCTGCGGATTTCTTGATTATCCCGGTACAGGCGCCATTCCTCGCCATGCGCGGAATGGCGAAGATTACAAATGTGGTCGAGATTGTCAAAACCCGTTTGAACCCGAATCTGAACATCGGCGGAATTGTCATCACACAGTTTGACAAGCGCAAGACGCTCAACAAGAGTGTTGCGGAACTCATCAACGAATCATTCTGCGACAAAGTGTTCAAGACCGTCATCCGGGACAATGTGGCATTGGCCGAAGCTCCGATAAAGGGTCTGAACATCTTTGAATACAACAAGAACAGCAACGGGGCAAAGGACTACATGGAGTTAGCAAAAGAAGTGTTGAAATTAAAGTAAAGACGATATGAGCAAAAGTGATTCATTGAAAAACGGCATGAGAAGCGGACTGGACGGCTTGCTGTCATCCACCGGGAAGTCCACGCAAAAGAAAGAGCCTGCACCGGTCAAAGCGGAAAAAGAACCTGCCGTGCATTGCAATTTTGTTATCGACAAGAGTATTCATACCCGGATGAAATACCTCGCTATCGAGAAGAATATGTCGCTCCGAAATATTGTGAACGAGGCGATGAAAGAGTATTTGGAAAAGCACGAGAAATAACCGGGGCGGCAATCCGCCCAATCAACTTTTATACCATACCGCTATCTTATGGCACATGTCCACAAGGTAGCGGTTTTCCCGTTTATACCCCTGGCTGTTCTCCTGCTCTATTCGCCTCTTATAGCTGCAATGCTGCATTTCCCCTTTCTATCCATTCCTCTTGCCGCTTGTCCGGTCTCGTTCCTGCCATCGCCGGTTGGTTTTCCAGACGCAAATTTGGACTGCCGCGCTTGATTTCATCGCTTTGAAGTGCATTTCTCGTAAAATTCTTCCTTTCCGTGAAAGAGTAATTTTCCGGAAAAAGCGTTGAAAATAGCTTGTTCGTCAGTCCCTTGAAGCATCTGTAAATCCCAAGCGGTTCAGGCAGAAAAAAGAACCGAAAAGAGGGAAAAATAACAAAACAAATATCAACCAATTAAATTTTATGATTATGGCAACAACAGCAGTTCAAGCAGTAGAGAAGAACATCACATCGGTAGCATTGGCAGACATTCAGTCGAGCAGTTACAACCCACGCAAGAACTTTGACGAGACAAGCCTTGCGGAACTTGCCGAGAGCATCCGTCAGCAGGGAGTGCTTCAGCCTATCGGTGTGCGCCCTATTGCGGACAACCGTTTCGAGATTGTCTTTGGAGAACGCAGATACCGTGCTTCCCTCATGGCTGAATTGGCGGAAATTCCGGCTACCGTCATGGAAATTTCAGACGAGACAGCCGAGGAAATGGCAATCACCGAGAACCTGCATCGCAAGGATGTTACCCCGATTGAGGAAGCCAATGCCTACCAAAAACTCATAGACAGCGGTCGCCACGATGTCCAATCCTTGACCGTGCAGTTCGGCAAGACGGAAGCGTATATCCGTACACGACTTAAATTCGTTTCCTTGATACCCGAAATCGCCGTGCTGTTGGAACAGGACGAAATCACAATCAGCGTGGCAAGTGAAATCTGCCGTTATGGGGAAGAGATACAGCGTGAGGTGTACGACCAACATCTGAAAGAGGGGGTGCAGTACAATAGTTGGCGAGGCATGAAAGCCTCCGAGGTGGCACAGAGCATCGAACGGCAATATACCGCAGACCTCAATCGCTATTCATTTGACAAAACCCTTTGTCTTTCATGTCCCCACAATACCAATAACATGATGTTATTCTGTGAGGGTAGTTGCGGAAATTGCGCCAACCGTGCTTGTCTTGTGGAAATGAACACATCGCACCTTACCGAAAAGGCTATGCGGCTCATGGAACAGCACCCTGCCGTTCCCCTCTGCCACGAAAGCTACAATTACAATGAAGCCGTCGTCGACCGACTTACCGCTATAGGCTACGAGGTGGAAAGTCTTAAAACCTATGCAACGAAATACCCCGAATGCCCCCAAGCTCCTCAAAAAGAGGATTACGATACCACCGAGGAATACGAGGAAGCAGTAAAGGATTACGAGCAGAAATTGAACGGCTACACCGAGAAATGCGAAGCAATCCGCACCCGAAGCGAAGCAGGAGAAATCTCCCTCTATCTCCGTATTGAGAGCAACGACATTACACTGTGCTATGTTGCAAATACCGCTACAACCGCAAACGGTACGGCAACCAAAATGCCGCTTTCACCTATCGAGAAGTTGGAAAAGCAGGACAAACGCAACAAGGAGATTGCCCTCGAAAAGACCGTTGAAGACACCAAAAAGCGGATTTTAGAGGTCGATATGTCAGAGCGCAAATTTGGGCAGGACGAGGAGAAAATGGTGTATTTCTTCCTGCTCTCCTCACTCCGCAAAGAGCATTTCAATGAGGTGGGAATTGAAGATAAAGGCTCTTATTACTACCTTACGAGCGAGGACAAAATGCGCATCATCGAGAACCTTACCGCCAAGCAGAAAGCCGTTATCCGCAGGGATTATCTGATTGCCAATTTCAAGGACGCATTCGGTAACAACGCCACAGCCTCCCTGTTGCTTGACTTCGCTCAAAAGCATATGCCCGAAGAACTTGCCAATATCCAAGACGGATATAATGAAGTGTACGAAAAGCGACACCAACGCATCGAGGAAAAGAAAGCCGCTTTGCAGGAACAAGCCACGCAGGAAGCGGAACAACCCGATGAACCGCAACCCGAAGCGGAAGCACAGACCGAACCGCAAGCGGAAGAAATAGCTGCCTGACAAATGTTGTTGTCATAACGGATAGGGGGAGGGAGAAATCCGCCCTCTATTCATTTTTGTATGCTCCGGACAAAGGACCCAAGTACCTCTTCTAACTTTCTGACGAACCCGTCACCACCCGCCCTTCTTCCATTCATAGCTTCCGTTTCCTCTCTTTTTTACCATTTTCAACTTCCCTTTTATAGCGTTTCCCCGGCTTCGTCCCCTGTCAGCCCCGGTTTGGTTTTATCAGATGCAAAGGTCGGCCGTCGCGCTTGATCCGGCGGCTTAAAGTGAATTTCCTGCAAATTCTTCCTTTCCTCAGAAAGAGTAATTGGCAGGAAAAGCCTTCCGTATGAAGCTGTACCGACAACCGTGTACCGCATCCATAAAATCCCAAAGCGGTTCCGACAGAAAGGAACCGAACGGAGGGAAGAAAAAAACAAATCATTAAAATTCAAGATTATGGACAACATCAAGGAAAGCAAGGAGTACCAGCTCGCCAAAGACTGGGAAAGGGCAGTGAACGATTACGGCTTCAACCCCAAACGGTTTGCAGCCGCTATCCCCGAAATGCACCCCACACTGCAGCAAAGCCTTTACAGGTTGGTAAAAGAGTGTATCGTGGTCATGGCGGACGAGACACGCAACTACGACGACCGCAACCGTGCATCGCACGAGGAAGCGAAGTGCATCATGGAATACCTCAAGGCTCACGGGAAACACATCCCATTAAGATAACAGATGTATGAAAACGAAAGAACTACAATTTGACGGCAATATCTACATCTGCCGTATCGTGAAATCCAACGAAGGTGAAGAATTACTTATCGGCTCTACCGCTCTGCTCGATGCACTTCATCCGGGCAGTTTCGAGGACGAAAACGAAGGTTTTGCAAGTAAGGAAGCCGAACAAATATATGACGAGGTTTTCTTTTTCACCGATGCGAAAACCCTCAAATTACCGGACGATGAACTCATCACGGAATTAAAAGAGGATAACCCCGAATGGTTCAACTAACATAAATCAATAATCATATTAAAAATCAAAGTTATGGATAAAGAGTATGTAATGCACATCGCACAGACCATCAAAGAACAATTGGTATCACTTACACCCATGCCCATTCTTATGTCGTGGGGAATCGGCGATTTTGTCGCTACGGTATTCCGGGATTTGCCGGCATTGCGGATTAAAGTAAACGGGCGGTTGCACGCCGGAAATGTCGTTATCGCACTCAACGGCTCCGATTATTATGAGGTATATCTGCTGAAAGAGAACGGTGCGGAGTGCGTCAATGAGGAAGTATGCTTCGACGAGTTGGGCGATGTCATTGACCGAGCCGTCGAAAGCGGTACGGACAAAGAGGAATACGACAAATTCTGCGACCGGCAACTTGCCGTACTTTTAAGCGGTACACGAGCCTGAATAAGCGAGCGACCGAATAACACCGCCCATTTTTCTACGTGGGCGGTGTTTTCGTGTGCGGTTGGATGCGTCCAAGCCGCAATATCCTATTATAAACTCACTTTTGAAGTCCTTGTTCCACTTTTACCGTTGTTACGGCTTGTGGGATTGTCCGGCTCCGTCATTTCCAATACCCCTGTACCAATCATCGGATTGATATAGACCTCCATAAGATTTTCCCTATCTTTCAATCCTAAATGTTGCAAAATATCAGATAGGTATTGCGGCTCAACACAGAACTCCAAGATTTGCTCTTTTCTCAAATCCTGCTTGCGAGGTTTTCTTGCGGGTTTTCTTGTCGGGTTTTCATCCCTAACTGCAAGGTCAGCACAACATAGTCCGGACGTGTTTCCTCGGCTACAGTAGGAAGCGGCCAACCCAAAGACTGCCAACCGCTCACAATCTTATCCACACCGCTACCAGCTTTCTCGGCACGCCCCAGACGCATGAACATCTGAGTGAGTAGATTGGCAGCAAAGCGAGTGCAAGACACCGGAACGCTAAAAATACCGAATAAGACCCACGCGGCACTATAATATGTTGGCATTCTGCCCTGTATATCCCGTATTTTTCGTACCTTTGCGGCACAAAAACGTATGTATATGGAACAACAGGTTATCCCATCGGATTATACACAATATGCAGAGGCAGTAGAGATAATCAAACATGCCATCGAACGCTGCCGGTATAGAAGTGCGGCTGCGGTCAACAAAGAAACTCTCTCGTTGTATTTTGGAGTGGGGAAATTCGTGTCTGAAAATTCCCGCATCGGCTGTTGGGGTACTAAAGCATTGCCTACCATATCAAAGCTCCTTCAACGGGAGTTGCCCGGTCTGCACGGCTTTTCTGAATCGGGGTTGAAACGGATGCGCTCATTCTATGAGGAATGGAGGACGTTTTTAATTCGTCCAACAGTGTTGGGCGAATTGGAAAACCATTCGTCGGAAAAGGGTACGGCTTTAATTCATCCAACAGCGTTGGGCGAATTGGATATTGACGAGCATCTACTGCTGCAACTTATCGGGCAACCGGTCAATACCGAATTTACCTGGGACGATTTTGTCAAGATCAGCTTTTCACATCATATTGAAATCCTGACTCGTTCAAAAGACATCGCGGAACGGTTGTTCTATATCCATTGTGCCGCTCAAAATGCGTGGTCGCTATCCTCTCTCAAAAATTACTTGAAAGAAGACATCTATTCAAATCGCGGATCTTTGCCGAGCAACTTCCTTCAAGTGCTGCCCGAAGCCATTTATGCCGTAAAAGCGATATTGGCGTTCAAGGATGAGTATATGCTCGAAATGGTTAATCTGGAGAATGTGGGAGAACGCGAACAGGACTGGAACGAAAAGGTCATCGAAAACCAAATCGTAACCAATATCAAGCAGTTCATTCTCCGTTTTGGAAACGACTTCACTTTTATCGACAGTCAGCATCGCCTGATAGTTGCCGGAGAAGAAATGTTTGCTGACCTTGTATTCTTCAACAGAGAACTGAATGCCAGCGTAATCGTGGAGTTGAAACGGGGCAAGTTCCGCCCGAATTATCTCGGACAGCTTAGCGGCTACCTGACGGTGTATGACATGACCGACAAGAAACCGCACGAGAACCCTTCAATCGGTATTGTCCTATGCCAGGATGCCAACCGCAAGTTTGTCGAAATCATGGTGCGCGACTATGATAAGCCTATGGGCGTGGCGACATACCGCACAGCCCAAGAAATGCCGGAGAATCTGCGCAAGACTCTACCGGACATCGACAAATTACAAAATCTGCTATCGGAAAACGATTCCAAATCGGAAACTGTCAGATAATTCATTTACGTCCGTAAAACCGGCTTTATGCCCACAAGATTTTGGGTAACTGAAATTGAATATAAAAATCCCTGCAATAATTTCGTGATTATTGCAGGGATTTTGATTTATTTCGCCCCACGCTTGTTCAGTACATCCGTTATCATGTCTTTTACATCCTGTCCGACTTGTATGAAATTTTTATACAAGATGCGTTCCCGTTCCTCCCTCGACTTAAAGGTGTAGAACTTCGGTAGCGGTACATAGGCCGCTTCCTCCGCTTTTATCTCCTTCATATCGAAATCCGTCTTGCAGAAGAACTTTGTAGTCTTGAACTCTTCCGATTCCTGAATGTTCATCGAGCCTCCTGTACCGGTTTTCGTCTTCACGAAATCCCTGGCCGTCTGTCCGCAAATCCATCCCGTCGCCATATCCGAAATTTTCGAGGCGGGTACAAGGCTGTCCATATTCTCATTGAGATTGATGCTCGTCTTATCCCGGTCGATGGTCACGCCCTTTTTGACCTGTACTACCTTGCCGAAAATGTCATTCGACAACCATTCCAGTGTCTCTTTTGCGCGAGCTGAACCGCTTACCACGTTGCCCACTGTCGTGATGATTTTTTGCATTCCCACTTTTCCGTAGTCAGCCTCCAACTGCGGCAACTCCTGAAAACCCAGCGTTACGCTTACCTTGTTGCTTCTCGCCGTACCTATCAGTCGGTCTATCTTGTGGAAATACAGTGTCGGCAGCTCATCCACGATGATGCTGACCGGAATATTCTTCCCCTGCCCGGTGTTCACACGGGTAACGAGACGGTTCAATATCAGAGCGTTCAACGCTCCGATGATACTTTCCATTTCCGGATCGTTGGCTATCAGCAGATAACTGGGTGACTTGGGGTCACTAACTTTCAGGTCGAAGTCGTCCCCATCCTTGTGGAATATCCAGTAGGATTCCTTGGTGGCCAAACGGCTGGTATAGACACGCAGCGTACCAATCATACCCTCTAATTGTTCCATTGCCTTGTTCTTGAAGGCCGTCTGGAACGGGCCGAGCAACGGCGCGACCTCGTTGTCCGTCTCCAGTACCTCAAAAATAGTCTGGTAGCTCTCATTGAGAAATGAAAGGATATGCGGCATATCCGAGTATTTTCCCAGCCAATAGGCAGGTTCCACGATGCTGCCACCCTCACGGTCACGAACGACACCCGTCGGCTTCCAGAACTTCGTCTGCGGATCTTGCCGTTTCTCCGCATATAGTTTCTTTCCGTTTGCATCGTAGGGTTCCCGCTCGTAGTTCACGAAAAAGTAGATACAGGCGGCAAGAAAGTTCACGGCAGAAGTCTGAAAGAACTGGTCACTGCCTCCGCCTCCCTCTTTCTTGCCTTTCTGCAGGGATTCCAACAGGGTTTCCGCCGTTTCGCTCGCCGCCGCAAGATTATTGATGTACTTTGCCTGAATGGGGTTCACCCGTTTGCTGTACTCCACATCCACGAAGTTGATGATGTTGAACTTGCACCCTTTGGGCAGTTTTCCGAGCTTCTGGTTTTTCTTGTAATGATAGTAAAGTTTAGTGGCAAGTGTCGGAAATTTGTAGTCATAGACCACCATCGCAAAGCCCTTGGCACTATGTTGGCGGATGAACGGTTCTATGATGCTGAACGTCTTACCGCTGCCCGGAGTTCCGACTACCCATGTTCCTCTGAAACAGTTGCTTATCGACACCCATCCCTTGCGAAATTTACCTTTGTAATAGTACCGCATCGGTATATTCACGCTATACTGGTTCTCAACCTTCTCTTCGCTCTGCTCGAAACTTTCATTCTCAAAGTTGAACCGGTCTTTACCCAGTCCCTCCTTGATGAACTTCGAGATGTTATCCAGTGCGATATGTACCAATATCACACCGACAAGCGTGGTCGCCATGTAGAAGATGATATTTAGTGGCAACGTGTAGAGCCTCGTTTCCATCGGATGATGGTACAACCACACGGAGAACACAATCAGGAACAGTCCGCTGATTAGCGGATATAACACCTGTCTCCGGGCATCGAACTCCAGATGCTTCTTGTTCCTCGTACCGATACAGGTGATGCAGATAAGCAGGAACGTCGCAATCTTGCTGTACACAAGATTACCGTCATTGTAAATCATCCACTGCTTGATGCGCCCGTGAATATCAATCAGTATGCCACCCCAGTGGTCGAGCATGGCAGGGTCGATGGCATACTCGAAGAACTCCATCAGCACGGAGATATAGATGACCGCACGGAATATCTTGTAGAACCCTTGTAATTCTTTGCTCTCTTCCATGAATCAATCCGTTGTTAATTCTTGTTTCCGACGATACCAACGGTCGTTGATTCGTATGACATCCATACCGAACCACACACCGTTTTCGTTCAGTTTCGTCTTTATTCTTTCAAGTGCTACCGGTCCTAAACCCCAGATTTCCATGAGATATTCCTCGTTGAGCTGAATCAGGTCGCCGACATACAATATCCCATGAGATTCGAGTTTGCTTCTGACTATAGGCGTCATTTTCATGCTGAATATCGGCTGTGAGAGATAATGCACCTCTTCTGCCTGAATGTTGTCCAAGGCTATCTCAAGCCCTTCTTTGACTCTCTGGACAGAATTGATGTATTCTTCCTGCTGTTGGATTTTAATTTCCTGTTGCTGTATCTCATCACGCAATTCAGAAGCCTTCCTTAAAAGTTCGGCATTGCTTCGCTTCAATTCGTCATTAACATCCGTCATCGACCGGTTGTTTAACTCAAGTTCCTTGCGTTTGCCGTTCAACTCCTTGACAACTTCCTCCAATTTGGCAATCTGGCATCTCAGAGCCGAACCTTTCCCATTGTCTGCCGCCATGTTATCCAAAAGGTAGCTGAAGCGTTGAATCAGATAATCAATGTCCTTTTTATCAGACGCAACAGAATCGGCGAGCTTTTTCAGTTTTTGCCGAGGTGATTCATCTTTGATGGGATAGTATATGAGGAAAGCCCCCAATACCATCAATACTATACAGAAAAGCATATCTATATTCATATCGTTGCACATTTTATTTGTTCATGGTAATTATAGGCCGCAGCTTATGCGCCTGTGTCTTAGGTGTCTCCTGCATCGCGCCGCTTCCTGTCGAGTAAAGCCACGCTTTCGCCGTCTCTTGTCCGGACACTTCCGTCGATGTCCAGTACCAGCAATCGTATTCATCCAACGGCAACGGATGACCGCCGCACCGTTCAATGACAGGATTGACGGTTTCCCGGACAGCATACAGCAACCGCATCTGTGCTACCGACGGGATATAGGCACTCTGTCCGTACCGCCACAGGTCAAAGACCGCTTCCGCCATAGGCGAAGCCGTCTCCCTTGTGTCGTACAGCGCAAAGGTGTTCATGTTCCCGTCCAATGCCCCGATGTCGGCCGACGTCCCTTGTGCGACACCGAGGCTGTCGGCGAATGCCGCCGGAGCAATGTCCCACAGGTAAACCGCATAGCCGTTCCCTTCCGTTCCTTCACGGCGTTCGGTATCAAAGACAACCGCTATTGCCCGCTTCCCCGATTGTTCATACTGCGCATAGGACAATGCCGTGCCGTCCTCGCAGAGAATATGCCCCGGACGTACCGCCGTATCGGGTACGTCGATATGGGCGTCACAGGCAGCGCACAATACCGCCGCCACTACCATTGCAATCCATTGAATCTTTCGTATCATGTCATTTCCGTTTTTTTGTTTTTCCTTTATTTTATCGGCAGTTTTACACCCAGCACGATACCTGTCCGCAGCAAATCCGCCCCTTTTATCATCATGTCACTCTTGACCTGCCAGTACAGCGTCCATCCCGACCGCAGCTCATAATTGTGCTCGTAACCCACATGGATTCCGGCAAGAAACTTGTTCGTGTCGCTCCCTGCCGAAGCTCCGATACGCAAGTTGCCGTAATGGTTGCGTCCACGCACCACACAAGGTTTGTACGCCACACCGAAACCATAAGTGCGGTAGTTGCGCCAGAAGGATTCCGGACAAATATGACCGCAAGATTTACATTCCGTCCATTTCAGATAGCCGTTGGCGAAGAACTCCCACGCATGACGGTAGTTCATTTCATGCTCGTAAGCAAGCGTTACGTCCATGCCGTTCTCATACAGCAATCCCACGCCGAGCGAGAGGCGGCCGCCGTTGCGTTGCGCATGGGCATTGGTGGCAAACCCTATGCAGACAAGCATCAGTAACAAAACTGTTTTCAACGTCTTTTTCATCGTCATTCCTCCTCCAATAAAGCGGTGTTAAATGAATCGGCCGACAGCACATCCTCGTAGTCGATGTTCAGGCTGATATTGCGCCCGCTGATTTGTTGTTCCGTCATTTCGATAGTCAGCAGCTTGTCGTTCGGAAAGGTCATCTTTTTCACGACAATCACGTTCCGGTAGCCGTGCTTGAACGTCTTGCCGTGTTCCAATACCAGGGCAGGAGTCAGCTCGATGGTCTGCGCGTTAGTTGCCTTCGAAAGTTTCTTGTCCGACAGTTTCACCCGTATCTCGTCGATGTCGAAACGGATGTTCGTTTTGTTCTCGATGGAAAAGTCGATGAAGAAGTAGTCGCCCACCGAGTAAATATTGTTCAGGCGCATCACCATTCGGTGCGCCTTGGTCGCCACGTTGCGGATTTTCGCGGGCGAGTTCCACACCCGTCTTGCAAAACGCACCATGTCGGCTGTGGACATCGAGACCGTAGGATTGTTGTAGGCTTCCCGTTCCTGTAGCTGAATTTCCTTGTCTGCCACCGCCTCGCTTATCCGCGTGGTGTAGATGAGTGCATACTGCGTGCGATAGCGTTCCGTTACGATGGTGACGATGGCCAGCACTTCACCGTCCTCGTGTCCCGTCTCTTTGGGCTTTAACCGGATGATGTTCTCAATGGGTTGGTCGCCCGCCACCTTGTCTGTGGAAATATCCACGAAGCGGACCGGTTCCGAGGCTGTGATGACGGTCGTTACCTGTTCATTGACAGTCAGCCGTTCCATCTCTTCGTATGTACGCTGAGCCTGTGCGTTCCGTGTGGCAAAAAGTCCTGCCGCCAGAAGAAATGCAGTTATAATTATTTTCTTGTTCATATCGTTTCTGTTGATATTTTTTATTTCTTTATTTCCCTTATTTCGCTTTCTTTAATCCCATGACCACGTTCCAGTTCCTCCCGAATCCGTCGTCCGGCAATTTCGCAATACGTCGGTTCAATCTCGAATCCGATGTAATGCCGTCCCGTGCGGATGGCGGCAATGGCGGTCGTACCCGAACCGATGCAGTTGTCCAGCACCACATCGCCCTCGTTGGTATAGGTGCGCATCAGGTACTCTATCAAGGCTACCGGCTTCTGTGTCGGATGATAGAATGCTCCTGTCTTGTGTTCCTTGGGTATGGAAATGACAGAGGTCGGGTACTTGTCTTCGGCAACACGCACCGGAGCCAGTTTCATTTCACCGTAACAGCGGTTCGTGAAACCGTCCGTCTTGCGCCGTCCATGATTTTTCCGTTCCGGTGGACACGGCATCATCTGAGGATGATATACCGGCTGACGGTCGTAGAACACGATGATGTCCTCATGCTGGCGTAGCGGCATCCGGTTGGCATTCAGGTGACCCGTTACCCGGTCTTTCCGCCACACGAGGTTATACCGCCACATCCGGGGTTGCGAGAGCATGAGCCGCGCCGAGAAGATGCCCTGCGCAAAGAGGATAACGGGGCTTCCCGGCTTGGTGATCCTGCGGTACTGTTCCCACAACGCTTCGAGCGGTATCTGCCTGTCCCAGTGTACCGCCTTGTTGCTACGGTTCAACACGCCGTAAGGCAAATCCGCTATCACGGCATCGACACTGCCGTTCGCCATGAGCTTCATGCCCTCGATACAGTCCATATTATATATGTTGTCAATCTCTATCATGGCTTCCGTTTTTACTGTTTCTCACGTCCGTTCACCAGATAGACGAAAGTGCCGTATTTCAGCTTTACCTTATTTTTTTTGATAGCTTTGCCGATGGCATTGCTCGTTTTCTGGTAGGCATTCGTAGCGGCTTGCATTCCCCATTGCGAGAGACTGTTGCCGTAACTGCCGGTATTCATGTTCAGATTCCCCGACACCGCACCGCTTGCCACATCCTTGCTCGTTTCCCGGAACTGGCTGTTCGGTACATAAAGCCCCTCCATGCCGTCCGTGTCGTAAAGGGACAGGCTGACCTTCACCAGTTCGTCCTCGATGAGAATGCTGGTGATGTTCCCCTTCACACGCCCCGACGAGAAGCCGCTCATGGTGGCATACAGATACGACCCTCGTTTGACCACGCACTCGTTGATCTCCACGTCGTCGAGCAGACGCAACCGCACACGCGAGCCGTCCACCGCTTTGATGTCCTCGTCGATAATGGCCTTTATCAGTTTCGGTTCACGGGCATTGACCGCAAGCGTATTGAAGTAATCCGAAGCCGTCTTTACCTTGCGTACCACTTCGCTGGGCGGTTCGTTCTCTGACGGGGCTTTTACCGAACGGCTCTCTTCCTCTATTTTTCCCTTAACCTCTATGGTTGCCGTCGGGGGTTGCGCCGATGCGGTACTGTCCGTATCGGTCGCCGGTAATACCTCATTGCGTCCTCTCAACCTTGCTTCGGCAAGGGCTTTCTCCAGTTCCGCGAGAGCTTCTTGCTCGCGCGTCTTGGCATCGGCAATTTGCGCTGCCGCAGCCTTTTCCTGCTGTTGCTCATCGAGCAGGGCGATGTCGTCCACCGTGTATTGCGATTCATATTCTTCCTTGTTGTCATCGGGTTCATCTCGTTCTATGTTATCCACTGCGGAGTAATCCTGTATCTTACCCCATGATTTGGCCATGTTCTCGTACTTGCTGCCTATGCCGTCACCGCCTTTAAGCCGGGCATCCGGCAAATCGGGGTTCAAAAACTCCGTTGTCTGCAGCGTCTTGTCCGGAATCTCCGCCGTTTCGGTCTGAAACAGGTCGAAGATGAAGTACGATGCAACCAGAAGCGGGATATACAGGACAGCCGGAAGCATATACTTCGGCTCCCTGAAATTGATTTTATCAAATATCTTCATCATACATCTTTTAATTGAGTTGTACATACTTGCCTTCAATGCTGCAGTTTTTCAGCACTTCTGCGTTTTCCACTCCGAATGCGATCAGGATGCTGCCGCAACCGGGAGAATCGCCGCGTGTTCCGTCCGGGCGGTAAAACCGGATGCGGTGGCGCAGGAATTTCATGCCCGTCGCTTTCTCGAAAATGACGTCCTGAAACATTTTGGAATCGCAACGGTTGAACAACAGCGCGATGCCGTTGCCGTGTTCCGCCAACTTTCGGACAAACTGTTCGATAAGGGGACGCGAGTACGGAGGATTGAGCCATACACGCCCTTCCCATTTCAGGGACAATCCGTCCATGTCCCGGTCATACATGACCTCGGCGGTCGGCCACAACGGATGGACAGGGGCGCAAGGGTCAAGGTCGAACCTGCCTAACGCTTTCAGCACCTCCTTCGGGGTGTACCATTCGTCCGACGAGCGGACTGATTTTTCAAATCGTGTATTCATAAGCACTCCTTTATTGCGGTTCATATTTCTTGTTCTCGTTCCGATTTTCCCTTATTTCACCCCCTTGCAGCCTCTTGTGTCTTTCCCGCAGCACCGAATCCTGCATTTCCGTCGCCGTGCGTGTCGGCCGGCTGTTGCGGTATGCCATCGTAATGCGATAGATGTTCCAAGTGAACCCTCCGATAGCGAAACCGAAGACGATGACCAGAAAAAGTATCCGGTGCGCGTTGGCGAATCCCTGTACCTTGGCGGCAGCCTTGTCGATACGTGTCGCTTGGGCGAACTTTCGTCCGGCGGACACCTCCCGCTCGTAACGGTCTTTGTATTTCGGATCGTTCTTGTCCGGCATCTTTTCACCGAAGAGCATCCGCCTGAATCCCTTGATATTCATAAACTCCGTTGTTTAGTAGTTGATCTTCGTTTTCTGTTCGATGTCCTTGTTCAGCAGGGTACGCCAGTTCACGATAAGCAGCCCATGCGGATTGTTCTCTGTTCGGGGTACACGCTTGAGCTGTCCTGCCGTCACCAGTTCACGCATCAGGATATTGCTCCGTCGCTCGATGCGCTGCCGTCCGTAGTAGGTGAACTCCATCTTCTCCTTGTTGAAAGCCACGCTGTCGCAATAGATGGAGAACACCGAACTCGTACCCAAAATGTTGGAGTAGAAACCCTTTTCCTTGAGCGTGTTGTATTGTGCCAACCCCGTCTCATCGACTAAATACATCGCTTTTTCCATCGTATAGCGGATATATTTGTCATCCGGCGGTAACGTGAAAAAATAATGATGAAACATCTCCACATGGCTTTTGGCTTCCACATCAAGCGTTTCGTCCATTGTCGTGCGATTCACGAGGATAGGCACGTTGCCGTCCAGCACATACACCTTCTTCTGCGCATCCGAGACCATCGTCCGGGCTGTCCAGATGCTTGACAAGCTGATGATGACACATCCCACGAGAAAAGCGGTACAGATGATGCCCACCAGTCTGATTTTGTTTTCCAAATTCTTGATGACCATCGGTTATTCCCTTTTACCGTTCAACATCTGTACATATTCCGTGTGCAGCATGGGTATGACCGCATCCCGAAGTTCCGTCAAAAGATTCTCGAACTCCGCCGAGAATATCTCCACGTAATAGCCCTGCATCTCCACATGGACAAGCACCCACCAGATTCCTCTTTTGCGCTTACCAGCGTTCCGCTGCAGCAGGGCAAGACGCAGCTTGTACGTTAGGTACGTCACTAAGGGGGCGATGTACCGGTCGTCGTACTCGAAGGCTTCGTCCAGTTCTTCATACTGCGGGTCGATGCGGTGGTTCTCCGCCACCTCGCAAACCTCTTTTCTCGCTCGTTCCTGTGCAAAGGACATAAATTTCTCATCCTTGCACCAGCTTTTGATTTTCTCTTGCAATTTCATGTTGTTATGATTTTTATTGGGTTTATATTATCTTTTGCGGATTATCTCATGATGCCGCCCAACCCTCCGGTTGCCGTCATCTTCGCCTGCTGTGCCACGCCCTCGCCGAAGTTTCGGGTAGAGAATGCCGTGTCGCCCTCCGGTATCATCCATGCCGCCAAGTCCGGAACAAGGTTCAGGCACTTGAGAGCTACAATCGAAGCCGCCATCAGGTAGCCCGCCGAGAAGAACGAGTTCTGCAGGTAGGCGGCCATCGTCTGCTCGCTGGCGGTTATCGCCGTCAGGTTCTCGATTTGGATGCACAATACAATGTCAAAGAGCAGCAGCACGTAGAAGCCCACGAAGTAGAGCATCGCCCCGTAGAAATGCACCGTCAGATAGCGTGTCAGCCACTTCGCCCAAGCACCTTCCCATTTTGGCAGGATGCTGAACGCCCACTGTATCGGCCCGAAAATCGTCAGCATTCCCAACAGGATTTGTTGGCAGTAAATCGTAGCCCACCAACCGATTCGGAACACCACGAGGGCAATCAGCATGATAATTTTGTCTATCCCCACGATGACACCTGCCGTCAAAGACGTGAACCACAACTTCGCCGCATCCTTTTCCATGTTCGTCACTTCGTCCACACCGGTCTGCTCCATTGTCGCCTCTATCAGATTGGGATCGGATGTGCCTGTGTGGGCGACATCCGCCTGTGCCTGCAGGTTCGTGTACATCGTGTCACGCACATGGATGAGCTGCTGAACTTCCTCGAACCTGTCCGATATCTGTGAAGCTTCGGCTTCATACAGGTCATGGGTGTACGAACCTATGCAGTTAGGGATGTAGGACAGGAAATCGAGAAAACACCAGTTGTTCCGGCTCCCCGCCATACCCGTGTCCGCAGGCGGATACCACCAGCAGATGATAATCGACACGGCAAGCGGCCTAAACAGCTTCATCACGTCCAACGGCTCGTGCTTTACCATCATCTTGTAGGCGATACCTGCCGCCATGACGATGGAGAACAGTGCCGCGAGTGCCATGCACATCTGCAATATCCACCAAAAAGGTCCCTGCGCACCGGTAAAAGTCGCGTCAGTCAGAAACTCGTTGGTCTGAAAGATGACATCATCTATTTCCTCCTCCAACAGGTTGATGCCGAAATCCGAAAGTATATCTCCGTTTGCCATAGCCCTGTCTTTTTATTTCCCTCTGTTTACACTCTCGTTGTCATCTTCGCCGTTTCCGTTGCTGCCCGATTGCGAACCACGCACCGCAAGGCGTGATTCCTGCCACCGGCTCATGGCATTGCGGACAATACCGCCTTTATGCAGGGTACGGTTGTCCGTTGCGTTCAGCAGTGCATTCGTCACCGTTGCGTTCTGACGCTTGGCAAGGTAGCCCACTAAAATCTCGTTCTGCCGTGCCACATCCTCGTAAATGCGCAGATACTCCTTCTTTCGCTGGGCATTGGGCATATAGGCGTCTTTCGTGGCTTTGATGGCACACTGATAGACGTGGTAGTATTCCGTCCACCGTTCCTTGTCGGCCGGAGTGCCACCGGACAGGAGAATACGGTCGATGTTGCGCCGGAACCGCTCCATCTGTCCGCTGACCTTATCGCCCTCGGCAAGCCATGCGATGTCCACCTGCCGGTCGGCAACGTTCAACGCCTCGACCTTCGCCCGCTTGACCAAGGCCGAATCAATGGCTTCCGCTTCGTCCACCTGGTTGTAGAGATTGATACCGGCAAGCGTGCGGAACGAGAGCTTGTTTTTGGCCGCTGCCGACTTCTTGTATTTGTTGTGCAGCACGGAATAATAGAGGTCGGGCGAGAGTGCGCCCGTACCGGTCTCCATGACCGTTACCTGATTCTGCTTCGGCGAATCATGGTTGTACGTTACATACTGTGCGTGTACGGCTGTCGTTACGGTGACCGCCACCGCCATGAGTAATAGTTTTCTGTTCATATTCTTCTCTTTTTGTCGTTAATAATCCAGTCTTCCGGCTCCGCGCCAACGCCCGAAGGCGTCATCGAGAATCTCCCGCATGGTGCGGGAGCGATATACCTTTGCCTTCCAATAGCCGATACGCACCTGTATATACCGCCATGTCTCGAAATACGCACGGTTCAGATGCCGCTCGATGTTGTCCAATGAGCGGTTGATGGCCTCCAACACCATCAGCAGGTCGGAGGTCGAGCAGGCTGCCGCTCCGGTGGCATACAGCACGAGGTCGCTCACGGACTTGTAGAGCTGTTCCCCCTCACGGGCAATCGCCCTCAGCCCCCTCGCATTGATGGAGATAATCAGGGTATCTGCGGATTCGATGCGTCCCCGTTTCAATATCTTCGCATTGAAATCCTCCAACAATGATTTATAGTCGCCGATACGGTCGCTGACCGATGTGTAGGTATTCTTGACGTTCAGCACCGTGCGCAACGACTGGTACATGACGTCGATGACATCGAACGCACGGGTGTACCGGTCAAGGTCGATATTCAGCTCTTTATAGCCCCCGACTTCCTTACAGCTGTATTCGTGCAACAGTTTGTTGCTGTACTCCAAGGTACTGCGGGCCAACAACAGGCTGCGCTGCTTCTTGTGGTCGTTGATGTAGGCTTCGACGGAGACTATATCGAAAGTCCACTGCGCCTTGGCGATACCGGGCAGCAGGAAGAGCAGCAATGCGGCTATCCGTAAAATGCGTTTCATGGCCGCACCTCCTTTCCGCCGTTTCTGCCGCCATCGTTCCGAAACGTCCGTGCGCTCTCCACCCAGCGGTCATGGCATTCCTCCACGAGCGTCAGCCTGCGGCCTTCGTCCGTGTCCAGTCCGGGCAACACATCCTTCATCACGTCAAGGATGCTCCGCTTGTAGTGCATCATCTTTTCCAGCGATACCAAGTCGGCGTATATCCTTGTGATTCTGCTGTCCACCTCCCTCGCGATTTCGAGGCGGTCGCTCGACCACAGCAGATGGTACACGTCGCCGGACGGAGTTTCCTCCAGCGGTGTGCTGCGGGCGTATTCCGTCGTGATTTTGCAGGACGGGTGTTCACGGGCGATTTCGGCGATGCGGTCGTTCACTAATTTGGTTTTCTCCGCATCCGAAAGCCCCGGATCGAGTGTCAGCACATCGGCGACGTGCGTGTCCGTATAGACCGAGGTCAGTTCCCATTGGATTTGGATGATGGCACGGTGAATCTTGATGCCGAGAAAATATTTCGGCTTGCGGGCAATCGAGACCGTAGCCTTGAATGTGATGATGCCGTTGATGTTCGGCATTGTCGCCTTGCGCACATACGAATAGCCGTTCCACGATCCGCCGTCCTGCCATGTCAGGCCGTAGGCAGCCTTGCAGTCTTGCATGATAGCTGGAATGCGGTAATAGTCATCCGTCGCTACGCTGTTGTCGTCTGCGGCTTCCGACTTCGCCTGAGCATAGTCGGACTGTTTCTTCTTCCACTCCGCGAGTTCGCCTTTCAGACGGTCTATCCGTGTCTTGTTTGCATTATACTGCTGTCGGTAAGCCGCCGCATCCTCAATGCTCGCCGTACTGATTTTCTTCAGCAGGACAGCGTTCTCGTTTTCCAATGTCCCGATTTGCGCTTCAAGATTGGCCGCTTGGCTGTTTGCCTCGTTCAACAGCGCATCCAGTTCCGAAAGGTCGAGGTTGTTTTCCGTCACCGAGGTCTGCATGGCGCACTCCTTGGTGTGGGCATTCAACGAGCTGCCGCATTTACGGCACTTGTATTGTGTCGAGCCCTGTCCGAGCGTAACCCCGTCGGAACAGGTCACGCTGATGGTCACGCTCTCGCATCCCTTCAATTTGGCGGCGTCCGTTGCTTGGTAATAGTTCCGCGTACCGGAAGATATATAATAGGTGTAGCCGTCCTCGTTTTCGTTGAACTCCGCAAGTCGGACATTCAGTTGCGCCCGAAACGTATTCAAGTCCATCGAGTAGGAATCGAAGACTTCCTCATAGACAACTTCTTCCTTATTCCAGCTTTTGCTCACATGGATTTCGTATGCGTATGCCTTTTTGGTCTGCTTGTTTTTCTTGCTGATGATATAGGCACTCATCCAATAGTTGATGCTGTAGCTGAACCCGTCGTTCTGGTTGTTCAACTGCTGCACGCGGTTTCTTGACCAACCGGCATATCCTTCCGAGTTGGCAAGTACCTGTTCCCGTTGCGAGGCGTTGGGATAGAAATTCGGGTCGCTCGTGTTGAACCGCACCCATGCGCCCCCGTTCAGGATGCTGTTGTCGTCCGTCGGAGGATAGTAGTCGCACAGCGATACGCTCCCTTGGTCACGCCGGGCAATGTACCACCGCTGCGTGTAATAGTTCCCCATCGCTTCGTCCAGGTAGTCGGTCATCCATGCCGTGAGGTTGTAGTTGCTGAAGTTGAACAGACCGGCCACGTTGTCCGGACCACCCACCATGTCAATCAGCAAGCCGCCGATGTCATGTTCCGCCTGCTCGAATAGACTCCCGTAGTGTTCATACAGGTTGCCGATTTCTTCAACCTTTCCGCCCATCAGGTCATGGAACGAGCTGCTTTGCAACAGGGCGTCACCGAGATTGGCAATGCCTGCCGTTGCAAGGCCGACACCCGTGTTATAAAGGTTGTCGAGGTCGCTTTTCAGGTTCTCGTGCGTGAAGTTGCCCGGTATGTGGGCGAAGTTGTCCATCATCCGCTGCCAGTCGATGTTTCCCGTTTCGGAGAGCTTTAGCAAGGGGGCAATCTCCGGATTGATTTCGAGAAAGGCGATGTCCGAAAAGGTCAGCGTGCTGTTGGTCACCACGCTCTCGAACTGCATACACAGACTTTTGGTATCGTCGCAGACTTTCATCAGGTAACTGCCCCAATAGATAGCCGTTTGCGGCGAATGGAGCATCTGCTTCGCCACCACCCATATCTTGGGCATGATTTTCTCCGCCACCATCCGGTAGATGCGCCGGTAGTAGTAGTTCTCCGTGCGGCTGTTCCAGATGCCGAGGTCGCTCAGGGCTTTATGCTCCAAGAACTTGGCCGCGAATATCCCGGCGGTAGCGACCTCCGCTGCCGTGTAGTGCTTGAGGATGTCATCGACCTGCTCCCGGTAGTACCCTTCGGCGACCGCTTCCGTACCGAAGGCGGCCACCATCGCCGCAACGGTACGGGTGTCGTAGTTCACGCTGTAATACTGGGCGTGAACCGTCTGGCAGAGTGCGACCGAGGCGATGGTCAGGATAAGGAGTAGTCGTTTCATGGCTGCAATGCTTATTTGGATTCATACACGGGACGGAGGTTGAGCACACGCCCCGTCTCGTTTACTTTTTGTGCAAAAGGCAGGGACTTCCCGATACCGCTGGCATCCCAGTCCCGGCAATATGCCTCGATAGCTTCCTGGTGGCTGCACCGAAGTTCCTTCTTGTAAAGCTTCAGTGCCTCCTTTTCCGCCCGTTCGGTCGTGTAGGTCATGTAGCACTCGTGCGGCTCTTCCACGCCATACACGCCGCTGGTCGTCCCCCGGCGGATGAACACTTCGCGGAAGAAGCTGCGCCCATCCTTGTTCTCCAAGCGGTTGATGGTAAATATCTTCTTGCAATCCACCTCGGTCAGACCAAGAATCTTTCGGATTTCGTCAAAGCGTTCCTTGAACTTGCTTTGATCCAGCAGCATCACCACGTCCGAGTTGTTGATGATGGCCTCCTTCACGATTTCGCTGCCGATGATGTCCTGTATCTCCTGCGTCACCACGCCAACAGAAGCCCAAAATTTACGGGCGGTCTTGTACATGAACTTGATGTATTCCGCCATGAGCGGGCTGGCAATGGCCTTCCACGCTTCCTCGATGACAAGGACTTTACGGTTCTTCTTGATGCGCATTTTCTGCAGGAACACGTCCATGATAATCAGTGTGACAATGGGAAACAGTTTCTTATTTTCCTTGATTGCATCCACTTCAAAGACAATGAATGTCTCGTCAAACAGTGCCGAATCCACTGTCTCGTTGAGAATTTTCTCATACGCACCGCCCTTGTAGAACGGCTGCAGCATGGTCGAATAGGTCGAGTAGCTGATTGTCGTGATGTCGTTTTCGGTGCAGATCTGCTCCAGACGGTCGAATGAGTAGTCAAAGAATGAGTTGAAACTCAGCTCCGTCACTTTGAGGGCCGCCCGCCGTGCCTCAAGCACCTCTATCTGTTTGCGCACCATCTCATCCACCTCTCTGGGTGGTTTGTTTGGGTTCTTTCGGCTGGCCGCCGCAAACAGGTTTTTCAGCAGTACCTCCCGTTGCTCGTCGGTGTATCTTGTAAATCCGTTGAAATAGGCATCATAGTAGTCTATGATTATCTGCTCGACAATGCGGAACTCAATTTCGGGGATTTGGCTGTCCGACCCTTTCCAAATCATCAGGATAAGGTTCTTGAGGAAGTCTATCTTCTCGATGTTGTATTCCTCCCGGTTGATGCGAAACGGATTCATCGTGATAGGCCGTTCTTCGGTATAGCTGATATACTTGCCGCCCAGATACTCGCACAGTCCCTCGTATGAGTTTCCCGTATCGACCATGACCACATCCGTTCCCTGCTCATGGAGCTGGCGCACGACCGAGTTGATATGAAAGCTCTTGCCACTCCCAGAAGGCCCCAGACAAAAGAAATTCGAGTTGTCCGTCAGCTTGTTCTTTCCCTCTTTTCCCGTGATGTCAATAGCCACCGGCACACCCTGACGGTCGGTGTAGTAAATCTTCAGCGGTGTTTCCTCGCTGTGCAGCACGCGCTCCTTGTACATCAGGCACATCGCCGCATCGGAAAGGGTCAGGAAACGGTCGTATTCCTCATTGAGCGTGTAGCAGTTGCCCGGAAACGAACCGACGAACAGTTCCAGTTGGTTGTACGCCCGCTTGCTGATATGGATGCCCATGCGCCCGAATGCGTTTTCCAAGTGGTTCGTACACTTTTGCAGGTCTGCACCGGCAGATACGGCTACCACCATGTTGAAGTGCGTATATACCAGTTGCTTGCTTTCACGGGCAATGACCTCCTGCACACGCTTGATGTCCTCGACCGCCATCTGGTTGTTCGGGTTCGGAATACTCGCGTGGCGGTTCTTCTTTTTGTCGAGCATCGCCAGTTCCCGTTTTTGGTTGGGTAGGAAGATGACTTGGTTATAGACCACCGTCTCGGCGTCCGGTATGTTGTCCACCACCGAAGCCAGATCGACCGGCATTTCCGTGTTGTTCACCTCGATGTTCGTGTACGGACGTATCATCGAGGGCAGTGCGGCACAGTCCACGTCCACAAGGCTGTACACCTTGCAGCGTTTGTCGCCCATCGACACCGTTTCATCGTCCGCCTTGAAGTTCGTCATCGACACGGTGCGGTCTTTGAAGTTCATGGCGAAGTAGCGGTCGACATACTCGCTCGCCTCGGCTTTGTTCAGGAACCTGGCCTGTACGCCGCTGTCATGCAGTTGGTCATGCACCTTGCGGATTTTCACGAGGAAATCGCGCCACTTCTTGTTGTCGAACGAGAACAGGCGGCTCTTTTTCGCCTCCTGCGTGATGGTCAGGTAGCAAAGGCTGTCCGTGTAGGGACGCCCTTTGAAGTAGCGGAAATACGACGCCGACAGGAACTCCTGCCCGTCAGCCGGTTCGCTTGCAAACTGTTTCCTGACGAAGATATCCTGCTTGTGGATGGCGTACCCTTCGCCTAAGGTCTGCGCAAGGGCGGTGAACAGGTGCGTGAAGTCGTAGTAGCTATCTATGTCCGCCGAATATTTCTGTACCGGATTCTCTATCTTAAGTACGGCGGAATATTCGCCGGTCTTGGTGTACAGCACACCCACACCGTCCGTTTCCTCCGCTGAGAAATAGATGTCCTGAAAGATTCGCTTGCGCTTGCCGCCCGTACCGAACGCATAGACCGACAAGGCCATACCCGCGCACAAAGCGACAAAACATAAAATGATGTATAGGGTCATTTCGATATACGTGTAATTAAATAGGGGCAGGTTCGCCTTGCTTCAAGACAAACCCGCCCGCGTTCAACAATCAATAAAGCCATGCACATTGCCGTGATGGTTTTTCTTTCGTCAGATCTTGCGCGAGTGGGCATACACATACACACCCGGAGCGACCTTCTTGCTATGCAGTCCTTTCCGCTGTTTGAGAAGGATGAGCACGATACCGACCGATACGACGGTAGCCAGCACGACAAGCCCGGCAATGAAACCGAGCAGGCAGTAGGCGGCGACAAAGCCGACAATGGCTCCGCACGTCGTCACCGCCGCCCAATATATGTACCGGCCTTGGATGCCCAAAAACTCAAGAGGCCGTTGCAGTCCCTTGAACAGCGGATAGTCCGGATAGCGTTCGTCCTTGCTTTTCATACTTATCCTTGATGTTTAAGCGGCAATACCGAAGAACAGAGGCAACGCCTTGGCCGCCGCAATGAGGAAGATACATGCTCCCACGACCATCATAATCTTCTTCTTGACGTCCTGCTCCTCGTTGTTCATGGCGATATATACCGAGATTGCACCCACGATGGCCACAACGCCGGCAATGGCGTAGCACAATTTCACCATAATAGGCACATACTTGGCAATCTCATCGGCGACAGTGGATAATGCGCTCGTACCGGCGGAATAGTCGCCTGCGGAGTTCTGCGCTTTCGCCACCATGCCGGACAGCAGCATGAAGGAGAACATCATTACTTTGGTAGGGATTCCGTTGACGAATCCGAATGCCTTGCGGCACAGCTGTTTGGTTTTCTGAAACATACGTTTACTTTTTTAGTGAATATTTTATTTGTCTGCGACCTGATACAAGTAAGGTTATATGCGGTAGCCGAAGAAAGCCGGGAAAACATAGAATGCCCCGATCAGGAACAGGCACGCGCCGACAAGCGTCATTATCGACTTGGTGATGCCGTCCTCGCCCGTGTTCATCTTGATGTATATCTGACAAACGGACACGATGACGTAAACCCCGGCTATGGTGCAACAGATATACTGGACATAGAGCATCATCGTCACCACGAAGTCGTGCATCGTGGCCAACGCGTCCGCTCCCCAGCTATAGTTCACGCTGCCGCTTTTGGCAAAAGCCGTGTAGGGGAACGGGAGGCACAGCGCACATAGAATCTTTTTAGCTTTCGACATCTCACAACCGGTCTTGAATTGGGTTCCACTTTATTTCCGGTCGGTTGTCTAACCGTCCCTTGGAAATCATAGCCTTGTACATCTCCTCCGACGTGCGTGCGTCCGACAGGTAAGGCGTGGTCTCTTCCATCTGTTCCTCCGCCTCGGCCTTCAGCCGTTCCAGTTTCTCCTGCGCCGTTCCCGGTTTGTCCTTGATGTCCTCCTCAGGGGATGTTTCGGAAGAGGTAGCCGTACTTTCCGTCTCGTAGTTCTCGCTACCGATACTGAAGCCGCTCTCGCTTTCCGTGACAGCCACACTCTCTTCCTCTTCCGGTGCGCCGAGGTCGAAAACTTCCTCGTCCGGTTTGTCCGTCCCCTTTTTCCCGTAGAGGTCATGCGCTATGATGACGGCGTAGTAAATGATGTAGGCAACCGTCAGGACAATGGCAAAAATGAAATATGAGTTCATGTATTTAGTATGAATATTAAAAATTCGTATTAGTATGATTTTGCAAAGAAACGCACGAAATATAAAACCATAAAATAATTGAGCATTAAACATCTGTTTCGTTAATGAGATTTGTGTAAGTTTCAAAAATCGAACTATTAAATCGTACTATATTGCAGTCTCTATGGTGGGAAATGGAGAAATCGGGGCATAAAAAAAGCTCTCGTGGTGGAGAGCTTTAGGTGGCAAAAGAGAACATTGAATATCAGCGTTTCTTTCCGCGCAGGTAGTCGTTCAGGTCTTTGTATTCCGCATAGTGGCAAGATTCATCGCTGACACGTCCGCCATACATCCCGGCAATGGTCTCTGTGGTTCTCTGCCCGGCAAGGTCATTGTCGAGATAACAGTGAATGTCCGAATACTCCTGTAAACGTGCCAGCGTCTTTTTCAAATTGTTTACCGAGTTCATCACGAGGTAGTCGCATGGTATGGCAAGACAGACCGTCCGGTCGCCTGCCAGTTTCAGTGTCATATAAGAAAGAAAATCCATGAATCCCTCGAAGACACAGACGTTTTCCTGTGTCTCTTCTGTCAGATGTCTTATCAATGAGATGTCCTTGTTATTCAGGCATCCCTTGTAATAGGCGTTTCGCACCTCGTAACCGCCTGATATATTGCCGAATGCGAGAGCGAAGTAATGACGGCCTCGCAGTTCGTAATGCACCTCCTTGCAATACATACGGCTGATGTCCGCGTCGATAAGCCGGGATTGGAGGTAAGAGAACAGGGCGTGATGACGGAGTGGAATCACGATCACGTCTTTCATTTCAGCCTCCACCGGTCGGGGTGGAGCGGTCAGCATACGGGTTCTCGGTAGTGATGCGCCATTCACAAGCCTCTCTATATACGCCAGGGCCTCGCTCACGCAGTCCGTCCGGCAAATGTATTTTGCCAGTTCCACCAGGTCGCCACCGGTCGCCTCGCCGAAATCGTACCATTCATTGATGCGGTCATTCACTTTGAACGACGGGGTACGCTCGTTCCGTAACGGTGAGAGATACCAGTATTGTCCCGATTTTATGTGCTGCGTATGGTGACCGAGACGTGCCAGAAAATCCACGATACGCACTTGTTTTGCTTCTGCTATGGTCATGTCTTTTTTCTTTCACTTGGTTTCACGAAAATGGTTTAGTTTAGTTTTTTCCTATATATATAAATACTAAAGTAAACTAAATCATACAGGCCCGCGCCCGGCATCATTCTTCATCAAAAAGCATGGCCTCGGTAGGCGTCATGTCATAATAGAACAGCTTGTCCCGTTTGATGATGAGCTTGAGGTTGTCTATCAGGTATTGCATCAGTTTTATCATGACGCTCCGACCACGTTTGAACCCGATTGCCTCATAGGAGACCATCAGGCTTTGCAACAGGTTGTCGAATCCCCGGATAGGCTTTTCCCCGAAAGCGGCGGAGAGGGCTTCCCGGTGCTGTTCGATGCTCAGCTCCGTGAACCCCGTCCGAGCCTTGGGCTTCGGGGGCTCTCCGAACGAGTGTCCTTCCGCAATGACGGGCAGCCCAGTCTCGTTGATGGTGAACGCAAACGGCTTGAACTCCTTTTCCCGGATATGGAGCGCATGGACTTCGCTGATACCGGGATTCTCGTTGCTCTTGCTGATGACAAGCACGGTTTCCGCCTTGTTGCTCATTTCCGTACCAATGTGTCCCCGCACATTATTATCCCCTTTGTTCAAATGGAGTACACAATGGATATGCAGGTCGTACCTTGAAGACCATTCCATCATCCGGTTGATGACTTCCACCGATTCACCGGTGCTGTTGATGTCAAGCATCAGGTCGCGGATGCCGTCAATGATGACCAGCCCATAGCCTTTGTTCTGACGCAGCGCATAGTCGATGACCTCGACACGCACCGACGGCGAATATTCACGCAGGCAGAAGAAGTCGAGATTCTCCGGGTCGGTTGTCGTGGGCAGCCCGGCCAGCCGCAATATGCGCTCCAATACCGAGCGGCAATGGAAACGGCTCTGTTCCGTATCGACGTACAGAATCCGCTGTTTGCCTTCGGGCAGATGCGCACGGTAGTTCAACACTTGTTTCCCGGCCAATGAAGCGGCGACAAGCGCAGAGACATTAAACGTCTTCTTCGACTTTGCCTTTCCTGTCGATGCACTGAAATTGCCGAGCGTGGCAATCGTCGAGTTGTCTATCCAGATGATTTGCGGCGGGGTCTCATAAATGTCCGTTGCCTTGATTTGCGAGGCCAGAAGGATGTCCGACAGGCGGTGTTCATCCATTCCCATATCGGCTGAGCGGTCAGTCTTTCTTTCGTTTTCCATTGCGTCTCTTATTAAGGAACGGTTCTGTGGCGGCGGCTTCCGTCGCCATGCGCACGGCCTCGTTCACTGTAGGTTCATAATTCTGCAACAGCCATTCGTCCAATTCCTCCTTGGCGAAATAGACCATTTTACCGCGCGGTTTGTAGTGCGGTATCTCCTTGCTCGATGTGAGCTTGTACAGCATACTTTCAGAAACCCCGATATACATACAGGCTTCCTGAAACGTGAACACTCTCTTGGTCGTGAAGATGGTATTTTCCAGCAACGTGATACGCTCCAAGAGACTTTCGACCGGTTCCAATTTCTTTAGTACCGATTCGATGGCGGCGAGCCGTCCGCTCATCCGCTCCATGAATGTCATTCTATTCGGCATAATAACATGGTTTGATTTTTGACAATGGAGATGCAACCTCCGTTATGCAGCGCGCTAACGGAGGTCAAAGGTATGTCCGGTAAACGAAGATGCCGTGATTTGGGGAATGATACTATGCGCGTATCATTGCAACTCTCATGCTTTTACCTTTCACATACTTCGCTTCTTGTCACTTCCTGTCATTCTTTCAGCCGGTCAATGGTCTTTCGGATGCCGTATGCGACCGATGTCATGTTGTTCTTGATGGATGACAGCGCGGAAGACAGGGTCGATACCGAAACGGAACGTGTCCCGTCCTTGGACTGCAGGAATGCACCCTTGCCGAGAACATTCTGCCACCGGGACTGGATAAGCGAGTTTTCAAGAAGCGCGTCGAACAGGATTACCACACGGCGGATATTGTTCACTCGGATGGAAAAGCCTTTCTTACAGGCGAAAAGAGCCTCCATGTCTTCAATGCGTACAGAAACACAGAACAGATGATAAGTATTGGCACAAGCCACAATACTTTCCATCTGTTCCGGGGTAAAATCACAGCCAAAAGAAAGGGAGAGATCTGCCGGTCGGTCAATGTGGGGCGGACCGAGCGGAGGCAACGATTCCGAGGTATCATACATCCGTTTCAGCTTCATGCACTCGTCAAACGTGAAATTCGGCGTAGCAAAGCAAATCTGGACGAAACGGGCGTACTCGGTCAGCAGCCCCTTGACGATGTGGATGTTCATTTCGTGGCAGTTCCGGCAGGCCGCATGGTCGCAGTCTATGTACCGGTGTCCGTTTACGAAATCGTCCACATAACGGTGGTACTGTTTACCACCCGACACAACATCGTGGAGATAAACTGTTTTTGCTTCGGTTAGCAGGGCGAAAAGTTCATTCGCCACATCCTTCTCCGCAGCGAAGTGCTGCAGGTGTTGGCTCCCTCCAAAAAGAGAGAAGGCCGTCTTCAGGTCTTTTCATGTCGATTTACCTTTTTGAGTTTATAATATGTGATGAAAGCATTAACTTCGGTTGCGTTCACAACCGGAGCAATGCCATAAATTGATGTTTGTAAATTAGACATGAACCACATAGTGCCGTCAATTAGTGAAACAAACCGTTTACAAGATTCACTGCCTCGTCCTTCTTCTTGTTGATAATCTTGGCATACACCTGTGTCATTTTTACGTCGGCATGACCGAGCAACTTCGAGACGGTATATAAATCCGCGCCGAGCGTCAGCATCATGGTGGCGAATGTATGCCGGCTGGTGTGATAGGAGAACCGCTTGGAGATTCCGGCTGCTTTCGCCCAAGGTTTGAGCTGCATCCTGATTGTATTGGCGGACGGCAGGTCGAACACATTATCTTCCGATGATTTTCCCCCACGTTCCGGCATCCACTTCAACGCTTCAGGAGAGAGGGGCAGGTAAATAGGCTCTTTGGTCTTTTTCATGGACACGGCCAAACGGTACTGTCCCCGGTCAACGAACACGTCTTTCCATTTCAACTTGATTATATCGCTGATGCGCAATCCGCAGAAGCAGGAGAACAGATACGCGCATTTTACTATCTCGTATTCCTCGTGGGGCATAGGAGTGTCAATCAACGCCTGTACCTCTTCGATGGTCATGTACGACCGCATACTCTCCGGCTTACGGATTTTCTCCGACTTCTCAAGCTCGTTGAAAGGGTTGGCCTTCATCTTTTTCTTCCTGACGGCAGAGTTCAACGCACCGTTCAACGCACGGTAATAATTGTGAAGCGTGTAGTTTGATATGTCCTTGCCTTTCGGATGATATTCCGTCAACAGATAAGTGATGTAGCCCCGGCAGAAGTCCCCGTCAATCTGATCCAGTGTGACCATTTCTCCGGCATAGTCTTTCAGTATGCGCATGGCAATCTTGATTTGGTTGCCGTCTTTCTTGCCCGCACTCTCTTGGGCTTCCATGTAAACCTTCATCCAGTCCAACAGATAAGTCTTGTCCTTACGGAATACGATTCCTGCCTCATTGCTGGTCAGTTCGATAATACGTTTCGACTTGATGGCATTGGCGGCATCCATTGTCGCCTGATTCTGCCTACGGGCATTATTATCCGTCTCCGGGATAATATACATCTTGAGGTATTCATACGTCCGCTTTCCATCGCGGTATATATCCAGATATAGACTCTTGCTGCCATCGCTCAACGGCTTCATCCGAAGACGAATCGGCTCTTTGACTTTTGTATGATTCTTAACTCGTGCCATAGGGATTCCTTTCTCATTTTTCCTATTGCAAATATACGGATAAGTATCGAGATTAAGAAACAAATAAGAAACAAAATTGCACCAAATAAGAGCCAATTCACTGAAAGTACTGAAAACAACTGAAAATAAAAATAGGCTTATAAAACACTGATTTATAGCTTATTTATTATCACTTTATTGGGTGTTGTTTGCATTTTGTATATATACTGCGTAAATCTGGAAACTTTATTCATGAAAAAGATGTGAAGGCTTTTTTGAATCTTATTTCCAAGGAGGACAAGAATAGTTGCTATCCGTTTGCCAACGAGGAATATCGCAACATCTTCCGTCATACGCTATGGATGTTGCCGGGTGTGAAGGAGGCTCGTGCCATGAGTGCTTTACTGCAATCACATCCTGTATTCCAGCATTTCAAGGTGGTGAATGTGGCAGGAGACGGTGACGAGGACGAAGAGAGCAAGGATGCGCTTGTTGCGGTGGAAGAAGCCATCGGCAAAGACCCTGATGCCACCCGTACCATTACCTTGTCCTGCGGACGATTGACCACGGGTGTCAGTGTCAAGGCGTGGACGGGCGTATTCATGTTGTCCGGCTCTTATAATACCGCTGCATCAAGTTATATGCAGACCATCTTCCGTGTGCAGACGCCTGCCACCATCAACGGACGTGTCAAGGAACAATGTTATGTGTTTGACTTTGCTCCCGACAGGACACTGAAAGTCATTGCCGAGACTGTAAAGATTTCTTCCAAGGCAGGAAAAACCAGCGGCAACGACCGCAAGATTATGGGTGAGTTCCTGAACTTCTGTCCGATTATCTCCATCGAAGGCTCCAAGATGAGCCAGTTCGATGTACCCAAGATGTTGGAGCAACTTAAACGTGTTTATGTGGAAAGGGTTGTCCGCAACGGTTTCGAGGACAAGAGCCTGTATAATGACGAGTTGATGAAGCTCAATGACTTGGAATTGCAGGAGTTTGATGACCTGAAAAAGATTATCGGCCAGACCAAGGCAATGCCCAAAACCAATCAGGTGGACATCAACAACCAAGGGCTGACCGATGAGCAATACGAGGAACTTGAAGACCTTGAAAAGAAATCCAAGAAGAGGGGCAAGGACAAGCAACCTTTGACGGAAGAAGAGAAGAAGCGTCTTGAAGAGTTGAAGAAGAAAAAGAACAACCGCGAGGCTGCCATATCCATTCTTCGGGGTATCTCCATCCGTATGCCATTGCTTATCTACGGTGCAGAGTTGAGCGATGAGAGTCAAGATATAACGATTGACAACTTCGCTTCACTCATCGACCCGCAATCGTGGGAGGAATTCATGCCCAAGGGTGTTACCAAACAGAAGTTCAACAGCATCAAGAAATACTATGACCCGGAAATATTCTGTGCGGCAGGCAAGCGCATCCGTGCCATGGCTCGTGCTGCTGACAAGTTAAGTGTGGAGGAACGCATTGAGCGCATCACGGATATATTCAGCACGTTCCGCAATCCCGACAAAGAAACGGTGCTTACCCCTTGGCGTGTCGTCAATATGCACCTTGGGGATTGTTTAGGCGGTTATAACTTTTTTGAAAAGGGGTATGAAACCACTTTGTCAGAACCTCGTTTCATCGACCGTGGCGAAGTGACTGCCAATGTGTTTGCCCCGGATTCCCATATCCTTGAAATCAACTCCAAGTCAGGATTATATCCTCTATACATGGCATACAGCATTTACCGTACAAGGCTCAAGGACTCCCTGTTTTCGGTGTCAAGCATTGAGGATGAACAGCGTATATGGGACAAGGTGGTGGCTGAAAACATCTTCGTCATCTGTAAAACTCCGATGGCAAAGAGCATCACCAAACGCACCCTTATAGGTTTCCGTAAAGCGAAGGTAAACACCCGATATTTCGAGGACTTAATCAATCAAATCAAAAACAAACCGGAACATTTTATCAAGCAGGTAGATAAATTCATTACGGACAGAACAGGAATAAAGAATATGAAAATCAATGCGATAGTGGGGAATCCGCCGTATCAAGAGGTTGTTGCACAAAAAGAAACTGCAAATGGGCAAAAAGTTAGTGTTAGTATATTCCAATACTTTCAAACAATAAGCGACCAATTAGGTAGATACACTTCACTGATTTATCCCGGTGCAAGGTGGATTCATCGTTCAGGAAAAGGGCTTGAACAATTTGGGTTTACGCAAATCAATGACCCACATTTGTGCTTTCTGAAATTCTTCCCTGATTCAACAGATGTATTCAAAGAAGTTGGAATCGCTGATGGTTTGTCTATAGTGATGAAAGACACGCAAAAGAAGAGTAATGGATTTAGATACGTCTATTCTAAAAAAGGTAAGGAGGTGACGATTGAAGCCAATAATCCGAAAGAAGAATTATTCTCTTTGAATCCACTTGATAATGAAATCACAGATTCTTTGAATTGCGCTATTATAAAATATGGATGTTTGCATGATGCCATATTACCTCGTAGTCTGTTTTCTATCGAAAGTGATTTCGTAGAAAAGAATCCTATGCTAGTGATAGACTATCACGAAGGTGACAATTATGATCCTGAATCAGAAATAAAACTCTTCACAAATGACAAAGCAGGAAAGAGTGGTAGAGCCAAATGGTACATAGCAAATAAAGATGTTATCACAACAGGGCGTGAACACTTAAACAGATGGAAAGTCATCGTTTCAAGTGCAAATGCAGGAGGACAAAAGCGTAGCAACCAAATTGCCATCGTAGATAACCACAGTGCATTTGGTCGCTCTCGCGTAGCATTGAAAACATTTGCCACAGAACAAGAAGCCAAGAATTTCTTCAAATATGCAACAAGCGAGATAATTCGCTTTGCTTTTTTGCTTACTGACGAATCTTTGACCTCTTTAGCTAAGAAAGTTCCAGATTTATTAAATTATTCGGATGACAATGGTATTGTTGATTATAGCAGTAATATAAATGCTCAACTTTATGAATTATTTGGCATCGATGAAAAGAATCAACAACATATAAGAGATGTGCTTGCAACGAAAGAATAATATGCCCAAATTTGCCCCAAAAGAAGACTACTTATTAAATTCTCCTTTTCGGGCAAATTTTGGTAAATAATCTATTTATCTCTATTGATATATATTTTATTATCCACTTAAAGACCGAGATGAAATTCAATTTATTGTATTGAACTACCCCGACTCTTTATTACAATCATCTGATATAAGGTCAGAATGCTCATCAGATATTGCCTGACTAGGAATACGCGGTAAGGCCTGACGTTGTATGTATAGTGCATAACGTTCTGTTATATGTCTTATGAATGGTTGTAAAATTCGACCTTTCTTGTTTTCTTTAACATCAGAATAAAGTTTTATTGTTATTTCTTGAAATTTAAAGCGATAAAATTTGTTGCCTATGAGAGGTCCTAAAATAGCTTCATTATTTCGTTCTTTGAAAACTCCATACTTATGTTCAAACAAGTCTTTTTCTTCTTGTTGTTTTAATGCTTCGAATTTAATTAGATAAACCTTGTTAGCATTTGAACACTCAATACAATTCTTTTTTTTGCAATCAGTACATTCATGCTCTTTTCGACCTACACAATCACATGTTGGACGAATATTTAAATAATACTTTCCTTTTAATTTATAAATATCACCAGTCATAGAAGAATCCTTACTTGGGTTGAGTTCTAATCGTTGAGCTCGAAGGACATTCAACATTTCATCTTTAGTAGATTTTATCTCACCAATTTTGAACAATTGCTCTTTTTCAATAGATATTGGCTGCATCCGCTCAAATATATTTTGTGTCAAGACATCTAAAAGTTCCTCATTGGGATTGACCGAATCGTCTTCTGCCGTTTTCCATATTGCTAATGGCCAATATTTTGCATTGCCCAATTGCTGAAATGTGTGAGTCTTGGCTCTTTCTACAGCATTTGCCCAAACTTTCAGTACATATATAGATGGCATTTCATCTATCCATGCACTTATCACTTCCATCACTTTTACATTCCCATCACTAATGATATCTGATTTACTTTTTATAAAAATGGGTATATTATCAACATCTATTTTATTATCTTGGAGTTCTTTTTTTATATCTTCTACTCCACTATTACTGAATATAAAAATGGGTAAATAACAATCTTTTAAAATTCTTTTTATAAACTGGAGGAGGGAAGCTCTGGCACTTTTTTCTAATTCTGATGCATGAGGTATAGGATTGCCTTCTTCATCAGATATACTAACGAGTTCCCAATCCAACAAAACAAAGCTAAATTTAGCAATATTGACCAAACTTACATTTGGAACATCTGCATATTTGACCAAAGGGAATCCTTTTGATTCAAGATTCTCAACAATACGAATGATTTTGTCACTGCTATCTTGATTGTATACTTGATCATCGACAACCATTCCAATACCAGAAAAAAGTTCTTCAATATTCATTACGCTCTTGTTTTATAAAATTCACAATGAAGTTAGCACCAGTTAAAATTTCGTCTTCGGTTGTGTCTGCCAATTCAATAGAGTAGTCATTACGCTCCATAAGTTTTCTCGAAATATACAAACCTAAGCCACGCCCCTCTTGACCTTTCCCTGAGTAAAAAGCATCGAAAATATATGGTTTATCTTCATCTCTAATTCCCGGGCCGTTATCAGAAAATATTAGTTTACAATTATTACCATCTAAAGTTATAATCACTATTTTATTGTCTTTTTCTTCTAGCCAATAAATAGCGTTATCCAAGAGATTAATCAACAATTGTAAAAGATCTGCATCAGTGCACTTTGCAACCAATGGGGAGCCAATAATATCTATCTTATATTTAATTTTAGATTCGGTTAATGTTCGCTTGTATATAGCAATGACCTTGTCTAAAATATCTTTCACTCTTATTTGACGACGTCTTTGTTTGGACGATGTAAACAACATCTGCATATCTTTCATTTGATTTTGGATATATGAAAATACGCCATACAATTTCTGAAGTTCTGATGTTAAATTAGAATAATCAAAATTCAAATGTAAAGAATCTTCATATAATGATCTTAACTCATCAACCCCCTTGTTTAACATCATCATTATGTCATGGCTGGCAGTTTCTACAGAGATACCAACTGCTGCTAATGATTCAGTTCGTTCAACTCTACAATTTAAATATTTGTTTTCTGATTTATATGCATTTTCTAATTGCGCTAAAAGAGATAATGCTTGCTTGTTATCTTTTAATTGATTTCGCAAATTAGAAATTTCTGTACCTACTGCATCTCTTTTGACTTTATCAAGTTGAGATTTTTTTTCTTTATCGGACAAATATATCGCATAAGCTCCGTTTCGGACATATGACAAAAAACTCTGAATTATACAGATAAAATCTGTTGTGTAATTCCCTTCTTCAATAAGCCCTTCTCTATTCGTTTTATCTTTCAAATGCGGGTTTCCGAATTTGGTTATTTTGATTCTTCCAACAATTTGATCATTACTTAAAAAATCACCAGCCCGTACTGTTCCACGGCGTACTTCTATTTGTAACCAGTCATCGTCAGGATCACCATAAGGAAGAACACGAATATTATCACGCAATAAGTATATTCTGTGCTCTTTAATAATGGATTTAGCCTCTTTGGGTAGGTAATATTTTGATGTTTCATCTTTAGAGTTCAAATCAAAAACATAAAAATCAAACTCAAAATTACCAAAGTCAGAAACCTTGCGGAATATTTTTGTTGTTTTATCTTGAAAATGATTCCTAAAGACACTCAGCCCCCTCAACGCATCTTCTTGGATACTCACAGATTTAATAATACCATTTTGTTTATATGTGAATAACCCTGATTCTGAAGAATAGTGTCCATTTGTTATTTGTAGGACACTTTGTGTCTCTATTAAATTACGTAAAGTGATGTCGTTTGATTTTTCATCATTAACCAAAGTAGTTCCGTTGAGATATAATCCAATTGTAAAACTGTTCTGCTTTTCATCCGAACTTATTACTTCATTAAATAAATCTCCAAATCTCAGAAAACTATCTTTGATTGGCTTAAGTTTTGCTAAAGACCATGAACCTGATAGATTTGATATCTCAATACGAGTTCCATGAATATTCTCACATTTGTTGAATTTTAAATTATTAACAATAACATCATGCTCCACAAACACATTAGGAGATTGGTCCTCTAATTTAAAATTTAATTCGTCTAAATAGAGCCCTTCATTACCTTCTTTGGCTCCGTCTATAAAATCACTATCATATGAGCTTAAATCAAAACACAAAGTATATTCTTTATTACTTTCGGATTCCCTTCTTGAATTTAAGAGCCAATTTGCGGGTCTAGTTGTTAAATTTACTGTTTTGCCTAGTTTTAGCATAGCGTATCTACCGATACCTTTCTCTCCCTGAATGATACGATTATATTTAGGAGTCCTTCGTTCTGATCCATCTTTAGAAAACTTATTAGGTGTAGCCGGACTCATCCAGGACTTTTCAATCCTCTCAGATGTCATGCCACATCCATTATCTTCAATAATGATTCGAGATTCTGAAGTAATATTTAAAGACTCTGTGAATCCCTCAAAAGAGACCTTAACCCAATCTGCATCTGCATCATAGGCATTTTTTATCAATTCAATAACAGCAATCTGCTCGTTCTTAATTAGTTGATCACCCAACATGGTTAACAACCGTGCAAATGGTCTGATTGTTACATTCTTAGCCATACTAATTACATTTTCTTGCAAAAATGACAAACTCCTCTGAATAGACTTTCCTACAACTGCCTTTAATACTGGCAAATTTCCCATTAGTATCTCGATATGGGGTAAGTATTTTATTAGAAATTTTACGTCTATCTACTTCTATATTGACGAATCCTTCTGCTAACAAACATTCTGTCAAATGCTTCGCATTATCAATCTTTACTCCTTTATACTCTGTATTACCTATAACAAACAGGCAGGCACCTCTAGTATTCAACATTTCAGCTACTTTATGTACAGTTGACTGCATGTCGATGTAATATTGTGCAATAGAACGTGCCTTCCTTTTGTCTATTGAATACATCTTGAATACTATGTCTTGGCCTGTATTGTTTAGTTTTTTCAGGTTTTCATTAAACTCTTTTGAATGATACAAACTTCCTATTGTGCCCTCACGGAGTGCTCTGAAATCATCAGTATATTCAAGCCAAAGCGTTGATAATTGATGTAAATCAGCATATTCATATGAAGTTACGTATGGGGGACTGGTTACAATCAAGTCTGTAAATGGTTTATCAATATTGATATCCAAAATATTATTTCTTATAATATCTGCCTCTCCATATTCTTCATTTATATTTTCCATATTTGCTTTTCGCATCATATTTACTTGGCATATATATGAAGAAAGCACATCCTTGGGTTGCTTTTTAGGATCAATTTGCGGCTTAATTGATTTTGTAAGCCATCGTGAACAAGATTTTAGTATATTAGAAAAGGCACACAGAAAGAAATTGCGATACAATCCGTCATTTGTAACCTGATATATTGCAGACCTAAGTTTTAAAAGGTCATCAATGTGCGCTTCATCAAACCAGTAGCGAATACGCTCATTAGAATAAATGCGATTGCTTTTATCTACGCCACTCGTTTTGTACACAGCTATTATTTGGTCAAAAATATCTTTCAATTGTTTATCTTGGTATACATTACTCTTAGTTTCTGCAATCAATGTTGCTACAGGATTTATATCACATCCCCAAAAATGTTTGCCGCTCCTTACGGTTTCAAATGCTACCGTACCACAACCACAGAAAATATCTGCCACAGTTTTGACTGATATATTGTATTCCTCAGCTTTATGGATTGCTTTTGTAGTAATAAATGCAGGAAATTTAGCTGGATATGCATGTATACTATGCATACGCCTTTCTCGTTCTGCCGGCATATTCCATTCTTCTTTGACACTAATTGTATCAAAGTCAAGAGAGCGATAATTTTCCAGTGTTACATTCATTCTTGCTTTTGCTATTATATACAATATACCAAATATAGGGGCAAAGATACAAAAAGTCCTTGACTAATCAAATTTGCAGGGGAACAATTTGCCCATATGTAATTAAATTACTATTTTTGCGTCTTACTAAAGGCGTTCTTTTGATTTAATGCAAAACGAAGTAAAATACGGAACTTCGCTCGTTTCTAAATCGTTAGCTGTTAAGCTGCTAATCTTTGCAAGTTGTTTGTTTTCAGTATGAAAGAGGATTGGATATGCCTTCTTACGTGAAAAGTCAGATTCTTTGTTATTCTTGCATCTTTAGCCCAAATCTTAAGAAGTTTATCTATATAGCTATTATCCGGTAGCTTGCCAAAAACTAAATCTACATCGTTTCCTTTGGGTGGAAGTTGTTTAAGGGCTTCCGGGCTAATCGGCAAATATAAGATGCTTTTCGTTTTCTTTTGGGTTAATTTTGCGATGGTATTTCCTTTGCTGTCCTGTTGGAAGCTGTTCCATTGTAAAGACCGGACATCGCTAATTCTTAATCCACATAAGCAGGCAAAAAGAAAAGCGCGCTTTAATTTATCCATTCTAAACGGTGTATCTGCTAATCGCTTAACTTCATCTAATACAAGGAATGTACATCTAGGGTCTGCGCGTTGTGGTCTTTCTCCTTTCTCTAGCCTATCCACTGGATTAAATGGTATTATTTCTTCTCTCTCGGCTTTGTTGAGTAATAGATTTAATTTGTTGAAGTAGTTCCATTGTGTCCCCTGCGCTAATGTTCGATCACTCTCTTTTACTGCTTTTGTTGATACTTTGGCGACTTTCAGATACTCGGTGAATCCTGCAAGAAATTTCCGGTCTATATCTTTGAAAGTGATATTTTCACCTTTGTACTTTGAAAGGTGGTATTTTAGTCCTTGCATGGTGCAGATATACCCGTTATATCCTTTTGTGTCTTTAGGTAGGTTTTCTACAAAAGAATCAATATAGTTAATGATATTAGCTTTAGACTTAACAGAGCTTGTTCTAAATCCGTGTTCTTCGTTTTGTAGTTCTACGATACGCTTTGATTTGATGGCATTTGCCAGTTTAAGCGTCTGGGTGTTTTTTTCTTTATCCTCTTTAGTACGTTCTTGGATAATATAGAGTTTTAAAAACTCATAGTCACGCTTTCCATCTGTGTAGATGTCTAGATACAAAGATTCGTTCCCATTTGATAGTTTTTTAGTCCGTAGCCGGATCGGCTCTTTGACTTTAATCTGCTTTTTCATACGTCTTTAATTTGTTACCTGCAACAAAGATAATAGTTTCTTTCTAATTTGAGTAACAAACCAGTAACAAATTAAAGCTAAAGACTAACTAACTAAAAGAAAATAAGCGTACCTTTTTAGATACGCTTTGATGATTGGTAATGTGTTGAAAAATAGTGTTTTATTATCTTGTTTTTGTCTGTTTATTATCTCTTGTTTTCATTGGTTGAAATACTGTTCCGCTGATTACTCGCATGTTAATAAGGCTTGCATGTCAATATTAGTTGCAGGATTCATGATGAATACCTGTAGGATAAACTTTTTCAATTCATTCATTAAAACGTCTTTCTCCGGAAGTATTCCGGTTAGGTGTAACTCATCCCGTTCCTGATTAAACTCCAATTGTTTCCAGGCGTACAATAAATAGTAAATACGGTCTTCTGTGTGCGTACATTCAAAGGAATTGGCCAGAAGCAGATGTCCTCGTTCAAAACAATAGATGTCAATACCGTCTTTGCGTACAGAAGCATACATCTTCTTACTGTTTCCCAATCTGCTTTTTACAGAAAAATAATCGATGAATGGAGTAGATTGAGAATAGAAACGAGCTTCGGGATATTGTTCATTCAAAAAGGTCTGTGCGCTTTTGTCTATGCCGAAGATGACAGCTACATTATTCTTTCTTAGAATATTATAGAGTACCGTTTCGTTTTCTCTTTTCTGATGATTATGATAAAACAGAAGTTCCGCCTGTCCCTCTTCAAATAAGTCTAATGGCGCAATTGTAAAACGCTTGCTTGCCATCATTATATTTACCCGTTTGTAAGGATGATTTAGGAAGTCCGATTCGTGAAAGACCGCCTTTAGATTGGCTGTAAGGGATAGAGATGTGTCTATCTCTTTCTCTATTATTGAAAGCGAATCGTCATGAATCGGGTTATAGATAGAAAAAGAAAATCCATCCGTACTAAGACGGATGGATAAAGTATATTGTTTTGATTTAGTAAAATCAATCATTATTCCCAGTTACCAGCACCATTGTTTGGAGTATCGATAGAACCTACCATCAAGCCGCTATATTTGCCTAGTTTAGAATCCAGGTCTTTTAGGTTGATGATTTCTTGTTTGTCAAGTCCGCTCAAATAAGTTTCGTATGGAGCTTTCACTTCGAACAAATATACTGGAGCACCAGACTTGGCAGTGTCATTTTTCACGTTCATTTCGAATTGAGCACCATTTCCGTGAGGAATATATTTCATAGAGTCGGCATTGAATCCTTTTGGATAGATAGTATCCAATACAGCTACCCACATAGTGTCACGTTTGAAGTTTTCAAGTCCCCATTTCTTAACTTCATCGTATCTACCGGTTTTCTTTGCTTTTTCGATGATAGCCATGGCTTTCTTTTCAGTCAGTCCGTCTTCCAATTGCTTGTCAGTTAACATTCCCATCTTCATAACGAACGGCAATTTTTGATTTTTAACGAAATCAATCAGTGTGTCTAATTTGGGTGCATACATTCCGCGGTGCAGCGAACGGTATTCCTGCTGTGCCTTACGGATGTCGATCAAACGGGCAATGACTGCTTTTTCTCTTTCTTTTTTTGCGTTTTCAAAATTGATAGGACCCATAATGCTGGTGTAACAGATGTAAATCAGTGCAGCAGCACAAAGCACCAATACAATATTAAATACTGTTTTCATGATAAATTATGTTTTTAGTTGTTATATTCGCATCGCAAAAATAGAATAAATAAATTTAAATACGATAGTTCCTCGAACTTTTTTCTCGTACAAAAATGATAAATAACTATTTAGAAAGGCAAATTAAGGAAAATTTTCCTTATCAGCCAACTTTAGAGCAGGAAATTGCTGTAAAATCTCTTTCAGAGTTTCTGCTGTCCACACTGGCAGATGAAGTCTTTATCTTAAGAGGGTATGCTGGTACTGGTAAAACATCGTTGGTAGGGGCATTGGTGAAAACGATGGATCAGCTGCAGCAGAAATCTGTATTGTTGGCTCCTACAGGACGTGCGGCAAAAGTTTTTTCAGTGTATGCAGGACATCCGGCTTTTACTATTCATAAAAAAATATATAGACAACAATCTTTTTCTAATGAACTTAGTAACTTTTCGATCAATGACAATTTAGCTACCAATACATTGTTTATTGTCGACGAGGCTTCCATGATTTCAAACGAAGGACTGTCGGGCAGTATGTTTGGAACAGGACGTTTATTGGATGATTTGGTGCAATTTGTTTATTCAGGACAGGGATGTCGTCTCTTGTTAATGGGTGATACCGCGCAGCTTCCTCCGGTAGGAGAGGAGTTAAGCCCGGCACTTTTTTCCGATGCATTGAAGGGGTATGGACTTGAAGTACGTGAGATTGATCTTACTCAAGTAGTCCGTCAGGTGCAAGAATCCGGAATATTATGGAATGCCACACAGTTGGGGCAATTGATAGCAGAGGATGATTGTTATTCTCTGCCTAAGATAAAAATAGCAGGTTTTCCTGATATTAAACTGGTGCCGGGAACTGAACTGATAGAGGAACTAACTAATTGCTACGATCATGATGGTATGGATGAGACGATTGTTGTCTGTCGTTCCAATAAACGTGCAAACCTATATAACAATGGAATACGTGCTCAAATTCTTTGGCGTGAAGATGAATTGAATACAGGAGATATGTTGATGATAGCCAAAAATAATTACTATTGGACGGAGAAATATAAGGAGATGGATTTTATAGCTAATGGAGAAATTGCAGTTGTCCGGCGTGTTCGTCGAACTCGTGAAATATATGGTTTTCGTTTTGCCGAAGTTACTCTCCGCTTTCCTGATCAGAATGATTTTGAATTGGATGCGAATCTATTATTAGACACTTTACATTCGGACTCACCTGCATTGCCGAAAGAAGACAATGACCGATTGTTCTATACGGTACTTGAGGATTATATAGATATTCCAAACAAAAGAGACCGGATGAAAAAGATGAAAGCCGATCCGCATTACAATGCTTTGCAGGTGAAATATGCATACGCAATAACCTGTCATAAAGCGCAAGGCGGACAGTGGCAGAATGTGTTTTTAGATCAGGGGTATATGACAGATGAGTATTTGACTCCGGATTATTTCCGGTGGTTGTATACAGCTTTTACTCGGGCGACAAAGACACTGTATTTGGTGAATTACCCGAAAGAGCAGGTGGAATAGTTTTGTTTTTTGAATGACTCTTAATCTTTATATGATTTAGAGTTTTAAGGTTACATTGATTATATAATCAGTTGATTTCAATATTGTTGGATTCAAAAAGGTCTTTGAGTACTGGTTGTGGTTTGTTTATAGATGAAAAGAGTATTTTAAGATAAGAGCTAGCATTAGATAAAAATAGATAGCAATAATCCCTTTATTTGACTCTATTCACAGATTTGGAAAGAGTAAATAAAGGGATTCTCTATAAATTATTTCTCTATATATTAATTATTTGTAAACAATAGTAGTTGCATCATTCTTAGTTAACTTTGGTATCACTTGACCAGTCTTTAAATAAAGAGTCTTAATTTTGCTGCTACGATTGGCGTTTAAGTTTGTTAATGCTGGACATTCCGAAGCATCAATTGACGTAACATAATCATAACTTGTATACCAGGAAACAAGACTTAAATCCAAAGACTCAAGTTTACTACTGATGACTTTAAGACTTTCTGCCTCCGAATAAACATAGCTACCTCCTGCATTGAAACTAGTAATTGGATTATCTCCCAAATTATACTCTTCACAAATAGTAGGGCTATTAAATGTGAGTGATGATACCTTATGTAAACCTGAAATATCAAGCTTTTTCATGTTTGAACAATAACCTAAACGTAATGAAGTCAGGTTAGGGAAATACTCTATTCCGGTTAAATCTTTAATCTGGTTAGAGTATGAGGTGTTAGAGAATGAAGTTGCGTTTAATCCTTCTTCAAGAATAATACATTTGGTATCATCAATAGGGAGAGCCCAACCGTTAGATATACAAAGTGCTCGAAGAACGGCATCTGGAATTTCCACAGGGCTGGCGTCCGGATCTTTTTGAACAATAGCAATATCTTTTACTAATGTACCACTGGTTTGGGCAATATGAATTGTACCTCCACGCGAAGCTGGTGATGCGGATAGTTTATAAGTAACAGTAACCGTAGTCAAACCATCATCGCCTTTTTGTGGTTCGGAAATTGATTGATCAGTAATCCAATCTTTCCCTTTTGTTATGGAAATAGCGTAATTGACGTTGTATTTCACTTTAAAAGAGATAGTTCGTGCTGTTAGATCATATGTTAAAGTGTTACTTTCGGTGATAATTGCATCTGTTTGTTTTTGATTAATATCTACATTGACACTTTCAGTAACGAGTGGGCTTGAGATTGTAATTTTTGTACTACGATCTTTATATGTCTTGTTCTCGGCAGCAGTGAATGATAAAGTTACTTTGCCACCGAATTCATTACGTCTATCGAATGTCAGCCACTCTTCACCACCGTCACTATATGTTATCGTTGGGTCGGCCACATTAGTATTAAGTTGAATTCTCACAGTACTTTTTTCTTTAGTAATAGAAAGAGCTTCGTCAGAAAGTAAATCCATTATATATGCAGGTTGAGACTCTACTTGTAGTGGCACAACTGAAGAACCTGTGAAAAACTTGAAGGTTGCAGTACGCTTTTCATCTAATTTGTTAGGATCGATGGTAAAAGTAACTACATCACCATCTTTACCTGAAGTTATTGACGGATGTGCCCAATCACATATTCCTGACAACCGCCAGTTATCGGAGCTTGTTACAGTAACTGTAGCATCCCCTCCATTTTTATCCACTTGGAGTATATTGGTCGATAGTGAGATTGTTGAATTACCATTATTGATTGATTCATCATCATCAGAACAACCCCATAGTAGGAGGGATACCGATAACACTATCATTAAATTCTTAAATAATTTCATATCTATTCTTTTTAAGGTAAAATATACATTAATCAGTTAATAGCTTCACGTTCTGTACTATTCTTTTTATAATAGTAACTTGGATAAACTAATGTTTCATCGTACAAACCTTTACAAACGGATTGGCATCTATATACTTGTGAACCATATAATGATGGGTCAAGTGCGAAGAACATGTAGTATCCATAACCAGCTTCTTTTCTAGAACGCGCTGTAGATTCACTTGAGTTGCCACTGCCTCGTCTTAGTTCTATTGACATACCAGCACACTGTTTCAATGTCATACCGGTACCTGGCCCAGCAGCACCACCATAGTCAGCTACAGCATAATCGCAATACTGACCAGGTTCGATACCATCGATAACTTGGAGACTACTTGAATACATGTTGCCAAGGTTATAGAGCGAGACAATTTTTTCCGGCATGACAGCTTTACATTCATACATTAATCGTGAACCTGCATAAGCTGATGGGCTTGCAAGCCAGGGGTTTGAAAGGTCTGGTGAGTTCGAATATTCGTCATCGAAAGCGACGCCGTCCAGATTATAAGCACGGCAATAAGCTGCCAGTTCCCGGGCGAATTCCCTAGCTCCCATATCCGAAAGTTGAGCGACACCAGCTTCGTCATGATTACCAAGGATGCTGATAATAATTTTCATACCAGCTTTACGCAATGGTTGTAGATACTTATCATTATTGTCGAGCAAGAATTGAACATTTTCATTGTTCGCTAAATATACTCGTTGTTTCTCTGGATCCCAATTGATATTAGCAGCAAAAAGTACGATATGGTCGAAAAAATATTTACCACTTTCAGTCAGAAACTCAAGGGCATTGAGCGGGTTAGTATCATTAACTTCGAAATAAAGAACTGTTTGTACCGCATCTTCTCCTTTGTTAGTATTAGGTTTGTTGCGATAATCTTGAACGAGAAGCACCATATGCTTGGACGTTTCAGTAAATGTTACTCCTTCAGTAGAAGATGTTACTGTCAAAGGTACTATGTAGGTTTTATCCTCTTCCATTCCATCAAACGCAGTCAGTGTAACTTTCACGCTTGGGGTAACTTTATCATCTGGGGCAAGTACAAAAGTACCATTATTTGCGATTTTCACATTAGCGGCAGGAAACACTTCGAAATCCGTTTCATGGATAGTGTTGTATATAGCTGCATATGATTCCTCGACAGCTATTTGAACATCTACTCCTTTTTGAGGTAGTTTAGAAAGACGGAATACCACATTAGTGCTATATTCATTATTTCGGAGCTCGATTACCGAACTGTTTTTATTCGTATTTTCGTCCAATAATAATCCGCTCAGTTGAGTCGATGCCAAATAAGAAGATTCATCTATCTTGTTTCCTATTTCAATGTCTTCCTCACAAGATGTGAAGGTTGCCATAGTGAACATTACCACTGGCAGGAAAGCATATTTGATATTGTTTATCATATTCATATTCAATTCTTAGTTAAATGATTTATTATTGAGGCAATGAAACAGATTCCCATTTAGGTTCTTTTTCGATTGTCAAATCATAGCCACTCACGCTGTAATCTTTAGCTACTGTACCCGAACCTTCGTCGAATTTCCAATATGCAATGAGCCCTTCCGATTCAGGTTCTATTGTGTAGAAGTGATTTGTTGCCTGAATTTCTTCTGCTGTTAATGCACGATTCCAGATTCGTACTTCGGAAACGACGCCATCAAAATAGCGGTCATCTTTATAGGAATAACCTACCCAGAAACAACGTGAGCCGTCTTCCTCATTGGTATGTTTAGCACCAAGACTAACAGAACTCTTTCCCGTTGAACCGGAAAGCTTTTCTACGCCATTGATATATACTTTGACATTACCTTTATTGAATGCGACAGCTACATGATACCACTTGCCACTTTCAAGTTGAAGGTCTGCGCTTGTACAATTGTTAACAGAAGTAGCTACTTGAAGTTGGTTATTCGGAATGGTTGCGTCACCGATACGGAGCAAATAATTGCTTTCGATACCCATCAACGTGTTCAGAGTATTAGGGAATGAATTGGCCTTGAACAGTATCTCCATCGTATTCTCCGTTAGATTATTGAATTTGGAGTCATTCTTGAAGTCCGGATAAGCACGATTACGACTGATATTACATACCACATTAATAAGTGATGCTCCGCGGAATACATAATAATATGTCTTAGCACTTTGCAAAACGCCGATTCCTTCCACTGATTTAATAGTGACTGGAAGCACATAAGTGGTTTTGATATCAAGTTCTCCTGTATTAATGAATTCAATAGGCAATTCTGGACTAACTATACTACCTGATTTGATGGTAGTCGAAGTTTCTGGCATTGAATAATGTTCTTCAGAAAGAAGTACTGCAGTTTCATCGTAATATGCCAGTTTATAAGTTGATAAAAGTTCGGGAGCAGGTGACATAGTCACTTTGATATCATGTTCTTCAGGCTTTGCTATGGCTACTGAAAGACCAGTTTCTACATTTGTATCACCAGCTTTGAACAGTATTTCCTTAGTAAAGTTCGATGCCGAAATGAAGAGTTTATTGTCATAATGCTGTTCATTTTCATCGTTGTTCTGGCAACCGGCAAGAATTATTGAGAAACCGGCAAGAGCTGTAAATATTAAATTGTTTAATTTCATAAGGCAGTTTTTTATTTAACGGTTGGACTCAATATACTTATAGCTTCTTTTAAGGTTGGGTATACATTGCTGGCATTAAAATAGTCTTTTTCCGCTGCATCAATTGAAATTCCAGCTTTGGTGTAGTCAGGCGTCTTTGCCACTGCCCATTGAGCAGCTCCAATGATGGCAGATGAGCCATCTCCGAGTTCACCATTGTAACTCCCCGAATTGGTAAGATAAGGCGTTGTTACTCCCATGATGAAGCGGTCGGTTGGTACGTTTTTTGCTGATGCCATGAGTATGAGATAAGACATCTCGTATTGGTTTTTTGCTCCATGCGCATTGACAATGATGTATTTACAATCAGAAAGCAGACTTTTACCAATAACGTTCTGCGGGTAACCTTTGAAAAGCAAGTCCTTATTAGTATTCGCAACTTTCCAGTTAGCTACCGCGTCAAAGAATGCTCCTTGACGTGCTGTTTCAGCGGCAATTTCATTCTCTTCAACAAGCGAATTGAGGTCGAAGCCTGTATAATTCACTACAATTCCATCTACATCTAAAGCGTTACTTGCGGCGATTTGTTTAGTGATCTCACTTTTGCAGTATTCAATAAAACGTGTTGCATCGTCGACAGTCTCTTCTCCTTCTTCTCCATTTTCTGTTTCATCAGATTCGGGATTAGGTACAGCGTTGGCTGCTTCTTCTTCAAGAATCTTTTTCCATGCACTTTCTATAGCATCGAAATCAACTAATCCCAATACTTTTGTACCCAATCGACGTACTTCCTTCATCTCAGATATATTTGCCTGATTTACTTCCATTGTATTGTTTAGACAAATATAGTCGAGACTGTCAGGCATATCAGTAAGATGTTGACTGCGTGAGGTTGTTACAGTACTTACATTATTAACTGAAACAATTACTACCTGATGGTCTGTTGCTTTAAAGTTGTTGAGAGATTCCAGGTATTGAGCATAAAGTTCCGGATTTTGTTCCTCCATAGAAGGAGTATGTATATTGATGCTTTCTGGATCTGTCCAGTCAGAACACGAGAACTGCATCATAGAACATGCCAGCATTACAGGCATGAGATATTTTATTTTTCTTCTCATATATGCTATAATTAAGGTAATTTTATTTGTATAATTTAATATACTAAGTACTCTAAGTACTTGGTATATATTTTTATTTTTTGTTACTCATTGGTTGATTTATTTACAGTCCCACCATACGTGAGTTGCCATCGTATCTCCTCTTTTAGTCTTGGACTCTTGTGTCAATGTCGCAACTGCTGCTTCTACGCTTTCTCTATTTTCACGATATTCATCAGTTGGATATGGCATGCGTCGTGCACCTTCCGCATCATTAACAATTCCTCCACTTGCATTTGCTGCCATTGGCATTAATTTAGGATAGCCTGTACGACGGTACTCAGTCCATGATTCCATACCATTTGGAAAGTTTGCAATCCATTTTTGAGTAATAATCTGTTCTAAGCTTTTTTCAAAATCACCTCCAGACCATGCCACAGTTACATTTGTATTAATAGCTCCAGAGTAATCATAAGTTTGGGCACTTTGTCCTTTCAGTGGATCTTTATATGCTTCTACTTTTCCCGTACTTGCAAGATAATTTTCGACTCCACTGGTAATTCCGTTTTCTTCAAACGACAAACGGATTCCTTCCTCATAGAAGTCTTTAGCTGTTCCTCCCATGTTCCAGTTACGAAGAGCTCCTTCAGCACGCAAGAAAGCGACTTCTGATGCACGGAACACAACTATATTATCACTCGTAGTGACTTTCATACAAGAAGAGCCTTGTGACCAGGAGTTATATTGTCCTTGCAGAATACCCCGACGTAAACCTACATAACTTTCTTCTCCAGTATATGCATTTCCCGACACGGTGCCAAAAGTACTTTTATCATAATATGCTTCGCGACGAGGATCGTTGTATGCATTCATGTAGCAGGTTAAATCCGCTGAAATTCGTGCATCTGACCATAGTACCATAAAACGTTGCCATGGATTATGATCGGCAACTTTACGATAAGCGCCATCAGTTGCAGCAGTCATAACACCTGCTGCTACAGCTTCTTCAGCCAATTGCTGTGATGTTTTTCCATTCACGTTAAATCCTGCTACATAGCAAGTACGCATCGCCATTCTTAGCTTCAAAGAGTTGGCAAACTTATACCATGCTGATGTATTGCCATTATAAATTCTATCAGCACTTGAGCTGAAGCTTTGGTTGCCAAACTTTCCTAATACTGTAATAATATTATCCAAATCTTCTAGCATTTTGGCATAGACAGCTTGCTGAGAATCATAAGGGGATTTGATCGCATTAGCTGCACCTACTTTTGAATAAGGGATGGGACCATATGTATCTGTTACACGTAACATTACGACGATACGATATAACTCGGCCAACGATAAGAAAAGTTCATCATCGCTTTGATTTTTCAAATTGAAGTAATCAGGATAAAACTTTGAATAAAAATCATTGAATGGAATTTTTTTCCAATCGTCTGAAGGATTATAAGTTGCGTAACGACCAGACCAGCCTGTACCCAAATTGGAGTCTGCTACATATCCCGAAAATGCTCCTGCCATCAAACAGTCTACATATTGAGAAAAGTTCTCTTGTTCTGGCATCATCAAATCTTGTAAATTAAGAGCTAATGATCTTACCAAATACCAATCTACTCCCATGTCATTTTGGTCTGGTTCATGAGGATTTTTATTGTAATCTTCAAAGTTTCCTGTACATGCAGTTGCACCGAAAAGAAACATACCAGTGGCTATAAACTGTATTATTGTATTTTTCTTCATCTTTTCCGTTTTTAGAATTTAAGTTTCAAATTGAATCCTACGCTACGAAGGCTAGGCATCATAAAGTAATCAATTCCCTGGTAATAGTTACCTGTAGTGGCTACAGATTCAGGATCGAAAGGAGCCTTGCAATAAATCATCCACAAGTTACGACCTACCAGCGAAAGAGTGATATCCATAATATTTTTCAATTTCTTTCTTGGGATAGTGTAGCTGACAGAAGCTTCTTGCAGACGTAAATTGGTAGCACTATAAGTGTAATATTGAGGAATACCGCTGTCGGCACCAACCACTGTATACCACTTTTGCGCGTCAATCATATCGTTGCCGTTTATCACGACTCCACCATTATCACGAGCTGCTGCTGTAGCTTCGGATACACCATAGGAGTCAAGAACGGCTTGAGTCGCAGAGTAAACGACTCCTCCCAAACGGGCAGTAAGAAGGAAGCCAAGTCCCCAGTTACCATATTGAAAGTCATTGCGCCATGCCATATTAGCTTTTGGAAAAACAGATCCTAAATAAATATCATCAGCTTTGTCATTCACTGCTACATTTCCATCGGCATTTACATAAATCTTATTATTTGAATCTCGAAGCAAGTCAGACTGTGAGTAGAGATCACCTAAAGATCCACCTACTTTTAGAATGAACCGTGCCTTTGATAAACCACCTACATCCATACGGTCTTTTGTTATTTCTTCACCGGTTACAGGGTTTATGTAACCATCAATCAGGCTTAAAATCTTGTTTTTATTGGCACTGAATGTGTAGTTAGAACTCCATGAAAACTTGTTCCATGTATTCTTGTAACCAAGTGAAAGTTCTACACCACGGTTACGTACGTTACCAGTCTGCGCATAGAATGTACTATAGCCTCCTGTTGGAGAAAGCTTTGCATCCATGGTTTGATTGTAAGTCTTGGTATTATAGAATGAAACATCAAAATTGAAATGTTTAAGGAAACGTGCAGTAAGACCTACTTCCCAAGAATCTGTACGTTCCGGTTTCAAATCATACAATGGATATGCAGACTGAGAAGAGTATGCTCCTGTTGAAGTATTCCATGAAAAAGTTGGATAAGCAAGGAAGCGTCCAAATGGTAGACCTACGGATGCCCAAGAAGCACGTAGTTTTAAGTATGAAATACTTTCAGGTAATTTGAAAAGTTCAGACAAAACAACAGAGCCTCCTACTGACGGGTAGAAAAAAGAAGACTGTTTTGAGTTCGGTCCCGCTAATTGACTTGGCCAATCATTACGTCCGGTAAGAGTCAAGTAGTAAGTACTTCTATAACCAACTTCTGCAGATGCAAATATAGATTGTGTTTGTTCACGATAACCAGTTTCTTCACGTTTCCCAGTTTCTTTATCCAATTGAGCAACTGTGAAAAAGTTAGGAAGTCCATTCGCTGCAATTGGTCCACTAACGGCAAGAGCTTCAGAACGATTGTCTGAATAAGATGCTCCGATATTAGCTGTTAAACTCCAATCCTCGCCAAATGTTTTATTTATATTCAACAATAAGTCTGCATATGTTTGCTTGTCACGAGTGTTTGTTACACCATAAAAACCATTTTCACCTTCAGCAATAGTTGCGATGGTAGAGGCATAGTATTTTTGTGTATATGTGTTGTATGAATTATCTAGACGTACACGTCCAGCTACGTTCAACCAACTTAGAATATCGTAACTTAAAGCTGCACTCAACATATAACGATCTTTGTCATTTTCACGCAAGTTACGATAATTAATCCAGTAAGGATTTTGTAAACGGAACGATCCCCCTCCTTGAGGCCAATATTGCGTATACATATTACGCTCTAAATCATAACGTTCGTACATTTTGTAATCTTCCCAGTCATTTCCACGCGGAAACAGGTAAGCAGAAGACAATGGGTTTGCATAAATACCTTGATTCACCATATTACGGTCTTTCTGCATAATATATTGAGCACCAACATCCAGTTTCATCTTATCTTCTAGAAAAAGAGTGGTGTTCCGGAATGTAAAGTTATAGCGGTCGTATTTGTTATTTGGAATAATGCCACGCGAATTAACGGCTGCGGCAGAAAGATATGTCTGATTGTGTTCAGTACCAGTAGAAAGTGTTACAGATTCTGTTCCAATAAGCCCAGTCTGAAAATAATCACTTGCAGGATCGTATCCGCGGTAATTAGCTTCATTCAATCTTTTACCCCAACTAGCATCTGTTCCAGAAGTTCCATAGCGATTCTGAAACTGTGGCATGACGAATGGAGATAACATTTCTGTATTACTAGATACGGTCAAGGCTACACGACCCACTTTTCCTTTTTTGGTTGTAATCACAATAGCACCATTAGATGCATTGCTACCATACAATGCGGCAGCAGCAGCACCAGACAAAACTGACATTGATTCAATGTCATCTGGGTTTATATCAGCTATAGCTTCTGTAGAGCCTTGCGATTGCATCTCTTCAGAACCACCAGAAGCGCTCAGGTTATACATTGGAATACCGTCGATAACATAAAGAGCATTAGACGATTGTTCGATACCCCTGGAGCCACGCATAACAACTTTACTTGCACCACCAATACCAGAAGAAGAAGAGTTGATATTTAAACCCGCAACCTTTCCGTTCAGTGAATTAATAAAGTTCGCATCTTTTACAGCTAAAGCTGATTCTGCATCGACCTGTGTGACATTATAACTCAAAGCTTTCTCTGAACGCTTAATACCCAAAGCTGTAACAACTACCTCGTCAATCACTTGGGTATCATCCATCATCGTAATATTAATGGCTGTCTGTCCTTTCAAAGGGATTTCTTGTGTCTTATATCCGATATAAGAATAAACAATAACTGGGTTATTGCTTTTTGTCACAATTTTGTAGTTACCATCCAAATCGGTAATAGCTCCGTCTGTTGTTCCTTTCACTAAAATGCTAACACCAATCAATGGTTCTCCTTTAGCATCTACAACTTGTCCGGTTATAGTACGTTCTTTCCCGCTTTGTTGTTGTAGTGAATCGGAATTTTCTTTTTCTGATAAATAAATTATATTCTCTTCTATTTTATAAGAGATATCTTTATTTTTCAAAAGTGTGTTTAAAACTTGCTCTAAAGAAGCATCTTTTACTTTTAAAGGTTCAACTGTGACAGTTGATAGCTTGTCATTGTAGAAAAATTGGTACTTTGATTGTGATTGAATTTGTTTAATTACAGTTCCTAAAGTTGTACGGGGAGTTGATAAGGTCAACTGTGCCGCAGCCCATTGTACAGGAACTGCTATCAACAAAAGAATCAATAAAGCTCGAAATAACTTCGACTTTCGAAGCGAATGTTTGCTTTCCATACATTTAATTTAATGGTTATACATTTTATTAAACTCAAAAAGAAGAGTGTCGACTTTCCCTTCCTTTGTTAATAAAACAATGCTAATATAATAAACACTTAGTCCATTTTCTCTTTTTTTCGAAAAAAGTAAGAAATATCTGATATCTCCTTGAATAACCTATATTTAGAATTTACCAAGTACTTAGAGAACTTGGATGAAAATAATGTGATTAAAATCTTTAAGTGATAATATATATGAAAAGAATAGTAAAAAACAGTTTGTTTACAGCAATATTGATGGTGTGGGGGATGATGTATTCCTCATGCGAAGGCTGGACAGACCCAGAAAGCATTAACATCCATTACCCTACATTTGAAGAGCAAAACCCGCAACTGTATGCTGACTATATCAGAGATCTGAAACGCTACAAGGATGGAGAACATAAGTTAGTCTTTGTCTCTTTTGACAATCCGGAAACTAATCCAATCAATCAAACCGAACGTCTCACCGCTATACTGGACAGTGTGGATTTTATCTGTTTGAATAATCCAGAAAAGCTCTCGTCTGAAACACAAGCCGAAATGGTAAAAATACGCGAGAAGAATATCCGCACGCTTTCCTGCATTAATTATGAGAGTTTAGAACAAGAATGGAACAATAAGGCAAAAGATAATTCCGAATTGACGGAAGAAGATGCACAAAGGTATCTGAATGAACGTACGGATGCTATGCTGGTTCTATGTGACAATTATGGATATGATGGTATCCTAATTGACTATACAGGACTTTCAATGGTGGGTATGCAAGAAGATGTGTTACAACAATACAAGGCACGTCAGCAAAACTTCTTCAGCAGAGTGTTGGATTGGCGGATTAAGCATACCGACAAAACATTGGTTTTTTACGGTTATGTGCAGTATTTGGCTCCAGAAAACATGGATATGCTGGATAAATACAATCATCTGATACTGAAAACCGCTTCTTCCAAAAACATGGAGGATCTGACATTAAATGTTTTTATGGCTATTCAAGCAGGCATAGACGTAGCAGGAACGAATGCGGATCTTGTTCCAAAAGATCGTTTTATTGCCTGTACACAGTTTCCTCAACAGGAAGATAAGGATATGATAATTGGTTATTGGGATACACGGGATGCAAATGGAAATAAAGTATTGGCTGCACAAGGTACAGCTCAATGGATTGTACAGGCATCACCAGATTATACCTGCACTGGTATTTTTATCATCAATATCCAAAAGGATTATTACAATAATACTTATGGAACAGTACGTGAAACTATTCATATAATGAATCCTAATAAATAGAAATACAATATGAAATTGCATATTTATCAATTAGCATTTATAGCACTTACTGCATTTACGGTAAGCAGCTGCAAGGATACGGATATTAATGATGAACATCATTATGACAATAAGCTTTATATAAGTTCGGTACCCGTAACTGAAGATTTACTGATTAAAGAAGATGTATTGTTTGACAGTCGTAAAATTACTTATCGGCTTGCTGCTCCTGTCGACAACGAAATCCAAGTCAGCTTTGATGCCAAACCATCTTTAACAGCTACCTATAATCTATGTTATGGGGATAATGCTACAGCACTTCCCGAAGCGTTTTATGATATCCCTGTGAAGAATGTTACGATTCAACCCGGAGGAATTTCCGGAGATGATATCATAGTGAATTTCGTTAATTTGAATCAATTGGACGACTCAAGACGTTATGTGTTGCCTGTTACAATCACAAATGTATCTGGAATTGGACTTCTTGAGAGTGCCCGTACCACTTATTTTATTATCAAAGGCGCTGCTCTTATTAATGTTGTAGCTAATATTAAAGAAAACTATTTTCCGATAAAATGGAATAGTGATGTAAGCAAGATGACTACTATTACAGTGGAAGCATTGGTACGAAGTGATGACTGGGTGGCCAAACGTGATAATGCACTAAGTTCTGTTTTTGGAATTGAAGGTAATTTCCTTATACGTATCGGTGATGGTGACCGTCCACGTGATCAACTTCAGGCATTTGTGCCAGGTGGAAGTTTTCCTCCAGCAAATCACGCACCAGGTATTGGACTTCCGGTAGACGAATGGGTACACATAGCTGTTGTGTATAACACTGTCAATAAAAACCGAATCTATTATAAGAATGGTGTGGCGGTGTATAAAGACCAGTCAGCAAATAGTACGGTTAATTTAACTAAGAATTGCTATATAGGTCGTTCTTTTGATGGTACCCGCTGGCTTCCGGGAGAAATTTCAGAGGTTCGTATTTGGAGCGTAGAAAGAACTGCAGAGCAAATTGCAGATAATCCTTATAAAGTAAATCCTGCCAGTGAAGGACTTGTAGCCTACTGGAAATTTAATGAGGGGTCTGGAAAGGTTGTTATAGATCGTACTGGCAATGGAAATGATATCACAGCGAGTAAAGATCCGATATGGGTTCCTGTAGAACTTCCTCAAATATATTAATCCTTTTAATTAAAAAGAATATTATTATGAAACAAAAATATCTGATAACAGGGTTGATGGTTGCCATATTTGCAGGCGGCATAACTTGCCTTACCTCCTGTGATGATGATCTTGTCATAAATAAAGCAATAGATGAGTCAGCATATACCGGCATTTATGAAAACAATGGATACTTGCGTGACGGAAAGTCCAATTTGTCTTCTAACGTAGTGGATCTATACAAAGATACTTATACTACTTCTGTAAAAATGAGTCTTAGTAAAATGACGAGTACCAGTACTTCTGCTCAAGTAATTATTGATGCAGATTATTTGGATACTTATAATAAAGAGCATGAAACCGATTTTGAATTGTATCCTGTGCACCTGGTTTCTTTTAAGAATGACGGGAAGCTCATAGTAGATGCTCAAACAAAATCTGCTCAGACTGACATCACCATTCAGGCGGACGGCACTTTGAAAGAAGATAAAACCTATGCTTTACCTATAGCTCTTACCCACGTAAGTAGCGACATTACCATAAAAGATGAGAAAGCTGGTCATTGTATCTATTTGATAAAAGATATGAGAAAGTTAGGAAACACTTACAAAGAGGAAGATGTAGTAAAGTCATTTGTCTTCTTTGATGGTACAAATCCACTGAATGCTCTTTCTTTTCAACTGGAAAACGGAAAATTGCTGTGGGATGTAGTATCTCCATTTGCTGCCAATATCAACTGGGACGCACAAGCCCAACGCCCTTATTTAAAATGTAATGCTTACATACAATATTTGCTAGATAATAATGAGAAATTTTTGCAACCACTTCGTAAACGTGGAACTAAAATAGTATTAGGAATACTTAGTAACGGGGATATAACAGGAGTGGCGCAACTTTCTAAACAAGGTGCCAAAGACTTTGCACGAGAACTAGCTCAGTATTGCAAAGCATATAATCTGGACGGGGTATGTTTTGATGACGAATATGAAGGTGCTTATGATCCGAATAATCCAGCATTAACAGAGCCTAGTGAGGAGGCTGCGGCACGTTTATGCTACGAAACTAAACAAGCAATGCCTGATAAAATCGTAGCAGTATATGCATTAAGAAGAATGTATAGTTCGAAGGCAACCGTTGTTGATGGAGTAACTATTAAAAACTGGATAGATATTGTAGTTGGTGATTATGGTAGAGATCCTTCTCAAGTTCCGTATGGGGACCTGACATCCAAAGAATGTTCCGGTCAATCCATGGAGTTTGTTAGAGGTACAGGTGGCGATTTACAGGGACAAAGACTGATAAACCAAGGTTCTGGATGGTTTATGGGCTTTTCACCGAAGCCGGAAAATTATGGCAATGTATTCCGGCGTCTGTCTGATGTGAGAACTCTGTATGGTTCTCCGTTACAAGCACCTACCGTGTTCTACAAAGACAATGATGCCACACCTTACCAATATCCCGATGATTTGCAATAAATTAAAAAACAATTGTAGAAATGAGAACACTTTATAGATTTTTCTTATTATTGGCAGTCGGTTTGCTGACAGCCCTTTCTGGATGCGGCGAAGATGAAACTCCAAGTCTGGCTACCTATCCGGATAACAATTTTTCTCTTGTGGCGGAAGACGGAGAAGGCTCGGAAATAACAGTGAATGCCACCTATAATAATGAGGGTATATTAGAATTCGATAAACCCGTAATATTCACCTTTCGTTTTAACGCTTCACCCGAGGACGCAATAGTTACTTTTGAGCCAATCGGAGAAGATGTTGAGTTAAGTGATACCAAATTGATAATTCCGGCAGGCTATACGGATGCCAGTGTTACTTTGGGTATAAAAAATATGGATGTTTTTCAATCTAATTACGATGAAGCTACCTATAATTTAGGAGTGAGAGCTACTGTGCAAGGATATAAAATGCCATCTATTACCTTGGAGGCAAAAGCTTTGATAAAGAAAGAGGCGTATGTAGCTACAGGTTTCTTGGAAGGAAAAGTCGGTAATAAAACTACATTCGAACATACTTATTTCAACGGAGAATTTAAGGACACGGAGCGGAATCTATATACATTCAGTGTACAATTGGATCGTCCTGCTCGGAAAGATGTAAAGGTGAAACTTACAACGGAAGGAGTGGATGACGAATACCTGAAAGACATTAGTATTACTCCTGCAGAAATTATAATTCCTGCTGGTGAAAAGACATCAGGAGATATTACTTGGGAGATTACTAATGACTTTTTGTTGCGTACATCGGACGACTCGTCAAACACATTAAATATCACAGCTGTTTTTGAATGTGAAGATCCGGTCTTCGTGCAGGATGAGAAAAGAAGTTCTTTCACCTTGAATATAAATAAATATATAAGAGGATTTGAACACATATCTTACAAACGGCCTTCCGGTTGGATAGAATGGGCCAAACAGGGTTGGTCTGTAGATGTGGAAGATAGTAGTGATTTTTATCAAAACGATGGTGGCGGTTCGCTTATTGATGGTGAAACCAAAGGTAACTATGAAGGTATATGTTCTGATGGAGATATTTCATTTACACTCGATATGGGAGAGGAAAAAACAATCACTGGAGTAGGTCTTGATTATATATATTATTATGCTCCTCAAAATGTACAATTATCAGTTTCTTCTGATGGAAACACATGGAATTATCTAGGAAAAGTAGCTACTGCTGATGAGAATGCCGATTACTATCAATTCATTGAATCTATAACTGCACGGTATGTGAAATTTGATCTTTTGGCTTCTTGGGGATGTGAGCTTTATGAAATATACGTCTTTAAGTAGTATTGAGTCTAAAAAGAATATAGGTTAAAGTTTGTATTCGAGAGGCTGTCTCAAGATTGTTTTTGAGTCAGCCTCTTTTTAATTGCTTTTTCAAAGAACGGGCAGGCGCTAACTTTTCTAAGTCTAACGTTTGCTCATGTTCCTAAATATTTGAATTAAATGCTACATAGTGAAATAAAATATCTATCATAGTATCATTTATTTCAATAATCTTTTAATTATCAAAGGAATAAGTATGATAGATAGCTTTTAGAAAATGCATCTATCATACTTTTACCAGTAAAAACAGGTTATCTATCATTGTGCAAAATAGCCATATAAGGGTCATAATAGGTGTAAGATAGCTTGTTTTTGTCACAAGGGAGCCATATAAATCTGATTATCGTGGCTTAATAATGTAAATGTAATGGCGATAAGTTTATAGCCCACGTATGTGTGCTGTACAGTCCGCATGTGTGGGCTGCACGGTTTACATACGTGGGCTGTACAGCCTGCACATGTGAACTATAGAAAGACAGCCGCTTCCAATAGATTATTAAGTTGTCAATACAGGTTATCATCCTATAAAGTGTGCATTCTTATGCCTTTAAATGGATACTCTCACCTAATGCTACACTAAATAGATATAGTATGGGTGTGATAGATACCCGTTTTTTGCAATAAAAGTATGATAGATGCATTTTCTAAAAGTTATCTATCATACTTATTCCTTTGATAATTAGAAGATTATTAAAATGAATGATACTATGATAGATGTTTTTCTCACTATGTATTCAAACCTGTATCATTTTACTCATTTCCGTACGGTGCTGAATCAATTGATATTTTAGCAAATAAGTATTGAAACGCAGATTAACGCAGATTTTCGCAGATTATTAGAAGGCTGCGCCATGTTTGAGAACTTTTTTATTCTTTGCGAAAATCTGCGTTAATCTGCGTTTCAATAAATGTTCATTTGGTTCATTTCGGTGCAATACTGAAAGACTCAAACCAAGATTAGGGTAAATTATCTCGCAAGGATTATTGTTGCTTAGAGAAAGAATAGGGCATATCTTCTTCTTTAGTTCCTCTATTCTGATTAGGTTGATTGCTCATTTCAACACTGATTGTACCTCCCTTGAGCAAATTTTCGTGTCGGAGATAATTTTTAGTGTAATCAGCACCATTGACATTCATCGAATTGACATAAAAATTCTTCTTACTATTATTCGGAGCATCAATAACCAAACTATTGCCATTCTCAAAATGAAGTGTAGCTTTCTTGAATAACGGAGCACCTATAATATATTCATCCGTTCCCGGACAAACAGGATAGAAACCTAATGCCGAGAATACATACCAGGCAGAAGTTTGTCCGTTGTCTTCATCGCCACAATAGCCGTCCGGAGTAGGAGAGTACATACGATCCATTACTTGACGCAACCAGTATTGGGCTTTCCAAGGTTGTCCTGCATAGTCATATAAATAAATCATGTGCTGAATCGGTTGATTGCCATGTGCATAGTTACCCATATTCATCACAGTCATTTCACGGATTTCATGAATCACTTGGCCGTAGTAGCTATCATCAAAAATAGGAGGTACGGCAAAAACAGAATCCATCATGGTGATAAACATCTCTTTTCCACCCATCAAGTCAATCAATCCTTGAGGATCGTGGAATACAGACCAAGTATAGTGCCAGCTATTTCCTTCCGTAAAGGCGTCCCCCCATTTCAGCGGAGAGAAAGGAGATTGGAATGTACCATCTTCGTTGCGTCCACGCATTAACTTAGATTCCTTATCGAAAAGATTCTTGTAGTTCATGGCACGTTTTGCGAAAAGATTAATCTCTTTTTTCGGACGTTTAAGTTCCTTTGCCAGTTGGTAGATACACCAGTCATTGTATGCATATTCCAACGTGCGTGCGGCGTTCTCATTGATTTTTACATCATAAGGCACGTAACCCAGTCTATTGTAATATTCATATCCCAAACGTCCTGTTGATGATACTTGTGGATGTACATTCTCCGTTCCGTGAATCAGCCCTTCATACAATGTTTTTATATCGTCCACTTTCACTCCTTTCATGTAAGCATCCACTAAGACAGAAGCAGAATTGTTACCAACCATACAGCCTCTGTGCCCCGGACTTGCCCATTCCGGGAAGAAACCGCTCTCTTTATATGTATTGATCAGACCTTCCTGCATTTCCTTGTTGACTGACGGGTACATTAGGTTCAATAACGGGAATAGGCAACGGAAAGTATCCCAAAAGCCTGTGTCGGTATACATATATCCCGGTAATACTTGCCCATTATAAGGACTGTAATGAACCGGTTGTCCGGCAGCATCCAGTTCGTAGAATTTGCGTGGGAAGAGCAATGAACGATATAAACAAGAATAGAATGTGCGATATTGATCGAGATTGCCTCCTTCTACTTCTATTTTGCCTAACACTTGGTTCCACGCTTCTTTTCCTTTCTTGGCTAGCTGTTCAATATTATCTTTGCCCAACTCTTTCATATTCAAAGCTGCCTGTTCAAAACTGATGAAAGAAGAAGCAATCCTTGCATGTACTTGTTCGCCTTTATGTGTTTGGAAACCAATAATGGCTCCGGCATGCTCTGTTGTCTGTTCGGTAACATTTTCCTGCAGATTGCCATTGGCTACCGTAGCTTTATAAGTGAAAGGCTTGTCGAATTCAATAATAAAGTAATTTTTAAAGTTTTCGGGAACTCCACCGCTGTTGCGAGTTGTATAACCGATAATCTTGTTTTCTTCCGGAATAACCTTAATATACGATCCCTTATCAAAGGCATCCACTACAACATACGAATGATCGTTTTCCGGAAAAGTGAAACGGAAAAGAACGGCACGCTCGGTTGGAGCCATTTCTGTCACTACATCATGCTCTGCAAGATATACTTTATAATAATAAGGAGTGGCAGTTTCTCCTTTGTGGGCAAACCAACTGGCACGCTTTTCTTCATTGAATTCCGGTTTGCCTACTATAGGCATAATAGAGAATTGTCCGTAATCGTTAATCCACGGACTGGGTTGATGTGTTTGTTTAAATCCACGAATCTTATTAGCTGTATAAGTGTATTGCCATCCGTCTCCCATCTTTCCTGTCTGTGGAGTCCAGAAATTCATCCCCCACGGACGGGCAATGGCCGGATAAGTATTACCTGTTGATAACTCGAAACTAGATTGAGAACCCATAAGCGGATTGACATACTGCGTCCAGTCTTTGGCTTTTGCAAAGACGATACAACTTAATGCACATACTAATAGGAGATACTTTTTCATGGTCTTATTTATTATTTATGGCTCAATCGAATCAGAAATCAATTGAGCCAATTTATTTTTCAAGGTTTTGTTTTTTTATTCAATTTGAACAGCCAGTAGTACCAACTCATTCCTCTTCTTTTGAGGAGAGAGCCGGAGAGAGGACTCCCCATTTCGTAGGATGATCGGTCATCTTGATTTCCATCGTTCCTCCATTCGCAATATCCTGATGGTTAAAGAATGGAATGTTTAGAGCCTTACCGTTCAGCAATACACTTTCAATGTATTTATTCTTTTTCCCATTATTCTTTACTACAATACTGAAAGTCTTTCCTTCAGGCAGATTGATAACTGCTTTGTCGAAGGCAGGACGTCCGATGGAATATACCGGCTTGCCGGGACATACTTGATAGAATCCCATAGAGTTGAGTATATACCAGGCAGACATCTGACCGCAGTCCTCATTACCCGAAAGACCCTCTATACTGTTGGCATACTGGCTCCGGTAAACACTATCTACCAACTCTTGAGTTCTCCAAGGGTGGTTAACGTAGTTATATAGATGGATCACATGGTGACTTGGTTCGTTTCCATGTGCATATTGCCCGATCAGTCCGCTGATATCTGATGAGGTTGTCTCACCTTCAAGTGATGAATCGGCCGAGAATAAGGAATCGAGTTTCTGGACAAAAGCATCTTCTCCACCCATCAGATTGACTAATCCTTCTACATCATGCGGCACAAACCAAGTCCATTGCCAAGCTGTTCCTTCACAATAATCATCGCTGCGGTGAGTAGATGCGCGTGGATTGAATGGAGTACGCCATTCACCTTTTGAGTCCAGTCCACGCATGAAGCGGATTGATTTGTCGAAATAGAATTCGTAAGCCTTGGCGAAGCGTTCATACTTTGCTTTGGATTCAAAATCACTCATCGCTTCTGCAAAGATAGAGATACACCAGTCATCATACGCATATTCCAGAGCTTTGGCCACTGATTCGTTTTCGCGGTCACAAGGGATATATCCGATGGCATTCTTATAATATTTTGCTTTAGGCATGAGATGAGGCAATACCAAATCCGGACATTTGATGCCGGTAGTGTCATATTCAGCGGCACGCAGGCAGGCTTTATAAGCCTCTTTGGTATCAAAATTGCGATACCCTTTCATGTAGGCATCCACGATGACCGGAACAGCATGATAGCCAATCATAGTGCCGGTGTAATTGGAAGCCAAGTCCCACATGGGGTATATCCCACCTTCCTGATGTTTCTTAATTAACGAATTGATAAAGTGATTATTCAGATCGGGATCAATGATAGTCATTAGCGGATGTAGCGCACGGAAAGTATCCCATAAAGAAAAGACAGTGTATATCGGATTAAGGGTGTCTCCTTGATGTACTTCAAGATCCATTCCTAAATAACGTCCGTCTGCATCAGTGAACAGATTTGGACTGATTCCCGTGTGATAGAGGGCCGTGTAGAAGATGGCTTTATCTTCTTTATCGGAAGTTGTAATATCAATTTTGGAAAGATATTCATTCCATGCCGTACGTGCGTCTTTACGTACTTTTTCGAAATCCCATCCGGGAATTTCTGATTCAACGTTCTTCCGTGCACCGGCAATATCAACAGCGGACACACCTACTTTAACAAGAACCTGCTCGTCTTTACTGGTGTTGAAATGCAATAATGCTTTGCAGACAGGAAGTCGTTTACCATTATCCATGGTGATAGAGTCCGTAACGAGCGTATAAGAGAATGGTTTGGAAAATTTAGCGTAAAAGTTGATATATTGGTCGAAAGCCCAATAAGTTGTTTTCTTATGTCCACAGATTTCCGTATCGCTTATTACTTCTATTTCCATCTCGGAGTTAGTCTGTCGTTGTAGGCTGTAATCCAGGTCGATGATAAATCCGGATTCGGTGTTTTCGGGAAAAGTATAGCGATGGATTGCTCCTCGTTTGGTGGATGAAATTTCAGCTTTCACCTGATAAGTATCGAGAAAGACAGAATAATATCCTGGTTCTGCAATCTCATTCTTGTGCGAGAAAGAGGAAGCGTATGCCAGTCGCTGGCTTTGGGGATCGGTTGTTCGATATTGTTGTTTACCTACGGTTGGCATGAGCAAGACATCTCCATAGTCGCAACAACCTGTACCGCTGACGTGTGTGTGTGAGAAGCCATTGATGGTAGAGTCGGCATAATAATAACCGGAACAAGCATCCCAACCATCGATCCGGGTGTCCGGACTGGGCTGAATCATCCCGTGGGGAACTACCGCTCCGGGGAAGGTATGACCATGTCCACCGGTACCGATGAAAGGGTTGACGTAAGCACTATAGTCTTTTACATTAGTGGGGGCTGTACAGGAGCTAAGTGTGAATAAACCTCCTAAACATCCTACTATTAGGAATGTTTTTAATTTCATGGTATTAATAGCTTTTAAGTTTTAGCCGGTTCATCTTTTACTTCTTATTTGGGAGAAATGAAGATATTGTTTCCGACAATTTTATAATCAATAGGTATAGAGTTTTGCAATGATTTTAACACTGACTCGATATTCGATTTCCTTTTCAGTACACCGGAGTAAGTTTTACCCGTCTGAATGTCAGGAGATAGAATGATTTTCACATCATAGAAACGCTCCAGCGCTTTGGTGATGGTGAAGATATCTGCTTTTTGGAATGGAATCAGATTATCGTGCCAAACAGCATCCAACTTGGCATCCACTTGTTTCACGGTCAATCGTCCATTATTTTTGTTCAGTTCCGCACGTTGTCCCGGAGTGAGGATAATCTGCCCCTCTTCCTTATTGCCTTTTACTTCAATCTCACCTTCAATAAGTGTCGCCTCCGCTATCCGGCAACGCTTATCGGATTTTAAATTGAACGTAGTTCCCAATACGCGTACGCGTATTGCATCACTTTGAACGGTGAATGGCTTATGGCGGTTTTTGGTGACCTCAAAATAAGCTTCTCCTTCCAGGTAGACATTGCGTTCCTTTTCGGAGAACTCACGTGGATATTTCAAGGTTGCTGCATTGTTCAGCCAAACCTTGCTACCATCCGGCAAGACTACCTCCTTAACAATGCCTTCGCTGGCTACTGCAACCATCATTTGTTGATTGTTTCCGTTTTGATAGAACCAATATCCGACTCCACCACCCATGACCAACATCACAGCAATCACTGCGGCATATTTCATCCAGCGATGCATGCTTAGTATTTTGCTCTGTTTACCTTTCTCTTCGTCCAGCTTTTTATAGAGTTGTTTTTCCGCACGAAGTATCCGTTGTTCATCAGTGTACTGGTCGAATTTACCCAAATGATAAATTTCTTCCATACGAAAGAGCTGGCGGGCATTTTCTTCCGATTCCTTCATCCAGGCATTGACCTCGATAAGCTCTTCTTCAGAACACTGTCCTGTCAGATATCTGTTTATTATTTCTTCACTCAGATTACTCATTTTCTTTTCCTTCATATTAGTAATACAATTCAAAACGCAAAAACACTTATTATAATCGCCATAAAAATAAGAAAAGAATCGCCCAAAGAGGATCGAGTCGGCCACGCAAGTATTTTAAAGCCTTATACATATGGGCTTCCACCGTGCGGAGTGAAACTCCGAGAATATCGGCTATTTCCTTGTTTTTCATATCATGCAGATAGCTAAGTTTGAAAACCTCTTTGCATTTGTCAGGGAGCTCATTAATTGCATCATGAATTTCCTTGCGGAGTTCCTTGTCTTCGATCCTCCGAATCACTTCGTTGTTGTCCGGTTGATAGAATTCTGCGCGTCTTTGGTTGATTTCTTCCATGGCAACACAATAACCGTCTTCCACACTGCGGTGTTTCAAGACATTAAGGGCACGGGTGTAAACGGCACGATAGAGAAAGGCCTGGATTTGGTCGCCTATCTCTATGTGGTCTTTCCGCTTCCATAATTCTACAAATACGTCCTGCACTACATCCTCTGCTTCTTCTTCTCCCACCAAACGGGTTGCATAGAAAATCAGGCTGGGATAGTACCGGCGAAATAGTGCTTTATAGGTTACATCAAAGTTTTCATTCATTCTCTCGATGGACTAAGTTCATGTTTCGTTTATGGGTTTTTATCTTCGAATATGACTCCAATTGCTTTAGGGGTGTTACTCATTTCGAATTCGACAGTTGCTCCACTCATGATTTGCTCGTGAGTAAGATATGTTTTGTCATACGGTTTTCCATCTATTTTGATGGATTGGATATAGATATTTTCTTTGTTTACTTTGGGGGCCAATACGGTGAAAGTCTTTCCATTTGCCAGATGTAATTGCATTTCCGGGAATAGGGGAGTACCTATCTCATATTTTCCACTGACGGGATTGACGGGGTAGAATCCCATCGCACTGAATACATACCATGCTGACATCTGTCCGCAATCTTCGTTGCCACAAAGACCGGCAGGTTCGTTCTTGTAGAGCTCGTTCATCACTTTGGCCACATATTCTTGTGTGCGATTTTCGTGTCCTATAGCATTGAACAGATAAATAACGTGATGGCTCGGTTCATTGCCATGCGCATATTGTCCTATCATGCCCGTGCTGAAGATAGGTAGTTCGTCATCTGCTGCCGGATGATAGGTGAACATACTGTCCAGTTTTTCGGCAAACCGGTTTTTACCTCCTACAAGGTCGATCAGTCCGTTTATATCATGCTGTACAGACCAAAAGTATTGCCATCCGTTGCTTTCGCAAATGTGTGGTGTATAGTCATCGGCCTTGAAGTCCTTGATAAAGATGCCTTTGTCGTCACGTGGCTGCATGAAAGAAGTAGCGGGGTTATATACATTCTTGTAGTTTTGAGAACGTTTGTAAAATTCGTCCGCAATGTCTTGTTTGCCCATCTTCTTCGCCATTTCGGCAATGCAATAGTCATCGAAAGTGTATTCCAGTGTTTTGGATAACGACCAGTTTTCTGCGTTGTAGTGGTCTGTTACGTTGTAAGGTATGTATCCTAATTCTTTGTAGAGTCCGATGCCGCGGTAATTATCCAGATTAGCCGTTGCTATGCAAGCATCCAAGGCTTTCTTTGCGTCGAAGTCGCCGATTCCTTTCAGATAGGCGTCTACAATAACAGGAACAGCATGATAACCGATCATCATGTCTGTTTCACTTCCGTAGAAGTTCCACACCGGTAGGTGGCCATTCTGTTCGTAGAAGGCGATGAAGGATTTCACCATGTCGTTTACACGTTCGGGTTCGGTATAAGTAAAGAGCGGGTGGGCAGCACGGTATGTATCCCATAGGGAGAAGGTGCTATAATTAACCCAGCCGTCGGCTTGGTGTATTTTCTTATCGGGGCCGTAGTAAGCTCCGTCTACATCACTGTAAATAGTTGGAGCAATCATTGAGTGATAGAGAGCGGTATAGAAGTTTACTTTATCGTTCTCATTATCACTTTTTATTTCAATCTTTCCGAGCTGGCGGTTCCAGTTTGCTTTTGTTTCCGTCAAGTATTTGTCGAAGTCATTTTCGGGGACTTCAGCTTGCAGGTTTTTGGCTGCTCCTTCCATGCTGACACCGGAAATGGCAGTGTTTACCAATATCTGTTCATCCTTTTGGGTATTGAAATCGAAGCGGGCGATAACAGCGGTACCGATACGTTTGTTGTCTTTGATGATGGCAGTTGTGTCCAGTTCCATTTTCTCAAAAGGCCTGGAGAATCGGGTGCGGAAATAGATGTGTTGATCGCGTGCCCAGCCGTTGGAGAAACGGTAACCTTGAATGGTGACGGAGTCTACGACTTCGATATGAGAATCGTTGGTAAAATCCCAGTTCATGGCTTTCTTCAGATTTAAGAAGATAGTAGATTGGGCTTCCGGAAACGTATAACGTTGGATACCACAACGCTCGGTGGCAGTCAGTTCGACGTTGATGTTATAATCAGTCAGGCGTACTTGATAATAACCGGCATGAGCACTTTCATCCTTGTGGGAGAATTTAGAATGGATGCCAAGTGGTGCTTCCGCTTCTTTGTAGGGAAGAGTGACAGGCATGAAAGAGATGTCATACAAATCTCCCGCTCCAGTGCCGGAAAGATGTGTGTGGCTGAAACCGGCAATCGTACTGTCCGGATAGAAATAACCGGAGATACGGTCCCATCCGGGGAGTCCGTTGTCCGGGCTAAGTTGCACCATGCCGAAAGGAGCTTGGGCACCAGGATAAGTGTTTCCAGTGAAGTCTGTTCCGATAAATGGATTTACATAAGATGTGTAATCTATTTCGTGTTTTTCTTGCGTAGGGGTACAAGAAATGAGCATGCAGGTTAACAGCAGGCATAGATAAGCAGGTGTTCTCATCATTCTTTAGGTATTAGTGATTACTTATTTTATTTATTTGAAGGATAAGAAAAATAATTAATCTGGTCACAAAGGTAGAAAAAAACTGTGACAAGCCTAAATTATAGGCTTAATATTTTTTAAGAGAGACAAATAGACTTCTACATCCGGTCGATATTCCTCGGTGCCGGACAGTGCTTATCGGTGCCTCGATTAGTGTAATATTTAGGCGCGGATTTCGTAGATTACACGGTTTTAAGAATAAAAAATCCGTGTAATTCGCGTAATCTGCGCCTAATTTTAAATCTTTATGTAAAACCAGCCTATTATCTTTTTATTAGACTCCTTTTCATTTACTTTTAGATTCCTGCTAGCTCCAGTACTTTTTCAACAGCTGCCGGTAGTCCGTCAGTGTTTTTACCTCCTGCGGTTGCAAAGTGAGGCTGACCACCGCCACCGCCTTGAATTAGTTTGGCAGCTTCTTTCACTAAATTGCCAGCTTTCAGACCACTCGCAACCAGATTGTCGCTAAGCATGACTGTCAGCATCGGTTTTCCGTTATCTATATTTCCGGCAACGAAGAACAAGTTTTCTGTAATCTCACCACGAAGTTGGAAAGCGATATTCTTCACTACTTCTGCCGGTAGCGGAGCACAGAACTTAACCACTTTGATGCCGTGAATTTCTTGTATATTCTTCAACAGTCTTTCCTTCAGCGCTGCTTCTTTTTCTTTCATGAAGTCTTCCACCTGCTTCTTCAATCCTGCATTTTCATCCAGATATTTGCGGATTGCAATACCCAAATCAGGAGCATTGTTGAAGAGAGCCTTCAAGTCGTTAAGTGTATCTTGTATTGTATCCAGCATTTCTTCCACGCGTGCTCCAGTATAAGCTTCAATACGGCGAACGCCGGCAGCAACAGAACTTTCGGAGATGATTTTTACCATACCGATATTTCCGGTTGCAGCTACGTGTGTACCACCGCAGAACTCGATAGAAGTGCCGAACTGGATCACACGAACTCTGTCGCCATACTTTTCACCAAAAAGAGCGATAGCCCCCAACTCCTTAGCTTCCTCGATAGGAATATTGCGATATTCTTTCAATGGGATATTAGCGCGGATTCTTGCATTGACGATATGTTCAACTTTACGGATTTCTTCATCGGTCACTTTCTGGAAGTGAGAGAAGTCGAAACGTAATGAATCCGGTGTAACCAATGAACCTTTCTGTTCGATGTGTTCACCCAATACTTCACGTAAAGCAGCATCCAGCAAGTGGGTCGCCGAGTGATTAGCTGCGCAGGCAGCACGTTTGTCGGTATCTACACAAGCCATCATCGGAGCTTCCGGATGATCGGGTAACTTTTTGGTAATATGTATCGGAAGATTATTCTCTTTCTTTGTATCGACCACTTCAATCGTTTCGAACTCGCTTACCAATACACCGGTATCACCGACCTGACCACCACTTTCTGCATAGAATGGAGTATAGTCGAGTACAATCTGATACAATGTCTGGTTCTTTTGTTTGATCTGACGGTAACGAAGGATAGAAGCCTCGTATTCAGTGTAATCGTAACCAACGAATTCAGTAGTCCCTTCTTTCAGTACAATCCAGTCACCTGTTTCGATGGCGGCGGCATTACGTGCACGCTGTTTCTGTTGCTGCATTTCTTCATTGAACTCTTCAATGTTGACAGTCATTCCGTTTTCACGGAGAATCAGCTCTGTCAAGTCGAGCGGGAAACCGAATGTATCATATAAAGTAAAGGCATCTTTACCGCTGATTTCAGTTTTTCCATTGGCTTTGGTATCTTCCATTGTCTTATCCAATAGACGGATACCAGTTTCCAAAGTGCGGAGGAATGATTCTTCTTCTTCCTTGATTACTTTTTCAATCAGTGTCTTTTGTGCAACCAGCTCAGGATAAGCTTCTCCCATATTATCAATCAATACAGGAAGCAACTTATACATAAATGCCTGTTTCTGTCCGAGGAAAGTATATCCGTAACGAACAGCACGGCGAAGGATACGGCGGATCACATAACCAGCTTTCGCGTTAGAAGGCAACTGACCGTCTGTGATAGAGAATGCAATAGTACGGATATGGTCGGCAATTACACGCATGGCGATGTCCTGCTGCTTATCTTTTCCGTATTCTGTACCCGACATAGCTGCAATAGCTTTCAGCATTGGCTGGAATACGTCTGTATCGTAGTTGGATGTTTTTCCTTGTAAAGCCATACAAAGGCGTTCGAATCCCATACCGGTGTCAATAACCTTTGCAGGAAGCGGCTCAAGGCTGCCATCTGCTTTGCGGTTGTATTGCATGAATACGAGATTCCAGATTTCAATTACCTGCGGATGATCGTGGTTCACGAGGTCGCGACCGGAGATCTTGGCGCGTTCTTCAGCAGGACGGAGGTCGATATGGATTTCGGAACAAGGTCCGCAAGGTCCTGTATCACCCATTTCCCAGAAGTTGTCGTGTTTGTTACCGTTGATGATGTGATCCTTTGGCAAGAACTGTTCCCAATAAGAAGCAGCTTCGTCGTCACGGCTCAATCCTTCTTCGGGACTTCCTTCAAATACGGTTGCATAGAGATGTTCCGGATTCAGTTTCAAGACTTCTACCAGATATTCCCACGCCCAGCTGATCGCTTCTTTCTTGAAGTAATCGCCGAACGACCAGTTACCAAGCATTTCAAACATGGTGTGGTGGTACGTATCGTGTCCTACTTCTTCCAGGTCATTATGCTTTCCGCTTACACGCAAACATTTTTGCGAGTCCGCGACTCTTTGGTATTTCGCCGGATGGTTACCCAAAATAATATCTTTAAACTGGTTCATACCCGCGTTCGTAAACATCAGGGTAGGGTCATCTTTAATCACCATCGGAGCCGAGGGAACGATGTGGTGTCCTTTCGACTCAAAGAAATTCTTGAATGAATCTCTGATCTCTTTTGCAGTCAACATATAATGAAGAATTATGATTTATGAATTATGAATTATGGGCTGTGGGATATGAGAGAGGGGAAGAATCCCCAATAAATCATAAATCACAACTCATAAATTCGTAAAAACTGTGCAAAGATAGCTTGTTTTTATTACTTTTGCCGTATTAACAAGCGAAATATTTCCAAAAAGATGCGCAAAGTATACTACATCTATAATCCACAGACCCAGACTTATGATCGAATTTACCCTACCGTACGGCAGCGTGCGCTTAGTATCCTGCGTCGGCTTTTCTATGGAATGGGGTTGGGAGCAGGTTGCTTTATTGTATTGCTTTTGATTTTTGGTTCTCCGTCGGAGAAGGAATTAAGAATTGAAAACAGCCGTCTTTTGGCGCAGTACAATGTGCTTTCCCGGCGTTTGGACGACGCTATGGGGGTGCTTCAGGATATTCAGCAACGTGACGATAATCTGTATCGAGTGATTTTACAGGCAGATCCTGTTTCTCCGGCTATTCGTCAGGCAGGTTATGGCGGGACGAACCGTTACGAAGAACTGATGGATTTGGCGAATGCCAAGCTGGTGGTGAACACGACTCAAAAATTGGACGTGCTTTCCAAAAGGCTTTATATCCAGTCGAAATCTTTCGATGATGTGATTGATATGTGTAAGAACCATGATGAGATGCTGAAATGTATTCCGGCCATACAGCCTATTTCGAATAAGGATCTTCGTCAGACAGCATCCGGTTATGGTACACGTATCGATCCTATTTATGGTACGACAAAGTTCCATGCAGGCATGGACTTCTCTGCTCATCCGGGAACGGATGTATATGCTACCGGAAACGGAACAGTGGTGAAAGTGGGATGGGAAACCGGATATGGTAATACCATTGAGATAGATCATGGCTTCGGGTATCTCACTCGGTATGCTCACTTGCAGGGATTTAATACGAAAGTCGGAAAGAAAGTGGTACGTGGTGAGATTATCGGAAAAGTGGGTAGTACAGGAAAAAGTACCGGTCCGCATCTGCATTATGAAGTGCACGTGAAAGGGCAGGTAGTGAATCCGGTCAATTATTATTTCATGGATTTGAGTGCCGAAGATTATGAAAAGATGATTCAGTTGGCAGCCAATCATGGTAAAGTATTCGATTAAAATCTTAAAACAGGAGTGTTATGCTTAATACAGACAAAGAATTGAAGCTATATTATTCAATAGGGGAGGTTGCCGACATGTTCGGAGTCAATCCGTCATTGCTCCGTTTTTGGGAAAAGGAATTTCCGCAAATCTCTCCTAAGACAGCGGGAAGAGGAATACGTCAGTACCGCAAAGAAGACGTAGAAACGATCGGTCTTATCTATCATTTGGTAAAAGAAAAGGGCATGACACTTCCCGGTGCCCGGCAACGTTTGAAGGATAATAAAGAAGCTACGGTTCGTAATTATGAGATTGTAAATAAGCTGAAAGCGATAAAAGAAGAGCTTTTGGCTATTAAACGCGAATTGGATGGACGGGAATAAATAAATGCTAATCGATCATGGATTCGATAGGCAAGAAACCTCATAACAAAATGAACGGCGAACAATTTGCATGATACTGCAACTTATTCACCGTTCATCGTTTTCTTATTTACCGTTTGAAAGCTATTCTTCTACACGGCTCACCTGTTTGATATTCTGTATTTTCTTCAGATTGTTGCAGATGGTTTTTACATCATCTACATCATGTACCCACAACTGAATTTTTCCTTCAAAGATGCCATCTTCGGTTTCGATGGTCAGCTTACGGATATTTACATTGAGCTGTCTGGAGATAACTTGAGTGACTTCATTCAAAAGTCCCATATTATCTATACCTTTTATATATATATATACCAGGAAAGACAGTTCTTTGTGTGTATCCCATTCGGTCGCTAATATGCGGTTGCCATAGCTACTCTTCAATTTGGCAGCAACAGGGCATTGGCGCTTGTGAATAATGATCCGGTCGTTTTCATCCACATATCCCAATACATCGTCACCGGGAATAGGATGGCAACATTCGGCCATGATATATTTCTTCTGCAAACTTTCTTCCGTCAGTTTGAGCACCTCTTTCGGGTTGATTTTTTCTTTTTCCTGCGGTTCTTTCTCTTCCTGCTTCTCTTTGCTATTGCCGAAAGAGAAAGTCAGATATTTCTTCCAGTTACTGGTTTGCTTTTCTTTCAGTTCATTCTTGTCCGCTTCTCCCAAAACGATTGCTTTACTGCCAATGGCAGCCAGCAGTTCTTCCTCATTCTTGGCATTATGCAGTTTGCGTAGCTTTTCGATAGCAGCTTCTTCCGGACGGACTTCCTCCTTTTTCAGAAACTCACTAAGGATTTCTTCTCCTATCTTCTGGTTTGCTTTACGCTCTTTGCGGAGAATGGCTGCTATCTTGGCGCGGGCACGGGCAGTGGTTGCAAAAACTTCCCATTGCGGTTGTACGCGTTGCGATTTTGAAGTAAGGATTTCAACTTGGTCACCACTTTGCAATTTGTGGCTCAACGGCACTAATTTATGATTGACTTTGGCGCCAATACAATGGCTACCAATATCCGTGTGCAGGGAAAATGCAAAGTCGAGAGCCGTAGAGTTCTGCGGCATAGTCTTCAGTTCGCCTTTAGGAGTGAACACGAATATTTCAGAAGCAAATAAATTTAGCTTAATGGTATCCAGAAAGTCAATGGCATCCGGTTGCGGATCATCTAATATCTCCTTAATCGTTCTTAACCATTTTTCCAATTCACCTTCATCCTCGCTGCCTCCTCCTTCTTTGTATTTCCAGTGGGCTGCGAAACCTTGTTCGGCAACGTCATTCATCCGTTCACTACGAATCTGGACTTCAATCCATTGTCCGTTGTTACCCATCAGAGTGACGTGCAATGCCTGATAACCATTAGCTTTAGGATGGCTGACCCAATCGCGCAAACGGTCCGGGTGGGGTTTGTATATCTTGGAGATAGAAACGTAGATATCGAAACAGTCATTGAGCTCTTCTTCTTCATTACGTGGTTCGAAGATGATTCGAACAGCCAGTAAATCGTATATTTCTTCGAAAGGAACATGTTTGGTCTGCATCTTGTTCCAGATGGAATAGATTGATTTTACACGGGCAAGTATCCGGTATTTCAATCCCATCTTATCCAGTTGGGTACGAATCGGGGCCGTGAAGTCGTTGAAAACCTTGTCACGTTCAGCGGCAGTAGCATTCAACTTCTCTTCTATTTCCGCATATTCTTCGGGATGTTCATATTTGAAGCTTAGATTCTCAAGCTCCGTTTTTATCTTATAAAGCCCCAAGCGGTTGGCAAGTGGAGCATAGATGTAAAGCGTTTCGCCTGCAATCTTATATTGCTTGTTGGGTAACATGGAACCAAGGGTACGCATGTTGTGCAAGCGGTCTGCTATCTTGATAAGAATGACCCGGATGTCGTTCGACATGGTGAGCAGCAACTTCTTGAAGTTCTCTGCCTGTGCCGAAGCGCGGTCACCGAAGATTCCACCGGATATTTTAGTCAGTCCGTCCACAATCTGGGCGATCTTCGGACCAAAGATATTCTCGATGTCTTCCACTGTGTAATCAGTGTCCTCTACCACATCATGCAGCAAGGCTGCACATATAGAAGTGGAACCGAGACCTATTTCATTGCATACAATGCTGGCAACGGCAATCGGGTGCATAATATAAGGTTCGCCCGAACGGCGTTTGATACCTTTATGCGCCTGATTGGCAAAGTTGAAAGCCTTCGTAATGATTTCAACTTTTTTGCGATGCTTAGTATTGAGATAATCATTCAGTAGTTCGTGGAACGCCTGATTAATCATCTCTTCGTCAGCTATTTCTTTGGGGGCCAGATTATCCATAATTGTTATCCTTTCACTTGCTTAGTTCTGCAAAAATAAGCAAATTTCCGAACGATGCAAGCAGGAAGTTATTTATTTGTATATTTTCAATCGTTTTCCTGCTGCAATTTTAGTGCTAGACATTCCATTCCACCTTTGTATATCCTTAATTGTGACACCATACTTTCTGGCAATAGTGGATAAAGTGTCTCCACTTTTTATTGTATAATAGGTCAGATTTCCCTTACCGGCAACTGCTGATGTCGTTTTGCGGGTTGCAGGTGTAATATCCTTTACAGCAACGGTTTTCCGGTTGCGGAACAACTCATCGGCACGATGCGTATAAATCGTATCTTGCTTATCGATAAAAGTACTGATCGCGTCAATAGGCAGTCTTAACGTATAAGGTTTGCTGTCACCCGGAATCATTTGCTTCTTATATTGCGGATTCAGACTCTTGATCTGATCCAGAGGTACATTACAAAGGTCAGCGATTTGTTCGAAGTGCAGATTTTTGTTTACTTGCACTGTGTCAGTACTTGCCGGAATATTAGTTTCCATCGGGCAGATATTGTGATCGCAGTAGTAAGTCATCACATAGTTGGCAGCGATAAAGGCAGGCACATAGCCACGTGTTTCTTTAGGCAGATAATTGTAGATTTTCCAATAATCAGTTTCGCCATTGGCACGGCGGATTGCCTTATTGATTGTACCGGGGCCACAGTTATAAGCAGCAATTACCAGGTTCCAGTCTCCATAGATATCATACATTTCTTTGAGGTAACGTGCGGCAGCCCAAGTCGCTTTAATCGGGTCACGGCGTTCATCTACCAGGCTGTTTGATTCCAAACCATAGATCTTACCTGTACCGATCATAAATTGCCACAGACCGGAAGCACCTGCACGTGATACGGCTGATGGGTTCAACGCAGATTCGATAATCGGCAGATATCTTAGTTCCAGTGGAAGTCCGTATGCATCCAGTGCTTCTTCAAAGATCGGCATATAGAAGTTGCAGGCACTTAGCATGAAAGAAACCTGATTGCGCAAGCGTCCTGCATACATATCGATGAATTTGCGGATAATATCATTATAAGGCATTTCCATGATGGCCGGGATGCGTGACAAGCGGTCGATATAGACAGAGTCACTGAATAAAGGATTGATTTCAGCCGTACTGCAATCCTTGCCTAAATCAATATAATTTTTAGCTTTCCAGTCATTCAATAGACTGTCAAGTGGATAAGTCATACTTTTAGGCAGGTCGATGCTTTCTTTGCGTTCAGTTCCATTTTCACGAATCACTACATCTACACTTTGCGCTTTTACCTGCGACGTGGCCACTAGTAAAAGAAAAATAATCGAACAATAGTTAACTAATTTCTTCATGCTTCAATAATAAGATCAATCTAAATTGTGTTTTTTAAAATCGTAATACGCATTGCAGACCAACCGACTTGTTTTTAAAACTGTTGGAGCGGAACTGGTTGTTATTATCAATAACGGCCGGCTCTACTTTCATACTCAAGTCGGGGGTTATATCGAAGTTGGATAACTCCGCATCTACATAAGCGTCGATGATAGAGATCAGGTAAACTCCGATAAATGCAAATATACTAAGGTCCCGATAACGACGGAACATATCTTTTCTTCTTTTTAGTGTGTTTTTTAGCTGCTCCTCATTATAAGTGGAGTTCGGGGGCAACAAATCTTCGTAACTTTTCGTATTCGGATTGCTGTCCATAATGTCCAGATAGGCTTGCGAATAGTCTTTGTACATCTTACCGTTCCAACTTAAGGCGTAAGCACAACCAGCAAATCCTCCATATATAATAGGTAATTTCCAGTATTTACGGTTGTAAATCTGTCCTCCACCGGGGAATACGACTGCCAGCCACGTTGCTTTGGTCGGATTTGGGATAAATATTTTCTTGTTAATATCTTGAGCAGGTGGCGGCACAGTGTCGGTCTTTACAACAATGGAGGCAGGTTGCTCTATCTTTTTCAGCTCTTTCTTGTTGGCTGCATCCAAGCTATCCGCTATCTGTATTTTAGCAGCTGACAAACTGTCGATGGCCGGAAGTTCTTTGGATGGTATGATTTGGATAGAATCCTTCTTCACCGAGTCCTGTATTATCGGATCACGATGCCTTCGTGCACGGGCTTTCGGCGCTTCGCGCTGTATGATTGTTGTATCTTTCCGTGCCGGAGTAACAGTGGATTGTGCATACACATCAATCCCTGCCACCTGTAAAAAACAGAGAAGCAGGGCGCTGACTAGTAACTGATATTTCTTACTTTTTCTTGTCATTTACTTCTTTAGCGTATCGAAGATTTCCATGATACGTTCCAGTTCCTCCTCGTTCCCGAAAGGAATACTGATCTTGCCTTTTCCCTTTTCAGAGCAGGTGAGTTGTACCTTGGTGTTGAAAAAGCCGGAGAGTTGTTGCTTCAATAAGTTGAATTCTTCAGGAAGTTTGCCACGTTTGGGTGTTATTTTCCGTGTGCCGCTTTTCACAGCTTCTCCTTCGCTTAATGATTTAACAATTTCTTCTACTTTGCGGACTGAATATCCGTGTTCTTGTATTTCTTCGAATATTTTAACTTGTAGTTTAGGGTCGCCTAATGAAATCAGCGCACGGGCATGTCCCATGTCCAGCTGCTTGTTTTGCAGGGCCATCTGTATTGGAGCCGGCAATTTCAGTAAGCGCAGGTAGTTGGCGATCGTCGTTCGTTTCTTTCCGATACGTTCGCTAAGACGTTCCTGTGTCAGTTCGTACTGATCGAGCAGATGCTGGTAGGCAAGTGCGATTTCTACGGCATTCAGGTCTTCACGCTGGATATTTTCAATCAGCGCCATTTCCATCATGTTTTCGTCGTCGGCAGTGCGTATATAAGCAGGGATTGTTTTCAGTCCTGCTCTTTGTGATGCACGATAACGACGCTCTCCCGCGATGATCTGATACTCATCGTCCGAGAGTTTGCGTAAAGTGATAGGTTGGATGATACCGATTTCCGCAATGGAATCAGCCAGTTCCTGCAATGCTGTTTCGTCAAACTCACGGCGGGGCTGGTTGGGATTGACAGTAATCTTTGCCAGCTCTATTTCATTAATGGAAGAAGACCCTTCGGTTTTCACATCATCCATTGAGAGCAAGGCGTCGAGACCACGTCCTAATGCATTTCTTTTTTGTGTTGCCATATCTTCTTCTTTCTTTTATTTATTTCGGTTGATAATCTCTTTAGCAAGGGCCAGGTGATTTTTGGCGCCGGTAGATTCCGCATCGTAAAGGATGGTCGGGACACCGTAGCTGGGAGCCTCGCTCAATTTCACATTTCGTTGAATAACGGTGTTGAATACCAGTTCCTGGAAATGACGTTTCACTTCATCGTAAATCTGATTAGCCTGACGCAGACGAGAGTCATACATTGTCAGTAAGAAACCTTCGATTTCTAAAGCCGGATTCAGTTTCGACTTGATGATTTTGATGGTATTCAACAATTTGCTAATACCTTCAAGAGCAAAATATTCAGCTTGAACGGGGATAATCACGGAGTCGGCTGCCGTTAGGGCGTTGATCGTGATTAGTCCTAATGAAGGAGAACAGTCTATCAGAATATAGTCATATTCTTTCTTCAAAGGCGTGAGTACTTCTTTTAGTATCTTTTCTCGGTTTGGGAGGTTCAGCATTTCAATCTCTGCTCCTACGAGATTGATGTGCGAAGAGATTACTTTCAAAGAATCAATCTCCGTATCAAGGATAGCGTCCTGTACGTTGGCTCTGTCAATAATACATTCATAGATAGTGCATTCCGACTGCTTGATGTCTACTCCCAAGCCGGAAGAGGCATTAGCTTGCGGGTCGGCATCTACTACGAGTACCTTTTTTTCCAGTGTAGCAAGTGAAGCTGCGAGATTAATCGTAGTCGTTGTCTTTCCTACACCGCCTTTTTGATTGGCCAAAGCAATAATTTTTCCCATATTCTCTAAATTTATTGGCAGCGAAATAAGTGATAAATCCTTAGAGCGCCTACGAAAAAAGAGAAACTTTGCAATTTCTGTTGATAAGTCGCCTGTTTTGTTAATAACTGTCGGACGAAACGGTTACAAAACTTCAACAGGTTCATCATCTTCTTTTCTCTTTAACGAGCTTGCAAATATACATATTTATATTGGATATCTATTTCTTTTTTTGCTCGCTTGCAGAAGATTAAGATTTGTAAACGGGTAGGAGTGGGGCGGAAAGAGACTTTTCGATCTGATGTAGGGAGGTGTTTGGCGGTACGGCTTCTTTTTGTTACTTTTGTGCGAATATAAAAAAGGAAAGGATTGAAGATATGGAAAATGAAAAGCCGTTGATACTTGTTTCAAATGACGATGGCGTGATGGCTAAAGGGATTAATGAACTGGTGAAGTTTCTTCGCCCTTTGGGAGATATTGTGGTAATGGCACCTGATGCTCCGCGCTCGGGCAGTGGTTGTGCGCTGACGGTGACGCAGCCTGTTCATTACCAGTTAGTAAAGAAAGAAGTAGGTTTAACTGTTTATAAATGTTCGGGAACACCGACCGATTGTATCAAATTGGCACGGAACACAGTGCTCGACCGGACACCGGACTTGGTAGTCGGCGGTATCAATCATGGAGACAACTCTGCCACTAACGTGCATTATTCCGGCACAATGGGAGTGGTATTCGAAGGCTGTTTGAATGGAATCCCTTCTATAGGCTTCTCTTTGTGCAATCATGCACCCGATGCCGATTTTGAAGCTACCGGACCTTATATTCGCAGTATTGCCGCCATGGTACTGGAAAAAGGACTTCCTCCTTTAACCTGTCTGAACGTAAACTTCCCGGATACGACCGATATCAAAGGAATCAAAATCTGTGAACAGGCAAAAGGTCGTTGGACGAACGAATGGGCTGCCTGTCCCCGTCTGAACGATCCGAATTATTTCTGGTTGACCGGTGAATTTACCGATCACGAACTTGAAAATGAGAGGAACGATCATTGGGCTTTGGCAAATGGCTATGTTGCTATCACTCCGACCACGGTTGATGTGACAGCTTATCACTTTATGGATGAACTTAACAAATGGTTTAGTTAACTATCAACTATCATGAAGTATTATCTGATTGTCGGCGAAGCTTCCGGCGACTTGCACGCTTCTCATCTGATGGCTGCCTTAAAGGCAGAAGATCCGCAGGCTGATTTCCGGTTTTTCGGAGGTGATTTGATGGCTGCCGTCGGAGGAACGATGGTGAAGCATTATAAAGAACTGGCATACATGGGTTTTATTCCCGTGTTGCTCCATCTGCGCACTATCTTTGCAAATATGAAGCGTTGTAAAGGAGATATTGTTTCCTGGCAACCGGATGTTGTTATTCTGGTGGACTATCCGGGATTCAATCTGGATATAGCCAAGTTTGTCCATGCAAAGACACAGATCCCGGTTTATTATTATATTTCTCCGAAGATATGGGCCTGGAAAGAGTATCGCATCAAGAATATAAAACGAGATGTAGACGAACTTTTCTCCATTCTTCCTTTTGAAGTAGAGTTCTTCGAAGGAAAGCATCAATACCCCATCCACTATGTTGGAAATCCTACCGTGGATGAGGTGGTGGCTTATCAGAAAGCTCATCCGAAAAATAAGGATCAGTTTATTGCGGAGAATCAACTGGAAGAAAAACCGGTAATAGCTCTTCTTGCAGGTAGCCGGAAACAGGAAATCAAAGATAATCTACCAGATATGTTGAAGGCTGCTTCTGCTTTTCCCGATTATCAGCTTGTTCTGGCGGGTGCTCCTGCCATTGCTCCTGAATATTATAAAAAATATGTAGGAGAGTCGAAAGTGAAAATCATTTTCGATCAAACCTATCGTTTGTTGCAACACGCAGATGTGGCGTTGGTCACTTCAGGCACGGCTACTCTTGAGACGGCATTGTTCCGTGTTCCCCAAGTCGTTTGTTATTACACTCCGATAGGGAAAGTGGTTTCCTTCTTGCGGCGTCATATCTTGACCGTGAAATTTATTTCGTTGGTTAATCTGATTGCCGACCGTGAAGTGGTAAAAGAGTTGGTGGCGGATACGATGACCGTGAAGAATATGCAAAATGAATTGAAAAATATCATTGAAAATGAAGCATATAGAAATGAAATGCTTTTGGGATATGAATATGTGGCGGAACGGTTGGGACCTGCCGGTGCTCCCTGTCATGCAGCTCGTGAAATGCTGCGCTTGTTGAAAAAATAACTTTCTTTTTCTGAATAAACGTAAAGCCGATGCAGTAATTGCACGGCTTTTTTATTTATTAAGCAGAAGACTAAAAAAAGAAAGGAAAAAGATATGAAAAAATTTAAGTGGCTTTTAGGAATGTTGTTATTGGCATTAGTGCCAATGTTGCAATCATGTGATGATGATGGTTATTCTATCGGAGATTTCAGTTGGGATTGGGCGACCGTTCGGGCAACCGGTGGAGGAGGTTATTATTTGGAAGGTGATCGTTGGGGATTGATTGATCCGGTTGCTACTTCCATACCTTGGTTTAAACCGGTAGACGGTGAACGTGTAGTGGCCTTTTTCAATCCTTTGTATGACATGGAAGGAGGAAAAGGAGTTCAGGTGAAAATGGAAGGTGTACAGGAATTGTTGACAAAGGAAGTGGAAGATATGACCACAGAGGAAGAAGCGGTGGAATTCGGCAATGATCCTATCCTGATTTATCAGGGTGACATGTGGTTGGGAGGAAAATTCCTGAATGTTATTTTCCGTCAGGAGCTGCCTCGCTCGGAGAAACATCGTATCAGCCTTGTGCAAAATAAGATAGAAACGGGAGAACCATCAGAACCGGGAACATTGAATGTAGCTGAAGATGGTTACGTACATTTGGAACTGCGTTATAATACGTATGAGGATGTGACTGACTATTGGGGATGGGGACGAGTTTCTTATAATTTGGAAAAGTTCTTCCCAACGGAAAAAGATGCCGAATCAACAATGAAAGGTTTTAAAGTGACTATAAATTCAAGAGAACATGGAGAAGGAAGAGTGATCGTTCTTGATCTGGAACATCCGGTAGGTGTGCCGGAAGCTGCGAAGGATGTACACTCCACTTCTTCGATCCGATAACCTAACTATGATTTACTGTGTGTGAAAAAGGTCGGGATACTTCTATCGAAGTTCCCGACCTTTTGTATTGTGTGCAATTCTAATCGATGAGAAAAACTCCTGTTAGAACCATGTTAATGCATATAAGTAAACGACTGCTGCCGGTATGGCCATCAAAGAACTGTCAAACCGATCGAGCATCCCTCCATGTCCCGGAAGAATATTTCCCGAATCCTTTACGTGCAATTGGCGTTTTAGCAATGACTCCGTCAGGTCGCCCCATGTACCGAATATAACCACTACCAATGCCAGTCCTGCCCATTCCATCATTGACATAAATGGGAAGTAGTGAGCAAGTATAAAAGACACTCCGATTGCTACAACTCCGCCGCCGATAGAACCTTCCCATGATTTCTTGGGAGAGATGCGTTCAAAGAGTCGGTGTTTGCCTATCAGTGACCCGATGCAATAAGCACCCGTATCATTCAGCCAAAGGAAAATAAAGATGGATAACGGTAGAATCGGATTATAGCTTATGCTACTGAATTCCGATGCCGGATCATTATGGAAAGCCAATACATTCAGCAAAGCAAAAGGCAGACCGATATAAAGTTGGCTAAGCATCGAATAAGCCCAGTTAAGTACCGGGTTCTCCTTTTTCAGATACAACTCGCTAATCATCATGTAAAGCAATAAAAGCACATACGGGATGAATATTTTCGAATCGGCTGCATCAATGCAGAATCCCATGATTGCGAGGAATAAATAAGCCCCGCCGAGCATATTAATGGTCTTGTTTATCTTGACTCCTTCTGCGCGCATATTTACCAACTGTGCAAACTCATAAATAGTCAGTGCACTGATAACGGTAAACAGAATGCCAAAACTGAATGCGTCATAAAGGATGCACCCTACCAAGATGGCAACGAAGAGTACACCCGTAATAGCTCGTTTTATGAAATTGTTAATCAAAATCTATTCGTTTTAATTATTTGGACCCGTTAGCTTGTTCTTCTCCATTGGACTTACCCTCTACGGTAACTTTGCCTTCCACTGTAACCTTGTTACCTGCTGCGGCAACTTTGGTGTCAATGGGAGCTTGCTCCTCTGCAGTATTTTCAGCTTCTTCTTCTTTGATTTCTTTTTCTTCTTCTTTTAACTTTTGGGCAAGTTCCCTTTCAGCTCTTGCGGCATCCTGGCTTTCTTTAGCAGCCATGATTTCTTCCGAACGCGAAGCCCAGGGGCGTTTGCCGAAGATACGTTCAACGTCTTCCGCAAAGATTACCTCTTTGTCAATCAGTAATTGCGTCAGTTCGTTGTGACCTTCTTTGTGCTCTGACAGAATTCTCTTGGCGCGGTCATACTGCTCGTTCACCATTCTCTTGACTTCTTCGTCAATTAGTTCGGCTGTCTTTTCGCTGTATGGACGGTTGAAAGAATATTCATCGTTGTTGTAATAACATAAATTCGGCAGCTTGTCGCTCATACCTAAATAAGCAATCATACCGTATGCCTGTTTAGTCACTCTTTCCAAGTCGTTCATGGCACCAGTTGAAATGCGGCCGAGGAATAAATCTTCAGCGGCGCGTCCTCCTAAAGTAGCACACATTTCATCCAACATTTGCTCCTTAGTAGTAATCTGACGTTCTTCCGGCAGATACCAGGCAGCTCCTAATGCACGTCCGCGGGGAACGATAGTTACCTTAATCAACGGATTGGCATATTCCAATAACCAGGAGATAGAGGCGTGTCCTGCTTCATGCAAAGCGATGGAACGTCTTTCAGCTTCCGTAGTAATCTTGGTTTTCTTTTCCAGACCACCGATGATGCGGTCTACCGCATCCAGAAAGTCTTGCTTGCCTACAAATTTCTTTCCGTGGCGGGCAGCGATCAATGCAGCTTCATTGCAGACATTGGCGATATCCGCACCCGAGAATCCCGGAGTTTGGCGAGCCAGCAAGTCTACATCAACACTATCGTCTATTTTGATCGGGCGCAAATGCACACCAAATACTTCTTTACGTTCATTCAAGTCGGGCAGATCCACATGTATCTGACGGTCAAAACGTCCTGCACGGAGCAATGCTTTATCAAGTACGTCTACACGGTTAGTAGCAGCAAGGATAATTACACCGCTGTTGGAACCGAAACCGTCCATCTCTGTCAATAACTGGTTCAATGTGTTTTCGCGTTCGTCATTTCCTCCCATTGCAGGATTTTTGCCACGAGCACGTCCTACGGCATCAATCTCATCAATAAAGACGATACAAGGAGCTTTCTCTTTGGCCTGTTTAAACAAGTCGCGAACACGGGATGCACCTACACCCACAAACATTTCCACGAAGTCAGAACCTGCCAGTGAGAAGAAAGGAACATTAGCTTCACCCGCCACAGCTTTGGCAAGCAAAGTTTTACCGGTTCCCGGAGGGCCTACCAGCAATGCTCCTTTGGGTATCTTACCTCCCAAATCCGTATATTTCTGCGGTTCCTTCAAGAACTCTACAATTTCCTCTACCTCTTGTTTCGCTTCTGCCAAACCCGCTACATCCTTAAATGTAATCTTGATGGCTCCACCTTTTTCAAAAAGCTGGGCTTTTGATTTTCCTACGTTAAATACACCGCCAGGGCCACCACTGCCACCTCCGCTCATACGGCGCATGAAGAAGATCCATAACGCTACAAGCAAGACAAGCGGGAGTATCTGGATCAGGATTGCGGGAAAAATATCCGATTTGGGCGGATAGTCGGAAGAACCGTCAAAATGACCGGCTTCCTTTTCTGCCTGCAAAAACTCTTCCAGTTTATCGGTAGATGGCGTTCTACTTGTAATGATAGGGTTACGTCCCACTTTGGTAGAGTCCGCTCCAAAAACAGCCCCTACAGCAGTCGGTTTAAGAAAAGCTTCGATTGACTTATCTTCATAACCCAATACTTTGTTTACATAGCCCTTTTTTACGTAGTCCTGAAATTCACTGTAAGTTACAGCTTTACTTCCAGCTCCCTTTGAATCACTGCCCCACCAGAGGCCGAGAAGCATAAGGGCAATAATCATATACATCCAGTTCAGGTTGAACTTCGGCATATTAACCTTATTGTTAGGTTTATTGCTATTGTTATTATTGCTATTATTATTGTCCATAATCATTAATTAGTCTAGATCGGGGATTTGAGTAAGTTTGGCATCTGCCCAAAGGTGTTCAAGATTATAAAAATCTCTTGTCTCCGGTAAAAAGACGTGTACCAGTACATCGGCATAGTCCATTGCCACCCATTCAGCATTCCGGAGTCCATCGATTGCATAAGGTTTGCTATCCGCACCTTTGCGTGTAAATTCCTTGATTGAATCTACAATAGCACTCACTTGACTGGGAGAATTTCCCTGACAGATAACGAAATATTTACAGATGGTATCTTCTATGCTGGTTAAATCGGCAACGATTATCTTTTTACCTTTTTTCTCTTGAATTCCTTCTTTTATTTTTTCAATTAATACTTTAGTATCGTTCATTCCTGTAATTGAGATTAATAATTCATGTTCTCTATTTGTTTATAACAAAAAAAGGCAACCCTTTGTTTCTGATTATAAACGTGATATTTTTGACAAATATACGCTGATTTATTGGATACAAGAAAGTTATCCCTCAATTTTTGTGTTTTTTAGTGGAGATACTTTTGTTTGGAAAGCTTATTTGGACATTTTTGCAAAAAAAATATCAGAATTGTTTTGAATTCCCAAAATATTTGTATCTTTGCACCCGCAAACGGAAATTATTGGGCTATGGTGTAATGGTAACACTACAGATTCTGGTCCTGTCATTCCTGGTTCGAATCCAGGTAGCCCAACAAAACACCAGCTTTTTACTGACAAAAACCCGCTAAAAATGCAATTTTAGCGGGTTTTTTTGTGCTTTGACAAATACCATCCGAAAAAAGTTGACGCTAATTCGGTGGCTAATTCGGTGACACGAATGCACGTTGATAGTTCGAAAAACGCTAATCTTATGAAAAGCCGTGCGGTTGATTGATAAAGAATAAATCCTTAAACTGGCTGTCGTCTTGTTTAGTAGAAAAGAAAAACAGGTTTTATAGCTCAAGTGAGTATAAAACCTGTTTCTAATTTTTCTAAATCGGGCAGAACTCTTATTCTTCTGCTTTTATTGATTCATCGATTACTTTGATCTTTTGTAATACCAGTTCCAAGTCTGCTTTCAACTTATCTACCTTGCGGTTCAATTCAGTCAGCAGGCTGCTGCCTTTCTTAGAAGTAGAAGTCAGGAAGCCTAGATTGTTCTCATAAGTCTGAAGCTCATTCTTCATATTCTCATAAGTACGTACCAGCTTTTCACGTTCTCTGTACAGAGATTGAGTACCGCTTCCCTGGATATTGCTGATATTCGAACGGAAGTTACTTAACTTCTTGTTGGAAGCATTGATGTTAAAGCGGTCGAATAACTGATCGATGATTCCGTGATACTGCTTGTATAACTTATCTTTTTCTTTGAACGGCACATGACCGATAGAGTTCCACTCTTTCATTAAATCCCGAACCAATGTACTTGCTTCTTCGGTATCCATGCTTTCATCAATAGCGGATAACTTCTCGATCAACGCTTTCTTCTTTTCCATATTCTCTGTTTCTACAGAACGTTGTGAAGAAGTAGCTTTGTTCTTTTGTTCGAAGAAGTAGTCGCAAGCTGTGATAAACCGTTTCCAGATAGCATCCGAGTGTTTCTTGGCAACCGGTCCGATGGTCTTCCATTCTTTTTGAAGTTTGGTCAGTGCATCGGCAGTTACTTTCCAGTCTGTACTATCTTTCAAGGCTTCCGCTTTTTCGCAGAGCGCTTTCTTCTTTTCCAGATTCTCGTTCATTCCTTCTTTCAGGCTCTTGAAGAATTCTCCTTTCTTCTTGAAGAAATCATCGCAGGCATGGCGGAAACGCTCGAAGATCTTCACATTCATCTTTTGGGGCGCAAAACCGATAGTTTTCCATTTGTTTTGCAAGGCAATCACTTCCTGGGTCTTGTTTTCCCAGGCAGAGAATGTTTTCAGTTCATCATACTCAATCGCTTCAACGATTTCGCAGATGACGGTTTTTTGATCCAAATTATGCTGTTCGGCTTCTTTCAACGATTCGAAGTGCTGCTGATGGCGGCGGTTGACAGCGGTAGAAGCTGCTTTGAACCGGTTCCATATTTCATCACGCAGTTCTTTGGCTACCGGACCTGTATCGCGGAACTCCTGATGTAACTTCTGAAGTTGGTGGAAAGCGGAAACAACATCTTCCTCGTCAGCCAACTTTTCGGCAGCTTCGCAGAGATGCGTTTTGATTTCCAGATTCTTTTTGAAGTCGTATTCGCGGAACTCATTGTTCAGTTTCAATAAATCGTAGAACTTCTCTACATATAATTGATAGTTTTTCCAAAGTTCATTCACTTTACCTTGCGGCACCAGTTTCGTATCATTCCATTGCTGTTGCAGCTTCTTGAACTCCGTATAAGATTTGTTGGCGTCATCTCCGGATTCCACCAATTCTTTCAGTTCTTCAATAATGGAAAGTTTCACTTGCAGGTTTTCTTCCTTTTGGCGTTCCAGCTCGGCAACCTGTTTACTGCGTTTTTCCTTGATAACCCCCATCAGGCGTTTGAATTCTTCTTCCGTCGGGTCCTCTTCGGCAACAAAATCTTCAATGTTTCCACCGTTGTCTGTAAACTGTACCTTAGCAGCTTCCAACTCGGCATTATGTAACTTGTAGAATGATTGTTTCAGATTGTCAATATCCTGCTTGTTCGCATTTTCAGCATCTTGCGCAAGCTCTTTTAGCTGGTTTAGTACATCTTCCTTAGTGGCAGGTTTAGGAGCTGCTTCAGGTTGAACTTCGGCAGTAACATCTTCAGCCGGAGTCTCTGTAATAGCTTCAGAAACCTCGACTGTTTTCTTTTCTTCTTCTAATTCCCCTTGGTTCAAGGGTTGATTAGTGTCATGAGCGTCCATCATTGTATATTAGTTTTGGGTCACAAATTAATGAAATAAAACGATTACTTCATACTATTTTGCTTATTTTTTTTTGTTTATCGTGTTTTTATGATAATAAAACGGTTATTCCCATGTACAACATCATTCCGATGATGTCATTTGTAATGGCTATAAACGGACCTGTTGCAATGGCTGGATCGATTTTGAACTTCTCCAGCGTCATCGGTACCAGTGTCCCGAAAATAGAAGCGAACATTACCACGGCAAACAAGCTGATGGATACGGAATAGGTGACCGTAGCCGTTGCGCCGAACCTGATAAAGTTGTAGGTGTATACTAATAAGGAGATAATAGTGGCATTAATTAAAGCTACTACCGATTCCTTGGTAATCTGCTTGAAGGTATTTTTAGCGTCCAGCGAGCTGTTTGCCAGACCCTGTACGATGATTGCCGAAGATTGTGTTCCGACATTTCCTCCTGTACCACCGATTAGCGGGATGTACAGTGCCATTTCGGGATGGGCAGCAAAGGTGGAGTCGAAATTACCCAATATCATAGAGTTGCCGATTCCGCCGATCATACCGATTAATAGCCAGGGGAGGCGGGCGGTGGTCTGTCTCAATACATTATCGTCTGTTTCTACGTCCTGCGAAAGACCGGATGCCAACTGATAGTCACGTTCCGACTGCTCACGGACTTCATCCATGACGTCGTCGACGGTGATTTGTCCCACAAGCCGACCGATACTGTCGACAACAGGGATAGCCACCAAGTCATACTTCTCAATCGCCTGTACTACCTCGTCAATGGGAGTATCTACGTGTACCGAAATCGGATCTTTCTGCATCACGTGTTTCACTTTCGATACAGAAGGGGAAGTAATCATCTTTTTGAGCGGGAAGATACCTCGCAGACGTTCGTCATCGTCGATGACATATACATAATAGATTTCGTCCAGCTCTTCCGCCTGTTGACGCATCTCTTTCAGACATTCGGGCATACTCCAGTTCTCGTTGACGAGTACCATTTCCGTACCCATCAAACCACCGGCGGTATTTTCGTCGTATTTCAACAAGTCGACAATGTCACCTGCCTGTTCAATGTCCTCGATGTGCGAAAGAACCTCTTCCTGCTTATCTTCATCGAGTTCACGCATCAGGTCTACGGCATCGTCCGTATCCATGTAGTCAACGAAGCGTTTGGCGATTGTCTCCGAAGGAAGCATTTCGAGCAGTTCTTTACGAGCGTCTTCGTCCATTTCGACAAGCACGTCGGCGGCAATTTCATTATCGAGCAGGCGATAGATGAATTTAGCCTCTTCCGGATTCAGGTCATTGCACAATTCGGCAATGTCGGCCGGATGGAGGTCGATGAGAAGCCCTTTTACCGTATCGGCATCTTTTTGCTCAATAAGGTGTTTAACGTTGTCAATGTATTCCTCGTTCATCGTTGTCAATTACAAATTACGAATTACAAAATCCAGTTCTCTGCTTACTGCTGCCCGTAGATCGGTTATAGGTTGTTGCCTGCCGTCTTTAATGCTTCTTCCACTTTATTGGTCAGGTCGATAAATTCTGCTACCGATAGTTGTTCCGGACGTTTATTAAATAAGATGTTCTCCGTGAGTGGACAATCTTTGCCTAAAATAGGTTTAATAGAGTTGCGCAATGTTTTGCGTCGTTGGTTGAAAGTCGTTTTCACTACCTGTTTGAACAGTTTCTCGTCACATCCCAATTCTTTAGTTTCGTTGCGCGTCATGCGGATAACAGCACTTTTCACTTTGGGAGGCGGATTAAACACGTGCTCACTCACTGTGAATAGGTATTCCACTTTATACCATGCCTGAATCAATACGCTAAGGATACCGTAAGTCTTGCTGCCCGGTCCGGCTGCAATACGTTCGGCTACCTCTTTTTGAATCATTCCCGTACAGCAGGGGACGATATCTTTGTTGTCTAGCATCTTGAAAAAGATCTGGCTGGAGATGTTATACGGATAATTACCGGTCAGTACGAAAGGTGTGCCGTCGAATAGCCGGTGAAGGTTCATTTTCAGAAAGTCATCTTCGATGATGTGGTCCTCCAACGACGGATAAGCTTCGCGAAGATAGGCAACCGACTCATAGTCAACTTCTACGACCTTTATCAACCGGTCTTTTTTCACCAAAAACTGGGTCAATACTCCCATGCCCGGTCCCACCTCCAAAATAGGCAGTTCAGGGAAGGTGTCGACAGTATCGGCAATATCTTGCGCAACTTTCAGATCTTTCAGAAAGTGTTGTCCGAGAAACTTTTTAGGCTTTACTAATTTCATTTACCAACTAAATAATTACTTTTGCAGTCGACAAAGGTAATTCTTTTAAATGAAGAACGTACCACTATTTATTAAAAAATAAATGATGTGTCAGCGAAGCTAATGAAGAATTAAGGATGAAGAAACTATTAAAAAAGACGCTGAAACTGATATTACCGGTTGTTTTAGGCGGCTTTATCTTATTCTGGGTGTATCGCGACTTTGATTTTACAAAAGCGGGCGATGTATTATTACACGGTACAAATTGGTGGTGGATGCTCTTCTCATTAGTGTTCGGGGTGTTCGCGCAAGTCTTTCGTGGATGGCGGTGGAGGCAGACACTGGAACCGTTGGACGCTTTCCCGAAAAAGAGCGATTGCGTGAATGCTATCTTCATTTCTTATGCCGCCAGTCTGGTAGTTCCCCGGATCGGGGAAGTGAGCCGCTGCGGGGTCTTGGCGAAATATGATAACGTCTCGTTTGCCAAGTCGTTGGGAACAGTCGTTACGGAGCGATTGGTCGATACATTGACGATTCTTCTCATCACAGGCATCACAGTCTTGCTTCAATTACCGATATTCGTTACCTTTCTTCAACAGACCGGAACAAAAATCCCTTCTCTTGTTCATCTCCTGACTTCGGTATGGTTTTATATCATCCTGTTTTGTTTTATCGGTGTGGCGATCCTTCTTTATTATTTAAGAAAAACGCTGTTCTTCTATGAACGGGTGAAAGGCTTTGTACTTAATATATGGGAGGGGATTATGTCTTTAAAGGGAGTACGCAACATTCCTCTCTTTATTTTTTATACACTGGCCATTTGGGCGTGTTATTTTCTCCATTTCTATTTCACATTCTATTGTTTCGCCTTTACGGCACATTTAGGAATTCTAGCAGCATTGGTCATGTTTGTAGGTGGTACGTTTGCCGTGATTGTGCCTACTCCCAACGGGGCGGGACCGTGGCATTTCGCTATCATTTCTATGATGATGCTTTATGGGGTAAATGTGACGGATGCCGGAATCTTTGCCCTGATTGTGCATGGTATTCAAACCTTTCTGGTTGTTCTGTTGGGTATCTATGGCTTTGCTGCCCTGTCGTTCACTAACAGACATCGAGGGTGAAATTTTAGCTAAAAGTGTGTATTCTTAAATGTTTTTGCTGACGTCCTTTGCCATCTGAAAACTTTTCCATAACTTGGCACTGTTTAATTATTAGATTTAAAATCGTTTTAAAATATTTATTATGAGTACCATTCTTTCTTTAGCTCCACAAAACGTGTGGAAGCATTTTTATTCGTTGACACAGATTCCTCGTCCGTCAGGACACATGGAAAAAATAACAGAATTTCTTCTAGGTTTTGGAAAAGGTTTGGGTCTGGAGTCTTTTGTAGACGAAGCAGGTAATGTAATTATCCGTAAACCGGCGACTCCGGGTATGGAAAACCGGAAAGGTGTAATTCTTCAGGCGCACATGGATATGGTTCCGCAGAAGAACAACGATACTGTACACGATTTTGAAAAAGATCTGATTGAAACTTATATAGACGGTGACTGGGTAAAGGCAAAAGGTACTACTTTGGGTGCGGACAACGGACTGGGAGTAGCTGCCATCATGGCCGTGCTGGAAGCAAAAGACCTGAAACACGGCCCTCTGGAAGCTCTTGTCACTAAAGACGAAGAAACCGGCATGTACGGTGCATTTGGCTTGAAGCCGGGTACCCTGAACGGTGAAATCCTTTTGAATCTGGATTCCGAAGATGAAGGTGAATTGTATATCGGTTGTGCCGGAGGTATGGACGTAACTGCTACCCTGGAATATAAGGAAGTAGCTCCCGAAGCAGGAGATATCGCAGTGAAAGTTACTTTGAAAGGATTACGCGGCGGACATTCGGGATTGGAAATCAATGAAGGACGTGCCAATGCCAATAAGTTGCTGGTTCGTTTCGTTCGTGAAGCGGTTGCCAGCTATGAAGCCCGTTTGGCTAGCTGGGAAGGTGGTAATATGCGTAATGCTATCCCACGTGAAGCACATGCGGTTATTACCATTCCGGCTGAAAATGAAGAAGAACTGCTGGGCTTGGTGAAATACTGCGAAAACCTGTTCAACGAAGAATATTCAGCTATTGAAACTCCGATCAGTTTTACGGCTGAACGTGTAGAACTTCCTGCCGGTGAAGTACCTGAAGAAATTCAGGACAATCTGATTGATGCAATCTTTGCTTGTCAGAACGGTGTGACACGTATGATCCCTACTGTTCCAGATACGGTAGAAACTTCTTCCAACCTTGCTATTATAACGATTGGTGAAGGAAAGGCAGCCATTAAGATTCTGGCTCGCAGTTCAAGCGATAGCATGAAAGAATATCTGACTACCAGCCTGGAGTCTTGTTTCTCTATGGCAGGGATGAAGGTAGAGATGACAGGCGGATATTCCGGTTGGCAACCTGATGTAAATTCTCCGATTTTGCATGCGATGAAGTCATCCTATAAACAACAGTTTGGTGTAGAACCTGCAGTGAAAGTGATTCACGCTGGCTTGGAATGTGGTATTATCGGTGCTATTATTCCGGGATTGGACATGATTTCTTTTGGTCCGACTTTGCGTTCACCGCATTCACCGGACGAAAGAGCGTTGATTCCTACCGTACAGAAGTTCTATGACTTCCTGGTGGCAACTTTGGAGCAAACTCCAATGAAATAACGTATTTCTCTTTATATAAATATTCTCCTATTATATAATAGGTGACCATAGTGAAGGCACGGATGATATTTCATCTGTGCCTTTTTTTCATATTTATTGCAGCGTATATTACAATTCTGCTTTATAACAAATAAATTAATTGATGCAAATCAAGAAATATGCTATAAAACATAAATTTCTCTCTTTTTTAGATCAATGTATAAACAAAGGCTGTATTTTTGTGTTGTAAAACATGTAATTAGGAGGATAACAAAATGAAAAGTTTAAAAAGATTGTTTAGAAAGATCGGCGAAGCCGATGTACATGTTTGGGGATATTCAACAATTAATACCAAACCAAACAAGTAAGTTTTATTTTTTAGTTTTCAGGAATTAGTAATTTAAAAGGTTTAAAGATTATGGCAAAGAAAATGGGTTCTTTAGTTAGAAAAATCCTTAGTGAAGTAGGTCGTAATGAAATGCTTTCATGGGGGTACAGAATTGAGAAATGAGAACAAGTACATTAACTAAGTTTAGAGTGGGGATACGTTATTAAATACGATATCCCCATTTTTTATATCTAAAATTTTATATAGAGTTGTTTTAGCTAACAACTGTGGCGGGGGATCTGTTTCAGTGTCAGTTCCTCCTTTAATTTCTGTGTTTGGGTACACTGTCTTTTGCCACTTGGGCTGGAATGTATCACATGCGAGTTTGGCTGATTTTACTATCATACCCTCACCGAATCACTTGAAAGCCTTTGTTCATCGATGTTACAAAGGGTGAGGGTAACTGTGATTGTAGGGTGAGGGTAATTTTTACTCTCACCCTACAATTATACCTGTAATAAGTGCTTAATAGTTGATTTATAGTAAGTTGTATGCTGATTTGTCTGGTACTAATACATGAAAGATGATGTATTTGTGTCTGATAACTGGCGTAATATTATCTGGAATAACAGGCTGAACGAGATAATAGATACGGATGAATTAATTGTATTCCGTAAGGTTTCGATTGGCTTCTCCATAGGGGAAAATCAGTTTCAAGCTTGTGAACAGTTTGTTTCATACGCTTGAAACACTTAGTTTCAAGGTATTAAACACTTAGTTTCAAGGTATTAAACACTTAGTTTTCCGGTGTGAAACTGGTAGTTTCATTACTTGAAACTGTTGGTCTCAAGGCATAAAACAGCTTGTTCACCGGCATGAACAAGCCATTTTATGTAGAGGTGCTGCAAATTATTGAGTGTCTTCTATGAATATGCCCGGATTCTTATAAACGAGACAGTGTGTAAGATACCTCTATCTTGCACGCATCTGCAACGGTATCTTGCACTGCTTCAAATACTTGTATATCAGTTGACTATCGCTGGTTTAGTGTAAGGTGCAAGATACTTTTGCATTTATGAACTTGTAAGAGATAGGTGAATCTTATTGCAGAAGATAAACTTTTCAATTAAATAATAAACCGAGTGGCAGTTTTTGGACTTTTTATTTTATTCCAGAGCGAGTTGATTAATAGGCTAATGTTTATACAATATGGTATGGGGCTGATAGCTTGATAAAAGCTTTTTTTAAGCTAAAAAGTACAAATCTTTAAACTTTATTTCCTTACTTTGTTATTTATAAGAGTGAGACTTATAGCAAACTTAAACTAGAAAGATTATGAAAGTAAAGCAGATTTGTATGATGGTGCTGCTATGGTTGGGAGTGATTCCGGCGGTACAGGCACAAACTTTCGACAAATTATGGAAAGAAGTGGAGCAAGCGGAGAAAAAGAGCTTGCCTAAGACTGTGATAAAACTGTCTGATGAGATTTATCAGAAAGGGGAAAAAGAGAAAAACTCTCCACAAATGCTCAAAGCATATACGTGGCGGATGAAATATCGGGAAATGTTGAATCCCGACAGTCTTTACGCTGATTTGAAAGGACTGGAACAATGGGTGAAACAGACTGACCAACCAATGGATCGCGCCATCCTACACTCTTTGATAGCGGGAATCTATGCAGATTATGCAGCCAGCAACCAGTGGCAACTCCGCCAACGGACAGAAATCGTAGACCAGACACCTGCTACCGATATGCGTGAATGGACAGCCAATATGTTCATCGAAAAAGTGCGGACAAATATAAAGGAGGCATTGGCCGATTCTGTATTGCTGCTCAAAACGTCCTCACGCGGCTATATTCCTTTTGTAGAATTGGGGGAAACGAGCGAATACTATCACCATGATATGTATCATTTATTGGCTTCCCGTAGCATTGAAGCACTGCAACGGGTGGAAGAATTGGGTAACAGGATTACTAATGACGGTACTGTGAATCCGGTCAAACAAGATATAATAGCTATTTATGGGAATATGATTTCCGCTTATAAAGCAACCGGATTAAAAGAAGGTTATGTGTTGACAGCACTTAACTACCTGGAATGGAGATGGAATGCTGATCGGAATATTCGACCTCTGCAGGCTAAGGGCGAACTTCCGGTACTGACGGAAGATACTTATCTGAAAGCTTTGAACAGATTGAAAAACAAGTATGCTTCCGAACCCATCTGTGCCGAAGTCTATTTGGCAGAAGCCCGATATACTATTGGAAAACAACAGCAGCTCAATGCATTGCAGCTTTGCGATGAGGCAATCCGCCTTTATTCAGGCTATCGCAGAATCAATGCTTTGAAAAATCTTCGGGAAGAGATATTGGCTCCTTATTTGAATGTTAATGCATCCGATTTGGCTTTTCCGAACGAAGAGATAGAATTAAGGGTCTCACACAAAAATCTGGATGGTTTCACTGTCCGTCTTTATCAGGCGAAGAAACTGATAAAGGAACAACATTACGCTGTGCTTCGTCCGAAAGATTATCAGACGCAGGACACTGTGTTTACATTCAAAGCTCCTGAACTTGGATCTTACGTGATGCGTATCATACCGGATATTCGTGCGAAGAGAGATAGTGAAAGCAAGTTTGATGTAACACGTTTCAAAGTGCTGACGTGCCGTTTGCCGGACAAACAGTATCAAGTGGTGACGCTGGATGGACAGACAGGGCATCCTATTCCCCATGCGAAAGTGACGATGTACAGTAATGACGAAAAAGTGTTGCAGGAGTTTACGACAAACGAAGAGGGTAAGGTCGTATTTCCCTGGAAATCCGAATACCGCTATCTGAAAGCTTCCAAGGGGACGGATACGGCAATGCCGAAACAAGGCATTTATGCAGGAAGTTACGGATATTACGGCGACGAAGATAAAGTGACTGAAAATATGACTTTATTGACCGACCGTTCTTTGTATCGTCCCGGACAGACTGTGTATGTGAAGGGAATTGCTTATTCTCAACAATCGGATACGGCGAATGTACTTCCGAACAAGGAATATACGGTGACTTTATTGGATGTAAACAATCAGGAAGTAGGGCAGAAGTCGGTACGTACCAATGAGTTCGGTTCGTTTACCACCGATTTCGCATTGCCTTCGGCCTGTCTGAACGGAATGTTTTCTTTGAAAGCGGGAAGAGGCCATACAGGCATTCGGGTAGAAGATTATAAACGTCCGACATTTGATATCACTTTTGAAAAGCAACAAGGAAGTTACAAACTGGGTGATGAGGTACAGGTGAAGGGTAAGGTACAATCTTATAGTGGTGTGCTGCTTCAGGATCTTCTGGTGAAATATACGGTAAAGCGTTCTGCATACAGCCTTTGGCGGTTTGCGGAATCTGTGCAGATTGCTTCCGGTGAAGTGATGGCCAATGAGAATGGAGAATTCACGATACCGGTTCGTTTGCAGGAAAGTGACTCTTATAAGAATAATGATAAGGTATATTATCGTTATTCCATTGAGGCCACTGTTACCAATGTGGCAGGTGAAACACAATCTTCTACGGACGTGATTTCGGCAGGAAACCGTTCGTTGATTTTGCAGGTGGAATTGCAAGATAAGACTTGCAAGGATCAACCCTTCGAAACAATGTTTAAAGTGCAGAACCTGAATGGACAACCTGTGGAGGTGAAGGGGAATTATTACTTGTACCCTGCCAAAGACAAGGACTTTAAGCAGTTGGAAGAGAAACCGGTTGCAACGGGAACCTTTACTTCTAATGAAGACATGACGCTCGACTGGAAGAATCTTCCATCGGGACCTTATGTGCTGAAAGCATCAGTGAAAGATAATCAGGGCAAGGAAGTGACTGCTGACACCAACACGATTCTTTTCTCTGTTGAGGACAAACGTCCGCCTGTAGAAACGACGATGTGGTTCTATGGTGCAAATACGGAATTTGATGCTGCCCATCCGGCCGTGTTCTGTTTCGGTACGTCGAAAAAAGATGCTTATGTGATGATGAACGTATTTTCCGGTGATAAATTGCTGGAGAGCAAGACGTTGAATTTGTCAGATACGATTGTACGTTTCGAGTATCCATATCGGGAAAGTTATGGGGATGGTGTCTTTGTGAATCTCTGTATGGTGAGGGACGGACAGGTTTATCAGGAACAGGTGCGGCTGACCAAACGGATTCCTGATAAGACACTGACTATGAAGTGGGAAGTGTTCCGTGATAAATTGCGTCCGGGACAAAAGGAAGAATGGAAGCTGACGATTAAAACGCCGCAAGGACAAGCTGCTAACGCGGAAATGCTGGCAACGATGTATGATGCTTCCTTGGATAAAATATGGAATCGGCAACAGAATTTCCAAATCTATTATAACCAGATTGTCCCATATTCTAACTGGATGAGTGGATATTCCGGCAATAATTCATTCAACTACTGGTGGAATACGAAGAGTCTCAAAGTGCCATCACTGGAGTATGACCATTTTGTGATGCTATCGGACTATTATAATAATGGAAGAGATTTGGGTGAAGTAATAGTGAGAGGATATGGCTCGACGAGAAAGTTGACGGTGACAGGTAGCGTTTCGACATTGGACGTTGCAACTTTAAGGAGTAATGCGCCAAAGATGAAATCGGCTATGGCTGCTGATGCCATGACTAATGTTGAATTTCAATCGGAAATGATACCCACGGGAGAAAAAGCGGATGAGGCATCTGACAACGAAATGCTTCCCGAAGCATCTGCTGACTTGCGTACCAATTTAGCAGAAACAGCATTCTTCTATCCTCAACTTCGCACCAATGAACAGGGAGAGATCTCTTTCTCATTCACGATGCCTGAAAGTCTGACGCGTTGGAACTTCCGTGGATATTCTCATACAAAGGGAATGTTGACGGGAACATTGGATGGCGAAGCTACCACAAGCAAAGAATTTATGCTGACTCCTAATCTCCCTCGTTTTGTGCGTGTGGGTGATAAGACTTCTCTGGCAGCTTCTATCTCTAATATGACTGGTAAGCCGCAAGCCGGAACGGTCAGTCTGGTCCTTTTTGACCCGATGACAGAGAAGGTTATCAGTACACAAAAACAGAAATTCAGCCTTGCTGCCGGAAAGACAATGGGTGTGGACTTCCAGTTTATCGTTAGTGATAAATACGAAATAGTGGGATGCCGGATGATTGCCGACAGTGGTACTTTCAGCGATGGAGAACAACAGTTGCTTCCGGTTCTTAGCAATAAAGAGCATTTGGTGGAGACACTTCCAATGCCAGTGCGTGGAGAAGAAACCCGTACTTTCTCACTCGATCATCTGTTCAATCAACAAAGTAAAACAGCCACAGATCGTAAACTAACTGTTGAATTTACAGGAAACCCGGCTTGGTATGCCGTTCAGGCATTGCCTTCATTGAGTCTTCCGACAAGTAATAACGCTATTTCCTGGGCTACTGCCTACTATGCCAATACATTGGCTTCGTTTATCATGAACAGTCAGCCGAAGATCAAAGCGGTATTTGAAAGTTGGAAACTGCAAGGAGGTACGAAAGAAACGTTCTTGAGCAATCTGCAAAAGAATCAGGAAGTGAAGAATATCATTTTGTCCGAGTCTCCCTGGGTACTCGAAGCACAGACGGAAGAGCAACAGAAAGAGCGCATCGCCACCTTGTTTGATTTGAATAACATCCGTAGTAATAATATCGCAGCTTTGACTCGATTGCAGGAGTTACAGAACTCAAATGGGGCATGGTCCTGGTATAAAGGAATGAACGGGAGTCGATCTGTAACTACCTATATCGCCGAACTGAATGCCCGTCTGGCTATGCTGACAGGTGAGAAATTAAGCGGATCGGCTCTTTCCTTGCAACAGAAGGCTTTCGCTTACCTTCATCAATCAGCTTTGGACGAGTATAAGGAAATCCTGAAAGCACAGAAAGACGGTGTGAAGTTTACTGGCGTTTCGGGCAGTATTCTGCAATATTTGTATCTCATCGCTATTTCGGGAGAGCAGGTACCCGCAGCCAATAAAGCGGCTTATACCTATTATCTTTCTAAGGTAGGAGAATTGCTGACTTCTCCTTCGATGGATACAAAAGCGATTGCCGCCATTGTGCTTGATAAAGCCGGACGCAAGAAGGAAGCGCAGGAATTTGTCGCTTCTCTGAAAGAACATCTGACGAAGACAGATGAACAGGGAATGTTCTTTGCTTTCAACGAGAATCCATATACATGGGGCGGAATGCAGATGCAGGCTCATGTAGATGTGATGGAAGCGCTGGAACAGACAGGTGGCAATACCGATACAGTGGAAGAAATGAAACTTTGGTTGTTGAAGCAAAAGCAGACACAACAGTGGAATTCTCCGGTAGCTACTGCCGATGCGGTATTTGCATTGCTGATGAAGGGCGCTAATTTACTCGACAATCAGGGAGATGTACGGATTGTGATTGCTAATGAAGTGCTGGAAACTGTTAGTCCAAGTAAAACGACTGTTCCTGGATTGGGATATATCAAACGTTCTTTCACACAGAAGAATGTGGTGGATGCCCGCAAGATTGAAGTGGAAAAGAGAAATCCGGGTATTGCTTGGGGAGCTGTGTATGCAGAATTTGAATCTCCTGTCAGTGATGTGAAACAACAGGGCGGCGACCTGAATGTTGAGAAACAGTTGTATGTGGAGCGTACGATGAATAACGTGCCTCAATTACAGCCTATTACTGCCAAAACGGTTCTTCAGGTAGGTGATAAAGTCGTTTCCCGTTTGAGCATCCGCGTAGACCGTCCGATGGACTTTGTACAGTTGAAAGATCAGCGGGGCGCTTGTTTCGAACCGATCGGCAGTATCTCCGGTTATCGTTGGAACAACGGGCTTGGCTATTACGTAGACATCAAAGATGCATCGACTAATTTCTTCTTCGATCATTTAGGAAAGGGTGTATACGTGTTGGAATATAGTTACCGTGTCAGTCGTGCAGGAACTTACGAAACTGGTTTGGCAACTATGCAGTGTGCTTATGCACCGGAATACGCTTCGCATTCTGCTTCGATGACAATTATTATTAAATAGTTCCGGCAGGGGATTTTTATTCTCACCGACGAGCGAGGCGTTCCTCACCGATGAAGAGGGTGTTCCTCACCGAGGAAGGCATCCTTCGTCGGTGAGGAACTTTTTTCTTATAAACAGGGGCTTACAAGGACTGCTATTAAGTAAAGTCTTTTCCCAATCTGTGTTAATCTGTGTAATCTGTGGTGAAAAACTCATCTAAAACCCCTACATTTGTGCACCAAAATAAAAAATATCGCATGAAACGTAGTTTACTATCTATATTATCTTTACTTACTGTCGCTTTGGCAGCCGTTGCCCAACCTCGTATCTCTTCAAATAAAGAGACACATAACTTCGGACAAATTGAGTGGAAACGTCCGGTGACAGTGGAATATACCATCACTAACACGGGAAACCAGCCATTGGTACTGACCAACGTCACAACCTCTTGTGCCTGTGCCGTGGCCGACTGGACCAAAGAACCGATTGCCCCGGGAGGAAAAGGAGTAGTAAAAGCTTCTTTTGACGCAAAAGCGTTAGGACATTTTGAAAAGTCGATAGGAATATATAGCAATGCCAGTCCGAGCTTGGTCTATCTGAAGTTTACCGGTGAAGTAGTGCAGGAAATAAAAGATTATACAAAGCTACTTCCTTATACAATTGGAAATATTCGTTTAGATCGTGATGAGTTTGCTTTCCCCGATGTCTATCGCGGACAGCAGCCTTCATTGACCTTTGATATCGCCAATCTTTCGGATCGTCCTTACGAACCGGTATTGATGCATCTGCCTCCTTATCTGAAAATGGAAGCGGAACCCAAAGTCTTGTTGAAAGGCAAGAAAGGAACTATCAAACTGACGCTGGATGCGAGCCAGCTAAAAGATTACGGATTGACACAGACTTCTGTCTACCTTTCTCGTTTCTCCGGTGATAAGGTGAGCGAAGATAATGAAATACCGGTTTCGGCCATTCTTCTTCCCGACTTCTCTCGTATGACGGAAAAAGATTCTTTGAACGCTCCTGCCATGCACATTTCGGAAACGGATATTGATCTTAGTATCCCGTTGATAAAGAAGAATAAGGTAAGCCATGATATATTGATAGCCAATTCCGGAAAGACTCCGTTAGTCATCAGTAAGTTGCAGGTATTCAATTCATCGGTAGGAGTGAGCCTGAAGAAGACAGTCCTTCCTCCGGATGGAATGACGAAGCTCAAAGTAACTATTCGTAAGCGTGACGTAGGTAATAAGAAGCATCATTTACGTATCCTGATGATAACAAATGATCCGTTACGCCCGAAAGTTGAAATCAATATCAAACGCTAAATCCTATGATTATGGAACATCCTGAAAATAGTGAAGAATATAAGGGGCTTGTTGTCAATAAAGGCATTGAGCAACCCTCATCTGTGAATCCCTACTTAAAGCGGAAACCTAAGAAACGCCAACTTTCAGTAGCAGAGTTTGTAGAAGGTATCGTAAAAGGTGATGTCACCATATTGAGTCAGGCTGTGACATTGGTTGAAAGCGTAAAGCCTGAACATCAGGCTGTTTCACAGGAAATCATAGAGAAGTGTCTGCCATTTTCCGGTAATTCGATTCGGATTGGTATCAGCGGCGTTCCCGGTGCAGGAAAGAGTACGTCGATAGATGTATTCGGTCTGCATGTACTCGAAAAGGGGGGCAAACTGGCGGTATTGGCCATCGACCCTAGTAGTGAGCGTAGTAAAGGCAGTATCTTAGGGGATAAAACGCGTATGGAGCAGCTTTCCGTGCATCCTAAATCGTTTATCCGCCCTAGTCCGTCAGCCGGTTCTTTGGGAGGAGTGGCACGCAAAACACGTGAGACGATTATTCTTTGTGAAGCTGCCGGATTCGATAAGATTTTTGTGGAGACCGTAGGAGTGGGACAAAGCGAAACGGCTGTTCACTCGATGGTTGATTTTTTCCTGTTGATTCAGTTGTCCGGTACGGGCGATGAACTGCAAGGGATTAAGCGTGGTATTATGGAGATGGCGGATGGTATCGTTATCAATAAGGCCGATGGAGATAATCTGGAACGTGCCAAGTTGGCTGCCACTCAATTCCGTAATGCATTGCATCTGTTTCCTGCACCTGAATCCGGATGGATTCCCAAAGTATTGACTTACTCCGGTTTTTATAACCTGGGAGTGAAGGAGGTCTGGGACATGATTTACGAATACATTGACTTTGTGAAAGAAAACGGCTATTTTGAATATCGCCGCAACGAACAAAGTAAATACTGGATGTATGAAAGCATCAATGAACAACTTCGTGACAGCTTTTATCATAATCCGAAGATTGAAGCGATGCTCTTAGAAAAAGAACAGCAGGTATTGAAAGGTAACCTGACTTCGTTTATAGCTGCAAGAAGCTTGCTCGATACTTATTTTGAGGATTTGAAATGAGACTTTAAATGATAATAAGATTCTGATTCTTAAAGAATACATTTAGCATAAGCGGGTAGGAAACGTCAGTCTTTCTACCCGCTTGTACTATTAATGAGGCTTTTCTGCTTTTTCAAGATCAGCTCTCGATTTACTTTGAGTTACAATATATACTCCCAGGAATACAAGTGCGATAGCAATCCCTTTCTCCCAGCCGAAACTTCCGATACCCATCGCGATTGCTGCAATCGTAGCCACGATGGGTTGCATATAATTGTACATACTGACTACCGTAGGACGGAGCAGCCTCTGCGCAGTCATAATGCAGAGATATGCGAGGAAACTACCTCCTAATACGACATAAAGTACCTGTAGAATGGCGACAGTGGAAACAGAAGTCCATTGAATCGTAGAAATATCATAATAGGAGAACGGAATGTAACACATTGAAGCATATATGAACATCCATTTATTAATCGTTACTGCCGAATATCGTTGAGACAATCCCTTGAATACAGTCAGGTATATGGAGAAACTGATTTGTGCAACGAGACAAAGTAAGTCACCAATCAGGCTTCCATTTCCGTTGCTTCCTGCCTGGCTGCTCATAATGAGAATAAGTGCTCCCATCGCACCTACAAAAATCCCCAGTACTTTCTTATTGGTAATAGGTTCTTTCAAGTAAATGGCCGCTACAACCATTGTTACAATCGGTAGAGTGGTAGTTACGATAGAAGCATCAATAGGAGAAGTCATAGAAAGCCCGAAGATGAACACTCCTTGATTGAATACTAGTGCAAACAGTGAAGCAAAGAAGATTTTCAGCATATCTTGATGATTCACATGTTCCTGTTTGCAAAACATGGAAAGGATCCAGAAAGCGGCTGCTGCCCCCACCATGCGGAACGTAGTTACAGAAATTGGAGAAAACTCTTGAAGAGCCGACTTACCGATGGGAGACATTAATCCCCACATAACGTTTGCTGTAAGCGCAAACAAATGACCATACAGGTTCTTACTTTTGTCCATGTTGATACTATTTATTTTACCATATCTCTGATATCATTAACAATCAAATAGAGAAAACGGTTGCAAAGGTAGTCTTTTATCGTATGATTTGTTTATATTTGCCTTGATTAAACTTGAATATTATGGAACAACAAGCCAATTATATCCGTCGTATCGAGATACACGGACTATGGGAACGCTTTAATATAGGATGGGATTTGCGTCCCGATGTGAACATCCTCTCCGGCATCAACGGAGTGGGGAAGACTACCATTCTGAACCGTTCGGTGGGATACCTCGAAGAACTTTCCGGTGAAATGAAAAGTGACGAGAAGAACGGAGTGCGTCTCTTTTTCGACAATCCCCAGGCAACCTATATTCCTTATGACGTCATCCGGAGCTACGACCGTCCCCTGATTATGGGTGACTTCACAGCCCGCATGGCCGACAAGAATGTAAAGTCTGAACTGGACTGGCAGCTCTATCTCTTGCAACGCCGTTACCTCGATTATCAGGTCAACATTGGTAATAAGATGATTGAAATGCTTTCCAGCATTGATGAAGAAGAGCGTCGTAAAGCAGCTACATTATCTGTAGCCAAACGTCGTTTTCAGGATATGATTGACGAACTGTTCAGCTATACACGCAAAAAGATAGACAGGAAACGGAACGATATCGCTTTCTATCAGGATGGCGACCTATTATTCCCTTATAAACTGTCGTCCGGTGAAAAGCAAATGCTGGTTATCCTGCTGACCGTACTCGTGCAGGACAACAGCCATTGTGTATTGTTTATGGATGAGCCGGAAGCCTCCCTTCATATAGAATGGCAGCAGAAACTGATTGCTATGATACGTGAACTGAATCCGAATGTGCAGATTATCCTGACTACCCATTCGCCTGCCGTCATTATGGAAGGCTGGCTGGATGCCGTGACAGAAGTAAGCGATATATCTACCACCGTAGGGCACAAGCTCGACAAGGATTCTCCCAACTGTAATTTGTAATTCGTAACCTGTAATAGAACAAATGGCAACTTCACTACGAGATAATCTGACTTCTTCTTATTTCAATGCCGCCCATAAGCTTTATCCGAAGAAAGCCCGCCGACGTATCATCGCTTACGTAGAAAGCTATGACGACATCGCTTTCTGGCGCACATTGCTTGAAGAGTTTGAAGACGACGAACACTATTTCCAAGTGATGCTTCCTTCGGCCACCTCCCTGGCAAAAGGAAAAAAGATGGTACTCATGAACACGCTGAATACAGCCGAATTGGGGAGAAGTCTGATTGCCTGTGTGGACAGTGACTATGATTTCCTGTTGCAGGGAGCTACCAATACTTCCCGTAAAATCAACCGGAACAGGTATATTTTTCAGACTTATACCTATGCTATTGAAAACTATCATTGTTTTGCCGAAAGCCTTCACGAAGTATGTGTGCAGGCTACGTTGAATGACCGTTCCATTTTAGATTTCAACTTCTACCTGAAGAAGTACTCTGAAATAGTATATCCGCTTTTCCTCTGGAACGTATGGTTCTATCGCCAACGGGATACTTACACTTTCCCCATGTACGATTTCCATACTTATACTTCTTTGCGCGAGATTAATCTCCGGCATCCGGAAAAGAGCTTGGAATCCCTTCAACAACGGGTTAATCAGAAGTTGGCAGAGTTGAAAAAGAAATTCCCCCATAACATCAATCAGGTGAATGGATTGCGGACTGAATTTAAAGAGCTGGGCTTGGTGCCGGAAAACACTTACTTGTATATGCAGGGACACCATGTGATGGATAATGTGGTAATGAAACTACTGATTCCGGTCTGCACCGTATTGCGCCGTGAACGGGAACAGGAAATCAAGCGGTTGGCCGAACACAATGAACAGTTCAGAAACGAACTGACTTGTTATCAGAACAGCCAGGTGAACGTAGAAATCATGCTCAAGAAGAATGTAGCCTACAAAAGACTCTTCCATTATGATTGGCTACGGCAGGATATCAGTGAATATTTGGAAGAAGGAAAGAATAAAGAAGAAAAGAAACAGAGATCATAAATAAAAGAAAAACTAAAAAAGAGAGAGACGATTGCTTATGAAAGAAGTAAAAGAAGTGGTTGATACAGTGAGTGTGGCATTAGCAAACGGGCAACCGGAAGAAGCAGGTAATGTGGTGATGCAAGAAGTGAATCATGCTTTGCTCTCGATGGGAGTGGATGAAGCTATGGCTGATAAGATTGATAACTTTATCATCTTATTGTTTATTATTGGAATAGCATTACTTGCCAATCTGATTTGCCGCAAGATTATTCTGCGTACCGTATCCAAATTGGTGAAACAGACGAAGGCCACTTGGGATGATATTGTATTTAATGATAAAGTAATGGTGAATATCAGCAGGATGGTGGCACCTATATTGATCTATATATCTATTCCTATTGCTTTTCCCGAACATGCAGACTCTGCTTTGCTTGATTTTCTTCGAAGACTTTGCATGATTTATATCCTTGCAGTCTTTCTTCGCTTCGTCAGTGCTTTGTTCACGGCTGTGTATCTGGTATATAGCGCGCGTGAGCAATATAAAGACAAACCTTTGAAGGGGCTTTTGCAGACAGCACAAGTCATTCTCTTCTTTATAGGAGCTATCATCATTATCAGTATTCTGATAAAGCAGAGTCCGGTGGTGTTGCTGACCGGATTGGGAGCTTCTGCTGCGGTTCTGATGTTGGTTTTCAAAGATAGTATCATGGGATTTGTCTCCGGCATCCAGCTTTCTGCCAATAATATGCTGAAGGTGGGTGATTGGATCACGATGCCGAAATACGGTGCGGACGGTACAGTGATAGAAGTAACATTGAATACCGTAAAAGTACGTAACTTCGACAATACTATCACCACCATTCCTCCTTATCTATTGATTAGTGATTCTTTCCAAAACTGGCAGGGAATGCAGGAATCCGGCGGACGTCGTGTGAAACGTTCCATCAATATAGACATGACCAGTGTGCATTTCTGTACACCGGAGATGTTGGCAAAATACCGGAAGATACAACTGTTGAAAGACTATGTGGATGAAACGGAAAAGGTAGTGGAAGAATATAATAAGGAACATCATATCGACAACTCTGTGTTAGTGAATGGACGCCGGCAAACAAACCTGGGAGTTTTCCGTGCCTATCTGACTAACTATCTGAAGAATCTGCCTACCGTCAACCAAGACCTGACCTGTATGGTACGTCAGCTTCAGCCTACTGAAACCGGTATCCCATTGGAACTTTATTTCTTTTCTGCCAATAAAGTATGGGTTGCCTACGAAGGCATACAGGCAGATGTTTTCGATCATGTGCTTGCCATTATTCCCGAATTCGACTTGCGTGTCTTCCAAAACCCGTCGGGGGCAGACCTGCATCGGATAGGGGTAAAGATAGAAAACTAATCAAACGATAAAACGTTTATAAATTGTAATTACTATGACTACACCGTTATCCAACCAGATTATCCGTGAAATCACTCCTTTGTCAGATAAGGATTGCTTTTACATTGCGGAACGTTATAAAACGGAATTCACTTATCCTATACACAACCACTCCGAGTTTGAATTGAACTTCACCGAAAAGGCTGCCGGAGTAAGGCGGATTGTAGGAGACTCTTCCGAAGTGATAGGTGATTATGATTTGGTGTTGATAACAGGAAAAGACTTGGAGCACGTCTGGGAACAGAACGAGTGCCGTTCGAAAGAGATACGGGAGATTACGATTCAGTTTTCTTCCGATCTTTTCTTCAAGAGCTTTATCAATAAGAATCAGTTCGACTCTATCCGCCGGATGCTGGATAAAGCACAAAAAGGGCTTTGTTTCCCGATGTCTGCCATACTCAAAATATATCCGTTGTTGGATACGCTTGCTTCCGAAAAACAGGGATTTTATGCGGTCATTAAGTTTATGACGATCCTGTATGAACTTTCTCTCTTTGAAGAAGAAGCGCGTACCTTGTCCAGTTCGTCTTTTGCCAAGATAGATATTCATTCGGACAGCCGGCGTGTGCAGAAAGTGCAGGAGTACATCAATACACATTATCAGGAAGAAATACGTCTGGGGCAGTTGGCCGATATGGTGGGGATGACGGATGTGTCATTCAGCCGCTTCTTCAAACTGCGTACAGGCAAGAATCTTTCCGATTATATCATTGATATTCGGCTAGGCTTTGCTTCCCGGTTGCTGGTAGATTCTACGATGTCTATCGCCGAGATTTGTTATGAGTGCGGTTTTAATAACCTTTCCAATTTCAACCGGATCTTCAAGAAGAAAAAGAGTTGTTCGCCCAAAGAGTTTCGTGAGAACTATCGGAAGAAAAAGAAACTGATTTAGCGCATTTTCTTTTATGAACTCGGTGATTAACTCCCGAGTTCTATCTTCCACTCACCAATCGTTCGTGTGGCGCTGTCAAAGTTTACACCTACTTTAACTATTTTCCTGTGATCCGCCTGATACGGAATAGCATACCCCTTGCTGTTAATCTGCGCTAATGCTTCTTCGGGTGTACCATCTACTTTAAATTCAAAAACATAGATGGTATCTTGAAGTTTCACAACCGCGTCTGCTCTTCCGATGGCTGTATCCACTTCCACATCTATATACTGTCCCATCAGCCGGAAAAACAGATAAAAGATTGTTTGGTAATGTTTCTCCTCCTTGTTGTTCAGTTTATTCGGGATAGATGCAAAGAAAGATTTCAGTCTTTCCAGACACTCCTCTAAATGACCGATACGCAAGTCTTTAATAAAGGACACTACATAAAATGTATTCTCTCGTGCAGGCAGATGCACATAAGCGGGCATCAGCGATTCGATAAATCCTTTTCTTACTTCCTTGTTGGGATAAGCCAGTGTATACAGTTGGAAATCCGGATCATATCCCTTAATTGTGAGATAACCGCTTTGGTAGAGCACCGGAAGAGGATCGGTGATTCTATTGCTGGGCGCATCAAACTGTTCGGCGGTGGCGGTCGTGTTATCCAGTTCCCGGATATCAAAATCGCTTTCTTGCAGAATATCTATCAGGAAAGTGGGAGTACCGGTCGAAAACCAAAAATTGGCATACTTCTTCTGTGCGAATGCATTGAACAAACTGAATGGATTATAAATATCTTCACTGTTCTCACTGAAATGATAGCCGTCATATTGTTGTTTCAAATGTACACAGGCTTCCTCATATGTTTCCTTGTTGGCTTGGGCCATTTGTTCAATATCAATTTGCAATTGCGTGCGCAGTTCTTGTTCGGTGATGCCACAGATGGCACTGTAATCATCCCTCATGCTGATATTCTGCAAGTTATTCAACTCGCTGAAGATACTCATTTGGCTGAATTTGCTGATACCTGTCAATAATAAGAAGCGAAGATACTGTCCCTGGGCTTTCAGTGGACTAAAGAAATCCCGCATGATATTACGTATTTCCTTTTGAACTTCATCATTATGATTGCTGTCCAGCATTGGTGAGTCATACTCATCTATTAATACCACCACCTGTTTACCCGTCTGTTTGTAAGCACGACGAATAATTCCTTCAAAACGTAAACTGAAAGTCGTTTCTCCTTCTTCCCGTTGATAAATTTTCTCCCATAAAAGCAATTGGCGGTTAATAACGGCTGACAGCATATCAGCGGTTATATATTTACTCACACTAAAATCAAAGTGTAATACCGGATAAACCGTCCAATCCTTTTCCAGAGTCTCCATAGCCAAGCCCTGAAACAGTTCTTTTTTTCCCAGGAAATAAGCCTCTAGTGTAGAAACTAGCAAACTTTTCCCAAAGCGTCGGGGACGACTTAGAAAATAGACTTTATTTGTATGAGTCAAACGATAAATCAATTCCGTTTTATCAACATAGACACAATCATTATTGCGTAAATCTTCAAAGTTCTGTATTCCTATCGGATATCTTCTGAAATTCTCTTCCATGACGCATATCTGTTTTTAGCGTGAAACATACACAAAGATAATGATATTTAGTTTCAAGTCAATTATGCCTGTTCTTTTTTTAAGAAAGTCCAACGTTGGATATATACTTAGTGGGAAAGGAGCTATCGGTGTTTCTTTGCGTAATGCATTGAAAAGCGATGAAACATATCTTTGACGACAAGCGGGTGGAAATACACTATCAGCCAAAATTTTCACCTTCTCACAACTGTCAGACGATTAATTTTATGCATAATGAGAGATAAAAGAGTGAAGTTCCGGTCTTAAATTTGCTTATAAACAAGTTGAACTAATAGCGTAAGTAATTGATAATACGTTTGTAACATCTTGTCATCATCTTGCAACGACTCTTTCAATAGATTGTATTTATTTCGTCTTATAGTTGTAATGCCCACCCTCTATCTTTGCCAGCGTAATTAAAACGTAGAGCAAAGTTAGATGAAAAAACTATTTCTTATCCGATTTTCAGTGGCGGCCTTCTTTTGCCTGTTGTGTGTACTTCCTGCATTGGCTGCCAATATTAAGATTAAAGGAGCTGTGAAAGACAAACTATCCAAGGAACCTTTGATAGGAGCTACGATACGTTTGCTCGGAACTCAAGCCGGAGCAGTGACCGATATGGAGGGTAATTTCGAATTGAACAGCATGGGCGTGTTGGAAGGTATGTATGATATTGAGATTAAATATGTAGGCTACAAAACGGAAGTGCGCCGTAAAGTGCGTGTGGAGAATGGAAAACTGGTGATACTGAATCTGGAGTTGGAAACCGATGCACAGGAACTTGCCGATGTGGTGGTTGTAGCTAAGAAGAATAGGGAAAATGAGAATATGCTGTTGCTCGAACAGCAAAAAGCAGTCATTGCCGTACAATCTGTTGGTGTCAGGGAGCTTTCCCGCAAGGGTGTTTCGGATGCAGAAGGTGCTGTGACGAAAGTTGCCGGAGTGTCTAAACAAGACGGAGTGAAAAATGTCTTTGTCCGTGGATTGGGTGACCGGTACAATGCAACTACTTTTAATGGATTTGCTCTTCCTTCCGAAGATCCGGAATATAAGAATATCTCTCTTGATTTCTTCGGTACGGATATTATTCAGTCCGTAGGCGTAAATAAAGCATTCAACGCGGGAGGCAGCAGCGATGTCGGAGGGGCAACCATTGATATTGTATCCAAAGAACTAATTGGTAGCGGTAATCTGGGATTCGGCATTTCCGGTGGCTTGAATACACAAACGGTAGCAGCCGATTTTCTGAAACAGGATGGAGTGAACTTCATGGGCTTTGCCAATCGTACCGAACCTGCCGATGAAAACTCATGGAACTTCAGAAATAAGTTAGACCCTTCCGCTCAACATTTTCAAATTAACCGGAGTTACAGTATTTCCGGAGGTAAACGATTCTATGTCGGAAAAGACAAAAATCCGCTTTCTTTCTTCCTGACCGCCGGACATACGACGGACTATCAGTATACGGATGAAATCATACGTAATACAACTACCAGCGGTACGGTCTACAAAGATATGAATGGAAAGAAGTATGCGGAGAATATCAGTCAGCTGGCACTTGCCAATGTGGATTTCGATATGCAGAATCGTCATCACATCAGTTATAATTTGATGATGATTCATGCCAATACCCAGTCGGTGGGCGATTACAACGGCAAGAACTCGATTTTTAGTGACGACTATGAAAACCTCGGATTCACCCGTCGCCAACAAACGAATGACAATATGCTGATCGTTAACCAACTGATGACTAACTGGGGATTGACCAAATCATTAAGTCTTGATGCAGGTGCTTCCTATAATATGGTGAAAGGGTATGAACCGGATCGTCGTATCAATAACCTGACTAAAGCGGAAGACGGCTATACGTTGCTAAGGGGCAACTCACAACAGCGCTACTTCTCAACTTTAGATGAAGACGACTTGAATGTAAAAGCGGGCTTGGTCTATCGTCTGAAAGATAATATAGAAGAAATTTCGAATGTCCGTTTTGGATATACAGGCCGATTCGTAGATGATAACTTCAAAGCTACGGAATATAACCTGACCGTAGGACATGTTTCTACCCTCCCTTCTTTGGACGACTTCTCGCTTGACGATTATTATAATCAGGAAAACTTTGCTTCCGACTGGTTCAAGATACAAAAGAACTTAGATGAATATACCGTAAAAAAGAATATCCATTCCGCTTATGCCGAGGCTACCTACCAGTTTACTCCCCGTTGGATTGTGAATCTGGGAATGAAATACGACAAAGTAGATATTGAAGTGGATTACAATGTGAATCGTGGAGGCTCTAAAGGAAACAATACCATCCAAAAAGATTATTTCCTGCCCAGCTTGAATCTCAAATACAATCTGAATGATAAAAACTCGCTTCGTCTGGGAGCTAGTAAAACATATACGCTTCCGCAGGCAAAGGAAATATCTCCTTACCGTTATGTCGGCGTGAACTTCAACAGTCAGGGTAACCCCAATCTGAAACCTTCGGATCATTATAACCTTGATCTGAAGTGGGACTTTAATCCCACTCCGACCGAGTTGATTTCTCTCACAGCTTTCTATAAATTGATTAAGAATCCGATATCCCGCATCGAAGTGGCAAGCGCCGGAGGTTATCTTTCTTATGAGAATATAGCGGATAAGGCAACCGTGGCAGGAGTGGAAGTAGAAATACGTAAGAATCTGTTTGTCCGTCCGGTGAGTAATGCTGCGCACGGAATGAATAAACTCTCTTTGGGATTGAATGGCTCTTATATCTACACGAATGCAAAAATGCCTTTGGCAACGGTTACCACCGGTTCGCAACTGGAAGGAGCCGCACCGTGGATTGTCAATTTCGACCTCTCGCATAACTTCACGAAAGGAGAACGCAGTTTTGTCAATACATTGGTACTTAATTATGTGAGTGATAAAATATATACCATTGGCACACAGGGCTATCAGGATATAATGGAGCAGGGAGTACTGACCCTGGATTTTGTGTCCCAAGCCAAACTGAACAAGCATCTTTCCTTTAACCTGAAAGCCCGCAACCTGCTGAATTCCTCTTATAAGTTAAGTCGCAAAGCGAACGAAAACGGGGAAAAGGTGATATTGAATGATTATAAGAAAGGAATAAATATAAGCCTGGGAGTGTCGTGTACATTCTAAGCCGGGTGATGAAATAAGATTATTAACTAATAATGAAAGCAAAATGAAAAGATTGTTTGTGAACTTTATGACGTTTGCCGTTATGGCAACAGCACTTACATTGACTGCATGTAGCAGTGATAGTGACGGAGACGGTGATGGTAACGGAGATGGTGGAAACAACGGTGGGACCGGTAGCTCTATTGTTGTGGGCGAAAATATCCTGTCCGGCACGCTGACCGGAGAACAGACACTGGAAGCTAAGGAATATATTCTGAACGGAACGGTAGTCATTGAAAATGGAGGCCGTCTGAATATCCCTGCCGGAACAACGATTAAGGCTCGCGAAGGTTTCAGCAGTTATCTGCTGGTAGCACAGGGCGGTAAACTTTATGCTGACGGTACAGCTGATAAACCGATTGTTTTCACTGCCAATTCAACAACCCCTACATCCGGCTATTGGGGAGGAATCATTATCAATGGTAAAGCTCCGATTTCCGGTTCGAACGCCAATAAGAGTGATACAGGTCTGACGGAAATCGACAACAACTATAAATACGGTGGTAATGTCGATAATGACAATTCCGGTTCACTGACTTATGTGAAAATCTGCTATGCCGGTGCCCGCTCTACTGCCGATATCGAGCACAACGGATTGACACTGAACGGTGTTGGAAACGGTACCAAGATTGAGAATATCTACATTCTTGAGAGCGCGGATGATGCCGTCGAATTCTTTGGCGGTACGGTGAATGTAACCAACTTGTTGGCTGTGAACCCGGATGATGACATGTTCGACTTCACTCAAGGATATTCCGGTAAATTGAAAAACTGCTATGGCGTTTGGGAAAGCGGTTATACCAGTACGGAAGCAGATCCGCGCGGCATTGAAGCAGATGGTAACTTGGATGGTGACTATTCGGATCATTTACGTCAGTCGGATTTTACGGTTGAAAATATGACAATCGTAAATAATGCTGCCAATACAACGGATAATGTAGACCGTATGCAAGATGTGATTAAAATCCGTCGTGGAGCAAAAGCTACGATCACCAATGCCTTTGTCAAAGGTTCAGGCGGTACAATCGATTTGATTGATATGAATGACAGTAAAGGTGCAGGAAATGCTGCTTCCAGCATCAGCATCACCCATACATTGAACTTTAAGAATAAGCTGAACGGTACATTGAATACATTTACCGAGCCAACTACGAATACAGGTGCAGATGCATCCCTGTTCACTTGGAGCGGATATAATTTCTCTTCCTTATAAATAAGATATAGAGTAGCAAAGTGTATCTTTTTTAATAGGAGGTATGAGGTTGTGTCAAAACGTTGGCACAACCTCTTTTATATTTTACAGTTCTGCTATATTTTCTTTTGGCTATGCTGCTTTTTCCTCATGCATTTGGCAACAAGTTGCTATATTCCAATTATATCGGGTTATAAATAGTCCCATAAACATATATTTGGCAACTGTAATGAGCCCCTTTCCTTCTTTTATCAGTTTAGCACACATTTTTTTGATATTAAAGGCTATAGCAAAGAAAGCAAAGTCCATTGTAACCTTGTCTTCTCCCACATGCCGGAATCTTCTGTATGCCATGTTGTATTTCATTTGTCCAAACACAGCCTCTGGTTCTATACACCTCCTGCCTCTATGCTTGATACCTTCTTCTGAGAGCAACCTTTCCCGTGCCTGCCGTTTGTATTGATTTAATCGGTGGTTGACTTCTATAATACGGTTCCCCCGAGCTTTAAAACAACTGCCACGCAAAGGGCAACCTTCGCATCTTTTTGCTTTATACCGGGCACTTTCGATGATGTATCCGCTCGCTGTCTTGTCACGTTTGGTTCCTATACGGTTCATGTGCTGTCCCATAGGACAAACGTAATAATCCTCTTGGGCATTGTAATGGAGACTTTCGGCATGGAATGGGTTGGGAGTATAACGAGGACGCTGTTCTTTATGGAAGTAATTATACTTGATGAAGGCTTCTATCCCATTCTCCTGCATGAACCGGTAATTTTCTTCCGAACCGTAACCGGAGTCTGCCACACAGATATTCGGTAAACGGTTATAGCGGTACTGGAAAGAGTGGAAAAAAGGTATGAGGGTCAGTGTATCGGTAGGGTTGGGAAACAGACGGAAGTCTGTGATGAATTGGTTTTCAGTACCTATTTGCAGATTATATCCGGGTTTGGTCTGCCCGTTCTTCATGGCATCTTCTTTCATGCGCATGAATGTGGCACCAGGATCGGTCTTGGAATAGGAGTTACGTTCTCCAAGGGTATCAAGGTGATTGTCGTATTCTATCAGCTTGTCACGATACCCTTCAAGTTCCATGACCTGCTTCTTCTTTTTGCGCAGGGCTTTCTTTTCTTCCTTATCCTTTGTTGCAGGCTGGCGTTCCAGGGCTTCTTTAAGTTCATCCACTATGTCAGAGAGCCTGCAGGGAGTAAACTCCACGGATGTGTCTTTTATAGAGTTCTCCTGTGCAATGGCTTCATCCACCTGTTCCAAGAGAATACGGATTTTATCCATTAGTCTCGTACGGTTCCGTTCGACTGTCTTGCGCCAGACAAAAGTATATTTGTTGGCTTTGGATTCAATCTTGGTGCCGTCGATATACTCCACATCAAGGCTGATGAAACCTTTATCGGCAAGGACAAGAACCAACTGGGTAAATACATTATTTATTTCCTCCTTTACACGGTTACGAAAACGGTTGATCGTGATAAAATCCGGATGCTCATTACCGGCAAGCCAAATATAATGAATGTCACGAAGGAGGTGCTTCTCTATTTTACGGCAAGAATAGATATTATTCATGTAGGCGTAGATTATCACCTTAAGCATCATTTTAGGATGATAAGGACAACGGCCCGTTTCCTTATAAAGCTTCTTGAAACTCTCAAGATTGAGATTGTCAATAACAGCATTCACGATGCGGACCGGGTCGGTCGCAGCTATGTTTTCATCAATTCTTTGTGGAAAAAGAACGGTTTGGTTGGGAATGTAAGGACGAAAATGTAACTTTGCCATAACGAAAAACTTTATACCTAAAGATACGAAAACTTTGGGTAATAACAAAGCCCGGGCTTGAGAAAGTCTGGGCTTTGCGCATAAAAAAAGGCTGTGTCAGCGTTTTGACACAACCTCATATTCTATTTATTTGTTTTCGTAATCTTCTTTTAGCTTTTTTATTTGCTCCTTTATGGTATCAGTGATTACCTTTTTCGTATATTTGTCAACCTATTATTTTACAACGATACAAAATATGCAAACAGACAACGAGCGATACAAAAAAATGGCTTCTCTTGCACAAATCGGATGGTGGGAAGTAGATTTAACGGCAGGATATTATTTATGTTCCGATTATCTTTCTGATCTTTTGGGATTGGACGGCGACACCATCTCTACTTCGGATTTTCTAAACCTGATACGTGAAGATTATCGCAAGCAGATTGCCCAGGAGTTCCGGGCAAATTCTTCTATCCATAAGGACTTTTACGAACAAACTTTCCCGATTCATTCAAAATATGGTGAGGTTTGGCTGCATACCCGTCTGGCTTTTCGTGAGAAGGGTACGGGTGTTGATGGAGGTGATAAGTCCTTCGGAATAATCCAGCGCGTTGAGGCTCCCAAGGAAGAAGATCAAAGGGATGCATTAAGGCGTGTGAATGATTTGCTTTGTCGTCAGAATTTTGTTTCGCAATCGTTGCTTCGTTTCCTACGTGATGAGGCAGTAGAATCTTGTATCGCAGATATTTTAAGAGATATTCTGAATCTTTATAATGGAAAAGGTCGTGTTTATATTTTTGAATACGACGAAATTTATGCCCATCATAGTTGTATCTACGAAGTTGTTTCTGAAGGAGTATCGGCAGAGATAGACAATCTGCAGGACATGCCTGCCAGTGAGTCAAAATGGTGGAGTGAACAGATATTATCGGGCAAGCCGATTATTTTAAATACACTGGAGCAATTATTAGAAGAGGCTCCTGATGAATATCAGATTCTTGTAGTTCAGGGAATCAAATCGTTAATGGTGACTCCTTTGATGACAGGCGACCGCGTTTGGGGATATATGGGGATTGATTTGGTTGAGACTTACCATGACTGGAGTAATGAAGATTTTCAATGGTTCTCCTCATTGGGAAATATTATAAATATCTGTATCGAGTTGCGTAAAACTAAGGACAAGGTAATCCGCGAACAGACTTTCCTAAATAATCTGTTTCATTTTATGCCGATGGGATATATACGTATGTCCATTATCCGTGACGAGAATAATAAACCTTGTGATTATCGGGTGACGGATGCGAATGAGGTCAGTTCAACCTTTTTCGGGCTTCCTTTGGAGTCGTATATTGGTTCTTTGGCATCTGAAAAGCATCCTGACTATCTCCAAAAACTTAATTTTCTGGAAGAAATACTGGATAGTAATTCTTATAGAGAGAAAGATGAATATTTCCCAAGAACGGAACGGTATACGCATTGGGTTATTTATTCTCCCGGAAAAGATGAAATAGTCGGTTTGTTCCTCGATTCTACAGGATCGGTACAAGCTAATCGGGCATTGGACCGTAGCGAGAAGCTCTTTCAGAATATCTTTGCTAATATTCCGGCAGGAGTAGAGATCTACGATAAGGACGGCTATTTGATAGATTTGAATAATAAGGATTTAGAAATATTCGGTGTAGTGAATAAATCGGATGTGATAGGGGTTAATTTCTTTGAGAATCCGAATGTGCCGCAGGGGATTCGTGATCGTGTGCGGAATGAAGATTTGGTAGATTTCAGGCTTAATTATTCTTTTGAACAGGCGGAAGGATATTATGAGACAAATCGTTCTAATGCGATAGAACTGTATTCGAAGGTTAGTAAATTGTATGATAATGAGGGCAACTTCAGCGGATATATATTAATAAGTATTGATAATACCGAACGGATTGATGCAATGAATCGTATCCGTGATTTTGAGAATTTCTTCCTGATGATATCCGATTATGCAAAAGTTGGTTATGCCAAGTTGAATCTCTTGAATCGCAAAGGATATGCTATAAAACAGTGGTATAAGAATTTAGGTGAGGAGGAAGATACGCTTTTGGATGAGGTTGTGGGTGTTTATACCCATATGCACCCTGAAGACCGTAAGCGTTTCCTTGATTTTTATGATGAAGTCAGAGACGGAAAAAGAAGGCATTTTCAGGGTGAGATGCGTATTCGTCGTCCCGGAACGAAGAATGAATGGAATTGGGTGAGTAGTAATGTGATGGTCACTAATTATAAACCGGAGGAAAATGAAATAGAAATCATCGGTATCAATTATGACATTACAGAATTGAAGGAGACTGAAGCCGAATTGATTCAGGCACGCGATAAAGCAGAGATGATGGATCGTTTGAAAAGTGCTTTCCTTGCCAATATGAGCCATGAAATCCGTACGCCGCTGAATGCCATTGTCGGTTTCTCCGATTTGTTGGTGGAAACTGAAGAGTTGTCAGAACGTCAGGAGTATATTAAGATTGTACGTGAGAATAATGATCTTTTGTTGCAATTAATTTCAGATATACTCGATTTGTCAAAGATTGAAGCGGGTACATTTGAGTTTACCAGCGGAGATGTAGATGTAAATCTGTTATGTGAGGATATTGTCCGCTCTATGGGGATGAAAGCGAAAGGAGAGGTGGAACTGGTACTTGATAATCACCTTCCGGTTTGTCATGTCATTAGTGACCGTAATCGTATACATCAGGTGATCTCTAACTTTGTTAACAATGCAATGAAATTTACCTCTGAAGGTAGTATTCATGTGGGATATAAACTAAAAGATGGCGAATTGGAATTCTATGTTGAAGATACAGGCATCGGTATTGAAAAAGAGCAGTTGCCACATATCTTTGAGCGTTTCGTGAAGCTTAATTCTTTTGTACACGGTACAGGATTGGGACTTTCTATCTGTCAGAGCATCGTTGAACAATTAGGTGGGCGGATTGGTGTTGATTCTGAAAAAGGAAAAGGATCAAGGTTTTGGTTTACTATTCCCGGGGTGATCGTGACGGAAGAGGTGGGCTGTGCCCGGTAGAGTGGTAATGAGGCAGGTGAATATCTTCCTTCCTCATTAATAAAAGTGGGTTTTATATAAAAGAGACGGTCTTGGTTTTGATGTCGATTGATACTGACATGAAACCAAGACCGTTTCTTTGGTGAAAAGGTGTAGTCCGTTTAAATTCCGAACGACAGTTTATCGATGGATTGATATACAATACTTGCAATACCCAGTCCGATGATACCCAGCGTGCAAAGTGCCAGTCCCCATTTTGTGCAGCGGTCGCTGCGGAAAGTAGGAATTGGGTTGTCGGAAGGAGTGATATACATTGCTTTTACAATCAATAGATAGTAATACAACGAAATCACTGTATTTACCAATGCGATGAATACCAGCAAGTGGAAACCTGCATCGAAAGCAGCCATGAAGATAAAGAACTTAGAGAAGAATCCGGCAAACGGAGGGATGCCTGCCAATGAGAACAGAGACAGAGTCATCAAGAGAGCGATTTTGGGATTCGTTTTATAAAGTCCTGCGTAATCTTCGAGCGTGAATTTCTGACTGCGTAATGCCACGATAGTGATAACGGCAAATACTCCGAGGTTGGCGGCAGCGTACACTAATACATAATATACCAATGCCGTCATGCCTTGTGCCGTACCACCGATAACGCCTAACATAATATATCCCGCTTGCGAAATACTGGAGAACGCCATCAAACGTTTCAGGTTTTGCTGACGGACAGCAAATATATTTGCAATAGTGATAGAAGCGATGGTTACCCAATAAAGTACTTCCTGCCAGTCATTAATCATTGGAGCGAATACTTTGATAAGGACAGCCAATAATACAAATGCTGCCGATCCTTTTGATATAACACTTAAATAAGCGGTAACTGCACTCGGAGCACCTTCGTAAACGTCTGCTGTCCATAAGTGGAACGGAACCAGTGATAACTTGAATGCCATTCCTGTGAAGAAGAATACAAATGCCATGATCTGTAACGGATTTCCGTCGATATGAGCAGGGAGGTCATCGAAATAAAGAGTCCCGGCAGAACCATAGATCATGGACAGACCAAATAACAGCAATGCACTGGAGAAAAGAGCTGTCAGAATGTATTTGGCACCTGCTTCGGCAGAGTTGTGACGGTATTTATCGAAGGCAATCAATGCTGCCATCGGAATAGAAGCTGTTTCGAGTCCGATGAAGAACATCAGGAAATGTCCGGCGGAAATCATGAGGTACATACCAAACAAGGTAGAGAGTGTAAGTACATAGAATTCTCCTTGCTTGAATGAAGTATCTTCTCTTTTCATCCATTCGTGCGCCATCAGGAAAACAATCAGTGTGCCGACGTTCAGGATGGATTTAACCACTGTGTGCATCGGTACATAATGATACATACCGCCGAATGCATCGGCAGCAGTCCCCGGAATTAAGTTGATAGCTGTATGGATAGCCATCAGAATAACGGGCAACATTGTGTTCAGGCGTGCTTTCCCACCATTTTTGTGTGCATCCGGACTCATGAAGAGGTCAGCTAGAAATAGCAGCAGTAGGACAGCTATGAGCGACAGCTCTTCTCGCATATATAGAAATTGTGAATAATCCATATTTACAAATTAATTATTAAAGATTAAAAATTAAAGGTTATGGAATCAGTTGTGAGACTACGGGGAGTACACTTTCACCAATCATGTGGCTAACCCAGAAAGGAGCCATACCTAGTCCGGCTACACAAACGATGAGGCAGATAACGGCTACACGTTCGTCCCAAGTCGCATCAGTCAGTTCGAGATGATGTTTGTTGGTGCAGGTTCCGTATAGAATTTTACCTACCAGACGCAGAATGTAGACTGCAGTAATCACAATCGAAGAACAAGCGATGATAGTCAGTACACGGTGGAACTGGTCGTTGTTCTGGAAAGAGCCGACGAAAATAGTCATTTCAGCAATAAAACCACTTAATCCCGGCAGACCGAGGTTGGCAAGACCGGCAATTACATAACATACACTAAGGAACGGCATCACTTTCATTAAGCCGGCAAGCTCGCGAACGTCACGTGTGTGTGTACGTCCATAAATCATACCGATAAGAGCAAAGAATAAGGCTGTCATCAATCCGTGTGAAAGCATCTGAAGGATAGCTCCTGTTGCTGCTGTCTGATTCAGCATCAGAATAGCGAAAAGAACCAGTCCGCAGTGAGATACGGATGAATAAGCATTAATATATTTCAAGTCGGTCTGTACGCAAGCGGAGAATGCACCGTAAACTACAGAGATACCTGTCAATATCAGGAATATCCAGGAAAGTTCGTTGGCGGCTTCCGGCATCAGATACATGGCGATACGGAAACATCCGTAACCTCCCAGTTTCATCAATACTCCGGCATGAAGCATAGATACGGCAGTCGGGGCAGAAGCGTGACCGTCAGGGCTCCATGTATGGAACGGGAAAAGGGCACCTAATACACCGAAACCAAGGAAAGTCAGCGGGAACCAGATGCATTGCTGTGCAAAAGGTATGTTGTGCAACTGTGCGATTTCAAGAAGATTCATGGTCGTTGCTCCCGAACCAAAATAGATTCCGAGAATACCGATCAGCAGGAAGGCAGAACCACCCATCAACATGAGGGTCAGCTTCATGGCTGCATATTCTTTACGTCCTGATCCCCATACACCAATCAACAGGTACATCGGTATCAATGCGATTTCGTAGAACATGAACATGGTGAATAAATCGACGGATATAAAGAATCCGAATACTCCCATAGACAATAGGGTGAACCAGAGGAAATATTCTTTTGTCAGCGGTTGCAGACGCCAGGAAGCGAATGTACCGGTGAACACAATGACAGCGGACAATAACAACATGGCTACCGAAATTCCGTCAACACCTACTGAATAGGATATGTGAAGTGGGGCATACCAAAGCGTATCTGCACGGAAAAGCATTTCTGCCGTGTTTCCGGCACTACGCTCTCCCAGATACAGGAATGTAAGTACGACGGAGGCAATCAGAAGTGCCGATGCGCCAGTAACCATAACCCCCCGGATGGCTTTGATTCCTCGTGCTGCCCAGAGTCCGGCCAGCATCAATAAGGGGATAAGTACGAATATTGATAAGAAATTCATATCGTTCTGTGCTTTATAAGATTAATAGTAGGATAAGTGCCAGTGCACCGCAAAGGAACACGTATGCATATTGTTGTACCTGACCGCTCTGCAAACCACGGATCTCGTCGCTTGTTGTGTTGGTTGCCCATGCCAGGAAATCAAAGAATCCATCCACTACATGACGGTCGAACCATGCGATAGGAGTAGAGATGCAGCGGAAGATAATCTTATGCGTGATAAACTGGTATATATCGTCAATATAGAAGCGGTTATAAGCAGCCTTGTGCAGACCTTTGAACTGTTTTTCCAATGAATCGGCAACTGGTTGTTTGGCATTCTTGTACATCCATGTAGCGATTGCAATCGAAATAATCGCAATGACAACGCTCGTAATAGCCACCGACGGATCGAGATGGATAGAATAAGATTCACCATTCGAACTGATGAAGTGTCCGAAAGGAATAAATCCGGCTCCACAAGTTACTACTGCCAGGAACATTAGCGGGAAAGTCATAGCCAGCGGACTTTCATGTGGTGTGTGGTGTGCGTGGAGTTCTTTGTTTTCCTTGCCCCAGAAAATACCGTAGTACAGACGGAACATATAGAAAGCAGTCATCGCAGCAATTACTGTCATTACCCATCCCATTACAGGGCTGTATTGGAAGCAAGCAGCCAGAATTTCGTCTTTCGAGAAGAAACCCGAGAACGGAGGAATACCGGCAATAGCAAGACAAGCAATCAGGAATGTCCAGTGAGTGATCGGCATATATTTGCGTAAACCTCCCATCGCGGACATTTCGTTAGAATGTACAGCATGAATGATACTACCTGCACCGAGGAAGAGCAATGCCTTAAACATAGCATGTGTGAAGAGGTGGAACATGGAAGCCATGTAGCCCAAACCTCCTTCGTGAGGATCCATGGAAGTACAAACACCCAGAGCTACCATCATGAAACCAATCTGTGAAATGGTAGAGAAAGCCAGTACGCGTTTAATATCTGATTGTACGCAAGCCACACTTGCTGCATAGAATGCGGTGAATGCACCTACCCAAGCAACCATGTGCAACGTATTCGGTGCATAGGCAATGAAAAGCGGGAACATACGTGCCACCAAATATACACCGGCAACGACCATTGTAGCCGCATGAATCAATGCACTGACCGGAGTAGGACCTTCCATTGCATCCGGCAACCAGATATGCAACGGGAACATGGCACTTTTACCGGCACCACCGACAAACATCAATCCGAGAGCCAACGGGAGCATAGAAGCTCCACCGCTTATCAAGGATACCGTGTCCGGGGTAAATCCGAATGTACCACCATAATATCCGTAAATCAGGATACCGATCAGGAAACCCAAATCAGCAAAGCGAGTAACAATAAACGCTTTCTTGGAAGCAGCGATGGCAGCCGGTTTTGTATAATAAAAACCGATTAGCAGGTAAGAACTTACCCCCACCAGTTCCCAGAAAAGGTACATCTGGAAGATGTTGGTCGCAACGACCAATCCCAGCATAGACATGGTAAACAGGGATAGGAAAGCATAATAACGTTGAAAACCTACCTCACCTTTCATGTAACTGAAAGAGTAGATATGTACCATCAGTGACACGGTAGAGATAACAATCAACATCATTACTGATATAGGATCGAGCAGGATGCCCAAATCAAAGTGTAAGGTCTCTGTAAAAGGAAGCCACGTGAAGTTGTAAGGTATCAGTGTGGCGAATGTTCCGTCTTCCAGTCGTGGAGCCGAGAAATATTGGATAGCTGTAACGTAGGATAGTACCGCTACTGCTCCCAGTATCAGCGTGCCAATTGTGCCCGCTGTCCGGTGGGACATCCATTTACCTCCGATTCCCAGTATGAGAAAGGAGAAGAAAGGAAGAAGGAGTATTAGAATTGTTAGTTCCATACAGTTTTATTTTTATTACTTGATTTATTATTATTTGTTCTTGGTGAGAAACAAATCACCACTTCAACTCGTCCAAGTTGCGCACTTGGATGCTTCGGAGATTACGATAAATGTTAATCATGATGGCGATGGCTACTGCAGTTTCCGCAGCCGAGATGGCGATGGAAAAGAGTGCAAAGAAATAGCCTTCCATTCCCTCCGGAAAGAGAAAACGGTTGAACACGGCAAAGTTGATGTCCGTGGCATTCAGCATTAACTCTACAGAAATCAGGATAGCCAGTGTGTTCCGGCGGGTAAAGAATCCATAGATTCCTGCAAACATCATGATGGTAGAAACTACCAGATAATATTCCATGTGTATCATATTCGAACTCTATTTTGATAGTTAATACTTGTTTATCTCTTACGTGCAATTATGATACCACCGATGATACAAGCCAGCAACAGGATGCTGACAGCTTCGAAAGGTAATATATAACCGTATTTGTCGCTACTAAGCAAAGCGTTCCCGATAGCATGAATGTTGATCTCGTGCGGGGCAAGATTAGCCGTCTGCATGAAATTATGTTTCAACGTGATAGTCAGGATAATTGCTAAACCGGCAATCATGGTAATGAGCCCGGCCAGGAGCTTACTTCGTTTTGCTTTCTCGGCGCGATCACCTTCTCCGCTGGTCAACAGGATGGAGAATACATAAAGAACGACGATACCACCGGCATAAACCATTATCTGAACAGACCCCAGGAAGGTGTAACCCAGCAAAAAATAGATACCGGCCGTGCCGAAGAGCACGAAGAGCAGGTAGGTAGCCGAGCGTACGATACGTTGGGTAGTCACCGTCATGATGGACATTGCAATAATAAATGCTGCCAAAAAGTAGAATACTACTGTTTCAAGTGTTGATCCCATATCTAAACTTCTTTTTTCTTTTCTATTACTTTACTACCGTCATGATTTAATTTCAGGACAAGTTTCGTCCGGTCGAAGACTGCATGTTCGAAGTTCTGGTCGAACGTGATGGCATCGTGCGGACAAGCATTGACACAGAGCTGGCAGAACATACAGGCGCCCAAATCATATTCATAGGTTGCCAGGATTTTCTTTTTCTTTCCATCTTCTGTTTCGACGGTTTCGCTGGTCACTTTGATGGTATCGTTCGGACAAGCCATTTGACACAGTCCGCAAGCTACACAGCGATGTTCATTATTCTCATTGTGGGGCATATTCAGCGTACCACGGAAACGGTCGAACATTTTCAGCTCTTTCCGGTTTTCGGGATATTGCTCGGTCACTTTCTTACGGAAGTATACCTTGATGCTGGTTTTCATACCCGTTGCCAGTGTACTGATGCCATGCATCAGACCACCTAAGTACGTATATTTTTTATCTTTATATTCCATAATTTTCATTTATCAAAAGTGGAAGCCGAAAGCTACGCAGCATGCCATTAATAATAGATTTACCATAGAAATTGGAACCAGATATTTCCATTCCAGATTCAGAATCTGGTCGATACGTAAACGTGGGAACGTCCATTTGATCCACATCAGAAGGAACACCACGAAGAATGCTTTAGCGAAGAACCAGATAAAGCCCGGAATATAATCCATTACAGCGTTGAATCCATCCAGCCCGACGATGTGTAACGGCATCCAGCCTCCCAGGAAGATAGTGGCGGCAACACTGGCCACGATAAACAGGTTCAAATATTCTGCCAGATAGAAGAAACCGAAACCCATACCGGAGTATTCTGTGTGGTATCCGGCAGTCAGCTCACTTTCCGCTTCGGGAAGGTCGAACGGTCCACGGTTACATTCTGCATTTCCGGCAATCAGATAGATGATGAAAGCTATTACCGCAGGGATATGTCCCTTGAAGATGAACCAGCCATCAGCTTGCCCTTCTACGATTTCAGAGAATTGCATGGTTCCCATCAGCACTACCATCGTCATAATACTCATACCAACCGAAAGCTCGTAACTGATAATCTGTGCACCGCTTCGCATGGCACCGATCAAAGAGAATTTGTTGTTACTACCCCAACCGGCCAGCAAGATACCGACCACTCCAATGCTGGAAGCTGCCAGCAGGAAGAACACGCCCACATTAAAGTCGAGAATCGCTGCACCTTTATTAAAAGGAATACAAGCGAAAGTCAGGAATGAGGCGATAATCACCATGAATGGAGCGAGATTGTAAAGGAAATGATCGGCACCCTTCGGCATGAAGATTTCTTTGGTCATCATCTTGAGTACGTCGCAGACCACTTGAATAGAACCCCATTTACCAACGCGGTTCGGACCAAGACGACACTGGAAGAAACCGCAAACTTTACGCTCCATGTAGATCAATATGATAGCCAGGATGGCATATAGTGCTACGAGGCACACGCCGACAGCTACACATTCTATAAAGATGGCTAATCCCTCCGGCATAATGGAGAGTAGTAGCTCATGTATCCAGTTTGTTACTATACTAAAGTCGAACATATATTTTTTAATGATTAGGTTTTAAGTATTAAGTATTAATTCCATGCAGGAAATGACCTTTTATATTGTATAGTCGGTTAATACTTGATACCTGTTACTTAATACTTGTTTTTTATCTATCAATATCCGGAACGACATAATCAATTGTTCCGCCAATAGCAATTAAGTCGGCAATCTTCGTTCCCCGGCAGATGGTGTCGATTGCGGCAACAAGCGGCAATCCCGTAGCACGGTAGTGCAGGCGGTAGGGCATTTTGTCACCCTGGCTTTCAAGGAAGACACCAAATTCACCACGACTTCCTTCTACTGCAGCATAATAACTGCCTTCCGGAACACGGATGATAGGCTTCATCTTCTCCTGATAAGGTCCTTCGGGAATATTGTCTATTAATTGTTCGATGATGTTCAGACTTTCCATGATTTCATCCATACGCACTAGGTAACGGGCAAAGCAGTCACCCTCCGTATAAACAATTTCTTTGAAATCTACTTTGTCGTATACACCGTATGGCATTCGTTTACGTACGTCACACGCCCATCCTGAAGCACGGCCTGTACCTCCGGTACAACCGAAAGAGATGGCATCTTCGCGGCTTAACACACCGACACCTTTCATGCGGCTTTGTGCGATGATGTTACCCGTAAATATATCGTGATATTCGTGGATGATTCCCCTCATATAAGGAATGAACTCTTTTACTCGTTTGACGAAGTTAGGATGAAGGTCAGCCTGTACACCGCCAATGGTATTGTAGTTCATTATCAGACGTCCGCCACAAGTCTCTTCAAAGATGTCGAGAATCTTCTCACGGTCACGGAATCCATAGAAAAATGCCGTCAACGCTCCTAAGTCCATGGCAAGACAAGAATAGAATAGCAAGTGAGAGTCGATACGTTGCAATTCATCCATAATAGTACGGATATACTTCACACGTTCGCTAACCTCAACGCCCATGGCTTTTTCAATACACATACACAGTGCATGGCGGTTCTGGTGTGCACCCAGATAGTCAAGACGGTCTGTCAAGGCCAATGTTTGAGGGTAGGTAAGGCTTTCATTCATTTTCTCGATGCCCCGGTGAATATAACCGCAGTTCGCATCAATCTTACGAATGATTTCACCTTCCAGAGAAACACGGAAACGCATTACCCCATGAGTAGCAGGGTGTTGCGGACCGATGTTAACTACATACTCTTCTTCACCGAACAGCTTCATCTCTTTGTTTTTGATGGTTCCGTCGGGGTTCAGTTCTATTTCTTGAGTCGTATCAAACGTCTCTTCATTGGTCATACACAATGGGTTATCCTTTTCCGGATCATTATCTTTGCGCATTGGATAACCTATCCAATCGTTACGCAGATAAAGTCGGCGCATGTCAGGATGACCTACGAAGGTGATACCATAAAAATCAAAAACTTCACGTTCATAGAAGTCGGCTATCTTCCAAATGTCGCTGACAGATGGAATTTCAGGTAGCTCGCGGTTGGTTGTCGCTGTTTTTAGTGCTATCCGTTCGCCTGTAATGGTCGATTCCAGATGGTAGACCACGCCTAAACCGCGGAGTTTTTCCGGAGTGTCTTTCTCATCGGCTACTCCCCAGTCCATACCGGTGAGGCTTTCGAGAAAGTCCATCTGTTTATCATTTCGCAAGCGCAGCATCTCGTCGTGTAACGCTGCAGGGGCTATAAATTGTATTTCTTGCATAAATCCTTTAAATTACAGAATGTAGAATCATTCTTCATTTTTTAAATAATCCGGTTTCTTCTCTTTTCTGTTTACTCCACCAAAGAACTTCTCTATTTTCACTTTGCGTTGCAATTGCATCATGCCATAATAAAAAGCTTCAGGACGTGGCGGGCATCCGGGAATATATACATCTACCGGAAGAATCTTGTCCACTCCGTTTACCACGTGATAAGACTTTTTGAAAGGACCTCCGCTGACGGCGCATCCGCCTACGGCAACCACATACTTCGGATCGGGCATCTGGTCATAGAGTCGTTTCAGTACCGGAGCCATTTTATTGGTGATTGTTCCGCATACCATAATCATATCAGCCTGGCGCGGACTGGCACGTGCTACTTCAAACCCAAAGCGGGCCATGTCATAACGCGCGGCACCCAGTGCCATAAATTCGATACCGCAACAACTGGTTGCAAAGGTAAGCGGCCACAGTGAGTTACTGCGTCCCCAGTTGATAAAGTCGTCAAGAACTCCGAGGGCAACGTTTGCTCCTCCTGCATTAAGTTCTTTGACCAACTTTTCCAATGATTCATTGTCGATAAACTCATCATACGGAATAGATTTTATTTTTGGCTTTTTGGTTATTTCCATTCCAAAGCTCCTTTCCTCCAGGCATAAGCAAGACCCAGAACTAAAATGATAAAGAAGAAGAGAACACTAATAAGTCCCTGTGGTCCCATGTCGTGCATAACTACTGCCCATGGGAACAGTAAAGCAGTTTCGACATCGAACATAAGAAATAGGATGGCAAACAGGTAGTAGCCTACGCGAAACTGCATCCATGATTTACCACGTGTCGGTATACCACATTCATAAGCCTCAAACTTTTGCAGATTGTATGAACGGGGAGAAATAGCACGCGAAAGAGCTACTACTACACCGACAAAAGCAAGCGCTGTCAGTAAAACAACAACTAAAAATGTAAAATTCATAATTCAATAGCTGTTTAGATTGAATATTATATAGAAATAAACAATTAGTCTATTCGCCCTGTGGAGAATAAAACCAACTGTAATAAATGACGAGTAAAAGAGTCTACTGTACTGTAGGCTAAATGACTATCTTTCTTAACCCATATATATAATAGGAGATAGGATCATAATAGCACGTTGGGGGATGAGAAGATGAAGAGTGGTACGGTCTTTGAGAATTGTGATGTTCTCCGGAAAAAGCAACTGGCAACAGTACGCTTTTATTTGTCGGGACATGCGTGACGTCCGTGTGACTCATATCACAAGATTGGGTAGCGTAAAGGTTGTAAAGACGTTCTAAAGCATTTTGTATCGGACAATCTTGCGACACGTAGCATTTCTCCTGCCGATAAGTCGGGGAGGAAACTTTGCACATATCTTCCATTGCTCCGTTAGTTGCACAATGGATAAGCAAAGCCAATACTAAAAGTAGTCCGAATTTTAAGTTTTGTTTCATCTTTCTCCTTTAACGGCTGCAAATATAGAACTAATATTTATACTTTTTGCAAAGTCCGAGTGGCAAAAAAGCTTTTTTTAACTCCGCTTCTTTACGATTCGTTTTTTAGTCAGTATGGTTTCACAAATCTCGTTTTAGAATAGGATAATCTCTATTATCTTTATTTGTTAAAAGATGCAATAAAAAGAATGATTTATGCTCTTTTTTGCGAATTACACAAATAAAATACATTTTTTTGCAGATTAAGAAAGAATATACTAATATGAAACGCACACTTTGGTTTTTATTTTTCCTTCTAAACTCCTTGTTTTATCTCTATGCAGATAGTGAGAATGATTCTTTGTTGAAGGTGTTGGACAAAGTGATTTCTGAACGTTTGATATATACCCAGAAAAAAGAAGCCACCATAAAAGAATTGAAGAAAAAGAAGGTTGGTCTTAATTCATTGGAGGATATATATAATTTAAATAAAGAAATTATCCACCAATATGAGACTTTTGTTTGTGACTCGGCGGAACAATATATTCATGAGAATATTGATATAGCAAAAATAATTGGTAATAAAGAATATCTTTTGGAAGAGCAGCTTCGGTTGGCTTTTGTCTATTCTTTATCAGGTTTGTTTATTCAAGCTAATGATATTTTTAAGTCGATTAGGTGTGCCGATTTACCCGATCATCTTAAAGCTTTGTATTGCTGGAATCGTATACGTTATTATGAGAATCTTATTAAATACACGGACGATGTACGATTCTCAAATGAGTATATAGCAGAAAAAGAAGCTTATCGAGATACTGTTATGAGTATTTTATTTGACCAGTCGGATGAATATAGAAAAGAAAAAGCTGTAAAGCTTCAAGATAAAGGGAGTACAAAAGAGGCTCTTCTGATTCTGAAAGAGATATATAATAAACAGGAACCGGCATCTCATGGATATGCTATGATGGCTATGGGACTTGCAAGGGCCTATCGGTTAACAGGGAATTATATACTGGAGGAAAAGTTTCTAATGCTGGCTGCTATGACAGATACAAAATTAGCCGTAAAAGAGAATGAGGCTTTGTTGACATTAGCAGTTAATTTATATCATAAGGGAGATATAGACAGAGCGTATAATTATATAAAAGTAGCGTTGGATGATGCTATCTTTTATAATTCCCGTTTTAAGAATACGGTCATTGCCCGTATACATCCGATTATTGAGAACACGTACTTAATCCGGTTGGAAAAACAAAAACAGAATCTTCGTTTCTATATATTTCTGACTAGCTTGTTTGTGGTAGCTCTTGCCATCACCCTGTATTTTACATATAAACAAACAAAAATTGTATCTCGGGCTAAGCGGCATCTTAAAGCCATGAATGAAGAACTGGTCGGGTTGAATAAGAACCTTGACGAAGCTAATTTGATTAAGGAGAAGTATGTTGGGTATTTTATGAATCAATGTGCCGTTTATATTAATAAGCTCGATGAGTACAGGAAGAATGTGAATAGAAAAATCAAGACCGGACAAATTGATGATTTATATAAATCATCTTCCCGTCCTTTTGAAAAGGAACTTGAAGAACTTTATCATAACTTTGATAAAGCGTTCCTTAAATTGTACCCAAATTTTGTAGTCGAGTTTAATTCTCTGTTGAAATCGGAAGAACGCTACCGTTTGGAAAAAGATCAACTGAATACAGAATTACGCATATTTGCATTGATACGGTTAGGAATTACCGATGTTGGACAGATTGCTGTATTTTTGCATTATTCTGTGCAGACAATCTATAATTATAAGAGTAAAGTGAAGAGAATGTCCACTCTTGATAGTAATATCTTTGAGGAGGAGGTAAAAATGCTTGGTTCTTTGTCTCAAAAATGATTCTATCCGGTTTACCAAAACTAAAAAATGGTCTTGTTATAAACTGTTGATTATTAAATGTATATATAATAATTGATCTGTAAAACGTTTACTTTCCCGCCTACTTCCATTAAGAAGTAGGCTTTTTTCATCTCTATATTTGCATCACAAGATTTTTGATAACTGAATACTAATCTAAAGAAACACACAACTATGAGTTTTTCAGAATTGTATCTTATTTATTATCCCAAACTAGTTCGGTTTGCAAAAGAATTTGTGATGTCGGAAGAGGATGCGGAGAACATAACACAAGATGTGTTTACAGACTTATGGGAAAAGAGAGAGTCAATGAATCATATTGAGAATATGAATGCTTATCTTTTCAGGCTTGTAAGAAACAAATGTTTGGATTATTTAAAGCATAAAGTATTCGAGCAAAAGTATGTCGAGAATGTGAAGGCTTCTTTTGAGATTGAGTTGAATCTGAAATTGCAATCTTTGGATCGTTTTGATGTATATGATATATCAGAAAGAAATCAGATGGAGAAACTGATACGGGATGCTATCAATAGTTTGCCTAAAAGATGTCGTGACATATTTTTGTTAAGCCGCATGGAAGGATTGAAGTATAGGGAAATATCCGAACGTTTGGGCATTTCGGTAAATACAGTGGAATGTCAGATGGGAATAGCACTAAAAAAGTTGAGAGCAAAACTCAATGTAACATTGGCTGCATAACTTTTTAATGATTTTATCGGTATTTTTTAGGGGTATTTATTGAGATAATCGTTCTTTGATAAAAAAGGACTGTGTATATGGAGAATTGTCTGAATAAATATTTTGCGGATGAATTTACTTCTGATGAAAAAACAGAGTTTCTCATAGAAGTGGAAAACAACGAAAGGCTGAAGGAAGAATTTATAGAAATTCAGAATTTGCTGGCACTCGTTGATTGGATATCTCCGGAATATGAAAATAATAAAGAAGTTGTCCAACATAAATTATATGAATTTATGCGTAGAATGGAGCAACACAAAGATAAATAGCTTTAGGATACTATGAGTAAAATTTATATCATATTACTGACTGTTTTCTTTTATGCAAATGTTTATTCTCAACAAGCTTATTTTGTTGATGGGTATCATGGCGGGATATATGGACATTATCCGGTAAAGTGGAAAACTCAATTCATTGTGGATCAGCTGGCTATGCATCCGGACTGGCGGATTTGTATGGAGATAGAGCCTGAAACATGGGATACAGTCAGAGTGCAGACTCCGGAGGCTTATTTGCGTTTTAAAGAGATGGCTACTAGTAATCAGGTAGAGTTTACGAATCCTACTTATGCACAGCCTTATTGCTATAATATCTCGGGAGAGAGTATAATAAGACAGTTTCAATATGGTATTGCTAAAATAAACACACATTTTCCGGGGGTCGATTTTGTAACCTATTCGGTAGAAGAACCTTGCTTCACAAGTTGCTTGCCACAAATCCTTAAACAATTCGGCTTTAAATATGCTGTATTAAAATGTCCCAATACCTGTTGGGGAGGGTATACTGCTGCTTATGGCGGAGAATTGGTTAATTGGGTGGGACCGGACGGGACTGCAATCTTGACCGTTCCCAGATATGCTTGTGAAAAACTAGAGCCGGGATCAACTTGGCAGACAACTGCTTGGGGAAATTCGGATGCTTATTTAAAAGATTGCCGTAACGCAGGTATCAAACACCCCGTTGGTATGTGTTTTCAGGATGCGGGATGGAAAAACGGCCCATGGCTGGGAAGTGGAAAGAACACAAAAAATAACTCTATATATATGACATGGAGAGATTACATTGAAAATGTCTCCATCGGAAAAACGGATGATAACTGGTATTTTTCACAGGAAGATATACATGTGAATCTTATGTGGGGAAGTCAGGTTTTGCAAAAAATAGCGCAAGAAGTACGCGTTTCAGAAAATAGAATTGTCATGGCAGAGAAAATGTCTGTAATGGCTTATCTGGAAAATAAATATATTTGTCGACAAGCAGATATGGATGAGGCTTGGCGTACACTGATGTTGGCACAACATCATGATTCGTGGATTGTGCCTTATAATGGACTGAATAGAAAAGGAACATGGGCTGATCAGATTAAGCGATGGACAGACAGTACCAATCATCTTGCAGATGGAATTATTGAGGCATCTATGCAGAGCTTTAATGAAAAGTTTATTCCGCAAAATAATGCTCAACAGCAATATATACGTGTTTTTAATACATTAGGAATGAGAAGAAAGGAAATCGTAAGTGTTCTTCTGCCTACGGAATCTGAAAATGCGGATTTAAGTGTTTATGACTGGAAAGGTAAAGATATAGGTTGTTTGGTAGAAAATGAAGGTAAAGAGATAAGATTATTTTTTGAGGCAGAGATTCCTCCCTTTGGTTATTCCACGTATTGTATAAAAAAGAAAGAAGCCGGTAAGAAAGAGGCTTCGGAGAGTAGATTCGTTTTGGAAGGTAATAAGGTGAATAAACAGGAATACGTGGTTGAAAATGATATGTATAAAATTGTTTTTGACTTATCAAAGGGAGGAACCATAAAAAGCCTGATAGCTAAAAAAGAAGGGAATAAGGATTTTGCAGGTAAAACGGAGAAATATGCTTTAGGGGAGTTACGAGGCTTTTTTTATGAAGAAGGCAAATTTCGTTCTTCTATAGAGACTCCGGCCAAGCTGACAGTAGTAAGGGATAATGTATATGAGCAAAAAATTAAGATAGAGGGTGAGATTGCTTCCCATCCGTTTACACAGGTAATCACTCTCACTAAAGGAACGAGACGAATCGATTTTGATTTGACGGTTGGCTGGAAAAAGAATGTAGGTATTGGTGAATATAAAGAGGAACGTTGGCGTGATAATCGTCGGGCTTATTGTGACGATCGGTTTAAACTAAGTGTATTATTCCCGACTGATTTACATTCTCCCCGTGTTTATAAAAATGCACCGTTTGATGTATGCGAAAGCAAACTGACTGATACTTTCTTTGGTTCTTGGGATCAAATCAAACATAATATTATACTTCATTGGGTTGACTTGGCTGAACAGGAAGGCGACTATGCTCTGGCTTTATTATCAGACCATACTACTTCTTATTCTTATGGAGAGGACTATCCATTAGGACTGACTGCTCAATATTCGGGTGGAGGACTTTGGGGACCTGATTATAAAATAACACACCCTTTGAGGATGAAGTATGCAATTATACCTCATCGTGGCAAATGGGACAAAGCATCAATCGCAGATGATAGCGATTGTTGGAATGAACCATTGCTGCATTCTTGCTATCCAGTGGCAAAACCGGAATCGAAATCATTTATTGATTTACAGAATACTGGTTATCAAGTGAGTGCTCTTCAAATGAAAGATGGAAAGGTACTATTGCGCCTGTTCAATTCTGAAGGGGACGAAAAATTACAAAAGGTTACCATTGACATGCCATTATCCGGAGTGGAGGAAGTTGATTTGAATGGACAATGTATCGAAAGAAAGAAGATAAAAACACGTGCAGGTAAATCGGAAATGATGATTTCAATGCCTCGGTTTGGTATTAAGACTTTCGTTCTTAGTTTGACTTAAAATAATTAGATTATTGTTATGTATAAAGCGACTGCTAATCTTTTAATTGTTTGCTTTTTGTGTTGGATGACGGGTTGCTCATCAACCAATACCGTATCGGAAGATTGGGTTCCGACCGATTATGTAAACCCGTTTATTGGTGCCAGTACTAGTGTAGGGGCTGCCGGTGTTTATCACGGATTAGGTAAAACTTTTCCCGGAGCTACGACTCCGTATGGTATGGTACAGGTTAGTCCTAATACAATAACGGGAGGTGATAACGGTTCCGGATACAGTGATGAACATAAGACAATCGAAGGATTTGCCTTTACCCAGATGAGTGGTGTGGGATGGTTTGGTGATTTGGGCAATTTTCTTGTGATGCCTACAACTGGTGAATTATATAAAGTGGCAGGTAAAGAGAATAATGATAGTATAAAAGGATATCGTTCGGCTTATAACAAAGCCACTGAAACGGCTAAGGCCGGATATTATTCGGTAGAATTGACTGATTATCATATCAAAGTAGAAAGTAGCGCGACACCACACTGTGGAATTTTACATTTTACTTATCCTTCTAGTGACCAATCGCGTATTCAGATTGATTTAGCTCGTAGAGTAGGGGGAACATCTACTTCACAGTATATTAAAGTTGTAGATGATTACACTATTCAAGGATGGATGAAGTGTACACCTGATGGTGGTGGATGGGGTAATGGTGAAGGAAAAGCCGATTATACCGTTTATTATTATGCACAATTTAGTAAACCTTTGACTAATTATGGCTTTTGGAGTGCAGATATTCCCGAACATTGGGTTCGGAAACGTGATGAAGTAGTGAGTATTCCTTATTTGACTCGTGTATCACAAGCTCCGGTTATAAAAGACAAGAAAGAACTGACGGGTAAACATCTGGGCTTTTTTACTGAATTTCCAACGAAGGAGGGAGAGACTGTAGAGATGAAAGTTGGTATCTCTTTTGTTGATATGGAGGGTGCTGCAAATAACTTTGAACAAGAAATAGCCTCTAAAAATTTTGGACAAGTAAAGCAGGAAGCTACTGAATTGTGGAACAAAGAACTTAATCGTGTCCGGATATCCGGTGGTACGGATGATGAAAAAACGATATTCTATACTGCCATGTATCATACGATGATTGATCCTCGTATCTATACAGATGTAGACGGACGTTATGTAGGTGGTGATTATAAAATACATACGGCTGACAGCACTTTTACAAAACGTACTATATTCAGTGGATGGGATGTATTTCGTAGTCAGTTTCCTTTGCAGACTATAATTAATCCGCGTTTAGTAAGTGATGAACTGAACTCATTGATTACTATGGCAGATCAGAGTGGGCGCGAATACTATGAACGTTGGGAATTGCTGAATTCCTATTCCGGCTGTATGTTGGGAAATCCTGCTTTGTCTGTTTTGGCGGATGCTTATATCAAAGGGATTCGTACGTATGATGCAGAGAAAGCATATCGTTATGCCGTTAACACATCCCGTCGTTTTGGTAATGATTCATTGGGGTATGCTCCGGAACCATTGAGTATTTCAACCACTTTGGAGTATGCTTATACTGATTGGTGTATATCTCAATTAGCGAAAGCTATGGGGAAAGAAGATGATGCCAAATGTTTCTATGAAAAGGGACAGGCATATCATCATATTTTTGATAAAGAAAAGGGGTGGTTCCGTCCCCGTAAAGCAGATGGAACATGGGTAGAATGGCCGGAGAATGCACGTCTTAAAGAATGGTATGGGTGTATAGAAGCAAACTCTTATCAGCAAGGTTGGTTTGTACCTCACGATGTTACGGGAATGGTGAATTTGATGGGTGGTAAGGAGAAAGTTATTGCGGATTTAACAGATTTCTTTAATAAAACTCCTTCTAATATGCTGTGGAATGAATATTATAATCATGCGAATGAACCTGTGCACTTCGTTCCTTTTTTGTTCAATCAGCTTGAAGTTCCCTGGTATACTCAAAAATGGACACGCTATACATGTGAAAAGGCTTATGCAAACAAAGTTGAAGGAATTGTTGGCAATGAAGATGTAGGTCAGATGTCAGCGTGGTATGTGTTGGCTGCTTCCGGTATTCATCCTTCCTGTCCGGGAAATACACGTATGGAGATTACAAGTCCGGTTTTTGATAAAGTAGAGTTCAATCTTGATCCCAGCTATTATACTGGTAAGAAATTCACGGTGATAGCTCATAATAACAGCATAAATAACGTCTATATACAAAAGGCCTTGTTGAACGGTCAGGAATACAATAAATGTTATCTTGATTTTGCGGACATTGCAGCCGGAGGTACATTGGAGCTGTTTATGGGTGATAAACCTAATGTTGAGTGGGGACTTTGATTGAATAACATACTCTAAAACAAATTGTTACTTTAAAATCTTGATAGTATGATGAATAAACTTGGGCTTATCATTATATCGGTTATATGTGCTCTAATCCAGACAGGGTGTGCAGAGCAGAGTACATGGATGTCTTTGAACAGCTCTAATCCTCGGATTATCTGGGAAGTGAAACCCCAGGCAGATTTAGAGAACATAACCGGAGAGCAGATTTCTACTCCGGAATTTAAAATGTCCGATTACGTTAAAGGTGTGGTTCCCGGAACTGTTTTTACTGCTTATGTTGAAGCAGGAATCGTTCCAGATCCTAATTATGCCGATAATATTTATAAAGTAGACGAAACGTTTTATAACCGTCCTTTCTGGTATCGTACGGAATTCGAACTCCCGTCTTCTTATTCGGAGGGGAAGCGGGTATGGCTTCATTTCGACAATACGAACCGCTTTGCCGATTTCTATTTTAATGGTGAGAAGATATCAGGAACAAAAGCATCTACTAAAGATGTAAGCGGTCACATGTTACGTTCGAAGTTTGATGTAACTAATTTGATAAAGAAATCCGGTAAGAATGTGATAGCTGTTCTGATTACCGATGCCGATCAGAAAAAGACGCGTAAGGCTAAAGACCCGTATGGAGTTGCGTGTAGCCCCAGTTATCTGGCTGGTGCCGGTTGGGACTGGATGCCATACGTTCCGGGACGTCTGGCTGGTATCACAGGCAATGCTTATCTTGTGGTAACAGGAGATGTAGTGATGGAAGATCCTTGGGTACGTTCAGAGTTACCGACCTTGCAGAAAGCAGAGCTTTCTGTCTCAACAGATATTAGAAATGCTTCTTCTTCCCCTAAAGAAGTCGTTGTATCCGGAGTGATTCAGCCGGGGAATATTTCTTTCTCTAAAGACATTCGGGTAGAAGGAGGAACAACAGCCAGACTATCTATTAACAAAGATGATATAGCGCAATTGGTTGTTGATCATCCGAGGCTTTGGTGGCCGAATGGCTATGGTGATCCCAATCTTTATACTTGTAAGCTGACTTGTTCTGTAGATGGAAAAGTGTCGGATGTAAAAGAAATGACATTCGGTATCAAGAAGTATGAGTATAAAATGGTCGATAATGTAGTGGGATATCCTGTTCTTACATTCTTTATCAACGGACAGAAGATCTATCTGAAAGGTGGAAACTGGGGAATGAGCGAATATCTGCTTCGATGTCAGGGTAAAGAGTATGAAACGAAAATCAGACTTCATAAGGAAATGAATTACAATATGATCCGTCTATGGACAGGGTGTGTTACTGATGATGAGTTTTATGATTATTGTGATAAATATGGGATTATGGTATGGAATGATTTCTGGTTATATGTAGCATACAATGACGTGGCGCAACCGGAAGCATTTAAAGCGAATGCCCTTGATAAAGTCAGACGTCTTAGAAACCATCCTTCCATTGCTATTTGGTGTGGAGCAAATGAAACGCATCCGGCACCTGATTTGGATAATTACCTGCGTGAAATGATTGCGAAGGAGGACAATAATGACCGTATGTATAAGTCTTGCTCCAATCAGGATGGATTGTCCGGAAGTGGTTGGTGGGGAAATCAACCTCCAAGACACCATTTTGAAACTTCAGGCAGTAATCTGGCATTTAATACACCGGCTTATCCATACGGTATTGATCACGGTTACGGTATGCGTACAGAAATAGGAACGGCCACTTTCCCCACATTTGAAAGCATCAAAGAGTTTATCCCGGAAAAAGACTGGTGGCCTCTGCCTACTGATGAGCAGTTGAAGAATGATGATGACAATGTATGGAACAAACATTTCTTCGGTAAGGAAGCGTCTAATGCCAACCCGGTTAATTATAAGAATTCAGTGAACACACAGTACGGAGAATCATCCGGACTGGAAGAATTCTGCGAGAAAGCGCAAATGCTGAATATCGAAGTGATGAAAGGTATGTATGAGGCTTGGAACGATAAGATGTGGAATGATGCAGCCGGACTTCTGATCTGGATGAGCCATCCGGCTTATCCCTCGTTTGTATGGCAGACTTATGACTATTATTACGATCCTACAGGTGCTTATTGGGGAGCAAAAAAGGCTTGTGAACCTTTACATATCCAATGGAATGCTTCTAATAATAATATAAAAGTAATAAATACTACAGCAAAGGACTTGAAGGCTGCAATAGCTAAAGCTACAATTTACAACCTGAATGGAAAAGAAGTGCCTGCATACGGACAGACAAAACAGGTCGATGTGGCAGCCAGCAACATTGCAGAAGCATTTTCTTTGAACTTTAATCCTTTCAATCTGGCTTATGGAAAGAAGGCTGTAGCTTCTTCTTCAGCAGGTGCCTCTAAAAGTGCTTCAATGGTTACTGACGGAGGAGCGGGAAGTCGTTGGGAAAGTGCATACAGTGATCCTCAATGGATATACATTGATCTTGGTAGAGAAGAAAAGATAGAAAAGGTTATTTTGAAATGGGAGGCAGCTTGTGCTAAGAAATACGAACTGCAAGTATCGAATGATGCGCAAGAATGGAAAACCGTTTATGCCAACAAAGATGGAAGAGGTGGTACTGAACAGATTGAATTGGAACCAGTTACAGCACGTTATGTGAAACTGGCAGGCATCAGCCGTGCTACACAGTTCGGATATTCATTGTTCGAATTCGAAATCTACGGTGAGAAACCAAAAGAGATAGAAGAACTGACTCCGCTTCATTTTATCAAGTTGGAACTGACAGATGCCAAAGGTAATCTAATCTCTGAAAACTTCTATTGGCGGAATGGTGTGAATGATCTTGATTATAAATTGCTGAATACACTCCCAGAGGCCGATTTGTCTTGCCGATTGGTGGATAAATCGATGTCTGACGGAAAGATGAAGATTGTTGTAAAGAACAATTCCGGGACTGTGGCTTTTGCTAATCGGGTGAGGCTTGTTAATAAGGCTACGCAGAAAAGAATACTTCCAATTATTATGTCCGATAATTATGTGACGTTGATGCCAGGCGAAGAAAAGGTTATCACTATGGAGGCGACTCCCGAACTGTTGAAAGGAGGCGTAAGTGTATTGGTGAAACAGTATGGGAAAGCAGAGAAGAATAAGCTGGATATAGCAGATTGATTGTTGTACGGTTATCTTTATGGTTTGATTAAAAGAATAAAGAAAATGGCTAATAGACTAAAAATGAGGATACTCTTGTTGTTATCTTTAGTTTATATAAATTGCGATTACTTACAGGCACAAACAACAATACCCCGGTTTGAAGAAGGGGAACGTGTGGTATTTGTAGGAAACAGCATTACTCACGGCGGACATTATCATTCATTTATCTGGTTGTATTACATGACTCGTTTTCCGGATAAACCGATTACTATCATGAATGCCGGAATTGGTGGAGAGAGTGCGTGGGATATGAAGGATCGCTTGGACTATGATGTTTTCAACAGGAAACCAACTTATGTGACTCTAACTTTCGGTATGAATGATACCGGTTATGATATTTACATGAAAGGCGATGCAAAAGAACTGTCGGAACAACGGATTGCAAAGTCATTGGAAAGCTATCAGGAAATAGAAGAACGCTTACTGGCTAAAAATAAAATAAAGAAAGTATTGATTGGTGGTTCTCCTTATGATGAGACTTCCCGGTTTAATAATTTTATATTGCATAATAAGAATAACGCCATTTTAAAAATCATAGATGCCCAACGTACATCGGCTAAAAAGAATGGCTGGGGTTTTGTTGATTTTAACCAACCGATGCGTGAGATATGCAGAAAAGAGCAGGAGGCAGATTCTACATTTACATTCTGCAGGATAGATAGAATTCATCCGGATAATGACGGACAGATGGTCATGGCCTATTTGTTTCTGAAAGCACAGGGACTGGCTGGGGATGAAGTGTCATCAGTATCTATTGATGCACATCATTCATCTGTAATAACCCATAAGAACTGTAAGATTTCAAAACTAAAAAAGAGCGGAGCTGATCTGACTTTTGATTATCTGGCGTATGCTCTTCCTTATCCGCTGGATTCTATTTCTAGAAGTGGCTGGGGAAATAAAAGGTCACAACGTGATGCAATGCAGTTGGTTCCATTTATGGAAGAGTTTAATCAGGAACGTTTTCAGGTAACAAACTTAGAGAAAGGAATGTATCGGTTAACTATAGACAATCAGTTTATTGACAATCTCTCATCCGAAAAGTTGGCGAATGGAGTGAATTTGGCAGATTACCCGAATACTCCCCAATATCAACAAGCTGCGAAAATCATGTATCTGAATGAGGAACGGTTTGAAGTGGAGAAACGTTTCAGAGAATACTTATGGACTGAATATTCATTCCTGAAAAAGGAAGGATTACTGTTTGCAGATGATCAAAAAGCTATCGATAAGCTAAAAGAATACTTGCCTAAAGATGGTTTTCTTAGGATGAGCTACGATTGGTATATAAAAGCGATGAATCCCGAAATACGGGAGGTTTGGAGCAATTATATGAAGAGTCTCGTTGAAACAATTTATAAAATCAATAAACCTGTCACTCATAAAGTGAGGCTGGCAAGGATTGAATAATAATAGAAGATGAATAGAATGAAACGATTGCTATGTTTAGGTTTGATTTGTTATTTCTGTTGTCTGTCGATGATAGTATATGGAAATGAGAAAACTTCGCCTTTCTATTTGGCGGAATTAAAATGTGAGAATCTTATTGATCCTTTGGGGATTGATAATGTAACTCCTCACTTTAGTTGGAAGTTAAAGGGGGACGGCTGGAAAGGCGGGCAAACTTATTATGAAATACAGGTAGCTTCGGATAGTATTCTGTTGGTGCAGGATAAAGCTGATTTATGGAATACCGGAAAATTGAAATCCAAAACTTCGGTTATGGTACCTTATCAGGGAAAGGCTTTAACTTCTCGTTCTTTGTGTTATTGGCGGGTACGCGTTTGGGATGCTAAAAAACAAGCTTCATCATGGAGTCCTGTTGCCCGTTTTGGAGTTGGCATCTTGGATCAGTCACAGATGAAAGGAGAATATATAGGGGCTTCTGTTGAAGGTGGCAAGATTTGTGCTCCTATTCTTCGCAAGAAAGTGAAATTGACTCAGGGCGAGACTTCTTTCCTGCATGTAAATACGTTAGGTTATCACGAAATTTATATCAATGGGAGAAAGGTGGGGGAGGACGTTCTGACCCCTGCTGTATCACATTTATCTAAACGTTCACTAATTGTTACTTATGATATTACTCCTTATTTACGAGAAGGAGAAAATGATTTGCTTATCTGGCTGGGACAAGGTTGGTATAAAACGACGACTTTCGGAGCAGCTTATGAAGGTCCGCTGGTAAAAGCAGAATTGGATGTGTTGAGAAATGGTAAATGGGAAGTCGTTACGAAGACAGACGGATCATGGTACGGACGTGAAAGTGGCTATTCGGATACAGGTACTTGGCGTGCTTTGCAGTTTGGAGGTGAGAGGGTGGATGGAAGGATTCTTCCGCGAGATCTTTCAACACATGCTTTAGACAAAATGAAATGGACTCCTGTTGTGAAAGTGAATGTTCCCGATCATATCGCTTCCCCTCAAATGTGTGAGGTAAACAAGATACATCAGATTTTGCAGGCTGTGTCTGTAAAGAAGCTGGGTGAAAGTCTCTGGCTGGTAGATATGGGGAAGGTTCAGACCGGATGGTTTGAGATGCAAATGCCTATATTGCCGGCGGGTCATGAAGTTATTATGGAATATAGTGATAATTTGACGAAAGACGGTGAATTTGACAAGCAAGGTGAAAGTGATATTTATATATCTGGTGGTAAGCAAGGAGAATACTTCAGAAATAAATTCAATCATCACGCTTTTCGATATGTGCGCATCTCCAATCTTCCTCAAAAACCGGAAACAGGTGCTATGAAATCTCTGCAGATTTATGGAGATTATAAACAGACCGCAACTTTTGAATGTTCGGATGCCGACTTGAATGCTATTCACCAAATGATTCAGTATACGATGAAATGTCTGACTTTTAGTGGATATATGGTAGACTGTCCGCATTTGGAACGTGCAGGATATGGTGGTGATGGAAACTCCTCAACGATGTCTTTGCAAACGATGTACGATGTAGCTCCAACATTTGAAAACTGGGTGCAAACATGGGGAGACTCCATGCGTGAAGGAGGAAGTTTGCCGCATGTTGGTCCTAATCCGGGTGCCGGTGGCGGCGGTCCGTATTGGTGCGGATTCTTTGTACAGGCTCCCTGGAGAACGTATGTCAACTATAATGATCCCCGCTTGATTGAGAAATATTATTCTCAAATGAAAGAGTGGTTTAAGTATGTTGATAAATATACAGTAGATGGTTTGCTGAAACGTTGGCCCGATACCAAATACCGTGACTGGTATTTGGGTGATTGGCTGGCACCTATGGGAGTAGATGCAGGTAATCAGGCTTCAGTGGATTTGGTAAGTAACTGTTTTATCAGCGAATGCTTGAGCACTATGTATAAGACAGCCATAACATTAGGAAAAAGAGAAGAGGCGGAAGAGTTCGCTATCCGTAGAGAAAAACTCAACAAGTTGATTCATCAGACATTCTACCGTGAGGATGAAGGGATCTATTCTACCGGTTCACAGTTGGATATGTGCTATCCTATGTTGGTAGGTGTTGTACCTGATTCTTTGTACAATAAAGTGAAAGAGAATGTCGTTGCCATGACCGAAGAAAAATATAAAGGACATATTGCTGTAGGTTTGGTTGGAGTGCCTATTTTGACAGAATGGGCTGTTCGGAATAAACAAGTGGATTTCTTCTATCAAATGATGAAGAAACGTGATTATCCCGGTTATCTATATATGATTGACCATGGTGCGACAGCGACTTGGGAATATTGGAGCGGAGAACGAAGTCGTGTGCACAATTGTTACAATGGAATTGGTACTTGGTTTTATCAGGCTGTAGGAGGAATACGTCTTGACGAGGCTAACCCTGGATATCGTCACTTCTATGTCGATCCTCAAATTCCAAACGGTGTGACCTGGGCAAAAGTAACGAAAGAATCACCTTATGGCACAATTGCCGTTAATTGGAAGTTGAAAGATGATAATCAGTTGAATCTTCAATTGACAATTCCTGCCGGAACAACGGCTACAGTTTGCATCCCTAATAATGCTGTCTCATGTAAAAAGAATAAGAAGAAAGTGAGCGTTAAGGAGCAGACTGTTGATGTAGAAGCAGGGCATTATGATTTTCTATTTAATTTGAAATAGATACCCTACTAGAGTGTATTTATGATTTTCATTTCTCATATTCTCATTCATTAATCATAAATGGCAGAAGACTAATAGGATAGACTATGAGAAATGATTTTTAAGATGGTATTTCTCATAGTTTTTCCGTCAAATACCCCGTATTTTACCTTATTTCTCATACTTGTTGGATGCATTTCTCATAGTGTTTTTCTAATCAACCTATACAAGAATAAAGAAACAGCTAGTCAACCATTATCAGGGAAGTACATATTCTCCTTGTCCCATATATTGTGGGAAAGTGTTCCCTACTAGTAGGGAAAAGATTCTCTTATTTTGTGGGAATAAATTCTCATAATATTAGGGAACATTTTCCCATAATATATGGGACAATCGGAACTACAGTTTATCTTCAACCAGAAAAAAGGAGAAGATAGTATTTAACTATGAGAAATACTCTGAAATACTATGAGAATAAGGTGAATTTTAAGCTAAAATAGAAGGCGTATTATGAGAAATGCCGTCTTAGAAAGTCTTTCTCATAAGCTATTTATTTGATTATTTGCTGTTTATCAGTCACCTATGAGAATATGAGAAAGGAAAATGAAAAATCTTCTCTAGAAGCTGCTGAATTTTTTATTGATACATTTAAAAACGCACCGTAATAAACTAATTTATCATTTAATTTAAGTCTGTGCAGAAACAAAATTAACTTTAGGAAAATTGTCCAGTAAATGGACTTGAAGTTAATCGCTTTGATTATTATTTTTATATGATTCTTTTTAAATTTCTCTTTAGTGGTTTCTTAAATTTCAAGCGTTCATAGTATAAAGTTCAATAGATATAGGTAAAAAGTTAGGATTGGTGTTTGAAATTCCCAATATTCCTCCGGTCTGTTTATTCTTCTTTTATGAGTGACCGGAGGAGTTGCTGGAAATCCTGTTTGACCAAAATGAAAATATGATATCATGAGGACTGTTTTCAAAGCTTTTGATTATGCAATTGCCAGACTAAAATCCGTTGGCGGAACTAATAACTAAAATAATATTTAAATGAGAAAAAGAATATCGTTATTGCAAATGGCTGTTTTCTTCTTTACGGCTCAGGTAGCTTGGGCAGGTAATATAAAAACAGAAAAAGTAACACTGGTAGGAAATGGAATTGTAGAATTTATCCCCGTAGGGTATGATGTTTCCCGTACGCCTTCATTAATTCTTTCCCATGAACCGGAAAAGAAAGGTGGAGTACCGGAAAACTGGAAATTAGTTCCTCAATTTACGATGACTGATGGCAAGGCAAATGCCTCATTGGATGTTCCAGCCGGAACAAGTCTGTATGGAGGTGGTGAAGTGACCGGTCCGTTGCTGCGTAATGGGCAAAAGATTAAAATGTGGAATACGGATAATGGTATGTATCGGGTTGATGGTGGCTCACGTCTGTATCAAACGCATCCGTGGGTATTGGGTGTTCGTCCGGACGGGACAGCATTTGGCGTATTGTTTGATAGTTTTTGGAAGGCTGAATTGATTACTAATTCAGATAAAATTGAATTTAATACTGAAGGAGCACCTTTTCGTACTTATATCATAGATCGTGAATCTCCGCAAGCAGTATTAAAAGGACTTGCCGAATTGACCGGTACTATAAGTATGCCTCCCAGATGGGCAATCGGTTATCATCAGTCTCGTTTTTCTTACGTGCCGGAAGCTAGAGTGAAAGAAGTTGCCAATACTTTTCGTGAAAAGAAGATACCGTGCGATGTAATATGGTTTGATATCAACTATATGGATGAATTCCGTGTATTCACGATCAATAACAGGGATTTTCCAGATCCGAAGCGCATGAATAAGTATCTGCATGATAATGGATTCCATTCCGTGTATATGATAGATCCAGGCGTAAAAGTGGATGATAACTATTTTGTATATAAAACCGGAAAAGAGCAAAATGCTTTTGTTTGTGATATCTATCGTAATGAGTTTCACGGGAAAGTATGGCCGGGTGCTTGCGCATTTCCTGACTTTACCCGTCCGGAGACGCGCACTTGGTGGTCCGGACTTTATAAAGACTTTATGGCTAATGGAATAGATGGCATTTGGAATGATATGAATGAACCGTCTGTATTTGATGGTCCTGGGGGAACGATGCCGGAGAACAATATTCATTTAGGAGGAGGCAATTTACCTATTGGTAGCCATTTAATGTATCATAACGCTTATGGTCGTCTGATGGTCGAAGCTTCTTATAATGGCATGATGGCTGCTAATCCAAGCAAACGTCCATTTCTTCTTTCCCGCTCCAATATTATTGGCGGACAGCGTTATGCAGCCATGTGGACGGGCGATAACGAAGCTACTTATGAACAGATGAAACTTTCTGTACCGATGTCTATTACATTGGGGTTGTCCGGTCAGCCTTTCAATGGTCCGGATATAGGTGGATTTGCTGGGAATACGACTCCCGATTTGTGGGGAAACTGGTTAGGCTTCGGTGCATTTTTCCCTTTTTCCAGAGGACATGCTTCCTGTGATACAAATAACAAGGAACCGTGGGCATTTACTAAAGATATAGAAAAGGAATCACGCATGGCATTAGAACGTCGTTACCGTTTGCTGCCTTATCTCTACACTGCTTTTCATGTGGCTCATAAAGATGGACAGCCTGTGATGGCTCCGGTTTTCTTTGCCGATCCGAAAGATGAAAGTTTGCGTGCTGAAGAGCAAGCTTTCATGTTGGGGACAGACCTGTTGATAATTCCTGCATTTGCAAAGAATCCTTCTCTACCCAAAGGAATTTGGGAAAATTTATCTTTGGTTAAAGGAGATACAAAAGGTAAATATCAGGCTAAATTAAAAGTGAGAGGTGGTTCTATTATTCCAGTAGGCAAAATAATTCAGAATGTGAATGAAAATTCATTCGACCCATTGACTTTAGTTGTTTGCCCGGATGAGGATGGCAGAGCGGAAGGCTCTCTGTATTGGGACAAAGGAGATGGATGGGGATTTCAGAAAGGAGATTATAAACAGCTAACTTTTAAAGCAGAGTTAGTAGACGGGCATCATCTTATTGTAAAAGTGACAGACGATAAAGGGGAAGACCAAATTGATTTTGGAATGATAAAGGTAGAAGTATTGCATGCTGGCCATACTTATAAATCTTCTGGTGATATAGCTAAAGGCATTACAGTGAAATTGTAAAGGAGAATACAATAAATGAGGAGTTCGTTTATTTAACCATCTTCTTTTTGTACTGTTTAGAACTAAACTTCATCCTTATAATCCAAATGTGATTACTAAAAATAGCTTCCAGTCAAAAACATCAGTAAAAAAGGTTTTTGACTGAAAGCGAACCGAAAGCAAAAAAGAGAGATGAGTTCAGTCTCTTTTTTAGAGCCTCTATATTCGTTTAATAGAGCCTCTGTTTAAGTGAAATGCAGGCTTCGTTTCACTTAAACAGAGGCTCTGTTTTATTCACCTGACGCGTTCTTTGACTTGTTGTAAACGAAAACTATTCATAAATAATGTGTTAGGGATTGAAGGGAAAAGTGTACCTTTGCCCATCGTTTAACCGGAGAAGACAAGATGACCAAAATAACAGTATTGACTACAGACATCAATGTAGTGTCTATTAATAACGAAGATTATATCTGCATTACTGACATGCTAAAAGCCAAAGATGGCGATTTCTTCATATCAGACTGGCTGAGAAACAGGAATACACTGGAATACCTCGGTATATGGGAGCGGTTGTATAACCCAGGATTTAATTATGGCGAATTCGCCACAATTAGAAATCAGTCGGGGTTGAACAGTTTCAAAATCAGCGTGAAAGAATACGTGGAGAAGACCCATGCTATCGGTATTCAAGCGAAAGCCGGAAGATATGGAGGCACCTATGCACACAAGGACATCGCATTTGAATTTGGAATGTGGATTAGTGCTGAATTTAAAATCTATTTAGTCCGCGAGTTCCAGCGCCTTAAGGAGCAGGAACTCGCGCAACTGGGCTGGAGTGCCAAGCGAGAACTGTCGAAAATAAATTACCGCATCCACACCGATGCTATCAAACAAAACCTTATCCCGGCAGAAGTCACACCACAACAAGCTTCCCGCATCTACGCCAGCGAAGCCGATGTGCTGAACGTTGCCATGTTCGGCCTCACTGCCCTCGAATGGCGCGATGCGCATCCCGACCTGAAAGGAAACGTCCGCGACTATGCCACGGTGAACGAATTGATTTGTCTCTCGAACATGGAGAATCTGAATGCCGTATTCATAGGAGAAGGACTTCCTCAGCACGAAAGGCTTGTCCGGCTGAACCGGATAGCTATCCAGCAGATGCAGATACTGGAAGATGTAAACAAGAAGTACCTCAAGTAGCTGCTTTTACCAGAATGAACCGATAGATTTTTAGCACGACAACTATAATAGTTTTCGTCCCGCTCCGCACACCGACTTGTGTGTGGAGTGGGACGTTTTCGTTTACGGCAAGCCATGTACCCCTACATGTACGGATTCGGCTTCCTATCAAATAATAATGCTTGATTTACAATGTGTTATCAATGAAAAAGGGGATGCATCTATGAAGACGCATCCCCTTTTTCATTGATACTACTATGAGTATTTATCAGTTTATTAGAATGTAAGTTGTACTCCTAAGTTAAACACGCGCTGGTTCATGTATGCATCACCGGCGGAGTTGGACTTGATTTCCGGGTCTTGTTGATACTTATCAAAACTTGTCCATGTAAACATGTTGTAAGCATTGAGATAGACACGGAGGTTTGTAAGCCATGAAGGCAACACTTTTGTGGGCACTTGATAGGAGACGTCGATGGTTTTCAAGCGGATGTACCAAGCATCAATCAACCAAAAGTCGGACATATACGCTGCTGCGCTGTTTACAGTCGACGGATTGCTTGTTAAGCGCGGAAATTCGATGGCTTCACCGTTCAGGTAGCGTTCTAATGTCCAGCGTTTCTGGTGTAGAGGTTGGAATTGACTCTTGAAAGGTTCGATACCTGTGCCGTTTACCGAGAAACTGTAGTTGAACGAACCTTGGAAGAGTACGCTCACTGACAATCCTTTCCACGAACCACCGATTGTCCATCCCAACGTGGTGTTGGGTAAGTTTGGCTTACCAATAGCTCCCTTGTCGAAGTCGTTGATAACACCGTCTCCGTTCAAATCTTTGTATTTCAAGTCGCCGGCTTGGATAGGAACGTCGGTATTGGGCACAGCCGGTGCATTTGCGGCTCCTGCATGAATCAAGTCCACTTCTTCAGGTGTATAATAACCTATCCAAGTGTAACCGAATGGTTGACCGATAGGACGACCTGTTGCCGACAACCAATCGTATCTTTGTTGTGCTTCGGCATTAAATTCTACCTTATTCTTAGCATACGAGAATACGAAGTTGGTATTGAAGTTGAACTCACCGAAACGGTCTTGATAACCAATCTGTCCGTCGAAACCCATATTGCTGGTGCGTGCCACGTTGATAGGTGAAGTACCCACACCTAAGATCTGCGGTATGTCATTGCGTTTCACAAGCTGATTGTATCGTTTGTCATAGAACCAGTCGAAAGTAAATGAGAAGCGGTCGAATGCATTGAAGTCGAGACCTATATCAAACTTCTTGGCTTCTTCCCATGTCACACTGCTATTGCCAAGGTCACCTTCCGTAATAGCAGTGGAAGTGACATCGCTTTGTCCGAAATTATAAGCATTATCAGTTGCTGTATATATCTGGTTGTAAAGGTAGCGGTTACCCATAGCTACGTCCGAACCTACAATACCATACGAAGCTCTGATTTTCAATAGTTGGATGAAAGAAATGTTATCCTTGAAGAACGATTCTTCGGAGATACGCCAACCCACACCAATAGCAGGGAATATTCCGTAGCGGTGTCCTTCGGCAAAACGGTCGGTACCGTTGTATGCAACATTGAAGTCGACCAGATATTTATCTTTATATTTGTAACCTACGGTAGCGGTAAGACCCTGAAAGTTTTCGGGAATCTTTTCTCCTGTATCGTCTGGATTTTTTTCTACGGTACGGCTTTGGCGGCTATACAGCAACGTGGCACTAACGTCATGTATTCCATTGAATATGCGTGCATAGTTGATGGAGGCCTGAACATCCAGATTTTTCACAGCCTGGTTGGTTCCGGCCGTCAGAGCATACTGTGAATAAGCATATTTACGGTTGGGGTTGATGTTATACTGATCCGTAGTAGGATCGTAGTGGTAGGTAGGGTACGCATCTTTTCCACGGTTTACTTTGCGGAAGACTTCGTCAATGGTAGAGTAAGCAATACGAGCATTGGCTGACAATCCTTTGGTGAGCCAATCCATCTTCCAGTTCACACCGTAGAGAATGTTGTTATCGTTACGGCGTGTACGCGTGTAACCTTCGTTAGCCAAACGTGCATTCAATGTAGGTCCGTAACCGTCCACATCTGAAAGATAAGCATACGATCCGTCCGGATTGAGTACCGGTGCCGAATAGGGGTGCATGGCGGTGAAATTGTAAATCTCGCCTGTAGCATTCAGACTACTCGGTTCGTTGATGTTCATGAAGCGCGAACTGAAGTCCAGACGCATAGTCAGATTATCAGTAACAGTAAAGTCCAAGTTGGTACGGTAGTCAAAACGGCGGTAAAAATAGCCGGTATTCACATCGTCATCCGCTTTAGCAAAGTTACGAACCAAACCACCTTGTGAGAAATACCCCCCGGATACGAAGTATTTCAAACGTTTGGTACCACCCGATACGTCGACATTGATGTTCGACTGCATAGCCGATTTTTTGAACACTTCGTCGTACCAGTTTACATTAGGATGTCCGTATGGGTCGGAACCGTCTTTAAACAGTTCCAAATCATGTTGTGTAAACATTTTAGTCAAACCATCGTTAGTACGTGCCTCGTTGACTAACAGGGCGGTGTTGTATGAGTCTAAGAAGTTGGGTTTACGGACAGGTATCTGACCGCCGGCTTCTGCACGCACATGGATCACAGGTTTTCCTTCTTCACCGCGACGTGTCTTGACTACCAACACACCGTTAGCACCCTTGATACCATAAATAGCAGTCGTTGATGCATCTTTCAAAATAGATATGCTTTCAATCTCATTGACATTGATTTGTGACAGCTGTTCGTAACTGTATTCCACATCATCAACCATAATAAGCGGCTTGTTACCGTCCTCATTCAAGGAACTGACACCACGGATAAAGAAGTCGGAAGCATCTTTTCCCGGCTGACCGGAACGTTGCTGACTGAAGAAGCCGGGCAGTTTACCCGATAATGTATTCTGTAAGCTACTTGTAGGAACTCTACGTAATTCGTTGGCTTGAATACCGCTCACGGCACCGGTCAAAGTGATACGTTTCGCGCTGCCGCGACCTGTGATAACAACTTCGTTCAGGTTGTTGGCTTCGGAAACCCTTAATGCGATATTCAGTGTGCGCTGATTTGTTATTGCGACTTCCTGATTTTGATAGCCCACAAACGAAAATACCAATGTTTCGCCACGTTTCACTTCCAGCGAATATTTTCCATCTATATTGGTGATGGTACCCCTTCCGGCTCCCTTTACCAGAATACCAGCTCCGATAAGCGGTTCGTTGCTTTCCCCATCAATAATGGTACCGCTTATCGTAAACGATTGGGAGTATGCCTGTACAATGCAGAGGAGGCACAAGAATGTTATAATTACTCTTTTCATAAGATATTACCAATTAGGGTTTTGAACCATATTCTTATTTTTTATTACTTCCGAATAAGGAATCGGATAGAAATAACGTTTATTGTCCCATTGTACATTGAGTACAGCTTGCGGAACATAGGTCGTGGAAGTCTGTGATTTAGTGATGTACATTCCTTGAATAGGCTGTGCATAGACCTGTTCGGCAAGTCGCCAACGACGAATGTCCCAATAGCGATGCTCTTCAAAAGCCAATTCAATGCGGCGTTCATTCTGAATCACTTTGCGCATTTCGGCTTGCGTCAAATTGTGTGTCTGCTCATTGGTTGTTAGTCCATACAAATTCTTTTCACCAGGTTCGATACCTGCACGTCGGCGCAGGGCGATGATAGCATCATATACAGCTTGTGAAGGAGTAGACAAATATTCGTTTTCGGCTTCGGCAAAGTTCAGAAGTATTTCGGCGTAACGGAACATCACCCAGTTGTGTTGTGTGTCTTGATATTCGTTGGCTGCTTCGAAATCACCCATAAACTTGCGCATGTAATAACTCGTGAGCGAGTACGACGAACCAAGAGGATTATTGGCTCCACCCTGCCATGTTTCCATCGTAGAGTTCACCCATGACGAACCATTGTGTATAATGGTATATTCCAAACGTGGATCACGTTGTGCGTAAGGAAGCTGTTCATTGTATTCATATTTACCTTTATCATTGATAAAGTGACCGTCTTTCATTAAAAAGGCATCGACTAAATTCTGTGTGGGATTGGTGCGGCCGTTTCCTTGTTTGGCACCGCTAAGTCCCAATGGACCGTTAGCTGTTTCCACCGTCTTATCCATTGCGTTTTCACGGAAGAAGATAACTTCTTTATGTTCGTTTGAATACCAATTGGTAAATACATTCTTGAAATTATCGTCAAGTCCCATGATAGCTCCGTCACCTGTTCCGTACGTGTTAATAAAGTTGCGGGCGGCATCGGCTGCTATTTTCCAACGTTCGCGATCATAAGAGGCATATCCTATCAACTCATTACCAGATTCAATGGGCTTTTCGTTGAATAACGGACTTGCTGCATAGAGCAATACACGAATCTTCAGTGCCTGGGCTGCCTGTGTGTTTACTACGTGTGCGCTCGCAGCGGCATCAGGTAGTGGCAGCGAACGAAGGTCATCTTTGATATCGTCAAGCTCACTTACAATATACTTGATACATTGCTCGAACGTGCTACGTGGCAATTCGATGTTTTCGTTCAATTCGTACACTTTATCACCGATAATGGGCACTCCACCGTAGCGCTTCACCAATTCAAAATAGAAGTAAGCACGCAGGAACCGGGCTTCGGCTTTCATAGAATCATTGAGCCTGCGTGTATTACCGAGTGCATCAGTGTAAGTAGTGTTGAAAGGTACTACGTCAATGCCACTCAACAGAATGTTCACGCGGCGAATCACCAAATAAGGGTCGCTCCAAATCATATCCGAGTTAATAAAATTGGAGGCACTGTAACGTCCGATGGCCAGTTTGTATACATCGGACTCGGACGAAATAACAGAGAGCGCATCGTCGGAAGCGGCATCCAGGTAGTCACCATTTACGCCGTTGTGTCCATTACGCATGTAATAGTAGATGCGGTTGAGGTATTTACGTACTACAGTTCCGTTGGAGTCGGTCTTCGAGAAGAGGTAATCTTCTGTAAACATATCTACAGGCGTACTCTCATAACTGTCTGTACATGCGGCAGCACTCAATAACAGCATAAATGCTCCTACTGCCCATGTGCCATATTTATTTTGTTTCATATCCATCATTTTTATTAGAAGTTAAGATTGATTCCAGTCGTAATGGTGCGCTGTAACGGATAGCTGGTGAAGGTAACTTCAGGGTCTTGCAAGCGGGTACGTGACCATGTGAGTAAATTTTGTCCCTGTACAAATATTTTCACGCGCAGTCCGCCTAAGTAATTACGGCAGAAGTTTTCGGGTAGTTTGTACGATACGGTGGCGTTCTTGAGACGAATGTAGTTTCCGTTCTGTACAAAGAGTGAAGAGTTCCAGTTGTTTCCGTAGTTGTACATATTGCCTCCGGCAGTCAGTCTCGGATACGTAGCTGTTTCAGCAGTTTCGGGTGTCCAACGATTCAGCAAATTGGTGTAAGCTTGTCCGTAGCTTTGTCCGATCACTTGGAATCCTTCGAGCAACGTGCGGTCGCTATTATATAAGTCGCGGTTGTAAGCACCTTGGATAAGTGCTGTAACTTCCAACCCTTTCCATTCAAAGCCTAAATCAATACCAAAATAGCAAGTCGGTTTGTCGCCACCAATCACAGTACGGTCGAATTCGTTGATTTCGCCGTCACCGTTCATGTCTTTGTATTTCACGTCACCCGCTTGAATATTGTTGAAGCCGTTCATTACGGGATAACCATCGGCTATGTCTTTAGCTGTGAGGAATCCGGTAGCTACCAATCCGTAGATGGTACCGGTGGGTTGACCTGTCATTTTCAGATAGTCGTAAGGTACGTATTGCTCGTCCATGAACAACCGTTTGTTCTGTTCCATACTCCAGTTGGCTGATACATAATAGTTCACCTTACCGATGTGATCTTGCCAGCTAAGTTGTGTTTCCAATCCGTAGTAACGTGTTTTTCCGATATTTTCTGCCGGATAAGCAATACCCAGCAATTCGATGCTCTTACCACGTGATTGCAATATGTCATAGTAGTAGTCATTGTAATAGTCGGCCGAGAGAGTCAAACGATTCTTTAACAAGGTTAAATCTAAACCTACATTGACCTTCCTTCCTTTTTCCCATGTCAGGAGGGTATTAGCCAATGGGGATATTTCTGACACTGAACCTCCGTTGCTCATGGATGTACCGTTGCTATACCAGAATCCGCCATCTTCATTGTATCTCTTTAAATAGCTGAAGTAACCGGCATTGTCGATTCCGTTTCCTGTATGACCGTATGTGGCACGTAACTTGAGTTGGTCTATCTTCGATGCCTCCATAAACTTCTCTTTGCTGATATCCCAACCCAGACCTACTGCCCAGAATGTTCCCCAGCGACGTCCATTGTCATAGCGGTTGTAATAACTTTCCGTTACGGCTGCTTGCGCGAAGTATTTGTTATCGTAATTGTATTCAACTTTCTGTCCGATGTTCGACGGAATCATAGGCAGGTCGTAGTTGTTGAGTATAGTACGTGTATCGCCCCAAAGTGAAGCTTTTACACCATGCATACCGAATTGGCGTTCCCAGTCTACATACATTTTGCCATACATATATTGGTACGTCGATACTGAACGGTAACTGTTGGTTTGTGAACTTACATCTCCATACTTGTCATAAGCCTCGTTGCCTTGTTGGGTTATGCTGTATTGAAATACTTGTGCCTGTTTAGTACGAACGATAGCATTACGCACTTGCGATGAGATGTTTCCCGTTGCACCAACAGAAAGTCCTCTCACCAATTTATCGAAGTCATATTTCAAATTAATGGTTCCTACGACGTCGCGGGTATTGCTTGAGATATATCCCGAACCAGTGGTCTGTGCATAGAGGTTTTGGGTATACGAAGCGTTACCACCATACGTACCGTTGGGATTTAAGACGGGATAAGCATTGTTGGGAGTTTGCCATACGTTGCTCAAAAGGTCGCTGTATCCTGTCCCCGAAATACCTCCAGGTTGGTTTCCTTCCTCTATACGTCCCATTAAAGACATGCTTACCTTAAATTCATCTGTCACGTTGATGTTTACCTTCGATGTGATGAGATACCGGTTGTACTTGAAATTGGTGTTGTAGCTATTAGCATCGCTCGTCTTGAACAATCCGTTTTCGCTGTAATATCCCAAACTTACAAAGTATTGAGCCACCCGTCCGCCACCTGTTACATTCAGATTATAGGCTTGCGACGTAGTAGAATTGTTCATAATAGCATCTTTCCAATTTACGTCGGGATGCAGATAAGGGGAAGTTCCATTACGATAGGCTTCGAAATCATCATACGTATAGAGTGGTGATTTGCCATCATTGAGCAATGCTTCGTTGAGCAAATAAGCATATTGATAAGCCGAAAGTGGATTTGGGCCAGATTTCAATGCACTGGATATACCAAACTTTCCGGTGAGTGAGAGATGGAAACCACCTTTTGCATCAGGATTTTTGGTAGTAATAATCAATGCACCACGTGAACTGCGCATTCCTAAAAACATATTGGAAAGGGCATCCTTTTGAATGGTAACCGATTCAATGGCTTCGGGATCTATGGAATACAGGTCACGTTCTACACCGTCGACAATGGCTACAGGCGATTGTCCGCGTGCTGAAATGAGAAACTCCGAATTATCTCCGTAGATACCTCCACCTACATTAGGAATAGCTCCCACTATATCGGATTTAGTATTGGCATCAGTCCGTAACAGTTGCATGCCACGGAAAGGTGATACATTAAGACCTTTCAATCGTCCTTGCAATCCGGTAAGGATGGTGGCTGACTGATATTTTATCAAGTCGTTGGTATAAACCGTCGAAGATGCTCCTAGGGTATTACTTTTAGTGTGATCCACACTATCTATCGGTGCATCTTGTGCCTTTAGTGCGACGGCAGCTATACATAGTAGTCCCGTCGTTATCATTTTATACATATTCTGTTTCATTATCAGTAGAATATAAGGTTATCACTCGCAATAGAACGTATATATGAATGGTTCCTTCTGCGGAGGAAGAGGTATATTTAACATTACGAAGTCATCATCAGACTGTGTAACGGAGATAGATCCATCGGCATTAGTGAAGGCATATTCAATACTTACAAGCTCTGTTCCTTCAGGTACATTGAAGAACCCTTCCGGCCAGAATGTGATATTGTATGTTTTGGTATACTGATTCTCTCGTTTCATCAGGGTCTTGTCACTCTTCTCATTTACGGTATAACGGTGTCCGTCGCTAGCTACCGCCGTTCCTTCAAAATAGATCTTATCGGCCTTGACAAGTGCATTTTCGTCGTCCATGCCTCCAATGAAGCTAAAGGTTACAAAGTCGTTTTGCAATGCTGTTAATGGAGTGGTTTTGTTGAAGTGTTCACTACAGAAGTCAGTGACAAGTCCTTCACCTTCTACTACCTCAAAACATCCGGCTTCCTCACATTTCTTTGCATCTGCACTTGTACTGAAGTTATCGTCAGTACTGTTAATAAAGAATGATGGTTTGAAACGCAGATTTTTGTTTCCTACCGGTACACGGACATAGATTGTAAAATGAATTTCATCTGCGACACCGTTATAGGGTCTTGTCCAATAGGCTGCCCATTCCATATCTTCCAGAATATTGGTACCGACACCGTATTCCTGCATGAGAGCAGCCGACCATGACAATCCTGGTTTGTTGCTAGGTTGTTCGGTCAATGGGATAAGCGTCATGTTTTGCTCACCTATATTCGGATCAAATGTATCTTCTGTGTACGAAACTCTGGCATTTTGTGCCAGATTCCAACTCTTAGGAGCCAAAAAACCGAAAACAAGTCGTTTGTCATTGCGTGGGTCTCCTTGAACCTTAATGTGTCCATGCATTTTGAAAGTAGCAGTCGTTCCGGCCTTTGCATAGTTTACGGCTTTTCCATCTATCATTTGGGTTATATCGACAGAATCGATAAAGAGGCAACTCATAACGATGAAAGTCATAAGTATAGTTGATAACGCTACGATGTGCCGTTTGCGTTGAAGCAAGCTGATTAATTTCTTTTTCATAAAGCGTTATGATTTTTAGTTTTCTGATATTTTCTTGAATACATAGGTGTAGGTATTCGAACCACACCCGGGGCTATGAGTAATCACGATGTTACGTTCGCCATTGGTAATGGGGAATAGGATATCGGTACTGGCCTGCTCCGTGGCTCCATCCTCTGTGAAATAGAGGCGAAAAGGATAATAGATATCGTCAACTTTCCACGTGCCATTGTGGCGTACCACAAAAGGCAGATAGTTTTCAATTGTGTACTTACCATCTTTCTTCAGGTCAATTTGGAACTGGCTGAAGTCCATGGTTTCGGTAATATCATTACTGTTGCGGCTCACTGTGGTGAGTTGCCACGTGCCTGATATGTCTTTGACCTGCTCCGTGTTTTTGTCAGGATCAGCAGGAGCAGAGAACGTATCACACGATGTCACAAGCAGAGTAGTCAGCAAGGCTATTGCCGCCAAATGTATGCTATGTTTCATATTTAGGGTATTTTATTAATTATAGTAGGGATTCTGTAGCAAATCTTTCGACTTCACCGTTTCATTGTAAGGAATTGGGAAGAAGTACATAGCCGGACGCCATACATGCGTGCGTACATCAAATTCTTTCCAAGTCTTTGTTCCGTCAGTGGCGCGAGTGATTTCAATGCCATGCATGGTTTTGCTTTCGGTTTGCGGAGCAATCATCCAGCGGCGTACATCAAAGAAGCGATGTCCTTCAAAAGCAAATTCAAGGCGGCGTTCTTCCTGAATGGCTTGGCGCATCTGTTTTTGTGTCATATTCTTTTTAAGTCCATACATACCATCTGCACCGGGCTCGATGCCGGCACGCTTGCGAATGAGTTTTAATATGGGATAGCAACCAAGTTGTTGTCCGCCTAGTGTTTCTTCGAAATCGGGCCCATGATATTCATTGGCTGCTTCAGCATACATCAGTAAAATGTCGGCGTAACGTATCAGTGGATCGTTGTGACGGCTTGGGTTCCATGTACTACCTTTACATAAGCGATCACATCCCTTGCGTACATAGAAACCAGTGGCAGTGCCTTGGTATACGGCATCGCTTGTTTGCCCTACGCCAATCCATGTGTTAACAACTGTGGTAGCACTGTAAGTATCGTCAGCAGGGACCAAAGCACCATCATAAATCACGGTGTTGTTGAAACGTGGATCACGATTTTGAGCGGGATTCAGAGGATCGAATGTGTATTGGCTGTTGTTAATGGGTTTACCGTCAATCATAGGGAAGGCATCTGCCAATTCTTTGTATATGTACCCGCCGTGGCGTGTTCCGGAGTGACTTCCACTAGGTGGATAGTAAGCAGCTTCATGTCCGGACTCACGTTGATACTTACGGTCGAGGATATTGCCGGCAAAGGCTCCGTTATTGTTTTTACCATCATCATCGGTTAAATTGGCATTTCGTGTATCACCGGCTTGGAATACGACGTAGAATCCGAAACCTGGTTCGGCTTTGCCGTTCAAATCTTTACTTCTAATAAAGAGATTATAGGTTCCTAGGTTGATTACTGCGCGGGCAGCATCCATTGCCGTTTTCCAACGTTCTTTATCATAAGAGGGATAGCCTACTAATTCTTTGGTATCAGTAGGAGCGAAATCACTTCCATTGAATAATGGACTAGCTGCATAGAGGCAGACACGGGCTTTAAGACCCAATGCCGCTGCCGATGAGGCGCGACCGTTTTCTTGACCTGTTCGTCGCACGGGAAGTACATTGAGTTGGACGATAGAGTCACATTGATGGGACACATACTCTACACATTCCGCCCATGTGTTGCGCGAGGTTTTCATTGTCGAAGTAGCATCATACACGTTATTACCGATAATAGGTACACCACCGTAGTGTTTCATCAGAATGAAGTAGTACCAGGCACGCAAGAAAAGTGCTTCGGATATGTATTGAGCTTTCCGGCTCTGTACCATCGGTGATCGGTCGATGTTGGCAAGGAATACGTTACACCGGCGAATGTTAGTGTAGCATTTCGACCATGCATCATCACTCACCGTAACCGGATTAACCGTACCGGTAGCAAACATCATGTTTGTCCAGATGGTTGACGAAGGATAAAATTCAGCTTCGTCACAAGCGCTTTGCAGCCCACCACCATTAGCCAAAAGGTATGTCCATCGGTTGTAGTTGATATCAAACCCGATATCGGTATAAATTCCGGTCAGGAAGTTGGCGGTATACGTACTATCTGCAAAAACGGTCTCACGATTTAAATCCGAAGTTTGGGTTTGATCGAGGAAACTGTCATTACAGGACGCAACTGTTCCTAAAAATAGGAGTAGCGTTAATGATTTCATGTACAATTTCATAGTAAAACTTATAAAATTAAAATTAAACAATTTAAAGCCAATAAGCCGAGACTAATTCACGACTTGAATTTGTATTAAGACGATTGACAAGATATACACCACTAAACACAATACTTTTTTTTCACGTATTATTATTCAGTGAAAAGGTCATTGTATTATTCGAGCAATGATAGTAAATCAAATACATCTAAAGAAAGAATTATCCGAATTAGTGGTTTTTCATTCCTGAATCGTCTTTATCCTAAACTCTAATAGTATAACATTATGAGACGCATCTTTTTGTCAACCTTTATGGCTTGTATTATCGGCTTTACAGGTGCAGAAACAAATTAAATAATCTTAAATATCTTATTAAACATGAAACCAATTCATCTTATCCTAAGTATCGCACTCCTCGCCGGAGGAGCATGTGGTGACCAGCAAGAACCTTATTACGGCAATTCAGAAGTGAAGATGCCTCAAATTGATTCCGAATGGAATCTCGAACTAATGCCAAATCGATCAGGACAATATTGGAAAGTGTTCGTCTACAAAGACTTGAAATACAATGCCCTTTTCACTCGGTCGTTGGGCTGGAATGGAGGAGACGGTGTGTTCACCACTGGTTTGCCTGACGGGAATATATTTTGGTCGTTCAATGATAGCTTCTATGGCGTAATCAATGAAAATCGTTCACGAGGTAATTGTAGTTTCCCTCGTAACAGTATTATGGTACAAACACCTGGTGAGAAGGATGAAAATCTTGTTTGGTTAGCTGATTACGTACAAACCAACGATCCTAATGCGGATAGATACTATCAGGTACGTACTCACATTCGTCATCCGAAAGCTACACTATCGGATGAAAAAATACAAGCTGGAGAAATCGATCAGGATTATCTTTATTGGGCAGGAGATGCTACGATATATAACAATCAGATGCAAATGTTGTGGGGAGCCGTTGATAATACCGATCCGAACAACTTGATGCGCCGCTTTGGTACTTGCTTGGCTACTTATAGCTTGGAAGGAAAGCCGGGTGATGCTACTTATATGAAACTTATCAGTCGTAATGATAATTTTAACGACCACACTTTAGGTTATGGCGACACTATGTGGGAAGACGAAGACGGACATATCTATCTTTACACAACTTCCAATTATAAGGTGGCTGTGGCACGTACCGCTACACGCGACCTTGGCAGCCAGTGGGAATATTATGTGGCCGATCCGCAAGGACATTTCTCGTGGACAACGCAGTACCCCTCAACCCAAGATGCTGAAAATTCTACAATTATCCCTTTGGAAAGTGCATGTTCTATGCCTTGGGTATTTAAAAAAGGTGATACCTACTACATGATCGGACAATCCATGTGGTTCGGGAGAGACGTGCTGATGTTCCGTAGTAAGCACCCTTATGGGCCGTTTGTCGACCAAAAGACTCTCTTTACATTGCCCGAATTTCTTGATAAGATTGGCGAACAACGTTATCAACATGTTTATATGGTAAATATTCATCCGGCTTTATCACGTACCGGTGAATTGGTGATCTCTACCAATACAGACTGTTCCAACTTTTGGGATAATTTCAATGCACCGGGTAGTGCTGACTTCTATCGTCCTTATTTCTACCGTGTATTTAATTGGGAATCATTGTACGATAACGATGCTCCACTTGAGTAAAAGGATTTACTATCTCTGACGTTGATCATAAGTTTCATTGGGCTGATGCTGTGATTGATGGTAATTCCATCATCGTCTCATCTCCTGAAGTTGCTTTCCCAATAGCAGTGCGTTATGCTTGGGCAGATAATCCAATTTGTAATTTATACAATGGAGTTAACCTTCCGGCGTCCCCTTTCCGTACAGATGACTGGCAGGGTATTCTTATGGTAATAAATAGATATAGTTGTTTCGATTTGCCAAGTGAAATAGATGTAACACATAAAAAAATAACCATGAACAAGCTCATTTATTTAGTAATTTTCTCTTTCTTATCAACAAGTATATATGCCCAAATGAAAGACCTTGTGCAATATGTCAATACACTGCAAGGTACCGACTCTCATTTCGGATTAAGTTATGGAAATACATACCCTACTACCGGTATGCCTTATGCCATGCATACGTGGTCTGCCCAAACAGGGAAAAATGGAGAAGGCTGGAAATATCAATATGCGGTAGATAATATCAGAGGATTCTGCCAGTCTCACCAATGCAGTCCGTGGATGAGTGATTATGCAGTGTATTCCTTTATGCCGATGGTAGGGAAGTTAGTCGTTAATCAGGAGATGCGGGCAACGAAGTTCAGCCATGATAATGAAATTGCCAAGCCGCATTATTATAAAGTGATGCTGGATAATGGAATTACAACCGAGATGGCTCCAACTACTCGTGGTGTACATTTACGCTTTTCTTATCCCTCTACCGAAGACGCCTATCTGGTAATTGACGGATATACGGATATGAGTGAAATTAAGATTGATCCGGCAAAGAGACAAATCTCCGGTTGGGTGAATAACCAACGTTTTGTAAATAACTCTAAGACATTCCGTAGTTACTTTGTAGTGCAGTTCGACAAAGCATTTGAGGATTACGGTATGTGGGAAAATCAGAAAGATGAGATTTATCCTAAAAAGTTGGAAGGAGAAGGCAAAGGCTATGGTGCTTATATCAAATTTAAGAAAGGATCGAAAGTACAGGCAAAGGCTGCCTCTTCCTATATCAGCGCAGAGCAGGCTGTGATTACATTGAACGACGAACTGGGTAAAGATAAGAATTTGGAAGCCACCAAAATACGTGGACATAAAACGTGGAATGAATTATTGAACAGAATCCAGGTAGAAGGTGGAACAGACGAACAAATGAAGACTTTCTACTCCTGCCTGTTCCGTGCCAATCTCTTCTCACGCAAATTCTATGAACGTAAAGCGAATGGAGAACCTTATTATTATAGTCCTTATGACGGCAAAGTATATGATGGATATATGTATACAGATAATGGCTTCTGGGACACTTTCCGTTCTCAATTTCCATTAACTAATATTCTTCATCCTACCATGCAGGGACGTTACATGAATGCCTTGCTTGCCGCACAAGAACAATGCGGATGGTTACCTTCCTGGTCAGCTCCCGGAGAAACAGGAGGAATGTTGGGTAATCACTCCATTTCATTATTGGCAGATGCGTGGGCAAAAGGGATTCGGACTTTTGATCCGGAGAAAGCCTTAAAAGCATACGCGCACGAAGCCATGAATAAAGGTCCTTGGGGAGGTGCCAACGGACGTGGTTTCTGGAAAGAATATTTTGAACTGGGATATGTTCCTTATCCGGAATCAATGGGATCGAGTGCACAGACAATGGAATATGCATACGATGATTTCTGTGGCTACCAACTGGCTAAAATGACCGGAAACAAACACTATCAGGAAGTCTTTGCCCGTCAGATGTATAATTATAAAAACGTATTCGATCCGTCTATCGGTTTTATGCGTGGAAAAGGCGTTGATGGTAAATGGCAGGAACCGTTTGACCCATTGGAGTGGGGTGGACCTTTCTGCGAAGGTAATGCCTGGCATTATACCTGGTCCGTATTCCATGATGTAGAAGGATTAATAGACTTGTTCGGAAGCGACCAAAGATTTACGACCAAAATGGATTCGGTATTCACCCTTCCCAGCACTATTAAACCGGGAACTTACGGAGGAGTGATCCATGAAATGAAAGAAATGGAATTGTCGGGTATGGGACAATATGCACACGGCAATCAGCCGATTCAGCACATGCCTTATCTGTATAGCTATGCCGGCCAACCGTGGAAAACCCAGTATTGGGTGCGTCAGATCGTTGAAAGATTGTATAATTCCACAGAAAGAGGATATCCGGGAGACGAAGATCAAGGTGGTATGTCATCATGGTATATCTTGAGCTCATTAGGCATTTATGCCGTTTGTCCGGGTACGGATGAGTATGTAATTGGCAGTCCGTTATTTAAGAAAGCTACTATAACGATGGAAAACGGTAATAAATTCGTGATTGAAGCGAACAACAATAGTAAAGAGAATCTCTATATCCAGTCTGCTACCTTAAATGGACGTGTGTTGGATAAGAATTTTATCAGATACGACGATATAGCAGACGGAGGAATTATCCGTTTTGAAATGGGAAGTCAACCGAATAAAGAACGATGTACGTCGAAGTATGCCGCTCCCTTCTCATTGTCGAAAGAATAAGAAACTAAAAAGATATAAGAAGAATACAGTATGAAAAATAAAATTTTAACAGGTTTATTATTGGTTTTGATTGGAGGGTGGGGGAGTCTCTCGGCGCAGAGCGCCGGGAGTAATTATGCCCGTCAGGTAAATACCCTGATAGGAACGAAGGGCGTGGGTTTGACTTCGGGATATCTTTATCCCGGAGCCACCTATCCTTATGGAATGGTGCAGTTCACTCCCTCTTATTTTTCCAAACGTTCCGGATTCGTCATCAATCAGTTGAGTGGTGGCGGTTGCGAGCACATGGGTAACTTTCCCACTTTTCCGGTAAAAGGTAAACTGAAGATGTCTCCGGACAATATTCTCAATTACCGTATCAATATTTCTGAAGAAAAAGGACATGCCGGTTATTATGAAGCAAAGGTGCAGGAAGATATTCATGCAAAACTGACAGTAACCGAAAGAACCGGTATGGCGAGTTATGAATATCCGGCAGATCAGCAATATGGTACGGTAATTATCGGTGGAGGCATTTCCGCAACTCCGATAGAGCAGGCCGCCATCGTTATTACTGCACCGAATAAGTGTGAAGGATATGCAGAAGGCGGTAATTTCTGTGGACTCCGTACACCGTATAAAGTCTATTTTGTAGCAGAGTTTGATACGGATGCGTTGGAATCGGGAACATGGAAAAGAGATGAACTGAAGCCGAACACGACTTTTGCTGAAGGAGAATACTCCGGAGTCTATTTTACTTTTGATGTAAATAAGAAGAAAAATATCCAATATAAGATTGGGGTTTCTTATGTATCAGTAGAAAATGCACGCGAGAATCTGAAAGCGGAGAATACCGGATGGGATTTCCTGCAGATTCAGAATCAGGCAGAATCCAAATGGAATCATTATTTGGGTAAGATTGAAGTAGAAGGAACCAATCCGGATCGTACCACTCAATTTTATACTCATCTGTATCGTTCATTCATTCACCCGAATGTATGCAGCGATGTGAACGGAGAATACATGGGAGCTGACTTCAGAGTGCATAAATCCCGTTCCAAGCACTATACTTCTTTTAGCAACTGGGATACCTATCGTACACAGATTCAACTATTATCAATCCTTGATCCTGAAGTAGCCTCTGATATTGTTATTTCTCACCAATTGTTTGCCGAAGAAGCTGGTGGTGCTTTCCCGCGTTGGGTGATGGCTAATATAGAGACCGGCGTGATGCAAGGAGATCCGACTCCTATCCTGATATCCAATGCTTACGCTTTTGGTGCTCGCAATTATGACCCGAAACCGATTTTCAAAACCATGAGAAAAGGAGCGGAAGAACCGGGAGCAATGTCACAGGAGGTTGAGGCTCGTCCGGGCCTGAAACAGTATTTGGATAAAGGATATTACAACGCTTCTATACAATTGGAATATACTTCCGCTGATTTTGCAATCGCACAATTTGCCTTACATGCCGTAGGAGATGAGTTTGCAAGCTGGCGTTATTTCCATTTTGCACGTTCATGGAAGAATCTGTATAACCCGGAAACCGGATGGTTGCAATCACGCAATCCCGATGGTTCGTGGAAACCACTGACTGAAGATTTCCGTGAATCGACCTATAAGAATTATTTCTGGATGGTGCCATACGACATTGCCGGTCTGATAGAAATCATTGGAGGCAAAGCAGCGGCAGAAAAACGCCTGGATGAATTCTTTACTCGTCTGGATGCCGGCTATAATGATGCCTGGTTCGCTTCCGGCAATGAACCGAGCTTTCACATTCCCTGGATATACAACTGGGTCGGAACTCCCTATAAAGCACAGGAGATTATTAACCGTGTATTGAATGAACAGTATTCAAGTAAAATTGATGGTTTGCCGGGCAATGATGATTTAGGGACGATGGGCGCCTGGTATGTGTTCGCTTGTATCGGTCTTTATCCCGAAATACCGGGAGTGGGAGGCTTTACGGTGAACACTCCGATATTCTCATCCGTGAAAGTTCATTTAAAGAAAGGGGATATGGTGATAAAAGGCGGTTCGGAAAAGAATATTTATATCAAGTCCATGAAGCTAAACGGTAAACCGTATGACAGTACATGGATCGATTGGGATCAACTGAATAATGGGGCTACAATAGAATACACTACTTCGTCCAAGCCTGACGTGAAGTGGGGAACTAAAGTGACGCCTCCCTCTTTCCCTTAAAGCAAATCAACGAGGTATATAAATTTATGATATAAGATAATTTTGTAAGAGCACTTATTTATAACATCAAACGTGAAAATGAAAAGAAAACTACAAAACATAGCTTATCTACTGATGGCTGCCGCATTAATCACTTCCTGTGGCGAGAAGAAGCAAACAGCAGAATTCCCGGATTGGGCGTGGGCAGATTTCCAGCGTCCGGAAGGAATTAATCCGATTATTTCTCCTGACACTACTACCTTTTTCTATTGTCCGATGCGACAGGAGTCAGTAGCATGGGAAGCGAGTGATACGTTTAATCCCGCTGCTACTGTTTATGATGGGAAAGTAGTAGTCTTCTACCGGGCTGAAGACAACTCGGCAATCGGTATCGGATCACGTACCTCCCGTTTGGGATATGCCTCTTCTGACGACGGACTACACTTCAAACGAATGTCCGTACCTGTATTTTATCCGGCAGACGACAGTCAGAAAGAACTGGAAAATCCCGGCGGTTGCGAAGACCCACGTGTTGCTGTAACAGAAGACGGGCTTTACGTAATGCATTACACACAATGGAACCGCAAACAGGCACGTTTGGCAGTGGCCACCTCGCGCGATCTTCAAACGTGGGAAAAACATGGACCGGCTTTCGCAAAAGCATACAACGGAAGATTCATGGATGAATTTTCCAAATCTGCCTCTATCGTAACCAAATTAATTGACGGCAAACAAGTGATTGCCAAGATTGACGGCAAATACTGGATGTACTGGGGAGAAAAGTTTGTGAATGTAGCCACTTCCACGGACCTTGTCAACTGGGAACCGATGTTGGATGAAAATGGAGAATTCCTGAAAGTGATGACTCCCCGCGCAGGTAAGTTCGACAGTGACCTGACCGAATGTGGTCCTCCTGCCATCCTGACTGACAAAGGAATCCTTTTATTTTATAACGGCAAAAATAAATCGGGCGCAGAAGGAGACACACTGTATACAGCCAACTCTTATTGCGCCGGACAAGCCTTATTTGATGCCAAAGATCCTACTAAACTAATCGATCGCTTGGATAAACCTTTCTATATTCCCGAATCAGACTTTGAAAAGAGCGGACAATATCCAGCCGGAACCGTATTTATAGAAGGGCTTGTATTCCACAATCAGAAATGGTTCTTATATTATGGCTGTGCCGATTCACGCGTGGCAGTTGCCGTATATGATCCTCTCAAAAAATAAAGAAAACGTTCATAATGAAAATAACAGTTTATAAAATAGAAATTAAGACATGAAAAAACTTTTTGTATTGATTGCAGCGGCTTGTATGACATGTACTGCTGCGTTTGCACAAACTGTGAAACCTTTTAAGGAGGGTGAGAGAGCAGTGTTCCTGGGAAATAGTATAACGGATGGTGGGCATTACCATTCATACATCTGGTTATATTATATGACTCGTTTTCCGGATATGCCTATCCGTGTTTTCAACGGTGGTATTGGTGGAGATACGGCGTATGATATGAATAAACGCCTGGATGGTGATATTTTTGCGATGAAACCTTCCGTGTTGATGGTTACTTTTGGTATGAATGATTCCGGATATTTTGAATATAACGGTGATAAGCCCAAAGAATTCGGTGAGCAGAAATATCAGGAAAGTATAAAGAATTACCAGCAGATGGAGAAACGTTTTAAAGATCTTCCTGATACCCGTATCGTGATGGTCGGGACTTCTCCGTATGATGAAACCGTACAACTCAAAGAGAATACACCGTTCAAGACAAAAAATGAAACCATCAAACGGCTTGTTGAATATCAGAAAGAATCGGCAGCTAAGAATAATTGGGAATTTACCGATTTAAATGCTCCTATGACAGCTATTAATCAGCAATATCAGCAGAAAGATCCTACCTTTACCCTTTGTGGCAGTGACCGTATTCATCCCGATAACGACGGACACATGGTAATGGCCTATCTTTTCCTGAAAGCCCAGGGATTTGTAGGTAAGGAAGTAGCGGATATGGAGATTAATGCTAATAAAAAACAAGCCGTTAAGTCGGAAAATTGTACCGTTTCAAATATAAAGAAGAATGGAAAAGATTTGAGTTTTGACTATTTGGCAGAAGCTCTTCCTTATCCTTTAGATACTATTGCTCGTGGTTGGGGACAGAAAAAGAGCCAGGCAGAAGTGCTGAAAGTTGTTCCTTTTATGGAAGAGATGAACCGTGAAACGTTGAAAGTAACAGGACTAAAAGGCAATTATAAGTTGTTGATAGACGATGAAGAAATTGGAACTTGGAGTGGAGATGAACTGGCAAAGGGCATTAATCTTGCTGCTGAATCCAAAACTCCCCAGTACCAACAAGCATTGACGGTGATGCACCTGAATGAATATCGTTGGGAAATTGAAAGAACATTCAGAGAATATGCGTGGTGTGAATTCGGCTTTTTCCAGCAAAAGGGATTGTTGTATGCTGACGACAGAAAAGCGATCGAGGTGATGGATGAAAACTTGGATAAAAACGTTTGGTTGAAGGGACGTCGTGATATGTATTCAAAGATGATGTTTGAAGCTGTCCGTGATGCTCGCCAACAGGAAATGGATGTTCTTATCAATAAGATTTATGAAATAAATAAGCCTGTTGTAAGAAAGATTTTACTTAGAAAGATATGATGCGATAACAACGTACAAATACGATAGAATACTCACCGTAATGAGAAAGAATTCTCACTGTAATGAGAACTTTTTCTCATTGCGATGAGTATTTTTTCTCATTACAGTGAGTATCGTTGAGAATATATGAATAGATAAGTACTCTTTGTAATAGCTTGATAATGTATGTCTTATTGTAGCTTTTGCATTAAAGAGACTACCTTTATTGAATTCTTAATTCTTTTTCCAGAAATCGGAAGTGAAAAGTAGTAATACTGTAAACAATTCCAAACGTCCCAAGAGCATTAAAAAAGAAAGCAGCCATTTGGCGGCATCAGGCAATTGACTCCATGAAAAAGCCGGGCCGCATGTACCGAGTCCCGGTCCCATATTACCCATACTTGAGATTACGGTTCCGATTGATTCCAGAAAACCGACTCCCAGCCCCATCATGATAAGTATGCTGATGATAGCGATGACTGCATATAAAAAAGTAAAGGCCAATACTGTAGACTGGATGGAAGGAGAAATAACCTGTTTGTTAACTCGCACCGGGAGCACGGCATTAGGGTGAAGAATATGTTTGAATTCGTTTTTCACAACCTGAAACAGGATAACCATACGAATACATTTTATACCTCCTGTTGTACTGCCGGCACAGGCTCCGATGATCATCACTATTACAAGGCATCCCCAAAGAATAGAAGGCCAAAGCATATAATCGGCTGTGGCAAATCCCGTAGAAGTTTGCAAGGAAATCACTTGGAAAAGTGATTTACGGAACGCCTCTTCTATCTCCATAGAAGAAGTCTGATGAAGCCAGACTGCAATAAATATAGTAAAGAAAGAGACACACCAGAAATAGAACTTTAGCTCTGCATCATGAATGAACTTCTTTATTTTTCCATTGAACATCAACAGTAATAGCGTGAAGTTGATGCCCGAAAGAAACATGAAAATAGAGATTACATAATCTATATAGGGTGAATGATAATATTCGATACTTGCTTGTTTGGTAGAAAATCCGCCAGTGCTGGTTGTCGTGAAAGCATGGCATATACTGTCAAACACACTCATACCTCCAAATACTAATAAGACAATCAATGTCCCTGTCATTCCGGCATAAATACCCCAAATCCATTTGGCAGTGATACCAATACGGGGATGCACTTTGTCATGAGTAGGACCGCTGGCTTCTGCTGCAAACACCTGAATCCCACCCACACCGAAAATCGGCAGAACGGCAATGGTGAAGAATACAATACCCAAACCGCCTATCCATTGCGTCATAGCCCGCCAAAAAAGTATTCCATGAGGCATTGACTCTATATTATTCAAGATGGTGGCACCCGTACTGCTGAACCCGGACATCGTTTCAAAAAATGCATCCGTAACACTTGGGATATACCCTCCTATATAATAAGGTAACATTCCGAAAAGGGAAAAGGTGACCCATGCTACACTGACTATGACATATCCATCACGGCGATTCAGGGATTTCACTGCGTCTTTCCCGATGGCGAGCAACAGAATACCGATGCTAGTGGTAATAGCCGATGAAACCAGAAAACTCTGCAAGTCATTCTCCTTATAAAAAAGAGAAACACCCCCACAACATAATAGCATAACTGTTTCTATCAGAAGCAGAAAACCCAGAATCCGGAATATCATCTTCGAGTTAATCATATACAAGTATTTGTTGATACTTAGTGAAAGAACTTCTCAATCTTTTTAATCATCATGCTTAAGCAGAATACGACTACATGGTCGCCGGGGCGGATTTGCGTATCACCTGTCACCAGGATACCTTCTCCGTTACGGATCATTCCTCCGATGGTGGTGCCTTTGGGAAGTCCCAGGTCTTTAATCAGGTGTTTGGTTATTTTGGCTCCTTCCGGTACGGTGAATTCTGCAACGTCCGCATTGGCAAAAGTTAGGCATTTTACATTAGACACGTCGGCGTCCAACATCATTTGGTAGATATGGCTGGCAGCAATCATTTTTTTATTGATAACCGTGCCGATGTCGAGACTCTCTGCCATACCGATATAGTCGATGTTCTCCACTTCTGCCACCGTCTTTTCCACTCCCATGCGTTTGGCGGCGAGACAGGCCAGGATATTCGTTTCCGAGTTGCCGGTCAGGGCTACAAATGCTTCGGTATTCTTTAGCCCTTCTTCGATAAGCAGGTCCATGTCGCGACCGTCTCCGTTGATAATCATTGTTTTGTCATCCAGTAGCTCTGTCAGACGGTTGCAACGGTTCAGGTCATTATCCACTATTTTCACCTGCATATAGTCCGGCACATATTGTGCGGTACGGACTGCGATACGGCTACCTCCCATAATCATTACATTGCGTACGTCGGCATAGTCTTCTTTGCCGGCTATCTTACGTATATAAGGAATGTATTTGCGGGTAGTGGTGAAATAAACAATATCATGCAATTTAATAACATCGTCTCCGCGAGGGATAATCGTTTCCGTTCCGCGTTTGATGGCTACTACATGGTAAGGAATGTTGGGACCGCCTAATTGGTGCAGCGGTATATTCAGGATTTCAGCCTTTTCGCGCATCTTCGTACCAATCAGAACCAGCGAACCTCCACAGAATTCCCACCATTGGCGTACCCAGCTCATGCGCATGGAAGATACGATTTCTTTAGCAGCCAGCATTTCCGGGTAAATCAGCGAATCTACTCCTAGCTTCTGGAAAAACTCTTTATTTTTGGGTAGAAGATATTCATAGTTGTCGATACGCGCCACTGTCTTTTTGGCTCCCAGGTTGGTAGCCAGCATACAGGCAGTCATGTTGCGGCTTTCGTCCGGTGTGACTGCGATGAACAGGTCGGCTTCTTTGACGCCCACTTCTTTCAATCCGGAGATGGAAGAAGGAGAAGCGGCAACAGTCAGCAAGTCAAAGTTGGCGCTAAGAGCACTTAGTTTCTCTTCGTCATCATCCATCAAGATAATATCTTGCTTTTCGCGCGATAACAGTTTGGCCAAATGGGTGCCTACGTTGCCGGCACCGGCAATAATAATCTTCATGTCAATTGATAAATTCTTTTATTTTAGTCAGAATCCCTTCTTCATCCATGCCGCACAGTTGGTATAGTTCGGCAACTGCCCCATGTTCTACAAATATATTAGGGATACCGATACGCTTCACGGTCGGTTTGTATTCGTTGTCTGCCATAAATTCGAGGACAGCGCTACCCATACCGCCTTTGATAATTCCGTCTTCGATGGTCAGGATACGTTGGAATTTACGTCCTGCCTCATGCAACAATTCTTCATCCAGCGGTTTCAGGAATCGTAAATCGTAATGGGCGATGGACAGACCTAAATCTGCTTCTGCCCGGGTGATGGCACGGGCGGCTACGTTTCCTATCGGTCCGATAGTAATCACTGCAAGGTCGCTACCCTCTTTCAGTTTCCGTCCTTTTCCTACCGGAATTTCTTCCAGCGGACATTTCCAGTCCACCAGTACGCCGCGTCCACGGGGGTAGCGGATCACGAACGGTCCCTTGTCCGGCAATTGTGCCGTATACATCAGGCGACGTAATTCATGTTCGTCCATCGGGGAACTGATAGTCAGATTAGGGATCGGGCGTAAACATGCCATATCAAAAGCTCCGTGATGAGTAGGACCGTCTTCGCCAACCAGTCCGGCGCGGTCGAGACACAAAACAACTGGGAGATTCTGAATCGCTACGTCGTGGATGATATTATCATGCGCCCGTTGCATAAAAGAAGAATAGATATTGCAGAACGGTTGCAGTCCGTCTTTAGCCATTCCTCCGGAGAAGGTAACCGCATGTCCTTCGGCAATACCGACATCGAAAGCGCGTTTCGGCATTTTCTCCATTAGTATATTCATCGAACAGCCGCTGGGCATGGCGGGAGTGACACCGACAATCTTCGGGTTGGCTTCGGCAAGTTCCACCAGTGTATTTCCGAATACGTCCTGGAAAAGCGGGGGCATTCCTTCGGTGTTGGCAATGAAACGTTCGCCGGTGACGGGATCGAATTTGCCGGGAGCATGCCATTCGGTAGCGTGTTTCTCTGCCGGTCCGAATCCTTTTCCTTTGATAGTATGCAGGTGCAGGATTTTAGGTCCTTGCATATCTTTGATATCACGTAATACTCTTGCCAGGTTCTTTACGTCGTGTCCGTCTATCGGACCGAAGTAACGGATATTCATCCCTTCAAAAATATTCTGTTGCTGTGCCGCCATTGATTTCAGGCTATTTCCGAAACGGATGAGCGCTTTGCGGCGTTCTTCGTTTAAAATGCCAAGCTTGAACAGCATGCGCGAGAGCTTGAAACGTAGCTGATTATAGCGGTTGGAAGTCGTTAAGTTGAAAAGATACTGCTTCATGCCTCCTACGCTGCGGTCGATTGCCATATCATTGTCATTCAGGATAATGAGCAGGTTGTTCGACGTGGCAGATGCGTTGTTCAGTCCTTCAAAAGCCAGTCCGCCACTCATTGATCCGTCGCCGATAATGGCTACTACATGGCGTTTGGCGTCTCCTTTCCGGGCGGCTGCGACAGCCATACCAAGAGCGGCAGAAATAGAATTGGAAGCGTGTCCGCACGTGAAAGTATCATATTCGCTTTCTTCCGGAGACGGGAAAGGGCGGATTCCACCGAGTTTCCTGTTTGTGGAAAATGCTTCACGGCGTCCTGTAAGAATTTTGTGGCCGTATGCCTGATGCCCCACGTCCCATACAATACGGTCGTATGGTGTATTGTAGACGTAGTGCAGAGCTACGGTTAGTTCCACGGTCCCCAGGCTGGCGGCGAAATGTCCGGGGTTGCAGCAGAGTTCTTTAATAATGTCTTGTCTTAGTTCACCACATACTTCCGGTAGTTGCTCTACGGTTAGTTTACGTAGGTCTTCGGGGTAATTGATGGAGTTTAACAAGTTATATGTTGGTTCACTATTCATGATTCTAGGAAATTTAGTGCAAAAATACGAAAAGAAAGTATATTCGACCTCCTTTTTTTTATAAAATCTTATCCGGTATAAAGACGTATCTGTTTTTCTATGCTTCCTAAGATTATTGAATCGTGAGGAAAAAGAGGGCGGAAATAGTTTTTTGATTACTTTTGCACATGAAACGTAATGAAATGATGGAAAATCGTATGAACTTTCAAACATCTGTAGAATTACCTGCCGGGATGCCGTCGGTCAGTCATGCAGATCATATTCTTCTGATGGGGTCCTGTTTTGCGGAAAATATCGGGCGACAATTAATGGATGCCGGATTTCAACTGGACCTGAATCCTTTTGGTATTCTTTATAATCCTTTGTCCGTCTCATCTGCTTTGAGGGAGATTATAAGAAATAAGGAATACAACAAACAAGATCTGTTTGCCTACAAAGATTTATGGCATAGCCCGATGCATCATGGCTCTTTTTCTGCTTTTACGCCCGAAGAGACATTGCATGCCATAAATTCACGTCTTCACCACGCTTATAAAAAACTGCCGGAATTGAACTGGCTGATGGTGACAATGGGAACTGCTTACGTTTATAAACAAAAGGAGAGTGGACAAGTGGTAGCTAATTGCCATCAATTGCCGGAGAGTCACTTTTTGCGTTACCGGCTGTCTGTAGAAGAAATTGTAGAAGATTATACAGCACTCATCACCGAAATGTCAGCCCGGAATCCGGATCTGAAATGGTTGTTTACAGTCAGCCCGATCCGTCATATACGCGACGGGATGCACGCCAACCAGTTAAGCAAATCGACTCTGCTGCTCGCCATCGACCGATTGCAACAACTGTTTCCGGAACGAGTGTTCTATTTCCCCTCTTATGAAATCATATTGGATGAATTACGTGATTATCGCTTCTATGCCGATGACATGTTGCATCCGTCTCCTCTGGCGATTCGTTACCTGTGGGAACGCTTCTCCGAAACCTTCTTTTCTCCTGAAACAAAGCAGGTTATCGTAGCTGTGCAAGACATCCGCCGGGACTTGGCGCACAAACCCTTTCATCCCGAATCAGAGGCGTATCAACGCTTTTTAGGACAAATAGTGTTAAAAATAGAACGACTTATCGGAAAATACCCGTACTTAGATTTTCAAAAAGAAACAGAACTATGTCATATGCGATTGAATCCATAGCCAAAAGTATCGGTGCCCGCCGTGTGGGCAAACATAAAGCGACTATTGATTGGCTGCTAACAGACAGCCGCTCTTTGAGTTTTCCGGAAGAAACTCTTTTTTTTGCTTTAACTACCAAACGAAACAGCGGAGCCCGTTATATCCCCGATTTATATGACCGGGGCGTACGTAATTTTGTAATTACGGAAGAAGACTTTAAAGAAGTTGAGAATGGAGAGTTGAGAGTTGAGAGTTCTATGCAGCATGATGGTGCGCAGCCCACTCTCAATTCTCAACTCTCAACTCTCAACTTCCTCATCGTTCCCAATCCTCTGAAAGCTTTGCAGAAGCTTGCTGAAACACATCGTGATAAATTTAAAATCCCTGTGATTGGTATCACCGGCAGTAATGGAAAAACCATTGTGAAGGAGTGGTTGCATCAGTTACTTAGCCCGGATCGTTGCATCGTTCGTTCTCCACGCAGTTATAATTCGCAGATCGGAGTCCCACTTTCTGTGTGGCAACTTTCTGAAGAAGCCGAACTGGGTATTTTCGAAGCCGGCATTTCCGAGATGGGGGAGATGGGAGCTTTGAAACGAATGATTAAGCCTACCATTGGTATTCTGACCAATATCGGTGGTGCCCATCAGGAAAACTTCTTCTCCTTGCAGGAGAAATGCATGGAAAAGCTGACGCTTTTCAAAGACTGTGATGTCGTGATTTACAACGGTGATAACGAGTTAATCAGTAATTGTGTCGCAAAATCAATGCTGACGGCGCGTGAGATTGCCTGGAGCCGTACCGACATTGAACGCCCGTTGTATATTAGCCGTGTGACCAAGAAAGAAGATCATACCGTTATATCTTATCGTTATCTGGAGATGGATAATACTTTCTGTATTCCTTTCATCGATGACGCTTCCATTGAAAATGCACTGAATTGTCTGGCAGCTTGTCTTTACCTGATGACACCTGCCGACCAGATAACCGAGCGGATGGCCCGTCTCGAACCGATTGCCATGCGTCTGGAGGTGAAAGAAGGGAAGAATAACTGTGTACTGATTAATGATAGCTACAATTCAGACCTGGCATCATTGGATATTGCTCTCGATTTCCTTGTACGCCGCTCGGAAAAGAAAGGCTTGAAACGGACGCTTATCCTGTCGGATATACTGGAAACCGGACAAAGTACCGCTACGCTTTATCGGCGTGTAGCACAATTGGTACAGAGCAAAGGGATTAATAAACTGATTGGAGTAGGGCAGGAGATATCTTCTTGTTCCGCCCGTTTTAATGATGATCTCGAACGCTATTTCTTTCCTAACACAGAAGCACTCCTTGCATCCAATATACTCAAATCGCTTCATTCGGAAGTGATTTTGGTGAAAGGTTCCCGCGTGTTCAACTTTGATTTGGTATCCGAAGCCCTCGAATTGAAGGTGCATGAAACCATTCTTGAAGTAAATCTCGGGGCGATGGTAGCCAACTTGAACCATTACCGTTCTATGCTTCGCCATCCGGAAACAAAGATGATCTGTATGGTGAAAGCATCAGCTTACGGAGCCGGTTCGTATGAAATTGCCAAGAGTTTGCAGGAACACCATGTCGATTATCTGGCTGTAGCCGTTGCTGACGAAGGTTCCGAACTCCGCAAGGCAGGCATTACCGCCTCTATTATCATTATGGACCCGGAACTTACCGCATTCAAAACCATGTTTGATTATAAACTGGAACCGGAAGTCTATAATTTCCATCTGCTCGACGCACTTATCAAAGCTGCGGAGAAAGAAGGAATCACCAACTTCCCCATTCATGTGAAACTTGATACAGGTATGCACCGTTTGGGCTTTGCGGTAGAGGATATTCCATTGCTTATCCGTCGACTGAAGAATCAGAGCGCGGTGATTCCCCGTTCGGTATTCTCTCATTTTGTAGGAAGTGATTCGTCACAGTTCGACGCTTTCACCCGCGGACAGATTGAATTGTTCGAGAAAGGTTCGCAAGAATTGCAGGCCGCCTTCTCTCATAAGATTCTCCGTCATATCTGTAATACGGCAGGAATCGAACGTTTCCCCGAAGCACAGTACGATATGGTGCGCTTGGGAATCGGACTTTATGGAGTCAGCCCGATAGACAATTCGATAATACATAATGTAAGTACGCTCAAGACTACCATCCTTCAGATCCGGGATGTTCCTCAAGAAGATACGGTAGGATATAGCCGGATGGGGCATTTGGTACGCCCTTCACGCATTGCAGCTATTCCTATCGGTTATGCGGATGGACTGAACCGCCACTTGGGACGCGGCAACGCCTATTGCCTGGTGAACGGAAAGAAAGCTCCTTATGTAGGGAATATCTGTATGGACGTTTGCATGATCGATGTGACGGATATTGATTGTCGGGAAGGCGATCAGGCTATCATCTTCGGTGATGATCTGCCGATTACGGTGTTGTCCGATAAGCTGGAAACGATTCCTTATGAAGTGTTGACAAGTATATCGACACGGGTGAAACGGGTATATTATCAGGATTAATTCACCACAGATTACACGGATTCACACAGATTGAAGAGAATATATAGTAGCAATAAATCGAAAGATAAGCTATAAATCTGTGTGAATCCGTGTAATCTGTGGTGAAAATGATTATATTTGCAGCAACTATTAAAAACCTCTTATATCAAATAAACTTATGACAAACTTATTATTGTTAGGCTTTTTGCCCAGTGGTTCCGAATGGATTATTATCGCTTTGGTTATCCTTCTTCTTTTTGGTGGAAAGAAAATTCCTGAATTGATGCGCGGATTAGGCAAAGGCGTAAAGAGCTTCAAAGACGGTGTAAACGAAGCGAAAGATGAAATAAACAAGGCTAAAGACGAGTTGGACAAACCTGTAGATCCTTCTAAGAACTAAAAGAGCACAACATACGGATGGCAGAAATGACCTTTTGGGATCATTTGGACGAACTGCGTAAGGTACTTTTTCGGGTAGTTGGAGTTTGGTTTGTATTGGCAATAGGCTATTTTATTGCTATGCCCTACCTCTTCGACCATGTAATACTTGCGCCTTGCCACAATGATTTCATATTCTACGATTTATTACGGCATATCGGTAAAACATTTGATTTGACCGATGACTTCTTCACGCAACAATTTTATGTGAAGCTGGTCAATATCAACTTGGCTGCTCCTTTCTTTATTCACATGTCGACAGCATTTTGGATGTCGGTGGTGACGGCTATGCCTTATATCTTTTTTGAAATATGGCGTTTCATCAATCCCGCCCTTTATCCGAATGAGAGAAAGGGCGTGCGTAAAGCATTGACTATCGGAACACTGATGTTCTTCATCGGTGTACTGTTGGGCTACTTTATGGTTTATCCGTTGACTCTCCGTTTCCTTTCTACTTATCAGTTGAGTTCGGAAGTGGAGAATATCCTGTCGCTCAATTCTTATATCGACAATTTTATGATGCTGATTCTCTGCATGGGATTGGCTTTTGAACTTCCATTGGTTACATGGTTGCTTTCTTTAATGGGAGTGGTCAACAAGTCCTTCCTGCGGAAATACCGCCGTCATGCGGTTGTCGTCATAGTGATAGCTGCTGCTATTATTACTCCGACGGGCGACCCGTTCACCTTGAGTGTTGTCGCTATTCCGCTTTATCTGTTGTACGAGATGAGTATTTTGATGATAAAGGACAAGAAGAAAACAGAAGAGGAAGTTGAAGATGAAGCTGGAGATGAAGTTGCCCTGTCCGAAGAGTGAAGCGATAGAATCTTATGAAATCCTTTTAGCAGTTTGCCGGGCGGAAGATGCTTATCTTGCCGTAGGATATAAGCAAATGCGCGACTTGCTGGAGCGTATTTGTCGCGCGCAAATGCAAAACGAAAGTTTACAGATGACCGACCTTTCCGCACGAATCAGTTTCGTGGCGGCTAAGGTCGGTCTTTCTGTTGCAGAGCAGAACCGGCTGCATACTTTCCGGCTCACTTCGAATGCTATCTTGAACCGCCAGCAGGAGCCCAACCGGGAACAACTCTTGCGCGATGCGAAAACGTTAGCTTTCTTTATTCGTAAACTCCTGGAAGAGGATATTCCCATGGAACTATACCGGCTACTTCCGCGTGCGGATGCTACCTACCTGGTTGCGTCTCCTGCCCGCGAACGAGTGCAGCGAATGCGTGTCTGCTTCCAGTATGCTGACGAGCAATATTTGTATGTGACTCCCTTGGACGAAGTCTCGGAGAAACCATATTTAGTTCGTTATAATATCCCTCAAATAAATGAAGAGTTTGCAGAAACGTGCAAATTGCTTTGGCGTCATGCCCAGGTCAATTTATTGGATGTTGCAGTGGATGAGACAGGAATCCTGACTCCTTCTTTCATTGTACTCGAACCGGATTATTTACTTGACATCAGTTCTTTGGCAGAGTGTTTCCGTGATTACGGGCATCATCCGGCCAATTATTTTCTTTCCCGTCTTCAACCGATCGAAAATGCCCGGCCTCTGTTACTGGGAAATATAGCCAATCTTTTTCTGGACGAATGGATTCATGCGAAGAGTGAAGACATAGATTATCGTACCTGTATGCAGAAAGCCTTCCGGCGTTATCCTATTGAGCTGGCTGCCTGTTCCGATTTGCGCGACAAAGAGAAAGAACGCCAATTCTTTGAGGACTGCAAACTGCACTTCGATCATATTCGTGAAACGGTTAATGATACCTTTCATGCAGCCGGTTATGAACTGGACAAGACAGATGCCGTGCTTGAACCGTCTTATATCTGTGAAGCACTCGGACTTCAGGGACGTCTCGACTATATGCAGCGGGATATGTCTTCTTTCATAGAAATGAAATCCGGCAAGGCGGATGAATACGCTATCCGGGGCAAGGTAGAGCCGAAGGAGAATAATAAAGTACAGATGTTACTTTATCAAGCAGTCTTGCAATATTCAATGGGAATGGATCACCGGAAAGTGAAAGCCTATTTGCTTTATACCCGTTATCCGCTCCTTTATCCCTCCCGTCCTTCGTGGGCGATGGTACGTCGGGTGATTGATTTGCGTAACCGCATTGTGGCCGATGAATATGGCGTCCAATTACGCAATAGTCTGGAATATACGGCACAAAAACTGGAAGAAATCAATGCCTCCACCTTGAATGAACGAGGATTGAAAGGACGTTTTTGGGAAACATACCTGCGTCCCTCTATTGATAACTTTCAATCGAAACTGAAAGCTCTTTCTCCACTGGAAAAGAATTACTTCTATGCGGTGTATAACTTTATTACAAAGGAACTTTATACCTCAAAATCCGGTGATGTGGATTATGAAGGACGTACCGGGGCAGCTTCTTTATGGCTTTCTACATTAGCGGAGAAATGCGAGGCCGGAGAAATCATTTATGATTTGAAAATAAAGGAGAATCATGCGGCCGATGAACATAAAGCCGGACTTACTTTTTCTTTCTTTAAAAAGGAAAAGGCTGGGGAAACTTTGTTGAATGAGGCTACCATAAATGACATTACTGGAGATAAAGCTATTGGAAATGACATTACCGGAGATAAAGCTATTGGAAATGATATTCTTGGAAATGGAGCCTCTGCAAGTAAGACTGTCAGAAGTGAAGCTCTTGAAACAGAGACTTCTCTACCTAATTTCCGTCAAGGCGATGCCATTATCCTTTATGAACGTAACCGCGATACAGATAACGTTACCAATAAAATGGTTTTCAAGGGTAATATTGAATACCTGACAGAAAACGAAATAGGTATTCGCTTACGTGCTACCCAGCAGAATCCATCCGTACTTCCTGCCGAAAGCCTTTATGCGATAGAACATGATACAATGGATACAACATTCCGCTCGATGTATCAGGGGTTATATATTTATCTTTCTGCAAGGAAGGAACGCCGTGACTTGTTGCTGTCACAGCGTCCTCCTCGGTTTGATGAATCATTGGATCCTATGATTTCCCGTTCGGAAGACGATTTTACGCGAATCGCCTTGAAAGCAAAAGCCGCACAGGATTATTTCCTTCTTATCGGGCCTCCGGGAACAGGCAAAACTTCATGTGCCCTGAAGAAAATGGTAGAGACTTTTCATGCAGATAAAGATGCGCAGATTCTTTTGCTTTCATACACCAACCGGGCTGTCGATGAGATATGCAAGTCGCTGGCTTCCATTGCTCCGGCTGTTGATTTTATACGTGTGGGAAGTGAATTATCATGTGATGAAGCCTACCGCGGGCATCTGATTGAAAATGAATTATCCTCTTGTAACCGTCGTTCGGAAGTGTACGAACGCATCCGGAATTGTCGGATTATTGTGGGAACGGTAGCGGCTATTTCCGGCAAACCGGAACTGTTTCGTTTGAAGCATTTTGATGTAGCCATTATTGATGAGGCTACCCAAATATTGGAACCGCAGTTGTTGGGTATCCTCTGTGCACGTGGAGAAGACGGAAAAGATGCAATAGATAAGTTTGTCTTGATCGGAGATCATAAACAACTGCCTGCTGTGGTACAGCAAAATACGGAGCAATCGGCCATTTATGATGAATCTTTACTGTCTATCGGGTTGACCAATTTGAAAGATTCCTTGTTTGAACGCCTCTACCGGAACTGTACTGCAACGGTTCATCGCTCCTACGATATGCTGTGCCGTCAAGGGCGAATGCATCCGGAAGTTGCTTTGTTTGCTAATCGTGCCTTTTATGGAGGGCGTCTGATCCCTGTCGGCCTACCTCACCAAATAGAATCATCCGATACCATTTGTCGTTTGGCTTTTTATCCCTCTGTGCCGGAGAAGGCCGGAACATCTGCAAAGATCAACTATTCGGAAGCACGTATTGTTGCCGACTTAGCTGCTCGCATTTATGAAGATCATCGGACAGATTTTGACGAATCCCGTACTTTAGGGATCATTACCCCTTACCGGAGTCAGATAGCATTGATAAAAAAAGAAATAGAATCATTAGGTATTCCAGCTCTGAACCGAATTCTAGTTGACACAGTAGAACGGTTCCAGGGAAGCGAGCGTGATGTAATAATCTATTCCTTCTGTGTCAACTACCCTTACCAACTAAAATTTCTATCCAATCTGACGGAAGAAGAGGGTGTTTTGATCGACCGGAAACTGAATGTTGCCTTGACCCGTGCAAGAAAACAGATGTTCATTACAGGAGTTCCCGAACTACTCGAACGCAATCCACTCTATAAAAGTTTATTAAAATTAATAGAAAGCTTCTGAAAAATTGCATCATTTTGCAGATGTTAGTTTTTATTCTCTCTTTATGCAATTCATTAACACCTCTATGTTGAACAAACGTCTATATTTGCAACACGTTTTTTTCATAGAGATTTAGATTTAAGGTTAGAAGAATTGTGGAAGTCGTGAGACTTCCCTTTTTTTCATCTTAACGTTTACTATACTTCATTATAGGAATGCAAAAACACTGTTTCTAGTGTTTCGGTTAAAAATTTTGCAGGAGGATGATGCAGGATAAGTAAACCTAAAAAGCCTTCTTCGTGAGAAGAGGCTTTTTTATTTTTTCATTTTTCATTTTTTTGAATCATTAAAAACAAAAGAGTAACTCGGCGACGAGTTACTCTTTTGTTTTTAATGATTCTATCTGTTCGAATAGATTTACTCTAATACGATAGGTTTGTATTTCGGAACTAATGCCTTCATGATAACCCAACCCAACAGATAAGCTACTGCACATACGCAGAAGATAACGAAATATCCGGCTGGTTTGCCTTCGAATCCCATGAATGTCATGGCTGGGTGTACGAATTGTGCTCCTTGTTCGAGTAATTCTTTTGTCATTTCCACCTCTTTGCCGTCGATCATCGTTGTTCCGGAAGCATATACGAACAAGTTACCTGCCACTTTCTGAAGAATCATAGAGCCTACGCCTCCTGCCATACCACCTATACCGGTGATACTTGCAATAGCTGTTCTTGGGAACATATCGCCTACGGTAGAGAATATATTGGCCGACCAGGATTGATGAGCAGCTCCACCAATACCGATTAAGATAACCGGGAACCATGGAGAAACAGTACCTAACGGTTGTGCTAACAGTACAACCAGCGGGAAGAAGGCGAAGATTAGCATCGCTTTCATACGGGCTGCATACGGATTCATACCTGTTCTGTTGATGAAGATAGTAGGTAGTTTACCACCATAGATAGATAACATAGTCACTGCATAAAGCGTAAAGATCAACGCCATACCCAGCGGGTCGGAGGTTTTGATACCGAATTGTGTATTCAGATAAGACGGAGTCCAGAAAAGGAAGAACCACCATACGCCGTCAGTCATGAACTTACCGAAGACAAAGGCCCATGTTTGTTTGTAGCTGAAACATTGCCAGAACTTCATTCTCTTTTCATCTTTCTCGTCTGTCATTGGAGCACTGCCTGCTTCGCGATTATCTTGCTCGATGTAGTCAAGCTCTGCCTGATTGACATGTTTGCTTTTCGACGGGGCATCATACATAAACACCCAGAATCCCATCCAGATAAAGCCAAGTCCACCAATTACGATAAATGCCATTTCCCAACCGAACATTTTTGCCAGAATAGGAATGGTAAGAGGAGCGATCAATGCTCCGATAGATGCACCGGCATTAAAGATAGAAGTAGCATAAGCACGGTCTTTTTTAGGGAAGTACTCTGCAGTTACTTTAATAGCAGCAGGGAAGTTACCGGCTTCTCCTAAAGCGAGAATACAGCGGGCGGCGAGGAAGCAGTACATACTGACCGTAGCAATAGTCACTACCACATCTCCTGTGGCACCGGCCAGTTCTGCTGCACTATGAAGTCCAACTTGTGCTTCTGTGACAATACCACAAACGGCATGAAGACAAGCACCTGCCGACCAGACACCGATAGCCCATAAAAATCCTTTTTTAGTTCCCATCCAGTCGACAAAACGACCGGCAAACAGCATACATATAGCGTATACAATGGAGAAAACAGAAGTAATAGTACCGTAGTGAGATTCGTCCCAGTGGAATTCCGGTTTGATAAATTCATCCCACGTCAATGAGAGAACCTGACGGTCGAGATAGTTAACTGTAGTAGCAAAAAATAGCATAGCACAGATGGTCCATCTGTAGTTTGTCATCTTTTCGCCTGTTTTTTGAAATGCATTCATGATAATGGATTTAAATAGATTTTGTTTCGTTGACAAAGGTCGGTATTTCGACTGAATTTTATTTGTAAAAATTGGTCAAAATCATGTATTATTCGTTGCATTATATATGCTATTTGTTTCAAAGGATATAAAAATGTCTCATAGCATTATCATTTGCAACGTTGGGGGTAATACAGAAAGAAGATAAACGAGTTTGTGAATCAAGAGCAAATGAGTCTAATCTTTTAGACGCAGATGACGCGGATAATGCGGATTCTTATTTTTTGATCCGTGCTATCCGCGTTATCTGCGTCTGAAAAATTATATGTCATACAGGAATACGCAACGGTTAGCGCATTTCTGTATATTTGATCTTGTCCATGTCTCCGTAATCGAGGTTTTCACCTGCCATACCCCAGATAAACATGTAGTTGCTTGTTCCGGCAGCAGCGTGGATAGACCATTCCGGTGACATGATAGCTTGTTCGTTCTGCATCCATACGACGCGTTCTTCTTGAGGTTCGCCCATGAAGTGGCAGATAGCATTTCCTGCCGGTACATTGAAGTAGAAGTATGCTTCTACACGACGAGAGTGAGTGTGTGCCGGCATGGTGTTCCATACGCTACCCGGTTTCAGTTCAGTCAATCCCATTTGCAGTTGGCAGGGGCCTTCTTCAAGTACGTTGTTAACAATCAACTGGTTGATAACGCGGTCGTTGCTTTCTTCCAGCTTTCCGGCAGCAAATGAGTTTGCTTTCAGAGAACCTTTACGTCCGTCGATAGTAATCAATTGAGTCTTGTATTCCTTGTGGGCAGTAGCCGAGTTGATGTAGAATTTGGCAGGATTGCTGGAATCTTTGCTCTTGAAAGTCACTTTCTGCTTGCCTCTACCTACGTACAGGGCATCTTTGAATTTCAGCGTATATTCTTTACCGTCTACGGTTACGATACCTTCGCCACCAATGTTGATGACACCCAGTTCGCGGCGTTCGAGGAAGAATTTAGATTTCAACGGGTCGATTGTTTCAAGTACCAATTCTTTTGTCGCAGGTACTGCGCCACCGAAGATCAGACGGTCGTACATAGAATAAGTAACGTTGATTTCGTTCGGAACCATTACTTTTTCCATCAGGAAGCTACTGCGCAAGCGGTTAGTATCATACGTTTTCACGTCTTGCGGGCTGCAAGCCACTTGCATCTTGTAATTCACCTGGGCGGAGGCAGACATTGCTGCGATACCCAACATCATTGCAATTGCTAATTTTTTCATCTTTCGAGTTTTTTATTGAGTTATATATTATATACCACTTATTATTATCAGTTAAAGGCTTTTCTACTTATTCCTTATTACTGTTCAATGCGTTCTTTGCGTCGTTTCTAGTCATGCGGATACGGTTGTAGATAGCCATTCCGAGTGCCAGTGCCACGAGGATGGCAGGGCCGATAATCTTCAGACTGTAAGTAAGGTGGAAGATACCCCAGCAGAAGAGACTGGAAGCAAAGTCAAGTGCGCCGCCTTCAAAACCGGCGGGGATGTTTACTGTCGGGTCACCTGTTGCTTCGTATACATCTTTAGCAGCCAGTGTGAAGAAGCCTGCCAGTCCTGTTACGAAATACAGACCTACAATCAATGCCACCAGGCCGATAATAAATGATTTCACTACGTTACCTTTTGTAATAGGCAGAATCATCGGGAACAGGTAGAACATACCTGCCAGAGAAGCCAGCGGTAAGAAACGGTTGCCCGGAAGGATAACAGCCAGGAAGATAGTGACAGGGATCAACAGCAGAGATACCACCAGGGTAGTCGGGTGACCGATAACCAGTGCAGGGCTCATACCGATGCTCAAACCGGTGTTATTCTTATATTTCTTAGCGATCAGTTCGCGGGTAGCGTCAGAGATCGGTTTCAAACCTTCGATAAAGAGGCTGGTGATACGTGGAATCAATTCCATCACCGCACCCATCTTGATACCCAGTCCTAAAATGCCCGGAATATTATCCAATACTTCTTTCCAGCTGGCACAACCCAATGCGCCTATACCGCAACCGATTACGATACCCAAGAACAGCGGTTCACCCATCAATCCGAATTTCTTTTTCATACCTTCAGAATCAATATTCAGTTTGTCGAATCCCGGAATTTTATCCAATAGTTTATTGATTACAATAGCAAACGGAACGAAACTTTGGCAGAACGGTTGAGGAATAGAGATACCGTCCATTTTATCATAGAACTTTTGGAAAGCAGGAGCAGTCATATCAGCCATTACCAGCGTAATGATGTAGCAGATGATAGCAGCGAAGAATCCCCAATAGATATTGTCGGAAGCAAAGTAAACGATAGCACCGATAAATGCGAAGTGCCAATAGTTCCAAAGGTCGATATTGACGGTACGGGTTGTTTTGGTAAGCAACATTAATAAGTTAACTCCCAAGCAAACAGGGATGATGAAAGCACCGACTGAAGTGTTGTAAGCTACCGCCGCAGCAGAAGGCCAACCCATGTCGAAAATTCCCAATTCCAATCCGTAGATTTCAACCATTTTACTTAATGCCGGACCCAGACTGCTGGTGAGCAATGCCGTCACTACTGATAAACCAACGAAACCGACACCAACCAACAAACCGCTCTTCAGCGCTTTGGGAAGTTTAATACCGATACATACTCCTAAAATCGTGAAAATGATTGGCATCATTACTGCCGCTCCAAGACCGATAATGTACTTAAATACTTCTTCCATTCTGTTCTATTTTTTCTCTGTTTTAATGATAAATTACCTGTGTTTCCCCAGAGGGTATTAGTTGTAAACCGTGCCAAAAGTAAGACCTTTTTTGCTTTCTTCCAAAACGAAACTCTTAATTTATGAGATATTGCATCAAAAATGGACATTTTTGACGTTTGCGTGCACAAAATTAGTCGTTTCCGTGCACGAAAAACAAAAAATGCACCTACTTGACTAAAAAATCCCACTGGGTTTGGAGGAAAAACACTACTTTCGTACCGTGAAAAAAGACTATGTTGAATCCTTAAAATAACAAACCATGAGACGAACTCCTTTTTATAATTTTTTTATAGTGGCTTTATTGGTTACAATGACCGCTTCTGTATCGGCACAACAGGTAGACAGCAAACTTCCCTGGTCTGTGCGACTGACTGAATCGGAAATGATCCGTTACCCCGAATCCTGGCAGCTCGACTTTCAGCCGAAACTGAAGTGGGATTATTGCCACGGACTTGAACTGGGAGCCATGCTCGATGTGTACGACGCTTATGGCGACAAGAAAATTCGCGATTACGCCATCGCGTATGCGGATACAATGGTGCACGAGGACGGAAGCATTACCGCTTATAAATTAACCGATTACAGTCTCGACCGTATCAACTCCGGAAAAATCCTTTTCCGTATCTATGAGCAGACCAAGAATCCTAAATATAAGAAAGCGCTCGACCTGCTTTATAGCCAGTTTGAAGGACAACCGCGTAATGAGGACGGTGGTTTTTGGCATAAAAAGATTTATCCCCACCAAATGTGGTTGGACGGAATTTACATGGGAGCTCCTTTCTACGCGGAATATGCATTCCGTAATAATCTTCCGCAGGACTATGCAGATGTAATCAACCAGTTTGTCACTTGTGCCCGTCATACGTACGATCCTAAAAATGGTCTTTATCGTCATGCGTGCGATGTAAGCCGCACTCAACGTTGGGCGGACCCGGTGACCGGACAGTCGAAACATACATGGGGACGTGCAATGGGATGGTATGCGATGGCATTGGTGGATGTGCTCGAATTTATTCCGCAGCATGAAGCCGGAAGAGATTCCCTGCTTGATATATTGAATAATGTAGCTGTGCAGGTGAAGAAACTTCAGGACCCGAAGACCGGAGGATGGTATCAGGTGATGGATCGGAGTGGTGATAAGGGTAATTACGTAGAATCTTCTTGTTCCGCTATGTTCATTTATTCGCTCTTTAAGGCGGTTCGTTTGGGATATATTGATAAGTCTTATCTGGATGTGGCATTGAAAGGCTACAAAGGATTCCTGGATAATTTTATCGAAGTGGACAAGAACGGATTGGTAACCATCACCAAGGCTTGTGCAGTGGCAGGATTGGGAGGAAAGGTATATCGTTCCGGCGATTATGACTATTATATTAATGAAACTATCCGCAATAACGATCCTAAAGCCGTAGGACCTTTTATTATGGCTAGCTTGGAATACGAACGTTTACAAAAGTAATTTCCGACAATGAAAAGGACTATTTTTAAAGGAATGATGTGTTTGCTTCTACTGGGTGTGGGAGCAACATCTGTTTATGCACAACAACAGCAACGCAAAGACACATTAGTCGTGGCACGCGACGGGACAGGGGAGTATCGTAACATTCAGGAAGCCGTGGAAGCCGTCCGCGCTTTTATGGATTATACGGTGACGATCTATATCAAGAATGGTATATACAAAGAAAAACTAGTCATTCCTTCCTGGGTAAAGAATGTGCAATTAGTGGGCGAAAGCGCAGAAAAAACGATTATCACTTACGATGACCATGCCAATATCAATAAGATGGGTACTTTCCGCACCTATACGGTAAAAGTGGAAGGGAATGACATCACTTTCAAAGACCTGACGATTGAAAATAATGCGGCTCCACTGGGGCAAGCGGTAGCTCTTCACACCGAAGGTGACAGACTGATGTTTGTCAACTGCCGTTTCCTGGGAAATCAGGATACTATTTATACAGGAACCGAAGGAGCGCGTCTCTTATTCACGAATTGCTATATCGAGGGAACTACCGATTTTATTTTTGGTCCTTCCACCGCTCTATTCGAATATTGCGAACTGCATAGTAAACGTGATTCGTATATCACTGCCGCTTCCACTCCTCAAAGTGAAGAATTCGGTTATGTATTTAAAAACTGTAAGCTGACAGCCGCTCCGGGAGTGAAAAAAGTATATTTGGGTCGTCCGTGGCGTCCTTATGCGGCAACGGTCTTTATCAATTGTGAGTTTGGTAATCATATCCGTCCCGAAGGATGGCACAATTGGAGGAATCCGGAGAACGAAAAGACAGCCCGTTATGCCGAATTCGGAAATACGGGTGCGGGCGCAGATACTTCCGGGCGTGTGGCATGGGCTAAACAGTTGACAAATAAGGAGGCAATGAAGTATACTCCGCAAAATATCTTTAAGGAAAGCAGTAATTGGTATCCTTATAAATAAAAATACGTAGGGTTTCCGACTGTTTATGCAGCTTGAAATTCTTGTTTCCGGGCTTGGCTCTTTGCTTTCCCTAGCTTGAAACTCCCGTTCCAAGGCAGGAAACTGCAGTTTCCCTATGTGGGAACTGTCGTTTCTCTACGTGGAAACTAGCGTTTCTTACCGGGGAAACTGTAGTTCCTATACGTGGAAACTGAATTTGTCTGCGTGCAAAATAGGATTATATAAGGTGTTGCAGATAAACATCTGCAACGGTATCTGCAACAGTATCTGCAACGCTGCAATCGGTTGATTGCAAGTAAGATACAAGCAAAACGTTGCAGGTGGCAGATAAAAACAAAAAATAAAACTCGTAGGAGGGGATGAAGAATATGAAAACACTTAGGGTTAAAATGGTAGGGCTACTTGCAACGGCTCTTATTCTTTTTTCTGCATTTCGTGCAGATAAACCGGTCATCACTATCTTTATGATAGGTGATTCGACAATGGCTAACAAGAAAATAGACGGAGGAAATCCCGAACGTGGTTGGGGAATGATACTTCCCGGATTCTTCTCCGAAGACATACGGATAGACAATCATGCCGCCAACGGTCGAAGTTCCAAGAGCTTTATCAGCGAAGGACGCTGGGAAAAAGTAATTTCTAAGGTGAAGAAAGGAGATTATGTCTTTATCCAGTTCGGCCATAATGATGAGAAAGCAGACTCTACCCGTCACACCGATCCGGGTAGTACTTTTGATGAAATTCTTCGTCGGTATGTGAATGAAACCCGCGCCAAAGGTGGAATTCCGGTATTGTTCAACTCTATCGTCCGTCGAAACTTTGTGCAGCCGAAGGATGATGCCATCGCAAAAGATGTCCGCCGTACACCGGGGGAAAAGGAACAACCGAAAGAGGGAACCGTTTTATTCGATACGCATGGTGCCTATCTGGATGCTCCCCGCAATGTGGCAAAAGAACTGGGAGTGACTTTCATCGACATGAACAAAATCACCCATGACCTGGTGCAGGGACTTGGACCAGTAGAATCAAAGAAACTATTCATGTTTGTCGAACCCAATCAGGTGCCGGCTTTCCCGAAAGGTCGTGAAGACAATACTCACTTAAACGTATACGGAGCACGAACAATTGCCGGACTGGCAGTGGATGCTATCGGCAAGGAAATTCCGGAACTGGCGAAATATATCCGTCAATTCGATTATGTAGTGGCCCAAGACGGTAGCGGTGATTTCTTTACCGTGCAGGAAGCTATCAATGCTGTTCCCGATTTTCGCAAAGACGTCCGTACCACTATCCTGATTCGTAAAGGAACTTATAAAGAGAAACTCATCATCCCTGAATCCAAGATTAATATATCTTTGATTGGAGAAGACGGTGCGATACTGACTTATGACGGTTTTGCAAACAAGAAAAATGTATTTGGCGAGAACATGGGAACTTCCGGTTCGTCCAGCTGTTACATCTATGCCCCCGATTTTTATGCGGAGAATATCACATTTGAGAACTCTGCTGGTCCCGTAGGACAGGCAGTTGCCTGCTTTGTGTCTGCCGACCGTGTCTATTTTAAGAACTGTCGTTTTCTAGGTTTCCAGGATACGCTTTATACATACAGCAAGCAAAGCCGCCAATATTACGAAGACTGCTACATCGAAGGAACGGTAGATTTTATCTTCGGTTGGTCTACGGCTGTTTTCAACCGTTGTCACATTCATAGCAAACGGGATGGTTATGTCACCGCTCCCTCTACTGATAAAGGTAAAAAATATGGCTATGTATTCTATGATTGCAGACTGACTGCGGAACCGGAAGCCACAAAAGTGTATCTGTCCCGTCCTTGGCGTCCGTATGCGCAAGCTGTATTTATCCGTTGCGAACTAGGTAAACACATTCTCCCTGTCGGTTGGAATAACTGGGGCAAGAAAGAGAACGGAAATACAGTCTTCTATGCCGAATATGAGAGTCGGGGCGAAGGAGCCAATCCGAAAGCGCGTGCCGCTTTCTCCCAACAACTGAAAAACCTGCAAGGATACGAGATTACGACTGTACTGGCAGGCGAAGATGGATGGAGTCCGGTAGCGGACGGAAACAAACTGATAACAGTGAAACGTTGACTTGACGAATATGTAAAGAAATGAATTACTAAGCAAAAAACAATGGATATATAAAAGACAATAGATCACTTGTCCTATAGAATGGTTCGATTCTGTTAAATAGCCGCTAAAGATTGCATAAAAGTACAACTATTTTTCTATCTTTACGGCACAGAACCTAGTTATATGATGAAGAAAACCTTAATTTCAGTAATTCTTTTGCTAGCTATTGTGTTCTTGACACATGCGCAGCAGCACTGTTTTTTCACCCACTATTCTACTGAAGATGGATTGTCCCAGAATACGGTGATGAACATCTTGCAAGATCACAAAGACAACCTTTGGTTTGCCACTTGGGATGGAATCAACCGTTTCAACGGTTATACCTTCAAAACATATAAGGCCCGTCAGGGAAACTACATCAGTCTGACCAATAATCGCGTAGACCGTATCTATGAAGACCGTTATGGTTTTTTGTGGCTACTGACTTATGATAATCGTGTCCATCGTTTCGACCCGAAGACAGAGACTTTCGAACAAGTACCTGCTGCCGGAGAGGAGGGGAGTGCTTTCAATGTGCATACCATTGAGGTGATGCCGAACGGAACCGTCTGGCTGCTGACAGAAAATGACGGAGCTATCCGCATCCTGACTCATCCAAATGAGAATCATCGCCTGACATGGGATATTTATTCCAGTAAGACGGAACTGTTTCCCTCTTTACATGTATTCAAAGTACATCAGGACAAAGCAGGTAATGACTGGCTGTTGACAGATAACGGTCTCGGCATGATCCGCCCCGGAAAGAAAGAACCGGATTCCTATTTTACGGAGACAAAAGGAAAGTTTGGCGGCATAAACCAAGCCTTCTATGCAGTACAGGAGCGGGATAAGGACATCTGCTTTGCTTCGGATCATGGACGTATCTGGTCTTATCAGAAAGATAGCGGAGAATTTACGTTGATCGAACTTCCTACAAAAGGACAGATCACTTCCATTCACCCCGTTGCACCGGACGTTTCTGTAATTACTACCGATTCGGATGGTTTCTTTACTTACAATCTGCGGACCAAAACAAATGTGCATTACTCATTCCTGACTTGTAAGGCTTTACCCGCAAAACCAATCCTTTCTGCTTATGTAGACCGTTCTTCGGAAGTGTGGTTCGAGCAGGAAGAACCGGGTGTTGTAGCCCATTTTAATCCCTCGACCGGAGTGGTGACCCGTGAACAGATTCTTATTGAATACAGTAATCCCGAACGTTCCCGTCCGGCCTTCCATATCCATGAAGATGTAAACGGGTATCTTTGGGTACACCCTTACGGAGGAGGTTTCTCTTACTTCGATCCTCAAAAAAAACGGTTGGTTCCTTTCTATAACGGACTGGGTAGCCGTGACTGGCGCTTCTCCAATAAGATTCATTCGGCTTTCTCCGACAAACAAGGTAATTTATGGCTTTGCACCCACTCCAAGGGATTGGAGAAGGTGACTTATCGGAATGTACCTTTTGCGATGATGACTCCCATGCCGCATGAACATGAATCATTGCATAATGAGGTACGTGCCCTGTGCGAAGACAAACTGGGTAATCTGTGGGTTGGCTTGAAAGATGGTATGCTTCGTATGTATGATGCCGATAAAGCTTATAAAGGATACCTGACCGAAAGCGGCATCGTTTCTACTACCGGTACTCCCATGTTGGGAACTGTTTATTTTGTTATTCAGGATTCGAAAGGAATCATCTGGATTGCAACAAAAGGAGACGGACTTGTCCGTGCCGAGCCGACTTCTTCCAACGGAATGTCTTATAAACTGACCCGTTATCTTCATCGTGAAGAGGATATGTACAGTTTGAGCGATAATAATGTGTATTGTATCTATGAAGATCATTATGGTCGTATTTGGGTAGCTACTTTTGCCGGAGGTATCAATTATATCACGCAGAATGAAGCAGGAAAGACATTGTTTATCAATCACCGGAATAATCTGAAAGGGTATCCGATTGATCCTTGCTACAAAGCGCGTTTCATTACTTCCGATAATAATGGACGCCTGTGGGTAGGTACAACTACGGGAGCTGTTGCTTTTGATGAGAACTTTAAGAAACCGGAGGATGTGCAGTTTTATCATTTCTCCCGTATGCCGAACGATACGCAAAGTCTGAGTAATAATGATGTCCATTGGATTATTTCCACTAAGAAAAAGGAACTGTATCTGGCTACTTTCGGTGGGGGACTCAACAAACTGATATCTATCAGTAAGGACGGCCACGGAGAGTTCAAATCATATTCCGTACTGGACGGTCTTCCTTCCGACGTCTTGCTTTCTGCCCGCGAAGATAGTAAGGAGAATTTATGGATTAGTACGGAGAATGGAATTTGTAAATTTATCCCGTCTGAAGAACGTTTTGAAAGTTACGACGAACGTAGTATTACTTTCCCAGTGCGCTTTAGTGAAGCGGCTTCCACATTGACGGCTAAAGGAAGTATGCTTTTCGGTGCCAGTGGGGGAGTCTTTATATTTAATCCCGACTCTATTCGTAAGAGTAGCTATATCCCACCTATCGTATTCTCCAAACTGATGGTGACTAATGAGGATATTACGCCCGGAGATAACTCCTTGTTGAAGGTGGATATTGACGATACCGACCCATTGGTGCTCTCACACAAAGAGAATATTTTCTCCGTTCACTTCGCTGCACTCGATTATACTAATCCGCAGAATATACAGTATGCTTATATTCTCGACGGATTTGAGAAACAGTGGACTTTTGCCGACAAGCAGCGTAGTGTGACTTATACGAATCTTCCGAAAGGAGAGTATGTGCTCCGTGTTCGTTCAACGAATAGTGATGGTGTGTGGGTGGATAATGAACGTATACTGAACATTGTTATTCTGCCTTCTTTCTGGGAGACGCCGGTAGCTTATGTGCTTTATGTTCTTTTTATTCTGATTATTATTCTCGTAGCCGTTTATATCCTGTTTACTATTTATCGGTTGAAGCATGAAGTTTCGGTCGAACAGCAGATTTCAGATATAAAACTGCGTTTCTTTACTAACATATCGCATGAGTTGCGTACTCCGCTTACGTTGATAGCCGGTCCGGTGGAGCAGGTCTTGAAGAATGATAAATTGCCGGCTGATGCTCGCGAACAGTTAGTGGTGGTTGAACGGAACACCAATCGGATGCTTCGTCTTGTCAATCAGATTCTGGACTTCCGCAAGATTCAGAATAAGAAGATGAAGATGCAGGTGCAGCGGGTGGATATTGTACCTTTCGTCCGTAAGGTGATGGAAAATTTTGAAGCTGTGGCCGAGGAACATCGGATTGATTTCCTGTTCCAGACCGAAAAGGAACATCTTTATCTTTGGGTGGATGCCGATAAGCTGGAAAAGATTGTATTCAATTTGCTTTCCAATGCATTTAAATATACGCCGAATGGCAAGATGATTACGATGTTTATCCGGGAAGATGAAAAGATGGTTTCTATCGGTGTGCAAGATCAGGGTATCGGTATCGCGGAAAACAAAAAGAAGTCACTGTTTGTCCGTTTTGAGAATCTGGTAGATAAGAATCTTTTCAATCAGGCTAGTACGGGTATCGGACTTTCATTGGTGAAAGAGTTGGTGGAAATGCATAAAGCGACTATTTCCGTTGATAGTCATTTGGGAGAAGGGAGTTGCTTCAAAGTCGATTTCCTCAAGGGAAAAGAACATTACGATAAGGAAGCCGAGTTTATTCTGGAAGATGCGGATGCTCCGGCAAGAATGGGACAGGTAGTGGATATTGCCAATTCTTCCATTCAGTCTGAAACGTTGGTAAGCGATGATTCGGAGAAGATTGATGATGTGTATGGGGAAGAATTTGCGAAAGAAGAGAACTCCAAAGAATTGATGCTGTTAGTCGAAGATAATCAGGAGTTACGTGAATTCTTGCGCAGTATATTTTCTCCGATGTACCGGGTGGTGGAAGCTGCTGACGGTAAGGAGGGGGCAAGCAAGGCTTTGAAGTACCTGCCGGATATTATCATCAGTGACGTGATGATGCCTGAAAAAGACGGTATCGAAATGACGCGTGAACTGCGTGCGGATATGACGACCAGCCATATACCTATCATTTTGCTTACTGCCAAAACTACGATTGAAAGCAAACTGGAGGGATTGGAATATGGTGCGGATGATTATATAACGAAGCCTTTCAGTGCTACCTATCTGCAAGCACGTGTGGAAAATCTGTTGATGCAGCGTAAGAAACTGCAAAGTTTCTACCGGGATAGTCTGATGCATATCAATATTTCTACCGGTCAGGAGGAAGTGCCTGTGGCTACGGATATGCCGTCTGCTGAAGAAGATGTGTCCGAAACTCCACCTACAACTCTCGAAATGTCTCCCAACGACCGTAAGTTTATGGATAAATTGGTTGAATTGATGGAGCAGAACATGGATAATGGAGAACTGGTGGTAGATGATTTGGTTCGGGAACTGGCTGTCAGCCGTTCTGTCTTCTTCAAGAAGCTGAAAACACTTACCGGATTGGCTCCGATTGAATTTATCAAAGAAATGCGTATCAAGCGGGCTACACAATTAATAGAAACCGGAGAATTTAATATGACCCAGATTTCGTATATGGTCGGCATTAATGATCCGCGTTATTTCAGTAAATGCTTTAAAGCACAGGTTGGAATGACGCCTACAGAGTATCGGGATAGAGTGGGGAGATAATAATAGGAAAGGAAAGAAATAGAAAGGGGGATGTTCAAAGCTCCCCTTTTATCGAAATCACCCTCACTACAACTATCTGTGGCGAGGGTGATTTTTTGTTTATGAGAGTTCCGATACATTTACCCTCATCTTGGTTATCCGAAATTATTTTTTAGGGTATAGATGATTCACAAGGCTGTTCATATATATTTCCAGGTTTGTATATTCCGGGCTTAATGTATATTTGGCTCCGTCTGAAGGATCATTGGGATTAAGGTTGTGTTTCTTTTCCCATTCATCGGGAATACCATCACCATCTGTATCAACAAGTGCTGTTTCTGATTTATATTCCGGCCATCCTCCTACATCAGACGGTTGGTCAATCATTCCATTCGTGCTTCCGTGAGAACCTTCGTAAGTATAAGTGCCTTTGAGAGTTTCATCTACGATGCGTTGGTCTATGGCGTCACGGCGATATGAAGCACCGGCAAACTCGAGAACATCTTTGTAGGCTTTCTTGGCAGGTTGCAAAGAAGTATGTTCGGCTATGTCAAATGCTTTTTTAGACAGTACTTCCTTTTCTGTGGCAAAGTCTTTTTTGATAACCAGTCCGTAAGAGTTATCCATATTCACTTTATAAAGAGCCTCTTTCTGCTTGTCAGTCAGTTTGGGACAGGTAGGATCCATATAGTTACCTTTGAAATAGAATACACCATGAACACCTGCTTTATTGTTGTTTTTGCCATCATCGGCATACGCTGTAAACAAGCGTTTGAAAGAACCTTTTGTCGCACTGAAAGGTCCCGGTTTATAGTAGTTATTAATAAAGTTGTAGGAACCTCCTTCACCAGCATAAGCACCGTCACTGCCATAATTATAAATCACATTATTGAATAATTCCACTTTTTCATCTTCCGGACGACCCGTATAACGGCTTCCGCAAAGACGGGGTGTGCGGTTAGTGTGATGGGCGAGTAAGTTATGGTGAAAAGTAGCAGGCTGTCCACCCCAGATACCTCCATAACCATGCGCTCCCTTTTCGTGGATAGAATTGGCGAGACTTTCACTGATGATGCACCATTGAAGAGTGAAATTACGGTTATCATAGAATGTGGCACATTCGTCCGTACACCAGCTCATGGAGCAGTGGTCTATGATAATGTTTTGGTGCGCTTTTGTACCATTCATTGCGTCGTCACCTTTTTGTTTGATGTCGACTCCCATACGGGAACGGATGAAACGGATGATTACATTGTCTGCCTGAATAGAGAATGTATAGTTTTTCAGGCAAATGCCATCACCCGGAGCTGTCTGTCCTGCAATGGTCACATCACCATTGCTGAGTTTTAATGCTTTTTGTAATTCAATAATTCCGCTAACCGCAAAGACAATGGTGCGGGGACCTTTCTTGCTGATAGCCCAGCGAAGTGTTCCTTCCGAACCGTCGTCTGCCAGGGAAGTAACAGTGTATACAGCACCTCCGGCACCACCGGTGGTATATTTTCCTGCTCCGTCGGCACCGGGGAAGGCGAGAACTTTGGAACGATCCGGGGTAGGATAGTCCTTTGATGTTTTTTCAACCGAAATGGCAGGTTGCATGGCTTGTCCCACTAGAGGAAAAGCCAATATCAAACTACAGATTGCTAATATATTCTTTTTCATTACTAATTTATCATTTGGGTTCGAATTTACTAAATTTATTCTATAACACTGCCACCTGTCGCACCATTTACCATGATTTCGTGCACCAGACTATTGAGATACATTTCCAGATTAGTGTACTTCCCGTTTTTGTCAATAGTCGTTTCTTTTCCATCAGCAGATTTCTTGGGATTCAAACCATATTCTTCTTCCCAGTAGTCGGGAATACCGTCACCGTCCGTATCTTTCACGTTTGCATTGGTTACAGATTTCAGAACATCGTAGGGATCATTTACTCCTAAGGCTGTGCAGACATCTTTCGGGTCGTTGATATATCCACTTTTGTTTTGTGAGTAGCCGGAAAGATCTTTCCATTTGCTGGCATCTCCCGTGCAACTTGCTTTTCTGTTTTTAACGTCGCTGATTATCAACTCGTCGACTTTATCACGATAGTTGCTGGCTCCTGCATAGCTCATCACACGTTCATAAGCCTCATCCGGCGTATGAGTTCTTACATTTCCTGCCTTAACTACCGGTGAATTTGACTTTATCTGGGTATGTTGGTTCCAAAGCTCCGTAGTTGCACAGTTTTTTTCATCCATTTGTTCAAATACGCCTTTTGTCCAGTTATCATTGCTAACAGTCGTATTGCCTACCACTTTATTTCCGTCGATATAAAACTTCCCCCAAGTTTGAAGCCATTTTTTGTAAGCTTCGCCGGAGTAATTTTCCGGATATACATCCGGCTTGGCGATACGGTAAGCACGGTCTGCTTTACCGCTTTCATCGGTTCCGGGGCCTGGCTTGTAGTAGTTGTTAACGATATTCACGTGTTGCGCTTCACCACCGTAGCAGCCTTCGCCTCCCCAATTGTAGTAAACATTGTTGCGCATATCCACTCGCTCTCCATCGTTGTTGTTCAGTGCTAATGTAGTATATCGGGGACCAAGGCGTGGAACACGGCTTTCGCAATGGGCTATCAGGTTATGGTGGTAAGAGGCATAGTTTCCTCCCCAGTTACCGCCATATCCGTGAGAAGCGAATTTACCTGTGGCAGCATTGATCTTTACATCAGTCACACGTAAGGCTTGATAAGCTAAACACCATTGTACGGTAGAATTTTGCATACCATAGACAGAAAGACATTCATCGCTTCCCCAGCTTACTGAACAATGATCGATGATTACATTTTGTTTGTCACAACCTCCTAATCCGTCGCAGTCTACGTTAGAGTTTCCGGGGCGAAAACGGATGAAACGAATGATGATATTGCTGGAATTAATCGTAAATGGATAATTGGCGATACAGATACCGCCCGGTGATGTTTGTCCGGCAATGGTCAGATCATCTTTCTGGGTTTTTAATTCCGATTTCAAATAGATGGTACCCGACACATCAAATACAATCGTTTTAGGACCGTCTTGTTTCATAGCCCAGCGCAGACTTCCGCTGATACTTCCACTGGCGTCGTCTTCAAGGCTAGTCACATGATAAACTTTTCCCCCACGTCCTCCGGTGGTATTGCGACCGTGACCTTCGGCGTATGGGAAAGCAAGAAGTTCTCCATAATCCAGTTGCTTGACATCAGAAGATGTTCCACCTGGATTATTTGTTCCTCCACCTGTATCATCTACAGGATCGTCGGAAGAGCATGAGGTACATAATCCTGCGATGCTGAATGCAATAGCTACATAAAATAGAGATATTTTCTGCTTCATTATCTTTTAACTGTTTGGGGATATAGACGATTTATTTGTTGGGATACAACGTTTCTACCAGACTGTTGAGGTAAACCTCCAGATTGGTATACGTTTTACTTAGAGTATATTTGGAACCGTCGGCCTTACTTTTGGGGTTCAAACCGTTGGCAGTTTCCCATTCATCAGGGATGCCGTCGCCGTCGGTGTCTTTCGGACCGGTTTCCTTTTTATATTCCGGCCAGCCACCTACATCGCTGGCTTTATCAATAAGTCCCTTTTCACTGCCATTACTGCCGTCTGTCGTATAATCTCCGTTGCGAACGTTGGCTATGATGCGTTTATCGACATCATCATATTTTAAGGAAGCACCGGCATACTTTAATACTGATTCATAAGCTTCTTTTGCCGATTGAGTGAATTCGGATGCATCTTCGGAAATAGTAAATTCGTTACTTGACTGAAGTGCTTTTTCTCCTCCATCGGGTAAAGGAACGGCTTCTGTTGCATTGGGGTGTAACCCTTGCCAGTTGTCATTGTTTACAGAAGTAAGCAGAGATTGATATTCGGCTTTCAATTCAGGACATGTGCCATCAAAATAGTTTCCTTTCAGATAAAAAGTACCCCATATACCTTTGGTGTTTTTATTTGTACCGTCATCACCGTTAGGTTGGAAGATACGGTTTACAATATTTTTCTTGGTATTGGTAACTGGTCCGGGCTTGTAGTAGTTGTTCACGAAATTATAGCTTCCTCCTTCTCCTGCATAGCCACCATTGGTCGGTCCCCAGTTATAGAAAACATTATTTCGTAAATCGACTTTTTCATTTTCCGGTTTCCCTGTATAGCGGCTACCGCATAAACGTGGTGTACGGCTGCTGTGGTGGGCTAATAAATTGTGGTGGAATGTAGCGGGTGATCCTCCCCATATTCCTCCATAACCGTGATTACCTTTGGTGTGTACCGAACGATTCAAACTTTCGCTGATGATACACCATTGCATGGTAAAGTTAGTGTTATCGTAGAAAGAAGCACATTCATCAGTGCTCCAACTCATCGAACAATGGTCAATGATAATATTTTTATGTTGCTTTCCCCACAGTGCATCACCACTGTCGGCTTCTGCTTCTGTTGTAAAGTTGTCCGATCCCATGCGGAAACGCATGAAACGGATGATTACGTTGTCTGCCTGTACGGATACGGGATGTCCTTTCAGGCAAATACCGTTACCCGGTGCACTCTGGCCGGCAATCGTTACATCTCCGTTGGTTATCTTCAAGGGGCTTTTCAGTTCTATCAATCCGCTTACCGCAAATACGATCGTGCGCTTTCCCGTGCGATTTAATGCGTAGCGTAGTGTCCCTTGTGTTGTGTTATCGTTGTCTTCAAGCGAAGTTACTGTATACACTTCTCCGCCTGCTCCGCCGGTAGTATAACGACCTGCACCGTAAGCACCCGGAAAGGCATAACGCGTTTCGGCAGGTGTCTCTTCTTCACCACCTTCGTTCTCATTACCACCGTTACCGGTATTCTGTCCCGGTGTTTCATCAGTGATACTTGGGTCTTCGCTGCTGCAAGCAACCGATAGGTTGATTACACAGAAGCACAATAATCCCATTTTAATAGATTTGAGCATACAAATTATCTTTTAAAAAAATAGAGTTCTTTGTCTCATACATTATATTTGCTGATGATGTGACAAAGAACTCTTTATTAAATCTTATTGGTTTTATTCGCTTACTGTACCGTACTGGCTTACAGTTTTCACTGTATAAATATTGCTTTCGTCAGTGTTGGTCAGTGTAACGGTAGTGTCTGTAGTTTGCCCTGCATAGTTGCCATTCATAAAGATGAGGTAACCGGCAGCACCGGATACTGCATCCCATGTCAGAGTGTTTCCCGACAGATTGACATTGGTAGGTGCTGCAAGGGGAGTTTCCATATACTCTTTCGGGTTCCAGCTGTCAATAGTTATTATATTCTCATATGTATATTTAGCAGCTTCGGATGCTGTTAGCACTGAACTAGTGAAGGAAACGTTTCCGGAGGTGATTGTTTTACTTTCCGCAATCATATTTCCATTCTTGTCGATAGTGTTATATTCAGCATATAGTGTAGGTACTTGTCCACCATATCCCCAGTGTGAATCTATAATATCCATTTTCAACTTGGTGTTGATCCAGACAGTTTTCGTGGTTGTGGCTTGGGAACGTCCGAATGAGAATTTTGTATCATCACCGTTTACCGTACAATCTTTTATAACATATCCGTATTTATCGCTTTCACTGGTACGCGAAGCAGTTATAACGCTACCACCGTCATTGCCTGTATTATAGAATGTACTGTTTTCGATAAGTACATCGCCACTTCCCCAGATATAATCTGTATGACCTTCAATCCATGAGTTATAAACGTATGCACGATGAGGGGTTGTATTGTTCCAATAACGGGTCCACCATGTATCCTGATAGGAGACAAGCAAACAATTATTCAAAGCAAAGCGGTCTTCACGGTTTATCAAGGCTTCTGCCTGTCCGTTTTTACCTAAACCACCAGTGTGACGATTTGAGAATGCACCATAAAGATTGATGATTGAAATGTTTTCAGCATAAAAATCTGTGGCTTCAATCAACACTACTGTGTTTTGCTCTTCACTATATCCGGCTTTGCGGGCTGGTGAGTTTTCGTTGAAAATAGAATAAGGCCATGAGGTAGCATTACTTGAATCATCTACACGGTTTACTGCAAACTGGATTTTAACACCATCGCGGCTCTCACCGATTAAATGAACAAATGGTTTATTCTTATTGATCCGGACACATTCATTATAAGTTCCGTTGGCTATGAAGATTTTATAAGGACTGGTCGGTGGAGTAGTGATGGCGTTGATTGCTGCCTGGAGAGTAGTGTAATCGCCATTCCCTTTTGAATCAACAATTGCATCGAATACTTTTCCACCACCCGAAATTTCAGATTTGGCAGTAAAGCTTAAAAAGAAGTCTTCGTCGTAAGCTCTTCCCTGCATATCCGTTAATGCTCCGGCAGGAACTTCGAAAGTACATTCTTTGTTTTCCATACCAGAGAAGGTATAACGTACTTTTTCGTAGTTGATGGATACACGCACTACTCCTCCGTTGAAATAGATTTCTGTGTCTGGAGCCTGACGCATAGCTTTGCTGAAAGTCAGTTCTACATATCCGCTCGGACCTACTACATCACCATCATTGATATTCTGTGAAATCAGAACAGGGATGCTTGTATCTTCTGCATCATCGTTGTCATTACAGGAAGCACCTGTAAGAATCAACAAGAGCAGAAGTAAGTATTTACTTATTGTATTGATTGAATTTGTATTCATAATATCTGTTGCTTTTTAGAGAAGATTCTCCGTCAAGTAAATGCAAATTCCAGACTTGACGGAAAACCTTGTAGTTTTATTTAGTTATTTGTTCCAACGTTGGTCACCGATGACTTTGTATTCTTCAGAAACATTGTTGCCATAAGTCAATGTGAATTCGGAATTAGAATCAGTGCATGAGAATAATTCAGATGAACTTAAAGTCATAGTGTCATATGTTGTAGAACTAGTTGTATTAGTGAATTTGAAGTCACTAGTAGCATAAACTTTCTGCCAACTAACATTTGACGGTGCAACTGTTGCCGAATTAAAGACTTTATAATTAGTGTTACTTGCAGCGAACAAAGTATTTGAAACATTAAATGTACATGTTGCTCCAGTAATATCTCTCATTAATTGCTCACCAGATGTTGTTAAGCCATAGAACGTACAATTTTCAATATTAGTAGTGACATTCTGTTGAGTGTTTGCTGTTCTTACTATTGATGAAGCGGCTCCAATGAAGTTTGCAATGGTAGAATTGGTTAGATTTAATTTGAGAGATGCGAGAGAACCTGCACCACTACTTCCTGTTATATCGCTTGCATGTAGAATGCCATAATGTCCACCTTGTAATCCTTTGATAATACAATCGTCAATTTCTATTGTTGTATTTGCATTACTTGTTGTTTTACGTACACGAATAACACCACGGAAATCTCTTATCATACAAGATGAGATAACTAACTTTTCTACAGAACCAGAATTAGTCTTACCTTGATTATCCAAATAAATGACAAAATTGCCACCTTTATTTGTAGAATAAATATCTAGATTATAGAATTCAATCTTTTTACATTGTCCAGAGAAATCAATGTTATTAATTTCTACACTTGGTTTTGTTTCGCTTCCCCAGAATACAATTTCCTCAATGTCAGCAGGAATACTGTTATTAGGCAGAATTATTGATGCATCGTTGCTTATATTAATCAGTACCTTTCCACTCAAAGTAGACCAATCTACATTTTCCCATTCTATTTCAGTATAACCCGTCGGTTTACCTTTCTTAGTTGTAAAGGTGATACGGGAACATATAGAGCCGTTTGCGAAAGCATAAGCCGTATATTCCGTACTGGAAGCCAAACCTGTGATTGTCACCTTATGTGCAGCAATATCTGCTGGTGATAATTGGGTTCCTGATTCAGGTACTCCTTCGGTAGAAAGAACACAAGCATATTCATCTACATCCACCGTTTCTTCCCATGAGAATACAGCTGAATTTGCTGTTATATCACTGATGGTAGATTCGATTTCCAAACCAGGAATGGTAACAGTCTGTGAACCACGCGGATTATTTTCATTATAAATAGTAATTGTGTATTCAGTGAACGACTTCAAATTTTCAACCCATGCTTCACCTGCGGCAGCTTCTGTTGACGAAATAACACGTGAAGTTGCTTCTGTGGCACCTGTTTCCATGATTTCGAAATGATCGACTGCTAATCCGGCTTCCCATGACATGCGTACTTTTCCTTGACCTTCAGGTAAGTCTTCAGTAGTTGGGATATTCAGGATAGCTTCTTCCTTAACTGAAGCAAAAGTCTTTTTATAATTTACCCAGCGAGATTCTTTCTCTCCGGAAATAGACTTGATACGCATATAATAAGTCGTATTTACAGCCAGATTATCCATTGTGTAAGGTGACTGCTTGATCCGGTTGGCAGGATCATTTCCATAAACGATATTTCCATTTTCTTCTGATCCCATTGGAGTTTCGTCAGTCATCTCGTTAGGACTAATCTCGATAATGTAATAGTCGGTATTAGATGTTGAGCTCCAAGTTACTACCGCTCTGGCTACTTTACTGTCTGTTTCTACACTGATTCCGTTTTCATCAGTTCCGAAAGGACGGCTGTAGGAAGAGTCAATATCCCAATCACTTTTCTCTGTACACGAAGATACAGCCAAAGAGGCCAGGAGCATGAAAGCTCCCATTCCCAATATATTTTTTATATTCTTCATCATTTTACGATTTTAAGATTAATCCGAATAACCATAAGAGTTATGTAATTTACCGTTTGAGGTAGAGATGGTTGTAGAAGCTATCGGCAATAAATAACGATTCTTCACAGCCTTGTTCAATCCGCCAGAAATACTAGGCAAGTTTACTTTCAGATTCTTTTGCTCCTTGTCACTGGTTTCAGCTCCGAAGAAGCTCTTGTTTTCATATTCTCCACCTACTTTAGCTCCAAATACGAGAGAAGTCATATCGATATACATCGGATTGTCCGTGCGATATTTATAGTTCACATACTGTGGATATGTACCATTATACACTGCATTTGTATATTCGTTTTTGAACTCGTCTATTTTTTCGCTCAACAGGTTCCAACGGATTAGGTCGAACTTACGAACACCTTCTCCTGCCAGTTCCCATGCATTTTCGTCAACAATTGCATCGAAGAAGTCTTTTCCCATTAGAGCAGTCCATGCAGCATCACGTTTGGTTGCATCGGTGAAAGCACGGTCGTGTACTTCTTTCAGGGCTGCTGTGGCTGTTAATGTACAACCTTCGGCTGTTGCACCCTTACCATAAAGTTCGTTCACAACTTCGGCATACATCAGCAATACTTGCGGATAACGCATTTTCACTACGTTGATACCGGAACAAACTTTCTGATCGCTGGCCAATACAGCTGCGTACCATTCAGAGTTTTCCATCATCTTACGATAATCCCATTTTCCACAATAAAGACCGAAAGGAGCATTTCCTAACATATATTCTTTAAATACTTTGGTGTTTTTGTCTGTAGAAAGTTGTGAAATAGCACAAGTCAGATCGCGGCGGATATCTCCTTCGCCAAATGACAGATAATAAGGAGCAGTCAGTTTCAACTTACCGGATGAGTTACCTTTCGGACCGAATAGGGAACTGGCACCGTTTATACGATATCCGATAGTATATCCCAGCTCACCACTTTTGTTTAGTCCCATTGGAATCTCGAACAGGTTTTCTTGATAAGTCTGATCTAGTTGTCCGATATTTATTAAACGCCAGTATTCTTCTACAGAAGGATTCAGTTTATGTTTTCCTGAACTGACAACAGCTGCCAGATGTTTTTCGGCCAATTCGAATAGTTCTCTACGTTTGGTATCGCTGCAACGTTGAGTAGGATAAGTAGCGTCACTGTTATCTCCGGTGATATATCCGTCTTTAGCTTGTTCGCGGATAGCATATCCGGCACGTGTCATTGCAATGTTAGCCAAGAGAGCGTGAGCATAGCCTTTGCTTACATGTTCGGTTGTATAACCGTCTTCACCAGCCCAAGGTAAATATCCGATAGCTTCCTCGAGTTCAATTATCAATTCATCCATGATATCGTCACGATCTGCCTTTCCAATGTAAACATTAGACAGGTCGCTGTTGGAAGATTCTGTTTTGAAAGGAATATCACCGAACAAGCGGATCAGATCGAAATAAATCATCGCACGCAATGTCATCGCTTCTGCACGGAATCTCATCATGCTGGTACGGGTTGCTCCTGCTTGTTGTATCAGTTGGCTATTGTTTATACCATCTACTACCAGATTCGCATTCTCGATTACTCCGTACATGGCATCCCATACTTTGGAAAGTTGTGACCATCCCGGATTAGCGTTGTAGTTCATATTACCACGTTCGCTGGACGTGTTGCTTGCATCCGTACCCAAACCGTCAATCAGTTCACAGTCGGTATTGGTTCCGGCAATGATAGGTAGGAAGTTAGAATAAGTCTGGTCTTGCGTCAGGCTGCCGTAAACTTTATTAAGTGCCAATTCTGTATAATAGGCATTATTAAAAGTTGATTCATTATCCAATTCAGACGGTGAGGTCTGATTCAGGAAGTCCGAACAGGAAGACAGGGCAATTAACCCCAGCCCCAGGAATAATGTCTTATATATTTTCATACGATCAATCTGTTTAATGTTTTAATTAGAATGTAACGTTAATACCACCCACAAATGTGCGGCTCTTAGGATAAGCGGCGTAATCTATACCCGGAGTCATCGCATTTTTCTTACTGCTTGTATCGACTTCAGGGTCTGCTCCGCTGTAGTTAGTCCAACAGAACAGGTTATATCCTGTCAGATAGATTCTCACATTCTGCATAAACGCTCTCCTTACAATTGTTTTCGGAAGAGAGTATCCGATAGTAATGTTATTCAAACGCAGGAATGAGGCTTTTTCTACTGCATAATCAGTCAGCTGCATGGTAGTAGCGCTGGCCGGATTGTACATATTGGCGTTAGCGTTTATTTCATTCAGACGTAATCCTGCTGTTGTCATGTCTCCATAGGTATTAAGGACATCTGTAGAGCTGGACGACAGGTTCAAACCAGTTTCCGGATCAATCCATGTGTAACGGTTAGACAGTCTGAAATCATTGTTTAAGTTATAACCGGTTCTTGAACCTGAACGGAAAGAAGCTGCCAGTTTTGTTCCATTGACAATTACATTTCCGAGAGAGTAGTTGAAGAATACATTGAAGTCGAAATTACCTACGCGACCATCGAATCCAAAACCACCGGTTGTAGGAGCGATAGTGTTACCCAAACGTTGTTTGAGAGGGTTACCATCTTTATCACATTCCAGTTTCAAACCACCCGGATAGTATTTACCACCGGTGATAGTAGGACTGTTATCTTGCATTCCGTCTTTTAATCCCCATTCGCTACCTGCCCAAACCAGTTCGCCGGTAGGGTTGGTGACAGGATCATATACAGTATAATAACCGTTTGTCTTATATCCCCAAACTTCACCCAAACGTCCGCCTTTCTCTACGCGGAAGTCTTCGTATTTGGCCATTGTACTACCTGACCAGTTACTACTTTGCCAGGGAGAGTCTGTATTCAGTTTATCAATGCGGTTGCGGTTGTAAGCAATGTTGGCATTGAAGTTCAAAGAGAAATTCTTTTTATCAAATAAAACAGCACTAACAGACAATTCTACACCTTTATTGGATGTCTGTCCGAAGTTCTTGTACTGATAGTTATATCCGGAGAGAGAAGGAATTTCAGTACGCATCAATAAGTCTCTGGTTGTATTCCAGTAAAAGTCGATAGCACCGGAGATACGATTGTTCCAGAATCCATAGTCAATACCGATGTTACGGGTAACTGTTGTTTCCCACTTCAAATCGGGGTTGTATAAGTTCGTTCCATGTTCCAACATGGTAGTGCTTTCTCCGTTGAAGAAAGGATTGCGTGCATCATTACCTCCCAAAGAGTAAGTGGTGGAAAGCAAACCGGAATTGATACGGTTGTTACCGGCAGTACCGAAGCTTAAACGTAGTTTCAAAGCTGACAGCCAGTCTTGAGTGTTACTCATGAAAGCCTCGTCAGAGATACGCCATGCCAAAGCTGCTGACGGGAAAACACCCCAACGATTTCCGGAACCGAACTTGCTCGAACCGTCTGCACGTACTGTAACAGCAAGCAAGTATTTATCCATCATAGTATAGTTCACACGACCAAAGAATGATAATATGTTTTCTTTTGCAGCAATGGTAGATTGGTTGGCTAAAGCTTTGCCCGAACCCATATTTGCTTTCATATCATCGAAATTCATAGTAACAGGGAAAGCTACAGATACATTTTCTATTGATTTCCTTTGGCTGCTGCTTACTTCATGTCCGATCAATACATTGAGTTTATCACGACCTTTGAACAGTTTTTTGTTATCATAGGTCAATGTGTTGGCATTACGCCAGCTCATCGTCTTTTCTCTCAACAGGTAGGCTTGTGGCTGACCGTTATATCCATATTTAGAATTAGATACTGCATCTACTCCCCAATACTGTTCTGTATCGTCAAACTTCCATCCATATCCGAATTCGGAACGGAATGTCCAGTTCTTGAATGGTTTCCAGTTTAAACCTACATTGTAGTTCTGGTTGAAAGTATTGCGGGTTTTATCCGTTGCAAGCAGACGTTCCAATGGAGATTTCTGTTGTGCCGAACTGTTTTCTTCGTCGTCATCACTGTATTTAAGTGAATCAACCGGACGGAATACGGTAGCATTAGCCACAGTTGAATTGGCAGCATTGGATTCATTGGTATCAGCACCACCACCTAAACCGTCAATGGTAGAGTAACTTAACCGGGCGTTAAAGTCCAGTGTCATCCATTTATTCAGTTCTGATTTAATTTTTGCATTTACATTGTCTTTTTTGAAGCCGGAATTAAGCATGATACTTTTTTCTTCATTATGGGCATAGCTGACACTATAAGTCATTTGCTTGGTTCCGCCACTTACATTAATGTTGTATTGTTGCTGGTTTCCAGTACGTCCGAACATCTCGTCTTGGTAATCGGTACCATCAATAGAACGCCAGATATCCATATCGGCAAAGTTTCCATAATCCAGAGAACCGATTTCACGCTGATAAGCAACGAAATCGTAAGGACTCAAGACTTCAGTCAGTTTGGTTACCTGTTTAAAACCGAAAGAAGCACCGAAGTCTACTTGCGTTTTACCTTCTTTTCCGCTCTTGGTAGTAATGATGATTACACCATTTGCACCACGGGCACCATAAATGGCTGTGGAAGAAGCATCTTTCAATACGTCGATGCTTTGAATTTCCGAGGGAGCGATATCACTAATGCTTGAAACAGGGAAACCGTCTACAATATATAAAGGAGAGTTATCCTGTGATAGTGAACCACCACCGCGAACACGGATCTTTATATCTGCATCGGGAGAACCTTCAGTAGTAGTAACACTAACTCCGGCAAGTTTACCGGTAAGGGCTTCAGATGCACTTGCTACTGGTATAGCAGCTAAGTCTTTGGCACTAACAGAGGCTACAGAACCGGTTAAATCTCTTTTATTGACCGTACCGTAACCAATTACTACGACTTCGTCCAAAGCTTTCGAGTCGTCGACCATTTGTACATTAATTGTTTTTCTACCTTGAACGGCTACTTCTTGAGTTTTCATACCTATGTATGAAATAACCAATGTTTTTTTGCCATCAACTTTAATAGAAAAATTACCATCTAAATCTGTAATCGTACCATTGGTAGTATTACCTTTTTCTACAACAGAGGCTCCAATAACAGGCTCTCCGCTGGTGTCTTTCACGTTACCTTTTACGGTAATCGTTTGCGCAGATACGCTAAGCGATATTGCTGAAAATAGTATTAGCAATAAGGAGCGCATGTTTTTCACTTTGTTAGACATTCTTTGCATGTTTATTAATTAATGGTTGTTGTTTGATATTTCATAAAAATCCCGATGAGAGTTCATTCATCGCTACAAAAGTATGAGAATGAAGATATAGTGATGTGCAATATTTGTTTTTCACCTCGTATTTTTTGTTTTTTAGTTTGTTGCGAGGTGTAGTTATTAGCTTTGAAGGGTGTTATTTGTGTTCTAAAGGCCGGCAAATATACGAATCAGAGATTTATAAATTGATTTTTTCACCGGTTTTTATCCGGCATTCATCGGAATTTATACCGTAAATCAACTGAAAAGCCTGTGGAAGCATAGGGAAATGATGTATCTTTGAACCATTAATCAATTAATAATAGAAACAATGGAAGAGAAACAAAATTTTCCCCGTGCTACAGGCTTTTCCGGTAAAATACTGATAGCTTTGCTTTTTATCCTTTCCGGGATTCTACTGTTTGCCCGTAATATGGGATGGATAACTTCAGAAGTATTTGATTTGATCGTATCCTGGCATTCACTCCTTATATTATTAGGTATATATGCAATGATTCGCCGCCATTTCATCGGTGGAATCATCCTTTTTCTGGCGGGTGTTTATTTTCTGATAGGAGGACTTTCCTGGTTACCGGAAAATTCACAGGCAATGGTGTGGCCCCTCGCTCTGATAATAGCAGGTGTTTTATTTATCTTCAAACCCGGCAGAAATAAGAGGGCGCAATGGGCTCGTCAGCATACAATGGAACATCGTCGGCAATGGATGAAGATGCATCAGGGTAGACCCGGCATGAACTTTGAGAGTGAGCAACAACAATCGGAATCAGTAGATGGCTTTTTGCGTTCGGAGAATGTCTGGGGAGCTGCACGTCACGTAGTACTTGATGAGTTGTTTAAAGGAGCCATGATTCGTACCTCTTTCGGGGGGACGACTATTGATCTTCGCCATACCCATATTGCACCGGGAGAAACCTATATTGATTTGGATTGCAGTTGGGGAGGAGTCGAGATTTATGTCCCGTCGGATTGGACAGTCGTCTTCAAATGCAATGCTTTCTTTGGAGGATGTGATGACAAACGCTGGCAAAATGGGAATGTAAACAAGGAGAATATATTGGTCATTCGTGGAACGCTTTCTTTCGGAGGCTTGGAAGTTAAAGACTAGCGTATGAAACCACATCCGATAATAGATTATCCATTCCGCTGGATTCCGATGCTGGTGCTGGCGTTTATTCTGGTTGCGACACAGGTGGCTTTAGTCTGTGGATATACCGGAAACGACTATCTTCCTGCTCTGGTAGATGGAGTGGCAACAATTGGTTGGCTGGCAGCCATAGCCTATTTGGCCTGGTTTGTGGTCGGTCTTGTTTCGTTGTTCCAGACGGATATAATCATGATAATCGTTGGAAGCCTATTATGGCTGGCGGGTAGTTTTATGATCTGTGATATCATGGTGAGGATTGTAGGCATATCCTATATTCCTTTTGTGCAGACCATACCTTTCCGGTTATTGTTCGGGCTGCCAACCTTGATTGCCATTACTTTATGGTATCGCCTGATCGTAACTAAAGAAGAAGTACAGAATCAGGAACTGGATAAAGAATTGGCTGCACATCAGCTAACTGTGACCGAACAACAAGGAGAACCACAGACAGAATTAATAGATCGCATTACGGTGAAAGACGGTTCCCGCATTCATCTGGTAAAGACAGACGAACTGATCTACATACAAGCCTGTGGAGATTATGTAATGTTGATAACCCCTACCGGAGAATATCTGAAAGAACAAACTATGAAATATTTTGAGACCCATCTGTCTCCTGATACTTTTGTGCGTGTGCATCGTTCTACGATTGTCAACGTAACACAAATTTCGCGGGTCGAGCTTTTCGGAAAAGAAACTTATCAGTTGTTATTGAAGACTGGCGTGAAACTTAAAGTAAGTCTTTCCGGTTACCGGTTATTAAAAGAGCGGCTGGGGATCTAAAATTTGTTCAATCTTATCATAAAAACTGATTTTTCCCCTATATCGGTCAAAAAATGAATGTCAGAATGAAAAGCTTCCACTACTTTTGTTTCCATCATCTAATAATGTGAATAAGGAAATGAAAAGAAAATTAGTTTATGTTTGTCTGCTGGCAATGGTTGCGGGAGGAATGATGTCCTTTTCCTATGACATACCCGAAAAACAGGAGACAGGCGGCCGGGAAGATCGAGTGATCTCTTTTCCCGGAGCTGAAGGACACGGTAGATACACGACAGGCGGCCGTGGTGGTAAAGTGTATCATGTGACTTCTTTGGAAGACGATGGTTCGCAGGGGACTTTACGTTGGGCTTTGAAACAAAATGGACCTAAAACGATTGTCTTTGATGTGGCAGGTACGATTCATCTGAAATCGGAATTACGAACAGGGAAAGATCATCTCACCATTGCAGGACAGACTTCTCCCGGAGGAATCTGTCTGGCTGATTATGGCTTTTCTATTAATTCTAATAATGTAATTATCCGTTTTCTTCGTTTCCGCCCCGGAGAAGCCAGTGGGAAAGAACCCGATGGGTTGGGCGGCTGTGATAAGAAAGATATTATGGTAGACCATTGCTCTGTCAGTTGGAGTGTAGATGAATGTCTTTCCGTTTATGGTATGGAAAACTCTACGGTACAATGGTGTATTGGCTCTGAAGCATTAAGAAAAGCGACTCATGTAAAAGGGGCACATGGATATGGAGGCAATTGGGGAGGACATAAAGCTTCTTATCACCATAACCTGATCGCTCACTGTGAGAGTCGCGTGCCTCGTCTGGGCCCTCGTCCTTCTACATTAGCTCTTGGCGAATGTGTTGATATCCGGAATAATGTTTTCTACAACTGGGCTGGAAACGGTTGCTATGGCGGGGAAGATCAGCATGTCAATATCGTCAATAACTATTATAAACCGGGACCGGCAACAAAACAGGCTTCCAAACAGGTGCAATATCGTATTGCCAAAGTCGGAGTTTATCCGCAAGCTTATGTTTACGTTGATGGAGAACCCAAAAAGAACTTGGCTTTTCAACCTTACCTGCAGAAATGGGGAACTTTCTATATTGATGGAAATAAGATAGAAGGTAACAACAAAGTTACTGCCGATAACTGGACGGACGGAGTCTATGCCCAGTTGAAGAATGATGAAAAAGTAGATTTCCTCTGGACAGAAGATGCCAAAGAATCTATCCGTCTGAAAGAACCTCTTGATTTTGGAGTAATCACTACTTATTCGGCTGACAAGGCTTATGAACAGGTGATGAACTATGCAGGTTGCTGTAATTATCGTGATGAAGTAGACAAACGTATCATTTCCGACACCCGGAAAGGAACGGCAACTTTCACCGGAGAAGGAAATAAACCCGGATTTATCAATAGCCCCAAAGACACAGGCGATTCTCCCTGGCCGGAATTATCAATAGCAGGTCTTTCGGCACCGGTAGATTCGGACGGTGATGGCATACCTGATGAGTGGGAAATAAAAAACGGACTTGATCCGAATAATCCCGTAGATGGAAATACAAAAACGAAAGATCCGAATGGACAATATACGAATCTTGAGGTATATTTGAATAGTTTGGTGCAACATATAGTCGATGCACAGAACAAATAGGTAATCAGCAATTCCCCGTTCAATGCGGAGAATTTAGATGATATGCCCTTCAGGTGTTTTATGATAACATTTGAAGGGCATATCTTTTTTGTGCATGGCTATACCAGAGGGGCACTTTTTTACCCCAGTCCGTTTTTTACTCCTTTTCTACTAAATCTTACTCTATCTTCTCTTGCTTAATCCTCAATTTTGCACTGGTGAAAGAACAAAAAAATCACTCTAGCGAAAAACATCATTAATGTACAATGAAAATCTAAACAAATGAGAAACATGAAGCCAGCACTTATAATAGCCAATCCTCCTTAGGCTTGAATCCGCCTTTTAAAGAAAAAGGGCATAGAATTTTTATTCTTTTAATAATTGTATATCTTTAAATTATATATAAACTAATATTTATGAAACATCTAGCAAGTTTATTTCTTCTGTCATTTCTGCTTTGCTGTTCTTGTTCACAGCAAATGGATGATGAATGGAAACCGAATGAACAACTTCCCAATGTGCCCGAAACCCAACCGGTTGGCGTTTCTTTCAGTAGGGCTAGTCTTGAAACTTTTGCTGAACATGGAATTACAGAGGTCGGTGTTTATGTCTACCTGCAAGATTCCATGGTATATGGAAAAAATCTCCCTTTAAATAATGGAGATTTAAAAGTCGACCTTCCTTTAGGAGAAAATCTGCAAACCTTCATCGTGGCAAATGCCGATCATCTGGTGGATACAGATAGTCTTTCCAAAGTTGTAGTTTATCAGGATGCTCATATTCAAAAGCCGGTTTATATTTCGGATGTCGTAGGCTTTACTTCAGATAACTCGGTCAGTTCGCTCAACGTAGAATTGAAACGTTTAGTCGGGCAAGCAGTGTTCCAGCCGAAAGAGACGGAGGAGGAATTGAGTGCTATCACTCGTTTTGACCAGTTGAATGTCACTTTTACAAATGTGGCAATAGGCTATAAAGTAAAGAGTAAAGAATGTATTACAGAAAATGTGACCATCTCCACTAATCTTTCTACCGGCTTTGGAGCTTCGGTTTATTCATTTCCCACAGTGAATGGAGATTCCAGAACATCTATAGATGTGGTATATCTGAAAGGAGGCGAGGAGGTGAATCGCATCATCAGCCCTCTTGATACCGGTATAGGCTTTGAGTCTTCCAAGCGTTCTACCGTACATATGAAAATTACGGATGAGAATTACTTGGACGAGCCGTGGCTTTCGGTACGCACAGTCATGTATAAGAGTACATCCACTCAACCGTTTACAATAGAAGTTTCAGAATTTTAAAACAGGAGTTATATGAGAAATATATTCTATTCACTGACGGGAATAATGCTCCTGTTGGGAATAACAGCTTGTTCGGAAGAAGAACGATATGCCACTTCGGTAGTAAAAGAGATACAACTGTTTCTGGATGACGAACCGTGGGCGGTGAACACAGGTGCCTCTAACAAACCCCTGTTTATCTATACAGCCGATGGTGAGTATGTAGCCAACTATTCGTCGCTTTATCGCTTTCAGTTGCCCAATGGGAGTTATAACATTATTTCTACCACACAATCCGATTCTATTCCCAGTCCGAAGAATCTGAATGATATTGTGATACATCAGGATCCGACGGCTAAAACAAAATATGCCATTTCGGCACCGGTGGCGTATAAATCCCCGTTCGACGAACCGCTTAGTGTGCGTATGTACAATCGTACAGGTGTGCTTCGTCTGAAGTCTACCGATCGTAAATCGGATAAAAGCTACTCGAAATTACGCGCAGTCGTTTCTTCACCAATATCAGGATATAAACTATCGGATGCTACTTTTGTAAAAGCTCCGACAGATGTGCAACGCGAGAAAGAGACAACAACCGGTGGAGTGAACTACACCGATGACTTTGTATTGTTTCAAACGCAAAGCGAAGGCGGAACAGTATCTGTGCGTATCGACTATCTGGATAAGAATAATACGGTAGTCCAATCTAAAGCTATCGATGGCACATTCCCCATCTTGCCTGATGATACGGTACAAGTGGCGTTTGCACTGAACAACGTAGATGAACCGATCATACAAGATTACACTGTAACAATTGCTTCGGAAGGATGGAACGAAGAAGATATCAATCCGGAAGCTCCGATGAGAATTCCTGACGGATACAGATATGTAAGTCCGGAAGAGAACCTTGAATCAATCTGTAAATCAATGCTGGCGGATGCTTCTGTAAATGAGGTGAAACTTTTCCTGAAAGCAGGTGCTACCTATAAATTAGGTACACAGACCGAAATACCGAAAGCTCTCTACATCATGGGACAGGCACCGGGTGATGGTGAAGAATTGGCATTTATGGAAATGGGCAACATGAGTATCAACTGTCCTGATGCCATTATTGAAGCCTTCCACTTCGAGAATCTGAAAATAAAGGTGACAACTTCCGATTTCTTTAAGTTTAAAAACCAAGCTTTCCATGTATCTACTATCTCTTGGAAGAACTGTGAAATCAGCGATTTGGTACGTACAATGTGGTATCAGGAAGTAGATGCTGCACAGAAACAGATTGCCGATCATATTGTGATTGAGAATTGTCGTTTCTTAGGTTTGAATTCCGGTGGAAGTGGCCTGTTCGGTCTTTCTACCAAGCAGGACGCGCCGGTACACAACTTTGTGTTCAAGAACTCTACGTTCCATGCCAACAATCTGACAAGAGCTTTGATAACCGGTTTGGGCAGTATGACAGGCGAATTGAATGTGACAATAGAGAATTGTACATTTGTGAGTATGGCTCCTGCTGCAATGACCTTCTTCGACTTAAATCCGAAGAATACCTCTTCATTCCACTTAGTTGTCCGTAATAATCTCTTTAGTGGTGTTTGTGAAGTCGGACAGGGAACTTGGTTCACTACAAGAAACGTCACAAGCAAGACTTTCGAGAATAACTATCGCACCAATGGCTTTGTAGTGGCTAACTGGGGAGTTGATACTGCTGAAATACCGGTAGAAACAGCTCTCCCTATGGAAACACTCTTCAAAGATGTGGCTGGTAGAGATTTCACTATTACTGATAAAAACTCCGAAGTATATACAAATGGAATTGGTGATCCGCATTGGATTAAATAATCAATAGAGTATTAACAATATAAAGATATAAAACATGAGATATTTTCTATTCATATTATTGGTAGGATTGTTGAGCGCATGTAGTTCGGACGACGAATCTAATGCGGGTGCAACAGCTGCCAAACTGGAAGTGTCGAAGAATGAGGTGAAGTTGAGTAACGTAGACGGTTCGTTTACAATCAACGTAACGGCTACCTCTACATGGACTGCCGAAGTGACCTCGACAGGCGACTGGTTGACTATATCAAAAAGCTCCGGAGAGGGGAATGGTGATCTCCGTTTGTTTTTTACCGAGAATACAGACGGTCCCAAGCGCACCGGAACAGTAAAAGTATCAATGTCGGGTGCAGGCTCGACATTGGAACAAGAGATTAGCGTAGAGCAACTGGGGGCCGATCCCGATATTTTGTTTGATTATTCATCAGACCCTTTGTCATTCCGGGGAGGTACATTCACCTGCAAAGTAGTGGCAAATGTGGAATGGGAACTGGAGATAGCAGCAGAGTACGACTGGATCAAGTTGAAGGAAGCAACTCCCAGAACCCGCAGTTTTGTGACGGATGAAGTAACATTTGCCGTAGATGCAAATGCAAACAAAACCAGAACAGCCGTCCTGATATTCAAATCCGTAGGAGATTATACATTGCAGCGTGTCCTGAAAGTGACACAAGACGGTGTAAGCGGTGAGGTGACGATAGAACAGGATGAGTATATCATTCCTTATAAATGTCCTAAACTGGTTATCTCGGCTCCGCAAGGAGAAAACCCGGTAGATTACGATGCTGTAATATCCGAGAGTTGGATTACGCAGGATAAGAAAAACTCTACTGCCAATGAAGTCGTATTGAATATCGAAAATAATGAAACAGTCTTTCCACGTACAGCAACGGTAGAGATGTTGGATAAAGTAATTACCATCTTCCAATATGGTAAACCCGATACAAGCATCGGTGACGATCATTCTACTTCTATACTCGCTTTCCCGGGTGCCGAAGGTGGCGGTCGTTTTACTACCGGTGGTCGTGGCGGCGAAATCTATCGTGTGACCACGCTGGCAGATTATAACAAAAACGAAACCCCTATTGAGGGCAGTTTACGCTATGGAATTGAGAAATCCAACCAACCACGCACCATTATTTTTGATGTATCCGGTATCATCGAACTGAAAAGAGGGCTGTATCTGAATGAATATCCTAATTTGAGTATCATTGGTCAGACCGCACCGGGCGACGGTATCACATTGAAGAATTACAACTTCACCTTTAACCTGTCGAAAGATCCAGCTATTGGTGCAGGTGGCAGTCTGAATGCTATTGTTCGTTTCTTGCGTTGCCGTCCGGGCGATCAGTTTGCCGATTATGGAGAAGATGCGATTGGCGGACGCTATTTCAAAGATGCCATTATCGACCATATTACAGCCGGATGGAGTGTGGATGAAACACTGACTTTCTATGGCGTACAGAACTTCACGGCACAATGGTGTATCGCTTCTGAAAGTATGAACCTGTCTAACCATGCCAAGGGTGCTCATGGTTATGGTGCTATGTTTAGTGGAGATAATGCTTCTTTCCACCACATACTGTTAGCACACCACGGTAGCCGCTGCCCGCGTATCTCCGATTTGTCTGCTCCCGGTACACAAGAATCTTATGACTTTACCGGATATTTCGATGTGAGGAATAATGTCTACTACAACTGGAGTGGAAGAGGACAAGGCAGTTATGGCGGAAAGTATGCTGCTTTCAACCTGACCAACTGCTATTATAAACCGGGGCCAGCTACCGGAACAAACAACCGTTCTTACCGTATCCTGTCAAGTGATCCTACTGCCAGAGCTTATATCAATGGCAATTATGTGTTAGGTAACACAGGTGTCACGGCTGATAACTGGACAGAGGGTGTTTGGGGACAATTCGATTCTTCACTGGGTACGGTTCCTGAAGCAGAAAAGCAAGCTATGAAGATGGCAGATTACCAACCTTTCAGCAAACTGACCAGTCACACGGCTGAACAAGCTTACGATAAAGTATTGGAATATGCCGGAGCTTCTTTGCGTAGAGATGTGATAGATCAGCGTATCGTTCGTGAAGTAAAGAATGGTACTTACACCTATATCGGTTCCAAACCTGAAGAAGACGGCAAAGCCAAGCAACCCGGTATCATTGATACAGTATCAGATACTGAAGGTTACATTAAGGTGAAGTCGTTGAATCCCTGGCCTGATACGGATGGTGATGGAATTCCTGATATTTGGGAAGAAGCTTACGGGTTGAATCCTAACGATCCGAGTGATGCACAAAAAATCAGTTCGTCGGTTGATCCTAACGGACGCTATCCGAACATCGAAGTTTATTTCCACAACTTGGTTCAGCACATTATCTATTATCAGAACCAAGGCGGAATAGTAATGGAAAAGAAATAAAGGTGTGGAGCAAATAAATCTATTTACAATAAAAGCATAGAATGATGAATAAAATAATCATAAGCATATTTATCCTGCTGTGGGTAGCAGTGGGTGCTATGGCACAGACTGCTACCGTGACCGGTATGGTGACCGACGATATGGGGCCGGTAATTGGTGCCACAGTAACGGTGCAAGGCACTTCAATAGGTGCAACGACCGATTTGGATGGTAAATTTACATTGACCAGTGTGCCCAATGTAGCCAAGGCCGTGTTGATAGTTCGCTATGTAGGTATGGAAGAAGCAAAAGAACCGTTGAAAGGACGTACCTCGAACATTAATATCCACATGAAAGAAGCTGTTGGAATGTTGGACGACGTAGTCGTAATCGGCTATGGTACGCAGAAAAGAGGTAATCTTACCGGTTCTATCGCCAGCGTATCCGGCAAGATATTGGAGAAAGTACAGACCACTTCTGCTGCTGAAGCCATCGTCGGTAAACTGCCGGGTGTGCAGGTGACAGCTGTAGACGGTTCGCCGGATGCTGAAATTAAGATTTTGGTACGTGGTGGCGGTTCTATTACACAAGATAACAGTCCGCTTATCATATTGGACGGATTTGAAGTAAGCAGTCTGAACGATGTTCCACCTACCGATATTGAATCTATCGAGGTCTTGAAAGATGCGGCTTCCACAGCTATCTATGGTGCGCGTGGTGCCAACGGTGTAATCTTGGTGACAACCAAACGTCCTGTTGAAGGACGGGTTGTCATTAGCCTGAACACTTATGTGCAGACCAAAGAACTTTCCAACAAACTGGATGTGATGGACCCTTACGAATTTGTATTGATGCAATATGAAAATGCGCGTCAGAAAAGCTCTAATCCTACAGCTTTTAATAATAAGTATGGACATGCTTACGAACACTACATCTATCAGGGAAATGCCGGAACTGACTGGCAGGACGAGGTGTTCGGTTCCAATCCGGTGGCCAAATATGTAGACCTTAGTGTGAATGGTGGTACGGAGAAAGCCAAATATAAACTATCCTTTATCCATCAGGACCAACCGAGTGTGATGGTAGGCAACGGACTGAAACAAAACAATATGAACGCTTCTTTCAACTTCAAACCTTTTAAATTCCTGACGTTGGAATACCGCACGCGTTTGTTGCATAAGGAAGTAGATGGATCCGGTACGGAAGGCGTTAGTTTGTTGACTGCTTTGCGTGAAAAACCGACTAAGGGTCTGGATGAATATATGAAACTTCCCGAAGACGATACGTATTTCGATCCCGATCAACTGGAAGAGGAAACTCTTTTTGATCCCAAAGAAGAATCGAAAAGAAATTATAAAAAGAGAATCAACAAGTCGCTCAATACGATGGGAGCCGTGACCTGGGATATTATGAAGGGTATGACTTTCCGTAGTGAATTTGGTTTCGAGAATAACTCTGAAGAACAACGCCGTTTCTGGGGTATGGAGACCAGTAAAGCTCGTAGCAACAATAACCAGCCGGTGGCGGAATGGAGCATGAAACAAGGTACCAAGTGGCAGCTTACCAACGTGTGGAACTACAACTTTATGCTAAAAGAAGCACATGATATCCGTCTGATGTTGGGACAGGAAATCAAGCATAACCAGACTACTACCAAAACTTACTCTACTCGTTTTTTTCCGGAAAATATCACGGCAGAAAAGGTCTTTGATAATTTGTCGCTGGGTACTCCTTATGAGAACTCCTCGTCAGCGGCCTCTCCCTCTCGTATTTCTTCATTCTTTGGCCGTATCAACTATGGCTATAATGATAAATACCTCGCTACGGTAACGCTGCGTGCCGATGGTTCTTCCAAGTTTGCCAAAGGTAACCGTTGGGGATTCTTCCCGGCAGGAGCGTTGGCATGGCGTATCTCTAACGAAGACTTTTTGAAAGATAATCAGGTCGTATCCAACTTAAAGTTGAGATTAAGCTACGGTTCTTCCGGTAACGACCGTATCGATGCCGACCTTTATCAGAAATTGTATGGGGTAAGCAGTTCCCGTCCTGCCGGATGGGGAGAAGTCAGCCACTATTACTATAACTTCTATAACTCTAAATATGTGTACAATCCTGATGTGAAATGGGAAACCACCATCACACGTAACATTGGTATTGACTTCGGTTTCTTTAAAGAACGCCTTAGCGGTACGATTGATGTGTACTGGAATACAGTCAAAGATTTGCTGGTGCCTTCGGATATTCCAGGTTACACAGGCTACACTAAACTGATGACCAATGTGGGACAGACATCCAATCGGGGTATAGAACTTCAACTGAATGCCTGGCTGATAGAAACGAAAGACTTCTCACTGAACGCCACATTCAATATCGGTCATAATAAAAACAAGATTGATAAACTGGCAAGTGGTGAAAAAGAATGGATTCTCACTTCGGCCTGGAGAAATGACGTCGTGAACTCTGATGATTATCGTGCCTATGTGGGTGGTACCAGTGGTTTGATTTACGGTTATGTCAATGATGGATTCTATACCGTAGCCGATTTTGAATCTTTCGACTCCAAATCCAGAACATGGAAACTGAAAGAAGGAGTGGTAGATTCAAGCCCATTGTCCGACACTCCGCGTCCCGGTAATGCCAAGTTCAAGAAACTCACTCCGGTAGATCCCAACAGCACCAATCCTTATCAGCTGACAGAAGCCGACCGTACTGTTATTGGCAACACTACTCCGAAATTCTCGGGAGGTTTTGGTCTGAATGCTACTTATAAAGGATTTGATATGAGTATGTTCTTCAACTTTATGTATGATTTTGATGTACTGAATGCCAACAAAATTATGCTGACCACTTGGGCGGACAATAAAGAGAACAACTTCCTGATGGACATCGCTTCAGATAAACGCTGGCGTAACTTCGACGACATGGGTAATGAGATCCGTTACAGTCCGGAAGTACTGGCAGAATTCAATAAGAATGCTACCATGTGGAATCCCACTTCCATCGGACGCCCCATCTGTATGTCGTATGCCGTGGAAGACGGTTCATTCCTGCGTCTTAATTCAGCTACCCTCGGTTACACCTTACCAAGTGTGTGGACGAAGAAAGTCGGTTTGAGTAAAGTGCGTTTCTATGTATCGGGCAATAATCTGTTTACCCTTACCGGATATAGTGGTTATGATCCGGAGGTGAACATCGCTACCGGTTTGACACCGAACATTGATTATAACCGTTATCCGCGTAGCCGTACCTATACATTTGGTGCACAGTTGACTTTTTAATTGAAATCTATAAAATGAAAGAACAATGAATAAGAAACTAATATACTCACTCATTGCCGGAACTATGTTCACTTTGACGTCTTGCGATGATTTTCTTGATGTGCAGCCCGCCTCCGGCTTTACTCCCGAGTACATATTTTCCAGCGAATCGGAGATGAAAGCGTTGATGACCCGTATCTACTCTTCCATGACGGAAGACGGATTGTACGGAAGTAACCTTGCCAGCGGTTTGAATACGAATACCGATGTGGAAATGAGTTCGTTCAAGAACAACACTGTCAGTACCAATGGCTCGGATATAGGCTGCTTTGATTCCCGTCCCACCTGGTCGGTATTGAACGCTACTTGGAACAATATCTATTATGCTATCAATTATGCCAACGACTTTTTGCAGGCTGTGCAGGAGTCACCATTGTTTTCCGATAAAGTAACAGGTGATACTCCTTCCGAAACACAACAGATGTATGGAGAAGTGAAAACTCTTCGTGCCATGCTCTATCTGGACTTGATCCGTACATGGGGAGATGTAGTGTTTATTATCAAACCAACGGAAGCGACCGATGACTTCTTCAGCCTGGGTACTACCGACCGCAATGTCATTCTGGAATATCTGATTGATGACTTGATAGCTGTAGAACCGATGATGAAATATGCAGTCGATTTGGATTATGGCGTAGAACGTGCTTCACGCGAATATTGCCAGTCGCTTATCGGACAGTTGGCTCTCTATCGGGGTGGTTGGACTCTTCGTGCCGACAAAGAAGATGTGACTCACGTAGGTTACATGGAACGAGGTGATAACTTTGAACATTATTATGAGATTGCCATCACTTATCTGGGGAAGGTAATCAAAGAAAGCAAACACGACTTGACTCAAAGTTTTGAAAACTTGTGGGTAAATGAATGTAACTGGAAGACTGCCAACAACGATGATGTCATGTTCGCTGTTCCGATGCTGAAAAGTGTCACCAGTCGTTATGGCTATAATATCGGTGTTACTATTGCAGAAGGTAAGCACTCTTATGGCAGCGCCCGCAACTATGTAACTTTCTGCGGTACGTATGTTTATTCGTTTGATAAGGATGATTTGCGTCGTGATATGACTTGTGTACCTTATAAATATGATAAAGACCTGAATCAGGAGATTGATATGGGAGTGACTGGTATGGGTGTTGGTAAATGGTCCAAACTCTATATGCAGTCTCCGCTGGGTGCTTCCAGTGGTTCTAATACAGGTATCAACAGTGTACGTATGCGTTTTGCAGATGTTTTGCTGATGTATGCTGAAGCAGTCAATGAACTTTACGGACCGCGTGACGATGCCAAAGAAGCACTGAAGCGTGTTCGCCGCCGTGCTTTCGATGCGGCTCAATGGACGGATAAAGTAGAAAGTTATGTAGAGAGCCTGACTAATGAAGCAGATTTCTTCCAAGCAGTCATGGATGAGCGTAAATGGGAGTTTGGTGGTGAAGGTATTCGTAAATACGATCTTGCGCGTTGGAATAAATATGGTGAAGTTATCTACAATCTTTATAACGAGATGACTAATTGGGGATTGGTAGCTAACGGAGCTTACGTACCAGGCATTGAGAAAGTACCGTCTAATATCTATTACAAGCAAGTGACGGACCCTGAACATTCTGATAGAAAGGTATTAGACATTGTAGGTATTGACGAATATGGTCCCGGTGTAGGTCGCCCTGCCGGTTACACAGTATTGGAGTATGCGTTGGGATGGAGAGTGTTGAACAAAGAAACACAGCTTTATGAAACGTTGGATGCTATTTCATGGAGTTTCCGTGGATTTATCAACAAGAACAACGATCAATTAGTGAAACCTACCGATCCTGTGAGATACCTGTGTCCTTATCCTGCAAAGGTTATAACAGACCATCGCGGATTGATTCGGAACTATTATGGATACTAATCAGTAAAAAGACAAACGTTATGATAAAGTTATTACGAAAACTTGCAACGGCTATGCTGCCCGCACTCCTTTGCGGCACCCTGTTCATAGGCTGCGAGGCAGATGATAAATATACGAAAGTGGACGACCTGTTCCAGCCCCGGTTTGTATTGGAGAAACCGGAGGTGAAAGCAAACTCTGTGACATTGGTATGGTATAAAGTGAACGATGCTATCTCTTATACGGTACAACTACATCAGGATCAATATTATACCAGCTTGTTTATGGAGATAGAAACCACTGATCCTTATGTGTTTATCGATGATATTCCTTACGGAACTACTTTCTATATTCGTGTACGCAGTAATGCTGCCAACGCTACCAACAACTCGCAATGGAAATACACCAGTGCCTCTACTGAAGCTCGTCCGGAATATGCCCAACTGGTGGAAGATGTTTCCAAAACCGAAATTACGGAATCATCGGCTATCATTCGCTGGAAGAAAGACAATAAACAGAATCCGGTGGATAGTATAAGCATTATCCCTATGATGAATACGACACTGCCTGGTATTAGCCGCTATCTGACCATTGAAGAAATGATGCAGGGATTTGCCGAGGTGGATGGTTTAACGAAGAATACACTGTATGCTGTCAACCTGTATGATACCAGTAAACCGCGTAAATATGACAAACCTTATAATCAGGTAACGTTCCGTACGGCAGGCCCGTCGGCTATGTCCATACCGGTAGGCTTGGATGACGATTTATCTGCGATGTTGCTGAACAACGATGTCGATCCTGAAGTGCCCGAAGGTACAGAATACTATTTGCCTGCAGGTTCTTCTTACCGCGTCACTCCGTTCGCTTTGATGAAAGGCTTCCGTTTGGCCGGTAGTCGTGATGGAGTTAAACCTATTGTTGTTTTGGAAGGTAGTTGGAGTATTGCAGAGGGTTCTTACCTCTCCAGTCTGGAGTTTGATAATATTGAATTCCGTCATGAAGCAAACAATAACTACTTTATGAATACCAGCAAGGCATACACAATAGAGAATGTCAGCTTTGTAAATTGCGACTTCATAAGTCTTCGCCGAGGTTTCTGGCGCCATCAGTCCGCTAATGCCAAGTACATTATGAATCTGGAAATGGAAGGATGCCGTTTCGAAGGTTGTGGATGGCAAACAAGTGCTTATGGTGCATTTAATCTTCAGTCTTTCGACAAAGATAACGGAGTTTCTTATGACCAGGTAGACCGTGCAATCTTCCGCAACTGTACATTTAGCAACGACAATGATGGAACCAATGGTTATGGCTGGGGTAACCTTTTCTATGCTCCTTATATGGATAAACCTATCGACCTGGAATATAAGAATGTAACTATTTACAACTACAGCCGTAATCAACGTCTGATTAACATTGAATCTGCCGTAGGTTCTAAATTGGTAATGGAAGGTATCTTGTTGGCATCCCCTTGCGGTGACTTGTTTGCTATCGGTGCTAACACTACTACTACATTCTCTAATAACTATACCACCGCAGACTATACATTGGGAGGTAAGAATATGAATGCGACCGATTTGAAAATTACGGCAGCCGAACTGTTTGCCGATCCGGCTAATGGAGACTTGACGATTAAGGATACCTCTTCTCCGATTGTAAGCAACCGTGCCGGTGATACTCGTTGGTTGCCTTAAATTTAAATTGAGAATATGAACTTACATGATTAAGAATAAATTAAAATATAATATTATGAATCTGAAACATTTATTTTTCTTAGCGGTTGCCGGAACGTTGGCAGTAGCTTGTAGTGAAGTTAATGAAAATTCTCTTACTGATGGCGATGGTCAAAGAATGCTTCGCACTATCAGTTCGGGCAACGACCGTTTCACTACACGATTGAATAGCGAAACCAGTGAATGGGAGAACGGTGATGCTATTGGTATATATATGTTCGATACGGAAGATAAGAATGTGTTGAACGATGCCCTTAACGTGAAATATACGACGATTGGCGAGGGGCTTACGGCGAACTTCTCGTCCGATCCCGGAATAGCAATCTATGATATGCCTACGAATTTCGTAGCCTATTATCCGCATACTACATCTGCAGATGTTATTGATGCCACAGCAGCACTTTATAAAGTAGATGTAAGCGATCAGTCTGACGGTATCTCTGCCCACGATTTAATGTGGGCAAAGGCTGCCAACCAGTCAACGGAATCATTGTTGGCAGGTGGATTGGCATTCACTTTCCATCATAAGTTAGTGCTTCTACGTGTTAAGATTACGAATGAAAACGTGTCGAATGTGACAAGTATAACGGTAGGGGGGATGAATACCACAGCTACTTTCAGCCTGATAGACGGGAAATTGACTAACATGGATACGCAGAAGTCTATTTCCCTGCAGAAAACAGGAGATAAATCTTTTATTGGTATCATGTTGCCTGCTGAAGAGTTGATAAATAAAATGTCGCTCACTATCATGGCAGACGGTGGTAAGTATCAGTACACAGTGCCTGAAGGCAGCAAGATAGATAAGTTTGTTGCAGGCTATGAGTATACCTTCAATATCAATGTAGGAAAAGAGACTAGCGGAGAAATAGGCGGTGGTTCCGGCAGCAACACACCTTGGGGTGATGGTGGCAGCGAGGATGGCGACGGTGATAAAGTTTCAGAGAATGAAGCAATTCCTGCTGATTATGCTCAAAAAGCGATTAATGCAGAAACAAACCTGTCGACAATATTGTCCGGTGCTTCCGGTAAAGTTGCGTTAGTATTTGCTGCCAATGCAGAAGGTTATACCTTTAGCGATGCAATGGTAGTGCCCGAAGCTGTAACAGAGTTGTTACTGATTGGTGATACAGAAAAACAAGTGAAGATGAATCTGAAACAGATACAATATACCAGTCTTCAAAAGATAGCATTGAATAACTTAGATATTACAGGTGATAACTCAACCGCTCTGCTGACTAACAATGAAACTGCCCAACTCGCTACTGATGCTGTGGTAGATTTCAAGAAGTGTAACTTTAGTAACATGAAGACTGTTTGTGACTGGTCAACCGGAGATAACGGGGCACAAAACTTACTTTCTGCTGTAGTGATCGATGATTGTCTGTTTGCCAATATGCAAAATGTCTTCAACTATTATGGTTCTAAAGCAATCACTATCACTAACTCTACACTTTATAAAATGACAGAACGCGTTATTTACGTGAAAGATGCCAATAGTGTAGTTATCACTGTCGAAAATTGCACATTGGCAGATATGGCAAAGACTCCATTTGAAAGCCGATATGCGAATGGTAATCTCTATTATAAGAATAATATTTCGGCCTGCTTCGTTACAAGTAACCCTAACATAGGCTATAAAATGGATGTACGGGAATTCTCCGGTAACTATGCAGCGGCAGCTACCGAAGCCGGACAGATGCCTGTATTGAATGTACATGGAAAAGCAATTGATACCAATACTTTTCCTAATGCCTGGATAGATACGTCCAAAACAGTTACCGAACTGTTTGAAGATGCAGGAAACGGCAACTTCAAACTGAGAATTGATGCTCAAGTAGGTGACCCGCGTTGGTATAAGAATGTAAAATAACCATTGAATTACTCTTGTAATACTGATTAAACATTACAGTTATGAAATTATTTCATTCATTATTATATCCCTTGTTAGGTGGTTTGTTTTGCCTCTCTTGTTCGGATGATGAGCAAGATTCAGGTACAAAACAACCTACTACTGCGGGAGAGGTTACCTTCGGTGTAGACCTCACAGGTTTCTCAACCCGTGTCACCCAAGACGGATCGTCATGGAATGACGGAGATAAGATCGGAACATACGTATTGGATATGAAGACTCTTGAACCTGTCACAGAAGCAGCGAATGTACCTTATGTCTGCTCGGAAGAGGGTGCGTCGGTTTCTTTCACTTCCACTACACCGCTGAAAGTGCAAAATGATGGAACACCGGTGAAGTTTGTGGCATACTATCCGTATAATGCCGATGTACGTAATTTTAATTATCCCGTGCAACTGGCCGCTCAAGAAAGAGGAAGTACGGCGTGCGACTTACTATATGCTGCCACGAAAGAAGAATACACCTACTCTCCGGAGAACGAACCCCATATCTCATTAAACTTTACCCATCGTCTGGCAAAAGTGATTCTGAAGTTTGTGAATATGGAAAAAGAACCGTTGGAAGTAAGTGATGTACGGATTGAGGGGATGCAAACTGCCGCTTCATTCAATATACAAACAGATGTACTGACGGTTGACGAAAGCTCTGTTGCTACAATCAACCCTTATCACAATGCTACAACAGGATTCTACGAAGCTATCATTCTTCCATCGGCATTGACAGACAGCTATAAAGTGTCTTTCGTATTGGACGATAGAGAGAAAGAGTGGATATTTACTAATTTGGACATTGCTTTGCCGCAATTCCACAAAGGTTATAGCTACACATTCGCACTCTACATAGACGACAGCGGCTTTGTAGAAATGGGACGTCTTGAAAATGTGGAAGGCGGAAACTCATCAGCTCCCTGGGAAGACGGAAGCAGTGAGGACGGAACGGCCGAAGGTGACAAGACTCCTGTATCAGGATATGCCTTCACACCTGCCGACGGCACGCAGCAAGCACTAGCAGATACCGAACTGAAAATCGCCTTTGAAGGCACTGCACCCGAACTTGGTACGAGTGGTTGTATCCGCATCTATCGTATGAGCGACCATAAACAGGTAGATGAAATCAATATGGCAGAACGCAGACAGTCTATCGTAAACGGTCAGACCCAACTGAATACGTGGATGGATATTATCGGCGTTACGCCTACCGGTTCTTCCGTTAGTCGTCGTATCGTCAATTATTATCCGGCACGGGTGGAAGGTAAGAGCTTCATTATCAAGCCTCATCAACAGCGCTTACAACCCGACACCGAATATTATGTAACCATCGAACAGGCAGCAGTGAAACAAACAGACTTCAAGGGAGTATATGGCCGTGCATGGACGTTCAAGACGAAGCCGGCACCAGCATTGACCGGACCGAACTATGAGGTGAAAATTAGTCACACCGACCCCAATGCTGACTTCTATACTTTGCAAGGTGCTATTGACTTCTGTGCCACACATGTCGATTTGAATGCTGCTAAGACATTCCGGATGGATGACGGTATCTATCAGGAGATTATCTACTTGCGCGATCAAAGCAACATCACAGTAAAAGGAAATGCTAGTGATAATACGGCTGTCAATATTCAATATGATAACAGCAATGATATTAACGGTGGTATAGGCGGCGGAACCAATATCGATCAGTTTGCCCCTACCGGCACTATTGTGCCCTCTTCCGGAGGTCGTTCGGTGGTGATACTCGATGGTAACAGTGATAAAATCCGCTTTGAAAATGTGACGATAGAGAATGCGTATGGCTGGACACTAGGCAAGAATGGTCAGGCCGAGGCACTTTATATTAACAACAAATCGGCTGCTTTTATCAATTGCCGTGTCTTGAGTTTCCAGGATACTTTGCTTCCCGGTGGAGGTTACAACTGGTTCAAAGATTGTTTCATAGCCGGAGCTACCGATTTCATCTGGGGGTCGGGTAAGGTGGTACTGTTTGAAGATTGTCAGATCCATGCACCTAGCGGTACACGTGCTGTAATGCAAGCGCGTGTCAGTGCGGGTTACTTGGGTTATGTATTCTTGAACAGCCGTTTCACGGTAGGCGAAGGCGTTACTAACTCTACTTTGATTTATCAGTTTGAGCCGGACAATCTGACCTTCTTAAACTGTACGTTTGCCGATGTGTACGGTCCTAACTTTGTAGGAGAGAATAAACCGCTGACACCGGCTGTACCTACTGTTGCCACCGGCTGCAAACTTTACAACTGCAAGACTGAATCGGGTTCTGATATTTATCAATCTATTCCGGCAACGGTGCGCAATACAGTGCTGCAACTTAGTAAGGAACAATACGATCAATACTTCGGTACACGTGAAACCATCATGAGTTGGGATGGCTATACCGATGTGGCTTGGTTCAAATAATAAAATGTTTAGGTAAAAAGATACGATGAATAGATTGAATCGAATGACTGGCTTGGTATCGGTCATCATAGGACTATTTTGTGCTTGTCAGGGTACTGCCAAGCAGGTGGATGTGGAGACAGATTTGAAGGCAATGTATGCAGACCTTCCTTTCTCCATGCCCGCCATAGAGCGTCCCGTTTTTCCCGATTATCAGGTAAATATCTGTGATTTCGGAGCAAAAAGCGATGGGGTGACGCTGAACACGGAGGCTATTAATAAGGCTATCAAAGTAGTGCACGACAAAGGAGGGGGTAAAGTAATCATTCCGGAAGGTTTGTGGCTCACAGGCCCCATTGTTTTGCAAAGTAACGTCAATTTGCATGCAGAAAAGAATGCTTTGATTGTGTTTAGCGGTGACACCTCGTTGTATCCGATTATTACGACTTCATTTGAAGGACTGGATACACGGCGCTGCCAGTCGCCTATCTCGGCAATGAATGCAGAAAACATAGCTATTACCGGTTATGGCGTTTTTGATGGAGCGGGAGACAGATGGCGTCCTGTGAAGAAGGATAAAATGACGGACAGACAGTGGAAGAATCTGGTGAACTCCGGTGGTAATGTGGATGAGAACGGCAAGGTGTGGTATCCTAATGAAGGGGCATTGAAAGCATCCGTTCTCATGTCTGGCCAGGGGAATCAACAGGCTGAAATCACGAGTGAAGAATGGGAGGAGATGAAAAGTTGGCTGCGTCCTGTACTGCTAAGTATTGTGAAGAGTAAAAAGGTGCTTCTGGAAGGCGTGACTTTCAAAAACTCTCCGAGCTGGTGTCTTCATCCGCTTTCGTGCGAATCTTTGATATTGAATGATGTAAAGGTGTTCAATCCCTGGTATTCGCAGAACGGAGACGCGCTCGATGTGGAATCATGCAAGAATGTGCTGATTGCCAACTGTTTCTTTGATGCGGGAGATGATGCAATCTGCCTGAAGTCTGGTAAAGACGAAGATGGCCGTCGCAGAGGTGAACCTTGTGAGAATGTGATTGTGAGAAACAATACCGTTTTGCATGGTCATGGCGGATTCGTAATTGGTAGTGAGATGTCCGGAGGAGTGAAGAATGTATATGTGTCCGAATGTTCTTTTATCGGTACGGATGTCGGGTTGCGGTTTAAAAGTGCCCGTGGACGTGGTGGCGTCGTGGAGAATATTTACATCAATAATATAAATATGATTGATATTCCTAATGATGCTTTGATTGCCGATTTATATTATGCGGCCAAAAGTGCTCCCGGTGAACCGATTCCGAGTGTGAGTGAAGAGACTCCTGCTTTTAGGAACATCTATATCTCGGATGTGTTTTGCAGGGGAGCAGGACGGGCGGCGTATCTGAACGGACTTCCCGAAATGCCGATTGAGAATATTTCCATCAAGAATATGGTGGTTACTGGTGCTAAAGAGGGTATTGTAGTGAATCAAGTGGCAAAGCTCAACATCGAGAATGTTGAAATTGACACTCCTGACCAATCTATGATACAGATCGAAAATACAACGGATATCACCATTAACGGAAAAGATCTGGGAACGATTTCAGAGAAACGGTTGCTGACCAAGAACTAACTGTACTACTCGTTTTTATACTGTTTTTATTGTCAATCTGTCAGAACGGAAGTTAAAGAAGTGAATTACAGTATAATATATGTTGACAATAGAAGCTGACAATAGGCTGACAATAAGAATTAAGAGTTCTATTGTCAGCCTGTTTTTTTATTGTATAGTTATGCTGACATCTTGGAATTGTTGTTTTAAGGTTCTGATATAGTTGCATTCGTATGCCTGTACAGTTGAGTAAGTATGTCTGTATAGTTGAGTAAGTATACCTGTATAGTTTGATTAGTGTGCCGGTATAGTTGGGCAAAGGTGCCGCTATCTTTACCTTCCCACGGCCGTGGTAGCTTCTTCTCACGGCCGTGGTGAGATACTACCACAGCCGTGGAAAGATCTCGTCACGGCCGTGAAGAACTAACAAGATCGATACTTTAGCAGAACGATAACGGCACCTTAGTTGAACAATAACGGTGTCTTTGCGGAATAATGCAGGCTTGGTAAGTAAGGGATAATAGCTGCATAGTGCAGTTTTAAACAATAATAGGCTGACAATAAAAGACGAAAATCTTTATTGTCAGCCTATTGTCAGCTTCTATTGTCAGTGGGTAATAGCTTGAAAACAATCACTTTATGAAGCCATAACTCTTGGCCTGACAATAAAAACCATTTTTTTATAAATTCTCAATGTAGCCTAAGTTCATTAACCCGGCCTCAAATTGTATGTAATAGCATTGCCTATTGAATCTGAATACTGCACGTTTGCAAGTCTTTTTCATTTGAACTGTTTCCGTAAAGTATCTTATATGTTCCGTTTAAAGGACGTATGGTATTGGTCGCTGCATCAAACCATTCGAAAGAATCGTACGGAAGCTCTATCTGGACGTTCTGTGTCTTACCTTTAGCAATGCTAACCCGTTGGAAACCACGAAGAGTTTTTTGCGGACCTTCTTTGTCGTCAGGACGGCAGATGTACACTTGAACCACTTCTTCACCGTCTCTCTGCCCGACGTTACTTACCGGGATAGTAAGAATTGCTTTTTCGCCTTTGGTCAGCTTCGATTGGTTCAGGGTCGCTTTCCCATAAGAGAAACGGGTATAACTTAAACCGTAGCCGAATGGATAAAGAGGTGTTTCCGTCATGAAACGGTAGGTACGTCCCTTCATCGAATAATCTTCATAATCCGGTAATTGTTGCATGCTTTTATAGAAAGTGATAGGCAGACGTCCGGCAGGATTGTAATCTCCGAAAAGAACATCGGCAACGGCTGTTCCACCTGCCTGTCCGGGATACCATGCTTGCAGGATAGCATCGCAATTCTGCGTTTCAGGCACGATGGCCATTGCCGAACCGGAGAAGTTGACGAATACTGTTTTCTTTCCATTCTTCTTTAGAAGAGCAAGAACTTCGCGCTGGATGGCGGGCAATTCGATTTCTGTACGGTCGCCGCCTTTGAATCCGGGGTCGGATACCCGCATGGATTCTCCTTCCAATAGGGGGGAGATACCTCCGGCAAAGATAACTACATCTGCGCTTTGCAACTTGTTCAGGATTTCACGGGCATCCATTGGAGTTTGTTTTGCCAAGTCGAAGTTCAGTGTAGGGTTATCTTTAACCTGAATAAAACGCAACTCGATGTCGTAACTCTTTCCTGCTTCGTAGTTGAAAGAATACAGATTGGTATGATTCTTGATGTTGGTGGCTTCTGCTATTTGCTTGCCGTTGAGGAATAAAGTAACTCCTCCGTTAGTCATCACGCGGAAAGTGGCGGCACCGGAATCTGTTGGGCGGAAAGTGGAACGATAGATGGCGGTGAAGTTTTTCAATCCTACACCGGGAGCAAATACGGTAGAACCTTCTGCACTGAAATGGAAAGGAGTGGTCAGACGGTCGGTTGCGGCAATCTTGCCTTTATATTCGCGGTTATTCCAGTAGGTGGCGTTGAATCCGGCTTCTCCGTCGATGCTGCACTGATTGAATAGGCTGTGCAGGGTGGTGTCGTTTGTATATCCGCATACAGGTTCGTAGATGATTTGTGCGTCAGGTAGTTTGGCGCGTATTCCTTCCAGTAGAGTAACGGTATGTGAAGGGAAGCCGTTGTAGTTACCCCATTGCATTACCGAGTCGTTGGCGTTGGGGCCGATGACTGCGACTTTCATCTGACGGTTTAATGGAAGGATGTTGTTATTGTTTTGGAGTAATACCAGACTTTCGTGTGCCATTTTCAGTGCCAGTTCTTTGTGTTTGGGACAGTCGATAACAGAAAATGGAATGTTACTCCAGGGATGAGTCGAATTCATTTCTCCCAGTTCAAAGCGGGCTTTCAGTAGTCTTTTGACTGATGTATTGATTTTCTCTTCCGAAATCAGGCCTTTTTTCACAGCATCGGTGATGCTTTTGAAGTTACCGCCACATTCGAGATCTGTTCCGCTTAAAACAGCGTCGGCAGAGGCATGGGCGGCATCGGGATGCGTTTCATGTTTCTTGCGTTGGAAAAAGTCTCCGATTGCTCCGCAGTCGGTGACTACGATTCCTTTGAATCCCCAGTCGTTGCGGAGAATTTGGGTTAACAGACGGTTGCTGCCGCAGCAGGGATCGCCTTCGAAACGGTTGTAAGCGCACATCACTTCTTTAACTCCTGCTTTTTGTACCAGTTCCTTGAAAGCAGGAAGGTAGGTTTCCCATAAGTCTCTGGGTGCAATGTTTTCTGCGTTGAAGCTGTGACGGTTCCATTCGGGACCCGAGTGTACGGCAAAGTGTTTGGCGCAGGCATGAAGTTTGTCATATTCGGCATCTTCCGGTCCTTGCAGACCTCTGACTGCCGCCATTCCCATACGTCCGCTTAAATAAGGGTCTTCGCCGTATGTTTCCTGTCCTCGTCCCCAGCGGGGGTCGCGGAAGATATTGACGTTGGGAGTCCACATGGTCAGTCCCTGATAACGTTTATATTGTCCTTTTTCATTGAATTGGCGGTTCTTGGCGCGTGCTTCGTCAGATACGGCATCAAAGACTTCGTATAATAGTTCGTCGTTGAAAGAAGCGGCCATACCTATGGCTTGTGGAAAGACAGTAGCCAGTCCGGCGCGGGCAACGCCATGAAGAGCTTCGTTCCACCATTCATACGGCTTAATGCCAAGCCGGGGAATAGCCGGTGAGTTGTTTTGCATCAACGCCACTTTTTCTTCTAATGTGAGGCGTTGAAGTAAATCGTCCGCCCGTTGTTCCGCAGTTAATTTCGTGTCCTGATAGGGATACTTGCTGGGTTGTTGTGCCTGTACATTTACCCCTTGAATTCCGATAAGACAGGCAATGATCCATTGCTTTTTCATTTTCTAGTTCTTTTGGTTTTTAGATTTGAGACTGCAATAGTACGTGCTTTTCATTATTTTTGTGGGGAATATCCGGTAGAAAAGGAGGATTTCCTATGCAAGGCTTATTTGGAGCCGATAAATCCATAGACCTGTTCAAAGATAAAACATTTTAGCTGAATAGAACGTGAACTTTATAATGTAAATAGAAAGATACTGAAATGTTTGTTTGAAAGGGTATGTATGATTGTCCTCCTTTTGTACTGATTATTACTCTGGCAGGATGGAGGAAATGCTTAATATTGCATTGTTAATTAAGCTCATCCGGGCGTTTATTCATTGATTAAAATGCGAATACTATGATGTATCATTCGACTTGTTCTTTTAAGTGTTTACCTTATCTTTTGATTCTGGGGTGCATATTGACGTTCCTGCAAGCTTGTGCACCTGTTCAGAGATATGTCCTGTTATCCTCCGATAATGGTGACGGAACCTATACCAATCCGGTGATTAATGCCGATTATCCTGATCCGGATATTATCCGTGTAGGGGAGGATTATTACATGGTTAGTTCGTCCTTCGTGGCAATGCCGGGAATTCCGGTCTGTCATTCGAAAGATTTGATTAATTGGCAAATTATCGGTCATGCCTATGACAGTATCACTTTCCAGCCTCAATATCGGATGGAAAATGAGAAAACGGCTTATAGCCGTTTGTGCTGGGCCCCTACCATCAGATATGATGAAGGCATTTATTATATAGGAGTCAATATTGCGGATGATGGCTTCGTCATGTTTAAGAGTACGAGGCCGGAAGGTCCTTATACGATGCATAAGTTTGAAAAGCGGTTGTATGATCCCGGCTTTTTTATTGATGATGACGGTAAAAAGTATGTCACTCACGGAAAAGGGAAAATCTATCTGACGCGGTTGAAAGATGATGCTACGGGAGTGCTCGACCCTCAAGATAAAGGAACGCTCATTATAACAGCTCCCGAAGGTTACGGCCATTTGTTTGAGGGATGTCACACTTATAAAAGAAACGGATGGTATTATGTCTTTAATCCGGCGTTGGGGTATGATGGGGTGCAGATGATAAGCCGTTCACGAAACCTTTATGGACCTTATGAAACGAAAGTTCTGATAGATGATGATATTAATTATGCCGGTGCAGGTGTTCATCAGGGTGGGTATATAGAAACGGCTGAAGGAGAATCCTGGGCATACACTTTTCAAGATCGCGATTATATGGGGAGGTGTCTTATGTTATATCCTATGAAATGGGAGAATGAATGGCCGGTTGTCGGACCGGAAGGCAGACCGGGGAAAGGAGTGGTTACTTATCGGAAACCGGCAGTCAAAGGTAAACATAAGATGAATTATCCTCATCATTCCGATTCTTTTGACAAACCGGAATTGGCTCCGGTCTGGGAATTTAATCATGTTCCGTATAAAGAGAAGTGGAGCTTGACGGACAGGCCGGGTTATTTTAGAATATATGCTCAACATGCCAAAGGTTTTTATTGGGCGAGGAACTCGTTAACTCAAAAGGTGACAGGACCGTATAGCACGGGCACGGTATTATTAGACTTGTCCGGTTTAAAGGAAGGTGACTTTGCCGGAAATGGGATTATGGGAAGAATGATGTATCAATTTGGAGTCAGAAAGAAGGACAACCGCTTTTGGCTTGAAATGAGAAAAGGGAACCGGAATGCGGCAGAGATGATTGTGGATAGTCTTGAATTGAAAGATGTTCAGAGAATTTATCTGCGCACAGAAACAACGAAAGAAGGGGCTACTCGTTTTCATTATAGTTTGGATAATCGCCAATATCATCGTTTCGGTCCTGAAGGTGTTTCTAATTTCTGGGGATTTCTAGGGATACGGCATGCACTCTGTTGTTATAATGTAATGAAAGGAAATCCTTGCGGATATGCCGACTTTGACTCTTTTGAACTGGAAAGTGCGCATCGCGGCAATCATTATGATGCATTTACGGAAATAGACTTCTTTCGTTATGACGACCGGGAAGGGATGACATTGGTTCGTCCTGTCGGCAAACGTCCGATGCAATTTCTAACGGATATAAAGGACAGCGATTGGCTTGTGTTTAATAACTTGACATTTAAGAAAAGACCCGGAAAGATAACATTCGAACTGCAGGCTTTGAATCCGGGAGGAGTTCTTGAGATGAGAAGAGGTTCTTTACAAGGGGAACTGTTGGCTTCTTGCACTATTCAATCTACTAACGGGGAGTGGACGAAGCAGAGTTTTGAAGTAAAGAAATTACGAAAGAAAGAGAAAGTCTATTTTGTGTTCGGAGGTTCAAATAAGAGCTTATCTATTAAGAATTTCATATTTGAGTAGAATATCCAGCAAGGTCATATATCGAACCTTTATCGAAATAGAAAATCACTAAAGTAAAGGTTTTAGAGGATAATCATAGCTGGCTTATAGATATTTACTACATTTGCGAACGACCGGTAATACTTCCGGTTATTTATAGAATATCCTTTTGGTACATTGTGCGTTGGGGATATTCTTGTTTGTATAAGAAATAATAGTAAATAATGGATATTGGAGGAGGCAAATGAATAGTGATTATAAAGTTGGCGATTTAATTTATGATGCAAATATTTATGATGGAATGAATACCAGCATGGATGATTTGCAATTTTATAAGCGGTGGTTACCTAAAAACAAGGATGCCCGAATACTTGAGCTTTGCTGTGGAATTGGCAGACTTACTCTTCCTATTGCAAAGGATGGATATGATATAAGTGGGGTTGATTACACTGCTTCAATGCTCCATCAGGCTAAGATGAAAGCTGCCGAGGCTGGACTAAGAATCAATTTCATTCAGGCGGATATCAGGACTCTGGATTTACAGAAGAAGTACGACCTTATTTTTATTCCATTTAATTCGATCCATCATTTATATGAGAATGAAGATTTATTTAAGGTACTTCATGTCGTTAAAAATCACCTCAAAGACGGAGGCTTATTTCTGTTGGATTGTTTTAATCCGAATATTCGGTATATAGTTGAAGGTGAGAAAGAGCAGCAGGAAATAGCCACGTATACAACTGGCGATGGAAGAGAAGTCTCGATAAAGCAGACAATGCGATATGAAAATAAAACCCAGATTAATCGGATCGAATGGCATTATTTTATCAATGGTGAATTCAATTCTATTCAAAATCTGGATATGAGAATGTTTTTCCCTCAAGAGTTGGATTCATATTTGGAATGGAATGGTTTTAGTATTATTCATAAATATGGAGGATTTGAAGAAGAAGTATTTAATGGTGATTCGGAAAAACAGGTGTTTGTTTGTCAATGTAAGTTTGGATATTGATGTGTTGTTGACAGGCAAATCTCTTTATCTTGTATGAAAAGTCCCTTTATATCAGTTTACTCTATCGAATTTCGATTGATCGAATAATGAGACAACCGGGTATAAAGGGACTTTTTATATTCTTATCAAAGAGTTATTTTTTTCTCTCTTTGTATTCTGACGGGGTAATTCCTATCACTTTCTTGAAGCACTTGCTGAAATATTTCGGATCGTTGAACCCCGTCATATATGCTACCTGGGAGAAGTTATATTCGTCGCTGTCAATCAGTTGTACGGCACGTTTGATACGTATTTCCCGTATAAAGTCAACAGGTGTCAGTCCGACGATTGATTTTAATTTCCGGTAGAAGATTGTACGGCTAAGCATCAACTGTTCTGCAAATTCGTCAATCGTTAGTTCGGCATTGTCCATCTGTTCTTCCATGTATGCCATTACTTTTTTCATAAATTGCTCGTCGTATGGAGTAATCTGTGGTTGTGAAGGAGTCAGAGGATCGGGAGAAGAGGTATTCTTTCCTTCCATCAGCCTATTCATATAGAGTTCCTGCAATGCTTTGCGTTGTCGTAACAAGGAGGCTACACGGGTCTTTAGATAAGTAGCACTGAAAGGTTTGGTGATATAATCGTCAATGCCTTGTTCCAATCCGGCGATACGGTCGTCCAGAGAGGCCTTGGCTGATAATACAATGATGGGGATATGGCAAATATTGTTGTTCTCTTTGATTTGCCTAATCATTTCTAAACCGTCCATCACCGGCATCATAACATCGCTGATAATAAGATCGGGCAGGTCGTCAACAGCATGTTGCAATCCCTCTTCACCATTGGAAGCTGTGATTACCGTATAATTCTCCGACAAAATACTTTTCAGAAAAGCCTTTAACTCTTCATTATCTTCTACCACCAATATGGAGAAACCATCCGAATTAGTCTCAAGGTCTTCTTTTTCTTCCACCTCTTCCGGCGCTTTCATGCTATCGACGGGATGAGGCGCTGAACTCTGACTATCATTCAGGATAAATTCGACCTGTACATCCTCCTCGAAAATTTCCCGTTGTAAAGGCAAGCTTACTGTAAAACGGCTGCCTACTCCGGGTTGACTATTTACTGTAATAGTGCCATGATGCATTTCCACCATCTCTTTCACGAGAGACAGCCCGATGCCGGAAGATGGTTGCAGAATATTCTGTTTTACCAATGACTCGAAGCGTTGGAACAAGGAATGTTGCTTTTCTACTGCAATTCCGATTCCTTCGTCTGCAACCTCTATCTCTACCGTCTTCTCTTTCGTTGTGATATTGACTGTAATCGACTTGTCGGCAGGTGTATATTTGAATGCATTGGAAAGCAGATTGAAGAATATCTTTTCAAACTTGTCTCTATCCACCCAGCTATATACCGACTGGATGGTAGAAGTCAGCTGATAGTTTATGTTCTTTTCTTCAGCTATCAGTTTGAAGCTACTCATCACCTTTTGCAAAAGTGGAATCAAATCGGTCTCTTCAATCAGTAGTTTCATTTTCTGATTCTGAATCTTGCGGAAATCCAGAATCTGATTCATCAGTCGGAGCATGCGCTCTGTGTTCTGATGTACCAAAGTCAAATGCTCACGGGCGGAAGGAGAAAGCGGTTCATTCTCTAATACCTCTGTCACAGGGCTACTGATTAAAGTTAGCGGAGTACGTAACTCATGAGATATGTCAGTAAAGAATCGCAGTTTGATATTTGCTAATTGTTGTTCCATATCCACTCTGTGACGTAACCGATAGATGTAAAACAACACATATACGATGCTTGCCGTAAAGAGTATGAATAGAATGAAATAGAGCAGCCATGCCCAGTAGGTTTCCCAAAAGGTGGGGAGTACATGTATAGATAGAGTCCGTACATTGTCCACCCAGACCCCGTCACTGTTTGTTGACTTTATCTGCAACTGATATTTGCCTGCAGGTAAGTTGATGTAGCTAGCGGAACGGTTATTATCTGCTTCATTCCATTCTTCTTCTAGTCCTTGCAGGCGATAGGCATATAAAATCCCTTTTGGATTGACATAATCAAGTGCAGCAAACTGGAAAGTTACATTCCTTTGAGAGGGCTCCAGTTCCAATTCTTCCAGATTGTCAATAGAGTGATCGGTAAGGTGTCCTTGAATCTTGAGTCCTGTAAACACAATAGGAGGGACATAGCTACTCTTCCGCATCTTCTCCGGAGAAACTTCCAGAAAGCCTTTATCAGTTCCTAAGATAATTTGGTTACGGGCATTGATAATAGGAAGAGCTTCGGAGAAATTGAATTCCTGATAGATGGAACTTAATTCATAGTTCTCAAAAGTTTCTTTGGCAGGATCGAATTTGGAGAGCGCAATCTCCGAAACAACCCATAGCTGATTCTGTGTATCTTCAATCATTGATAGTGCCAAATCGGAAGCCAGCCCGTTGTTCTTGTCGTAGTTTCTGAATTGGATATTCTCGTTCAGCAGATTGGGAGATATCACTTTATTTACGCCTCCGGTGAAACTGATGATATAAGTGGTTTTATTCTTGTCTGTATAGATATGCATGATATCGTTGGCACTAAGACTGTTTTTATCTCCCGGTCTACGGATATTCCGGTAGAATTTAATCTCTTCCAGGCGTTCGAAGTTGTTCGAGAATGTCAGCAGTCCGTTAGTCGTTCCCACTAAAATCACTCCTCCCGGAGCTTCTGCAATATTGCGTACTTTCATACCGTAAGCTATGGGATAGTTTCTTAACTCATTATTACTATGAATAAATGAAACTTTTCCATCTTTAGCTTGTGCCAGCAGATTTAATCCACCCCCATAACATCCTATCCAAATATGATTACGACTGTCCTGAAAGATAGCATAAATACTATTACTGCTTAAACTATAAGGATCATTTGTCTGGTGTTCAAAATGGTGAATAGAGTAATGATTTGCTCCTGTCTTTTTAAGTTGGAAAAGTCCGATTTCTTTAGTCCCCAACCATATATTTCCATCTTTATCTTCCAGAATCGAATATACCCCATTATAGAACGATTGTTTTTCCTTAATGATATTTCCTTGTTTGGATAAGTACCCCACCAGGTTACCATCCGGTGCGAATATCTGGATATAATTAGATTTCGATGCTGTCCATAGACGTTTATTGCTGTCTTGCAGGAATGCACGTGTTTCTGCCTCGTAATCAGTCAGGTTAAATTGATAGCTCTGTGGAAAGAAGCATAGTTTCTCTACACCACGTGCTGTTGCAAACCAACAGTTTCCCTGATTATCCAATGTATAAGACCTGACTAACGGACTGAAAATAGACTTAGGATTATTGATATCCGTAAGAAGCGGTTTGAGAGTTCTTTCTTTCCGGTCATAGTAGCAAAAGTTTCCTTCCGTGGGGAGTAACCATAGGTTTTTCGCATTATCTTCAAAAATAAGTTTGCGACTTTTACGCCCATGCTTGATAATCTCATCTTTTGGGGTGAACAGATGCTCTTTTTCATTGGTCACGAGGTTAAGATGGACAATGCCCGGATCTTTTGAAAAAATCCAGATATCTCCCAAGTGGTCTTGATAGACAGATTCTACATCGTTGGAAGTTTGGGTAGCTGTACGGATGTCTATTTGCTGGAAACTGTTCTTCGGGATAGAATACAAAATCACTCCATTATCCGTTCCCAATGCCAGCATATCTTTTCCTATGGTAGTGACATTGTTTATTTTATGATGCGGATAAGGAATATCTACGAATTTCAGTTTTTTAGTGTGGAAGTCATATCTGGCTAACTTGTCATTTTCTGCAATCAGATAGATCGTTTCCTTTATTTGGGTGATGAACTGGAAAGGAAAGTCAGTATCCAGTGTTTTCTTTCCTATGATGGAAACACCTTTATCCGTCAATATCCATTCATCTTCTTCAGAGTCTTGATAAATGTTAAATATTTGATTTCCTTTCAGGTTGTGGTTGGAAGCTGAATAAAGTGTGATGCCTTCTCCTTTTTTGCATAATTGTTCGTCCACTCTGAATGCATATCCGCTTTCACAGAGAATCCAGGCAATCCCTTTCTCCAGCGAATAAATGCGTGTAACATTGTTAGTTTGTTTCGTGGAAAGTTCAATAGGTTGGAGAACATCAATAAACTTCTCGGTTTCCACATCAAAAAGACAGGCTTGTCCATCGTAAGTGGGGCACCATATATCTCCGTATTTGCTTTCTGAAATAGTTCCCATGCGATTACTGCCGAATGCATATTTACTCTCTTGCGAAGTTTTATATGTCTTAAAAGTGTATCCGTCAAACTTGTTAAGCCCGTTCCAGGTACTAAACCAAACAAGCCCTTTCTGATCCTGTAAAATGCTCATTACATTACCTTGAGCGAGACCGTCACTCACGGAGAAATGTTTAACTTGGCAGATAGGTTGAGCAGCTATATCGATCGCTATTGTTAGAAGAAGAAATAAAGTATGGAGCCGTTTCATAGTAGTTACTTTAATGTTTATAGCAAAAATAAACAAAACAATGCAGAATGGAAAGTCCGATAAGTGGTTTGAACGAATAATACTCGTTTTTTCCTATTTTTTCCTCTTCATCCTATACAGCATTGATCTCTATGTTGTGTTTTGAACAAAAATAAGAGAGTAATATTAGTTAAAAAAATCCTCTTTATAATCTGAATAAGATTATAAAGAGGATAATTTTATTGACAAGAGTTGCATGGGGTATGGTGAGATGAAATCATAATTGGGGAATAAATTGCACAAGACTTTCACAAGTATCCTCCTGCCAATACCTAAAATCATAGCAAAGCTAATTAAATAGTTTTTCGAATTGCAATATTTATTAATTTATCTTATGGTATTTATGAAATTTTTAATATATTGAAGATATTTTGTGCCAACTTTCCGTAACTCGTTGATTTTGCTTATGTTTGTAGGTAAAATAAAGAATGAAGTGAATGAATATGTCTACACAGCTATTATATAATGATTTCCCTACTTTTTTGCGGAAATATTTTCCTTACAAAGTACAAAAGATTTCATTGAATGCAGGTTTCACTTGCCCCAATCGTGATGGTACAAAAGGGTGGGGTGGATGTACTTACTGCAATAACCAGACTTTTAATCCGGATTATTGTCGGACAGAGAAATCTATTGCTATTCAATTGGAAGAAGGTAAATGCTTTTTTGCCCATAAATATCCGGAAATGAAATATTTGGCCTATTTTCAGGCCTACACCAATACATATGCGGAGTTGGAAGGCTTGAAGCGTAAGTATGAGGAAGCATTGGCGGTGGATGGGGTAGTCGGGCTGGTGATTGGTACGCGTCCCGATTGTATGCCGGAAAGTTTGTTGCGTTATCTGGAAGATTTGAACAAACATACGTTTCTCATGGTAGAATATGGGATCGAAAGCACTTGTGATGAAACCTTAAAACGCATCAATCGGGGGCATACTTATGCAGATACAGTAGAAGCTGTGTGTCAGACAGCGGCCTGTGGTATCCTGACAGGTGGACATATCATCCTCGGACTTCCGGGAGAAACACATGATACAATGGTGGCACAAGCCGAAATTCTTTCCGATCTGCCTTTAGCTACACTTAAAATCCATCAGTTACAGTTGATCCGTGGTACGCGAATGGCGCATGAGTATGACGTAACTCCTGCTGGCTTTCATTTGTTTAACGAGGTTGAGGAATATATTGATCTGGTGATTGATTATGTAGAACATCTCCGTCCCGATATGGTTGTGGAACGTTTTGTTTCCCAATCTCCTAAAGATTTATTAATAGCTCCGGACTGGGGATTGAAAAATTATGAATTTGTAGCTCGTTTACAAAAAAGAATGAAAGAAAGAGGTGCTTATCAAGGTAAGAAGTATAGGGATTCGGAAAAAAGGATTATTTTTGCAAACGATAAACTTACCACTTAATAAATAGCTGTTTTGCGGAGTATAGAATAGTGGAAGAAATATTTAATGGATTTGAAAGATGGAAAGTAAAACAAGAATTAAAGGAAATGTCCACTATGTGGGAGTAAATGACCGTAACAAGCACAGATTTGAAGCGATGTGGCCATTGCCCTATGGAGTTTCATATAACTCTTATCTGATTGATGATGAAATGGTGGCATTGGTAGATACGGTAGATATCTGTTATTTTGAAGTCTACTTGCGTAAAATCAAGCAAGTGATTGGAGAACGTCCCATTAATTATTTGATTATAAATCATATGGAACCGGATCATTCGGGATCTATCCGATTGATTAAACAACATTATCCGGAAATTATTATCGTGGGTAATAAGCAAACATTCGGTATGATTGAAGGTTTCTATGGGGTAACCGGTGAACAATATCTGGTAAAGGACGGTGATTTCCTCGCTTTAGGACGTCACAAACTGCGTTTTTATATGACTCCAATGGTGCATTGGCCGGAAACGATGATGACTTTTGATGAAACGGATGGAGTTCTTTTCTCCGGTGACGGATTCGGATGTTTTGGTACTGTAGATGGCGGATTCCTGGATACCCGGATCAATGTCGATAAGTACTGGGGAGAAATGGTTCGTTACTACTCTAATATCGTTGGTAAATACGGAAGCTCCGTGCAAAAGGCTTTGCAGAAATTAGGTGGACTTCCCATTTCTGCCATTTGTTCTACTCACGGACCTGTATGGACAGAGAATATTGCAAAGGTGATCGGCATATATGATCGTTTGAGTCGTTATGATGCGGATGAAGGTGTTGTTATTGCCTACGGAAGCATGTATGGAAATACAGAGCAGATGGCGGAAGCTATTGCTGAAGAGCTTTCTGCACAGGGGGTTAAGAATATCGTTATGCATAACGTAACAAAGAGTCATCCTTCTTATATCATAGCGGATATTTTCCGTTATAAGGGATTGATTATCGGTTCTCCTACGTATAGTAATCAGATATTTCCGGAGGTGGAAGCGCTGCTTTCAAAGATTCTGCTGCGTGAGGTGAAGGGACGCTATTTGGGTTACTTCGGTTCTTTTGCATGGGCAGGTGCTGCGGTGAAACGTCTGGCGGAGTTTGCTGAAAAGAGTAAATTCGAATTGATCGGTGATCCGGTGGAGATGAAGCAGGCTATGAAAGACCTGACTTATACCCAGTGCGAAAATCTGGCACGTGCCATGGCGGACCGTTTGAAGAAAGATCGTTAAAACAGTGAATGAGATAATTTATTAACTAACCTATAAAATAATCGACTTATGAGACTTATTATTCAGCCGGACTACCAGTCCGTATCTCTGTGGGCTGCACATTACGTTGCCGCTAAAATAAAAGCTGCCAATCCAACCCCCGAGAAACCATTTGTATTGGGCTGTCCCACCGGATCATCTCCTCTGGGCATGTATAAAGCTTTGATCGACCTGAATAAGAAAGGAATCGTTTCCTTCCAGAATGTGGTAACATTCAACATGGACGAATATGTAGGATTGCCGAAAGAACATCCGGAAAGCTATTATTCTTTCATGTGGAATAACTTTTTCGGTCATATCGACATTAAACCCGAGAATACTAATATTCTGAATGGTAACGCTCCGGATCTGGATGCAGAATGTGCACGTTACGAAGAAAAGATCAAGTCATACGGTGGCATCGACCTGTTCATGGGTGGTATTGGTCCTGACGGACATATTGCATTCAACGAACCGGGATCTTCATTGACTTCACGCACTCGTCAGAAAACGTTAACAATGGATACCATCATTGCTAACTCCCGTTTCTTTGATAATGACATCAACAAAGTTCCTAAGACTTCTTTGACAGTGGGAGTAGGTACTGTGCTTTCTGCAAAAGAAGTGATGATTATTGTAAATGGTCATAACAAAGCTCGTGCTTTGTATCATGCGGTAGAAGGTGCTATCACACAGATGTGGACAATCAGTGCATTGCAAATGCATGAAAAGGGTATTATCGTTTGTGATGATGCTGCTACAGCTGAATTGAAAGTGGGTACTTACCGTTACTTCAAAGATATCGAATCTGCTCATTTGGATCCGGAATCATTGATTAAGTAATTTGTAATGAAATAATAGAAATAAGGGCTGCGCACTGAAAATGTGACGCAGCCCTTTTTATTTCTGATACTATTATGTGAAGATTAGATTTTGGATGATTGTCTAACGAGCAAGTATTTTGGCTATTTCTGTTGCTGCTACTTTATATCCTTCACCAGTGAAATGAATGTAATCATTTCCATAAAGTCCGTCTTTCATAGTTCCGTCCGCTTCGGTGAACCATTTGGTGGGATTGATATATTCAACTTTCTCGAATCGGTGATGTTGTAATATGTCATGAATCTTATCACATTGTGTGCGCACTTTACTCTGTTGTTCCTTACCGGATGGAAACAGACCTAAAAGAATGATACGTGATTCGGGGAATTGCTTCCGTACTTCATTGGCTACTGCGATAATTCCTTCAGCCGTGTTTTCGGGACTGTCTTTTCCACTTATCAGATTATTAATTCCAATGGCAATCACTATGTTTTCAGGGTGGCAACTATTGTAGTTATCATAACGGACACGCCAAAGCAGGTTTTGCGTGCGGTCGCCGGATATGCCGGCACTTTCCCAATTATCCTTTCCTATGGCATTGTCCATAGCCTCTTTGCCGGGCTTGTAAGTCACTTCTTTTCTGTTACCTCCCCAACCTTGTGTGATGGAATTTCCCAATAACAACAGTTTTAAATGTTTCCCATTGAGAGTGGTGGTTATGTCTTTTGCTACGCTGTTCCAGTCCGAGTTTTGGGTCCATCCGGCTGCCGAACGGAATTCATTTCCCGGTACAGGATGCACACACATATTTTCCGCCCTGTTCGTAGCTTTGAGGATGAACTGCACAATAGGCTCGGGATTGTTGAGGGAGTGCGGGTGATGATCCACTCCAGGCTTATGAATAATAGTAATTGGTGCATGCAATTCCTCCATACGTTGTTCGAAAATGGCTGTGTTTTCAGCAACCGACACCACTTGGTCAGCATCACCTACCACGTGCAGGATGGGGATTCCGGCTTTTGCCATTGTCGGTGCACAGTCTATCGGATTCTTTTTCCAGTTCAACGCTTCAGCTTCGTTTTTAAAACCGTAAGCATTGAGAAGTTGTTTCGTATCCATGGCGGAACCGGCAGATTTACCTTGTCCCATAGGCCAACTTTTGAAGTCCATTACGGGGGCATCTGCATAAATACATGCCACTTTTTCCGGGTTTTGTGCCGCCCAGTTATAGACAATCAGCCCGCCACGACTCATCCCTTCAAGTGCCACTTTCTTGTTGAATCCGGCTTTCACCATTCGCTTGTAAAAACTATTCCAGCGTTGAACAGCTTTATCCGAGCCATATAAGTCGGCTACATCACAGTAAACAATATGAAAGCCATGTTCCAATAATGCTATGTCAGTCTGTGGCTCATGCCCCCAAAAGCGTGCACGAATCATCCAAGGTTTTCCTATGGCTTCTTTTGCGGGCTCTACTACAAGGCATTTTACTCCCTCATTCTCAAATTCATACCCTTGGTGTCCATGGAAGTTGAATCGTTTGGCATCTTGTATTCCCAGTGATGTCTGCAGCTTTGTTGGAGAAGCTGTTGCTTTTACAGCGAGATATTCATATATCTTTTGGGCCATGACTCCTGCTCCGATAGAAGAGGGGTGCAGTTTGTCCGGTAGCATAACCGAATCCCACTGGTCGCCGAAGAGATTAAACAGATTGATAATTTCCAGTTGATTTTTCCAGGCCAATTCTTCCACCGTGGGGCGTACCTCGTTTTCTATCAGTTGTGCATTGATTTCCGAACCCTCCGGCAGGAAACAACGGATAGGAGTCAGGAGAATAATACGTGGATGTGATTTCAGATTCCGGTATGTGTCAATTAATGTCTGGTAATTGTCTTTGAATTCGTTTTTGTATTTCCAGTTTTGCGGTTTGGTATCGTTAGTACCTAATTTGATTAATACAATATCGGGCTGATATTCCAGAGATGCTTTGTAGGTATCTGTTTCGGAATATGGGTAATCTCCTTTAGACAATATAGTTCGACCAGAGGCTCCGAAGTTTTTGACCTCATACCCATCTCCCAGATAAGCTTGAAGTTGTGCCGGATAGCAGTTCATTTCCCGGTTGGGGATGAATGCTCCATAAGTAATACTGTTTCCTATGCACGCTACCCGTATGGGTTCACTTGCAAATGATTGGATAGTAATGAATAGACATACAAGAAAGATGCCGATGTGATTTAATTTTTTCATGATGAATATGATGGTTTTGGTTTGTTGGGGGGATAACCAATCGTTGTTTTGCTGTGTATAAACGAACTGGCATGCTACTAATAATAAAACTTATTTATTCACGTTCCTATCATATAGCATACCAGTTCGATTCATTTTTCGGCTTTTATACCTCTTCCAGCCAGCCTTTCCCTTGCCGGATGATTTCCAGTTCGTCGTCGGTACATTTCACTACAGTGGAAGGTTCTATACCTCCGATACCTCCGTCAATGACCAGATCGACAATGTCACCGAACTTCTCATCTATCAGTTCGGGATCTGTCATATATTCCAAGTCCTCATGCTCTTCGTAGGGCAGAGTGGTCGTCATAATGGGAGCATCCAGCAGGCGTGCGATTTCGCGGATGATATTATTATCCGGCATACGGATACCCACTTCTTTCCGGTTGCGGAAGATTTTGGGTAACCGGTTGGTTCCGTTCAAAATAAAGGTGAATGGCCCTGGAAGATTATGCTTCATCAGCTTGAATATATTATTGTCTACTTTCGCATATTCGCTGATGCTACTCAAGTCATAACAGATGATAGACAGATTGTTCTTTCTAGGGTCTATCTCTTTGATCCGGCATATCCGTTCTATAGCACGTTCCTTCAAACCATGACAGCCGATGGCGTACATCGTATCAGTGGGATAGATAATCAGTCCGCCGTCATTCAGGATGTCGATGATTCGTTGTAAATCCTGCGGGTTATTATTTTTGTCATATAGCTTCAGAAGCATAATTCATTCTCCTTCTCTCTTATTTGAGTTTCTTTTTTAAGAAATCCAGTGCCTTTTCTGCTGCTTTCTCTGTCACCTTTTGTTTGATTGAATCCTTATTGGCGGTAGCGGCAGAGTCCAGTCCCAGTTTCTGTCCGAGTTTGCTGATAGCTTCATCGGCTACAGCCTCGACAGCTTGATTGGCCATGCTTTTAGTATCGACGCTGACTTTCGGAGAGGTAAATGAACCTCCGATCTTCAAGTCAAGAGTCATTAGTTTAGAGATATTGCCTACAGATGTCGGCAACTTCACTTTTCCGGAGTAGTCGATGGTTTGATCGAGGCCTGTGCTACCGGAAAGATTCAATGTGTAGTCTCCCATCTTGATATCGAACGGTTTGGTTTCTACGCGTCCGTCTTTGATGGTGAAATCCAGTGTCATATCTTTCACCTTCATGTCTTTCAGACTTGGCTGTTTAACGGCATCGGCTATTTCGTCGATTGCTTTCACTCCGCTCAAACTAAGATCACGGGTGGAAAGGCTGCCATCACCTTGCATTGTATTCAGTACAGGGCTCATGGTTGCATCCAAATCTGTCAGTATATTAATACTTCCGGAGAAATTACCTTTCAGGTTTTCGAAGATAGGAGCCATCTTCTGCACCATGTCCAATTCTTTGTAAGCTTGTGCGAAACCGATATTGGAGAGTTTGAATCCGGCTTTCATTTCCGGCTTCTTTACGTTGGCAGTGGAGTAGTAGCCGTTCATGACCACGTTGCCACCCATGGTGTTCATGGAGAGGTTTTTCATATCCACTTTGCCATCTTTTACCACAAGCTTGCCGTTCATATTATTGAAAGACATCTTATCGAATAACACCTGTTTCAGGTTAGCGTCCATTTGGAAGTCGATGTTGCGGGGAACTTCCATAATACCCGTGGCAGCTGTAGCTACGGAGTCGGTAGACGCAGTTTCTGATGCAGTCGCTTCATCCGCAGAAGCGGCCATGAAGTCGTTCAGATTGAAATAGTTGGAACGAATATTCAGGTTTCCTTTCAATGTAGTACCTTTCAATGCGTAACCGATATAGTTTTCAAACCGACTGTCGGCTGTGATATCATTCTTTCCGATGTTGACGGTTGTCTCGCTCAACTGGAGGTATTTCGGGGTGAAAGTGAAGAGAGACTTCTTGATTTCTACGTCCGGCATATCTTTCATTTTGAGTTTCATACCCGTCAGTCCGATAGTACCTGAAGCTTGCATACGTTCGTATTCCTCTTTTTCGATATAGGAAAGGCGTCCTGACATTTGCATATCGGCGTCAATGGTACCGTTCAACTCCATATCTCCAAGTGGATAGACTTGTTTTATCATACCTAAATTGAGAATCCCTTTAGCTTCAGCTTTAAAGTCCGGATCGCTGATCGGTGTTTTTACATTAGCCGTCAGGCTAAACGGATTTCCGGCAAGACGGAAACTGAAAGGATTGATATTGACCGTCGTCAGGTCGATATTTCCTCCCGGGTTCTGGACGTTGGCACTGATATTGATTTGATCCACTCCTGCCAGTAAAGCCGGATAGCGGAACATGGCATTCTTGACTTGCATATCAATGTTGAATGCAGGAACGGTGTCGCCTTGCAAGATACCTTTGGCCGTTGCAGTAAGCGTAGCGGTTCCGTCTGTTTTCAGACTGGAGAATTCCGTTGCATAAATGGCTGGAATCAGTGACAAGATTTCCTTAAACCCGATATCGTTCGTGTTAAGTTTCAAGTCCATGTCGATAGCCGGATCTTTCAAGGCTACCCAACCGTCGATACCTGCCTGAATGGCGTTGAGGCGGATGGTGTTGTCTTTTAATGTGTATTTGTTATTGGCAAGGTCGGCATCCACATCCATTGTTGCGGAGATATTGGCATTGGCCAGGAAAGGGATTCCATTCATCTTGTAAGTAAGTGATTTGGTTTCCGCTTCCAACTTCAGAGTAGTGCGGTCACTTCCTAAGTCTCCGGCGCAGACTGCGTTAAAGTCGCGGATATCAGCATACATCTTCCCTTGTTGATCGTCATAAATCAGGTTCATGTTTTTGATAACAAAGCGTTGTAGCTTCACTTTGAAAGGAGAAGATGCTTCTTCTTCTGAAACAGGAGCTTCGGCTGTTGCTGTTGTATCCGGTTTCATAATATCCCAGTTGGCACGTCCGTCCGGCAATACAATGGCATGTAAACGTGTATCTTCAATAAATATTTTAGAAATATCGTAACCGCTATCTCCGAAAAGAGAGAATAAGTTGACTGCGGCAGTAACTTCTCCGGCCTGTACAAGGGTGTCGTTGGCAAATTCACCAGTACCTTTTAACCAGAAATCCTCGAGAGTGACAGAAGCCTGTGGAAAGTTACGGAACAGGCTAATGTTAAGGTTCTTAAAGTCAAATTGTGCATTAAGCATCTTGTTGCCTTCTGTTTTTACAATGTCGGCTATCTTTCCCTGGAAGGCGAAAGGAAGAAGGAACATCAGAATGATGATGACTCCTACTGTGATAGCTGCGATTTTCAAACCTTTTTTCATTTGCTTCTATTTTAAGAGTTTGAGATATTACAAAGAGCAAAACTAATAAAAGTTTTTGATATAGAGGGAGAATCAGTTCTTTTTCTTTCGTCTTGATACGAAAGAAAAGGAACCAAAAAGAAAGAATCAAGGCTGCGTTTTTCCGACTACTCCGGTGTTTCCTCCGGCTAAAGGGCAGAAACTCGCTACGCTCAAACAGTCTGCCCTTTTTAACGCCGGAGAAACCACCTGCGCTTGACGTCGGAAAAACGAGGCCGGGAGGCCATGCGGGGGCACTGTTTGATGGAGATATTGTGTGTAGGATGATTTTTATGTAAGTGTGTAGATGACAAAGATGGATAGGTGCGGAGGTCGGGAAGAATAGGCTATTTTTTCTTTCTAAGTTCTTCTGCAATTCTCCATTGTAAGGCGGCTTCTCCTTCTTTCCCGACTTTCAACAGAGCGTCTCCGAAGAGTTCGTGTGCACCGGCATGTTCCGGTTTCAGGCTAGTGGCCTTGTTCAGGTCGGCAATGGCACCTTCTGTGTTTTCTGTTTTTAGCCGGAGCTTTCCACGGTTATAGACAGCTTTAAAGTTTGCCGGATAGAGGGTGACTGCAGTGTTGAAGCAGTTTTCAGCATCGAAATACTCTTTGTTGTTGAAGAGAGTGATTCCTTTGCGTATCCAGGCATCCACATAATTAGGGTCGAGACTAAGTGCCTTGTCGTAGTTGGCGAGGGCGGCACGTGAGTCGTGTGCCTGGGTGATACATTCGTTACCCATTAATAGATATTCGTGAGCATATTGGCGGAGGCGTTCCTGCTGTTCGCGCATTTGCTCTTTGAGTTTCTTATTCTGCTCTTTCAAGGTGTTTATGACACCAAGTTTACGTCGGATAAAACGGCGGGGAACAGATTTCTCAATATCATAGCGGGAATGAATGGCGCGGAAAAACTGTTCCAGACATTCCTCCATGTCTCCTTTGTCGAAAGCGCGTGAAGCAGCAGCGTATTGCACGTCGGCCTGCGCTTGTTTCAGAGCTTTGTCGATAGCCTGCCGGTCGTTGAAACGTCCGGCAAAGTTTACGATTTCGGGGCGGACGAAGACGTCAGCACGGTTAATAGGCTTTTTGAGCTGAATACCGTCCAGTGAGGTACAGCGGCTTAGTGCCACGTATGCTTGTCCACCTGCAAATACACCACCTGTGAAGTCGATGACTACACGGCTGAAAGTCAGTCCCTGACTCTTATGGACAGTGATGGCCCAAGCTAACCGAATGGGATATTGTGTGAAGCTACCTAAGACTTCTTCTTCTATTTCTTTTGTCTTTTCGTTGTAGCGATAACGGATATTGCGCCATGATTCACGCTTTACGTCACATTCTTTTCCATCGTCGGTGATAACGTAGATGGTTTCTTCTTCCTCATCAATTCCGGCAATGACACCAATGGTACCGTTTACCCACCTGCGGTCGAAATCATTTTTAATAAAGATGATTTGTGCACCGGGTTTCAGTACGAGCTCTTGTGAGGTGGGTAGACTGCTTTCGGGGAAATCTCCTTCGATGACTCCTTCAAAAGTAATTGGGTCTCCGGGAAGTTCCGCCAGTTTCTTTTCGTTGATAGAGTCTACCGTGTCTCTACGGGTGGCCAGAGTGATATACATATCAGCTTCCGATTCTTCTATCTGGCTTCCATAACGGGTGTTCAGTAGTTGCAGATCAGCCGCTCCGGCTGTATTGTTCCGGATATGGTCGAGGACGCCGACAAAAACGGGGTCTGTTTGGCGGTATACCTTTTGAAGTTCGATGGATACCAGGTCTATCTGGCCGAATACTCTGGCAGAGAAAAAATAGGGTGTAGGATAGAAGCGGTTCAATATTTCCCGTTCGTCGTTTTTTACGACGGGCTCCAGTTGGAATACGTCGCCTACCAATAACAGTTGTTTTCCTCCGAAAGGTTCGCGCAGATTATGAGAGTATACACGTAGGATTCGGTCGATGGCATCAATGATATCCGCCCTTACCATTGAAATCTCGTCGATGATGACCAGTTCTATTTGTTCCAACAGCTTCCGGTGAGGCTTGGTGTATTTGAAAAATTCATGGATACGACCACGCTGGAGACTCAAGTTCGGGTCATCCGGCAGCAGCGGATAGAAAGGGAGTTTGAAGAAACTATGCATCGTACTTCCTCCGGCATTGATAGCAGCGATGCCTGTCGGGGCGAGTACAACGTGTTTCTTTTTGGTATTTTCGCAGACGTAACGCAGGAATGTAGATTTCCCTGTACCCGCTTTCCCGGTCAGGAAAACCGATTGACGCGTATATTGAATCAGGTTCAGGGCGTCTTGAAACGCTGCGTTATTGGTGTCTACGCTCATAATCAGATAATACCAAAATGCTTCATTGCCTTGCTGATGCCATCCTCGTCGATGGGAGCTGTCACATAATCGGCAGCGGCTTTCACATCCTCTTTGGCTTGTCCCATGGCTACTCCGATGGCTGCATGGCGGAGCATGCTGATGTCATTTCCTCCGTCTCCGAAAGCCATGGTATCTTCGAGTTTAATATCAAAATAGCGGATTATTTCATCAATGCCCTTTTGCTTGGTGTCTCCTTTGGCGGTCACATCGGCAAATGCAGGATACCATCGGCCTATCTCGCAGGTAGGAATAGACGGACGGATTTCTTTTTCTTCCTCTTCCGTGATAAAGGGTGTCATTTGGATGACTTCCTTACTGGTTGCCTCCTCGAAAGATACAGTCGGAATCACATTCACGTGCAGGAAATCATAGAATATCTTTTTCACCATGTCATTGGGCTGGCAAACGGAAATGTTGTGTTCCTCTACAAAGATACAGGGAACGCCTTTTTTCTCGCAGAAATCTCCCATCGCTTTTACTTCGTCCTGGGGGATGGCACTTTTATAGATTACCTGTTCCCCGACAAAGCAGTAAGCCCCGTTCATGGTGATATATCCATCAATCAGATTCCGGTCTTGCAATTCGGAGAGGTTGTTGATAATGGCTTTCGGACGTCCCGTAGCGATAAATATCTTCAGTCCTTTTGCACGGGCGGCTTCCAGTGCCTCAATGGTAGACGACGGGATGCGGTGAGTTTCAAAACTGACCAATGTTCCGTCTATATCAAAAAATAATGCTTTCGTCATAAATTCTTTTTTGAATGGAGTACAAAAGTACTATTTTTCTATGTAAATAGCAATTAGGAGATTTCTCTTATGCTTTTTTTAAGTCTCTACTCTTATCGATAGGAACACAATTATTTAAAAGTGCCTAATAAAATGATTAATTATAATAGGTTCCTTTATTCTTTTGACTAAAAAAGTTTCCCAAGCATGGCATCAAGTCTTTATTCTTCTAACGAATTCTCCTTATACTTCTCTCCATAGAGTTGCTGGTACTCCTTTTGGAAACGGTCATAAACACTTTGTGCATACGCTTTTTGTCCAAGTTTCTTGAGTGCTTTTATTTTGAAAGTCAATGCCGTTTCGCTCATTCCGTCAAACGAGAAAAGCACGTCGGACAATACGATAACCTTTCTGGGTTCATTATTCGCTTCTACGATAGGAAGCAGTTTCTCGATGATCCGGATGAAAAGTTCGTCATGGTTAATTTTGATATTGCCAAACCATTCGTAATGTACAAAAGTAGGCAGTAAGGTGCCTCGTTGCAGCAGGCCGATAAATCAGAATCCTAATTATTAATGGGATGGCAATTATGCTTCTTTCTGTTTTAATAAGACGGGATATTGCAGAACTTGATAAAACTAACAGTCTGTCCGGATATTCCCTTGGGGAGATTTAATCGGGCTTTAAAAATCTTGAATCAATGAAACAAATAAAATATTTATCCTTTATCCCTTTTCTAGCTCTTCTCTGCTTGATGACGGGATGTGAAAATGACAAAGATGTGTATTACCCTTATGTCAATGTTCCGCTTACTACGCACAATCCGGTGCTCGTTGAGGGAGAAGTCCTGCATATCGGTATTGGTTTGGACGGTGTGAATTATCGTGTAGAGAGTGATAATGAGGATGTGGTGACTGCCGAGGTGGTTGGCAACGAGATACTGTTGACAGGCAGTGACATAGGTAGCACCATCGTTCGTCTTTCGGATGATAGCTACAATCGTGCTCTCATGACGGTTGAAGTACGTAAACTTCAGGAACTGACACTCGAATCGCTCCCGGAGGGAGTGGAAGTATTGCGTCTGGATAATGACGGTGTTATTCTTCGTGAAATGAAAATACTGACCGGTAATGGCGGTTATACCGTTAAATCTCTGAATGAAGGGGTAGCTACTGTGGCAATCTCCGGCACTACAGTAACTGTTACTGTGGTAGGTGACGGTGGTACAACTATTACTGTGACCGACCAGGAAAAGGAAAGCCGTTCCATAGATTTATGGGTACCGCTCAATCTTGACGACCCGACGCCACGTATTTATTGGGATGGTTATCGTGCCGATATTAACACGGCCGGAGTTTCCAGTACCGGATCTTATGCGACGCCAAAAGATATGTACTGGTATCAACAAAACGGTGAAGTGAAAGATACATATTATGTCTACTTTAACGGTGGTTGGGCAAACAATTTAAATTGTGTGAATGCTGCCAACCGTAATCCGAAGTTTGAAACGACTATCAATGACACTAAGACTTCGTATACAGACAAAGCAGCCTCTGCCGTTAAACTGACCGAGTTTATTTTGGAAAAACGTATCGGTACAGGTCCGACGAGCCATCCGCATATCTATTTCATCTCTTTAAAAACAGAAGATGGTAAGCGTGGATTTATAGTGCATCGTTGGAATGAATAATAAAGACAAATAGGTTCTTAGTTTTTTTTCAGGGTATGAATATGAGGGTCGGATGCTGTATTGCTCCGGCCCTCTATGTTTTGATAGAGCATACAAAATTAGAGGCTGCCTTTCGGTAATACCACGAAAACAACTATCTTTGCTAACTGTTTATTATACACATAACCTAACAATATTATGCAGTATGAACTATAATTTTGATGAAATAATAAACCGTCATGGTACAGATTCCGTAAAATGGGATGCAGTAGAGAATCGTTGGGGACGCAATGACCTGATTCCAATGTGGGTAGCTGATATGGATTTCCGCACAGCTCCTTTTGTCATAGAGGCTTTGAAAAAACGCCTGGAGCATGAAGTACTCGGATATACATTTGCTTGCAAAGAATGGTCGGAGTCTATTATTAACTGGGTGAAGGAGCGCCATGGTTGGGCAATCCGTGAAGAGATGTTGACTTTCACTCCCGGTATTGTTCGCGGCTTGGCTTTTGTGATCCACTGCTTTACGCAAAAAGGAGATAAGATAATGGTAATGCCCCCTGTTTATCATCCTTTCTTTTTAGTCACTCAAAAGAATGAACGTGAAGTGGTATTCAGCCCGTTAGTCCTGAAAGATGAACAATATTATATTGATTTCAACCGCTTCCGTCAAGATATTCAAGGATGCAAATTGCTTATTCTAAGCAACCCCCATAACCCGGGTGGACGTGTATGGACCAAAGAGGAACTGTCTCAAATAGCCGACATCTGCTATGAAAGCGGCACATTGGTTATCTCTGACGAGATTCATGCTGACTTAACCCTACCTCCATACAAACATCCTACCTTTGCTTTGATTTCAGAGAAGGCACGGATGAACTCTCTTGTCTTTATGTCTCCCAGCAAGGCATTCAACATGCCGGGATTGGCTAGTTCTTATGCAATTATTGAGAACGACGAACTTCGTCACCGTTTCCAGACATATATGGAAGCAAGCGAGTTTAGCGAAGGACATCTCTTTGCTTATTTAAGTGTAGCAGCTGCTTACAGTCATGGTACAGAATGGCTGGACCAAGTGGTAGCATATATTAAAGGAAATGTGGATTTCACTGAAACGTATTTGAAAGAACATATTCCTGCTATCAAGATGATCCGTCCGCAAGCCTCTTACTTGATCTTTCTGGATTGCCGCGCATTGGGACTCAATCAGGAAGAACTGAACCGTCTTTTTGTAGAAGATGCTCATCTGGCGCTGAATGATGGAACAACATTCGGTAAGGAAGGCGAGGGATTTATGCGGTTGAACGTTGCTTGTCCACGTGCTACGCTGGAAAAAGCATTGAAACAGTTGGAGCAGGCTGTAATGGATTTAAAATAGTCTTTTAAGTCCATTCCCCGGTTCGGAAATAAAATCAATCCGTTCAGGGGATGAAGCTATATTTCCTGTCTCACTCTTGCTTTTTACTATTTAATTTTGTATCTTTAGTGCTTCTCATCTTCCCAAAGACAGGTAATCATATTACAAAGTGACCAATATCATCTTATAAGGTGATATTGGTCACCTTGCAATGTGCCTATTGTCCCATTGTAACGGGACGACTTACCGACTGCATAAAAAACTACTAATCTCTGTACTGAAAACCCTTAATCTTTGCACTGAAAAGTCTTAAGTACAAGATTGAAAAAGTAGTTTGTTGCGGTATGATGATATGACAATGTCTCAACTATGGCATCACATTTACCGGAATCAGCCGTACCTCACTATTCAAGCCGGAGGGTAATGGACTCCAATGTCCATAATTGGCCGGACGATAGTTCAAATCAACAATATTGATTTCTTTGAATTTGCGCCACTGCACTCCCTGCCTGTCTAATTCTGCAATTCGATTCGCAGGGAGATTCGTGACTTCTATCTCGATGTGGTTTTTTCCGGGTTTTAAGAACTGGCCCACCTTTAGTTGATAAGGCACTGCCCATGCGCATCCCGCTTCCTGTCCGTTGATGCGGACACGGGCACTTTCGCGTACATCTCCCAAATCAAGAATCCAGTCGTCGGCCTGCAAAGTCGGCAATTCGATGTCTAAGGAATAAACACCGGTTCCCATGTTCGTTTGGGCTGCCGGATGATCGATATGGGTCCATGAACAGGGGCGATCTATATCAAATGTTCCTTGAATTTCCGGTTTGCTTTCGGCGAAGTGTAACTTCCAACCATGATCCAGACGAAGACTGAAAGGTTGCTCTTTGACATACTTCCACGGTTTGGATGCCTGCAAAGGTTGTTGATATGTTTGCAGAATGATCGATTCACCGGATTTTAATTGCAGATAGACTTGTGTTTTTCCGTTTGCCTGTCTTACCTTAGCTTCACCACATTCTCCGGTCATGGGATTGAAGAGAGCGGCTGCGGCTGCATTCGTTCCCAATGTGATCCAACCGTCCACTCCTTTATTTTGCAAGGAAGAGATGAAATAGTGGTGTCCCGTATCATTCACTCTTCGGATCGCTTGTAGTCCGAATTTGGTTTTCATTTCTTCGGGAGAAATATTGCAGCTGGCCAATGTGCGTGCATAATCCGTTCCTGTGATAATCTTCCCCTTTCCGATTGGAGTAACGGTTGTTTCCGAGAAAGAAACAGCCGGAAGTTGCCGGAGCGTACGCTGGTAACTTTGGCGTTTTTGTTCCAACTGACCGTATCCCGGTACATCTGTCGGATAATTTTCGAGGAATACGATAGTAGCTCCCTGTTTGGCCAGTTCATAAAGATGTGTCAATACATCACTCGGCATTAGGTGTGCAGCAGGCACTACCAATGCTTTGTAGCCCGTTCCGCCTGAAGTAACCAACTGTCCGTCTTTGAAACGTGTACTGCGAATAAAGTTATCGGAAATATAATCCCCGTCATACCCGCTGTTGTTGATGCGATGGATAGCGTCGATAAACTTAGGAGCCAGTTTATCCATGTGGTGTATCGTGAATAATAACAATCGTCCCGGTTGTTCATTCCACATATCATATACCGGAAGATAAATCAGGAAATCATTATCCGGCCGTCCCATTTGCAGAAAGCTCTGGCAACGGGTGATATAGTTGAAGAACGAAGGAGCATCACGCCAAATACTGTTTGTCGGACTCATATTGATAGAAGCGTAGAACAACCATCCGGGCCATTCGGCTTCTTTCGGAGAATACGGAGTGCCGTGGAAAAACATGTGATTGACTCCGGAAACAAACATCAAATCCATATCCGGTTTACATTGCGACAGGGAAGTACGGAAATGCTCCGTCAGCCATGTAAATGTCTCGGAAGAAGTATACGTTTTTCCTGCAATATGAGCTGCCGAGGAGGCATATTTCAGCATAGACAGGTCCGAATCATTCTTTTTGGTCAATGAGTCCTGACGCAATCCTTCGATGTGGAACTGCGACAGTCCGAAACCTTCACATTCCGGAATATCCACGGAAGCATAGATATCAATCAGATTACCGGGCGAACCATGTGCCTGATTACGGGTGATACTACCGTTTTTGTGTGCCCAGTCTGTCCATTGATGACTGAAGTTCTCCAATAAGAGGTCGGAAATGGTTTCCCGGTAATCCGACACGATACGTCTGCTAACTTCCGGACGGTTTTTATCCAGGAATTCGGGGAAATGTTCTTCCAGTTTATACCCCCGTCTACGAGCGAACTGTTCCAGGAAATCATCCGTCCAGTCAGCTTGATAAACTTCGTATGAATCGTTGAAGAAAGTATGTGGATAACTTGTCTTGCTACTTTTGAAAGCACGGTCAAAGCGGGAAAGATAATTTTTTACCGCCTTTTTTGAGAGATGATTCATCACATAGCCTTCTCCTCCCGGAGCTGCCCGTTTCACTTTCTGCCTTGTTTTTCCGATGTAAAGAGCGATCACTTTCCATTTGCCGGCAGGCGCTTTCCATTGCAGTTTGTCTTTTTTGACGTGAGCAGTCAGGTTGATACATTTGCCTTTCTCATCATATGCCATCACCCGGCTTAGTACAGAAAATGGTTGTTGCTTGGGATCGGTCACATTAATATCCTGTTCAATCTCTTTGCCGCCCTCTATTTCGTATGTCTGGAAGATAGCCTTGGTAGCCGCATCTTCTATACTAACTTCAGGTCCGCCAAAAGGCCATCCGGTTCCGGTATTCATATCAATCTCAATACCCGTACGTTTTCCTTCCGCTTGTGTATGCTTAAGCATTTCCATCCAGTGGGGAGAAAGGAACTGAATATCATTCGCGTCATTGCCTTGCACCCCATAGATAGGAGTAATTTCTACTGCTCCCATTCCGGTACGTGCGTATTCTTCCAGATTATACGTCAGATTCTTTTCGTCTACGGCACTTCCCAGCCACCACCATCTGGCGCCGGGACGTGCTTCCACCGGAGTGTCCGGCCATTGTTGTGCTTGCATTACTCCACCTGCGGCGAGCAGGCAAAGAACTATCCATTGTCTTTTATTCATCATTCTTTCAGTGTGTTATAGTATTCTATATTTTCTGCGTCATCAGTTACAAAAAGCGGTCGTCCGTCCGGCTGTTCAAAGTGGAAGCGGATGCCGTCGAAGGTAATGTTCCGTGCGTGGCGGATATAAAACCCTTTGGCGGGAATAGTGCCGAACATCCAGGGTTCGGGGTATACTTTCTCCTGTTCGGGCGGAATACGTTTGCCATCCTCTTCGCTATATCCTCCTTTATAATAGAGGTGAATATTCCGAAAAGTTACGTCCTCAATACATGCACCCGGCACTCCGCTGATGATAGAAGCATACCGGCTGTCGGCATTCCATACATTGATATCGCTGATAAGAATACGTTTCATGGTGCCCACAGGAGTGCCTTCAGGACTGCGCATACGTGCGCCCAACCGGAGGAAAATAGGTGCGTTGACTATATTTCTCATTGTAATATTACTGATTACAATATCTTCCAGATGTCCTCCGTCTACCGTTTCCAATGCCAATCCACGGCAATGTTCAAAGATACAGTTCGTAATCGCAATATTGCGGAAACCTCCACTACTTTCTGTGCCGAGTTTGATGCGTCCCGTACGGAAACCATGATCGGGAGCCTGCGGTTCGTCCAACTGCCAAGTGCCGTCCATTACACTGCCTTTGTCAAAGCCGCTGACATAACAATCACTGATCGTCACATTTTCCGTATCTTGGAAGCGTCCTAATCCATAAGAGGCTTTCAATACAATGGCATCATCCCAGGGGGAGTTCACCGTGCATTGGCTGATACGTACGTTCCGGCAGCAATCAATATCGAAGCCGTCCCGGTTGGTGTCTACTTTCAGATTCAGAATCGTCAGATGATCCACTCCGGTAGCCAACAGGGCGAAATGCCCGCAATGCAGCATGGATAAATCTTTCAGGGTCACATTTCTGCAATCTTTCAGGCTGATAGCCTTATTGCCTACCCCCGGTAGGCGGCTCTCTTCACGGGTCAAGCCTTTGCCGTAGATTAAGCCGGGACCACTGATCGTAATATTCTCCAGTCCGATTCCCCAAATTAAAGAGTTTTTCCAATGGCTGTGACCGAAATCCTGATACTTATTATGTTCATTCGGTTCGGCGGTATCATATCCTTCCTCTTTTCCGGGAAAGGCGGCAATGATACGGGTGCCCTGTTCCAAATAGATATGAATGTTACTTTTTAACCGGATGGAATAACACGCATATTCTCCTGCAGGTAGATATACTGTGCCTCCTCCGGCCTGTGCGGCCGCTTCAATCGCACGATTGATGGCAGGCGAATCAATCGTTTTCCCATCCGCTTTGGCTCCGAAGTCCATTACATTATAAATGGCTGCATGTAGATAGATGCAACCTATTAACAGACTGAATAATAAATAGATCCTTTTCATTTTTTGTCGATTTTGGCAAAAATATCCGGTAACATATAGTAGTTGTAATCCGCTTTTTCATTCTGTTCGTAGAAACAGAAGTAAAGCCGAGAAGGCTTGCTTCCTTCGTTTCGGGAAGAAGCCGGGGAGAGACTGCAACGTCCGGCCAGTACAGGGCGGTCGGTTCGTTTGCCTGATTCGTAAAGCATCAGGGGAGTTGCATCCTTATGTCCGTCGCTCAAGCGGATATCATCGGTAGGAGTGACAGCCTGCAGCGTCCGTAATTGCATACTTTCTCCGTAGTAGCAAGTGAAGGCTTGTCCCTCCACGCTGAATACATTGATGTCCGAATCCGGTTGGCAATCGCCGAAACTCCAAAATAGGGCATCGGCTTCCGGAGCAGAGGCGACTTCTACTTCCAGGATAAATCCACGACTATCGGGCAGTGCTTTCCATTGGAAGGATACTCCCTGTATCTTTTCTTTAGGTTTTAGCCAGTGGCTTTCATTTCCTTTTGATATGCCCAACCGGAAAGTGCCGGCAGGTGGCGTCAGTGCTTGTGCTTGCGCATCAATGAGCAAGATTCCCAGCAGTACGATGGTCAGGAGATGTCTTAACATAGTTGAAGTTGATATTACTTTGTTCATTCTCTTTTAGTTCAATGACATTCTTTTCTTCTGTCTTTAATGTAATTTCAGACAAGTTGAAATTCTTCGTATAGCAGATTTTGCCCGGTTTGTCGGTCTGCGCTTCGATGGCATAAAGATAGAAATTTTCCAGACGTAACGAGTCATTCCATCCCGAAGCGGAGATAAATTCGTCCACATTTTCCGCTTTTACCTTTGATACGTAGACATTGCGGAAACGCGGATAACCTTTTTCGGGAGGCGTTACCGGAGTCAGCATGATTCTCCAGTGTTCCGGGATTTCTTTCCCTTCATACTCTTTGGGTAAAGTGCTGTAACTGTAACTGGGGTTCCAGTTCAAGTCCGCCGCCAGCACGTGACGGACGTTTTCCGCTTTTACTTCGGTCATATAAATGTTTTCGATTGTCCCTCCACGGTTCATGGCGCTTTTCAACCGCAGCACGGCGGAGGTGCCGATTGCTTCCAGATTATATCCCAATACATTCCGTATGCTACCGGAAGTTTCGCTTCCGCAGGTGATAAGTCCGGCACCTTTGCGGGCGATGCAATTGCGTATGACCACATTTTCCGTAGGAAGGTTCACCCGCAGTCCGTCTGCATCCCGTCCCGATTTGATACAGATATTATCATCGTTACAGTCTACATCGCAGTTTTCGACCAAGATATTGCAGGAAGAATCAATGTCGATACCGTCCGTGCTCGGACCGTGTCCACCTATATTGTTGTTGATGGTCAATCCGTCTATCGTGCAATAATCGGAGTAAAGAATCTGACATCCCCAAAAACCGGTACGCATCAGGGTAAATCCTTTCAATGTAATGTCCGAGCTACGTTCTATGAGGATGCCCCGTACCCGTTTGCAGTCGTAATCCACAATCCAGCGCAATCCTTTTGCTTCGTATTCTTTCCGCATTTCCCAATATTTATCCCAAAATACTTTTCCCCGGCAGTCCAGCGTTCCTTCTCCGCTGACGGAAGCGTTCTTTTCATTGACAATGTTGATAACTGCCGCGGGCCATGTCATCTCGATTCCTGCAATCCGCGAACGGAATTCGGGATAATGATGAATGGATGGGCTGGCCAGTAAAGTCACCCCTTTGTCCAGTTGCAGGTTGACACCGCTTTTTATGAACAGTGCGCCAGTCTGATAATATCCCGGCTGAAGAACTACCGTTCCTCCACCGATGACGGCACAACTGTCAATTGCTTTCTGGATAGCTTCCGTGCTAAGCACCGTGCTGTCTGCTACTGCGCCAAAAGAATTAGCGGATAAAATTACATGGTTTCCGGGCATTTGCCGGCTGCCTACACTATCGGCCCATGACAAATCCGGTTGTTGCGGTACTTGCCCCCATTCGAAGCTGTTGTTTCCTGCCTGTTTAGCCGTTGGGGTGGCGCAAGCTGCTGTCAAAAGTGTGCCTGCCAATAGGAACAGGGGAAAGATGCTTTTGGTTTTCATATTTATCTAATGCCTGATTCTTAATACTTAATACCTACTACTTATCTCTTAATTTCCGTCCGGTTTTTCAATTTCCGTGAATGGTGATTCGTTCCAGTGGAAACCATTTACATCGTCCGGCTGTGCCGGATTATAGGACGGGTCTATTTTCAGGTGTTTAGCCAGTTCCGGTACGGCTTTCTTCATTCCTTCAATCACACATTGGGCTATTTGATAGGCTCCGTATGGATTGAAGTGGGTGTTATCCTCAAAAGCTTTGGTCTGTCCCGGATAAGTGCCTGCCGGATAGTGTACGAAAGCACGTTTCGACGTTTCTGTTCCCAAAGCTTCATAAAGCGTACGGGTCATTTCGTTGAGGTCGATCAACGGAACATTTTCTTTAGCTGCCAGCCAGCGCATGGCTTCCGGATAATCTTCGTGTGTGTCACGGATATGTCCGGTTGCGTCGAAACTCCGGCGTTGGGTGGGAGTGACCAATACGGGGTATGCTCCCCGTGCACGGGCTTCATCAATAAATGTTTTCAGGCTGGTCATAAAAGAGTAATAAGCTCCTTTGCCCGGCCCTTTTTGCTTTTGGTCGTTATGCCCGAATTCCATGAAAAGATAATCTCCTTTCTTTATCTGGCTCAATGCTTTTTTCAAACGTCCTGCGGCAATAAACGTATTGGCTGATTCGCCCGATTCCGCATAATTGGCGATACAAACGTCCGTACCGAAAAAATGAGGTATCATTTGTCCCCAGCTTGCCCATGGCTCGTTGTCCTGGTCGACTACGGTACTGTTACCACATAGAAAAACGGTAATCACCGACGGATCGGCAGGCTTGATGCTGATACTCTGGCATACGGGTGCATCGCCGTTAAATTCCAGCGTCAGTTTATCGTCCCAGTTCAGTTTGGCTTTTTCGCGGGGTTTGATACGTACGGATTCTTTTTCGGAAATGCGGGGGTTGCGTTTGTTGATGATAAATGTTTCATCTACGAATTGTCCCTTTTTAGTAGCGAGGTTATCAATGAACAGTCGGCGTGATTCGCCTCTTACTGTTGTCACCCCTGCCTGTTTCTTGCTTCCCAGGCGAACGGTTACTTGATAGTTACCGTCCGGCACGCGGACAGAAAAGAAGAAGGGTGCCTTGCTGCCTTTTTCGGGAGTAGCGACGAGATCATATCCATATCCCGTCTCCTCACTGTAGCGGGGAGCATCTGCCAACTGGTATGTTTGGGCTTTCTCCTGTGCATTGACACTTGCCGTAGCTAAGAGTAGCAAGCCTATGATCGTAGTTTTCATGTAAAATGATATTTAATGTATATTGTTTATGGAATTTAGGCACGGATTACACGGATTTCACGGTTTTTAGAATTACGCTTTTATAAAGCAACAGCGTAATCCGTGTAATTCGTGCCTGATAATTCCCATTTAGTTAATTTTCGGTTTGAGCTCGTCAGGAGAATCTTTGGTATAAGATTTCACATCTCCCGCCACTTTGGTGAATAATGCTTGTATTAGCTCCGGAGCTATCTTGTCTGCCGGACGGAAAGCATCCGAATTCATATAATTCAGGATTGCTTTGTGCATCTGGCGGGCAACGATTCGTTTTTCCGGTTGGGAAGTAATGTCCATACTGGTCATCATCAATTTACCGTTCAATACCTTTGCTTCGAACAACATGCCAATTTTCCGGCTGATAAACCAGGTATCAATACTTTGAACCGTTGGTTGGAATGTTGCCGGGAAGTCGGTGAATTGCATCACCTGCGCTTTGTTCAGCAGTTCCCACCATTGCAGGTTGCTATGATACTCGGTAGGGAATTCGCGGAAAAGAGGGTGATATTCATTCAGGAAAATACCGGTTGTGTGCGGCGGACGCATCTTGAACCAGGAAGTATTCCAGAATACGGGAGTGAAGTATTGTTTGACTTCTTTGCCGTATTGTATCTTTCCGGCAGCCGTAATCAGCACATTTCCTCCGTCCTGCAACACTGCCAATGCTTTGGCGTCCAAGGTGTCGGTGGTATATACTGTTCCTTGTACCAGTTCCACTTGTGCCGGATATACCCAGAAATCCCAGTCGTTTACGGCATCACAGCCTTCGATACGTACTTCCAGATTTAGTTTCTGCTGTGTATCGATTCCTTCCAGAGTCATATCTACACTACCCAGAGAATAAAGATTTCCGATGGGAATGTGATGGGTGCCGACAGTTCCATGAGCATATACTTTTCCGAATTTATCCTTAATGGTATATACTGTTTTTGCACTTTCTAAGGGAGCAGCTCCGAAATGAGATACTTCAATGTCGGCATGGAATGTTTCATTGTTGGCATATACAAATTTAGGAATACGTGCCAAAGGTACGGTCGGACTGCAAAAGCGTCTGAACTGTTCTGCGTTGATATATCCTTTTTCTTCAAAGAACACGTCCAGTACACCGACTAATGCAGTTCCCTGGCCGGAATAATCATTGAGAGCCAGCAACTGGAATCCCGCATAGTCCGGAGTACGCAAGGTCTTTTCAATCTCATGTTTGTAGCAGAGTGCCTGCAATTTGCCCGAAGCCATCATAAAGTCGTGACTCTGGCTTCCCATGTGGTTATCGTTCAGAATATCCCGGAAGATTTCAAAGTTCTTCGCTTTGTTGACTCCGGTATATTTACGGATCTCATTGAAATTCGGGAATACGCACCATTGACCTGTTTCGTGTGATACATACGGTTGTTTCACCGTGTCGATTCTTGCACGATAATCCGATTCACTTTCCGGTTGCGCACCTGCCCAACTAAGTCCGCGTGCGCCGGCTTTCACATGATACTCATTGTGAGGTTGCCATTGCCAGCTGTTTCCAACGGAGGCTCCTGTGTATACACGACGCGGATCGGTTGCTTTCCAATAATCCACGAACTTGCTGACCCATGCCACCCAACGACCGGAAGGTTCATTGCCGCAAGCCAGCATGCAGTAAGAAGCGTAATTCCCATATTCCTTGGTCAGTGCAATGGTTTCGTCCATCAGGTATTTGTCAATCGGTTGTCCGTTACCCAGTCTCGGACCGTGGTTCGGCCAGCTCGGTCCTTCCGGTTGCAGATAGAAACCGACCAGATCGGCAGCGATGAAAGCTGCTTCCGGCGGACAGAAAGAGTGGAAGCGCATGTGATTCAGACCATAGTTACGACAAATGCGGAACACCCGTTCCCAGGAAGCTACATCCATCGGCGCATAGCCTGTCAATGGGAAGTCACAGTTTTCCACCGTACCGCGAAGCATCGTTTTGCGACCATTTACATAGAACCATTTCCCTTCTATCTTGAAATCACGCATACCGAACTGTACTTGTTGTGTGTCAGTTTGCTTGCCGTTGGTCAATTTTGCCGTCAGTTTATAAAGTGCCGGACTGAATTCATCCCACGTCAGAAACTCTTTTCCCATCGGAAGTTCCATTTCCACCGGATTATCTCCCGGACGGATGTTGAAACTTTGATGTACGGGAGCCACTTTGTGCTGAATGTCCGTGTTAAAGCTCGCAGCGGAAAGGGTGATCTCTCCCTTGGTGGAAGAAGCAGACCGTATATTCATGCGAACCAGCGCTTTCTGATTGCTTAAATCGGGATATACCTGAATATCTTCTAAATGAACTTTGGGAGTGGCTTGTAATTCGATTCGTCCGACGATACCGTTCCAGTTACCTTGTGTCTGGTCGGTGATGCTGTGAGAATCTGGACCTACGTTGATTTCTTTGATTCTATTATCGATACGGATGGTAATCAGGTACGTTTTTCCGGGGGTGGTTGCAGCAGTCAGGTCATAGACATGGGGAACACAAAGACTGTTTTGCATACCAAGCTCCTGCTGATTTACCCATACAGTAGTTTCGATGTGCGGACGTTCCAGAAAAAGAGTGATTCTTTCTCCTTTCCAGTCAGCCGGAATTGTCACTTTCTTTTGATACCAGGCCACACCTACATAATGTTTGTCGGGAGTCAGAAAGAAGGGTAGCTTTACTTGTCCCTCTATCCTGTATTTTTCCATATATGGGTTGAAGTAGTAAGAACTGTCGTAGAGGCTTCCGGTCCATTGGGTACGGACGGTCACTTCATCTCCTTTCAATTTTTCGGGCATGGAGCCGGGTAGGTTGATAGAATCGTCGAGGGATTTTTTGAACCATTGTTCCTTGACGCCGGTATCTTCCCGGTCTATCTGGAAATTCCATTTGCCGGATAAACTGAAAGAGTGATTTTGTCCCGCTACGGTCAGTATGGAGATAAATACGATAGCAATACTTACTAAAAGTCGTTTCATGATATATAGAGTTGATATGTTTTTCATTCTTTTTAAAATCTGCCGCTAAAGTAGAGCTTTTTAAGGGTTTAGTAAATAGAAAGATGTACAGATACATAGAATATTGTATCAAAATGGACATCTAAAAGCGTTCGTGTACAAAACTACATGGATTTGAAATATTGTCCATGCTCTTTATCTTTGAGGAGGGGCGGAGATGCCTTATCTTTGCAAGGTAAACTTTTTAATCTTAATAAGGAACCATGAAAAAAGTAGTAATCTGGATAGCTCTAAGTCTTTGGTCGGTGATGACAGTCTTTGCCGGTGAGACAGCTTACCTCTTTTCTTATTTTATCAATGACAGTAAAGACGGACTGCATTTAGCATATAGTTATGATGGATTGAACTGGCTGCCTTTACATGGCGGACGTTCTTATCTTACCCCTGCGGTTGGTAAAGATAAATTAATGCGTGACCCCAGCATTTGCCAGTCGCCGGACGGCACTTTTCACATGGTCTGGACTTCCAGTTGGACGGACCGGATTATCGGATATGCCTCTTCACGCGATTTGGTTCATTGGAGTGAGCAACAAGCAATCCCTGTGATGATGCACGAGCCGGATGCACATAACTGTTGGGCTCCCGAACTGTTTTATGATGAACCTTCACAAACTTATTATATCTTTTGGGCAACTACGATTCCCGGCCGTCACAAAGAAGTGGCTACCAGTGAAAGTGAGAAGGGACTGAATCATCGTATTTATTATGTAACAACGAAGGATTTTCGTACTTTCTCAAAGACGAAGATGTTCTTCAATCCAGATTTCAGTGTGATTGATGCCGCTATTGTGAAAGACCCGAAGCGGGAAGACTTGATAATGGTAGTCAAGAATGAAAATTCCAATCCGCCGGAAAAGAATTTGCGTGTGACGCGTACAAAGAAGATAGAAAAAGGATTCCCGACCAAAGTATCGGCACCTATTACAGGAAAATATTGGGCGGAAGGTCCGGCTCCTCTTTTTGTAGGTGATACGCTTTATGTCTATTTTGATAAATACCGTGACCATCGTTATGGAGCTGTTCGTTCTTTGGACTATGGTGAAACATGGGAAGATGTGTCCGATCAGGTCTTTTTTCCGAGGGGGATTCGTCATGGAACGGCGTTTGCGGTGGATGTCTCCATTGTGGAGTCACTGATTGCCGACCGGAACTATAATCCGCTTATTCCCGATAATCTGGCGGATCCGTCTGTCTCCAAATTTGGTGATACCTATTATCTTTATGGCACTACCGATCTGGATTACGGACTTGGACGTGCCGGAACTCCTGTCGTATGGAAATCGAAAGATTTTGTGAACTGGAGTTTCGAAGGTTCCCATATCAGTGGATTCGACTGGTCGAAAGGATATGACTACACGAATGATAAAGGTGAAAAGAAAAAGGGCTATTTCCGGTATTGGGCGCCTGGAAAAGTGATTGAGCAGGACGGCAAGTTTTATTTATACGTTACGTTTGTGAAACCGGATGACAAGATGGGAACTTATGTACTTGTAGCTGATCGCCCGGATGGTCCTTTCCATTTTACTGCGGGACAGGGGCTTTTGCCTCCCGGAGAAGAAGGAACAGATAGCCCGGCTGTCGTTGATGATATTGACGGAGAACCTTTTATTAATGACGATGGTTCAGGATATATCTTCTGGCGTCGCCGGAATGCGGGACGGCTTTCTGCGGACAGGCTTCATCTGGATGGTGAGCCGGTAACTCTGGCAACAGCCCGCCAGGGATATTCCGAAGGTCCGGTGATGTTTAAGCGTAAAGGTATCTATTACTATATTTATACGTTGAGTGGTCATCAGAATTATGTCAATGCTTATATGATGAGTCGCGAGTCTCCTTTGACGGGTTTTGTAAAGCCGGAGGGGAACGACATTTTTTTATTCTCTTCTCCTGAAAATCAAGTGTGGGGACCGGGACATGGCAACATGTTTTATGACGAGGGAACGGATGAATATATTTTTCTCTATCTGGAATACGGAGATGGCGGAACTACCCGTCAAGTGTATGCTAACCGGATGGAATTTAATGACGATGGAACGATAAAGACATTAATCCCCGATATGCGTGGTGTAGGTTATCTGGCTGCTTCCCAAGAGACCCGGCCGAATCTGGCATTACAGTCGCATTTTTATGCTTCCAGTGAGAAATCTCCCCGTACTTCCGTGGTCAATATCGAAACGCAACCCAATCAACCGTTGCCGGAAAAAGGTTCGGTGAAGAGCTATACCCGCACGCATACTTATCAGGCTACCCATGTAGCTGACGAATCGAATGGAACCCGTTGGATGGCGGCTGATACGGATAGCAGTCCGTTTATTACAGTCGATTTAAAGGAAATCCGTAAGGTCGGGGAGTGCCAGCTCTATTTTACCCGTCCCACTGAAGGATATACCTGGCGACTGGAGAAGTCTATCGACGGAAAACATTGGCAGATGTGTGCCGAACAAGGGAAAGTACAAGTATGCTCTCCACATATTGCTAAGGAGATAGGAGAGACACGTTATCTCCGTCTTCATATTCGTAGGGGAGATGCCGGTTTGTGGGAATGGAAAATATATGAATAACGTTTTATAACGCTAATAATCAATCGAATTTATGAAGTATATGGTAAAAAGTAAAATTCTGGCTACTTTCTGTGCCGGTCTATTAACCGTTTCTACCGGAATACAGGCAGCAGAGAGACTGGCAACCGGAACTCAACAGAAGCAAGCTCAAAAGACTGTAATTGAAACTTCTCCCTGGTTTGATGATAAAGACCTGACTTTGACGGGTGTCTATTATTATCCCGAACACTGGGATGAGAGCCAGTGGGAACGTGACTTCAAGAAAATGCATGAATTGGGATTTGAATTTACCCATTTTGCCGAGTTTGCCTGGGCGCAACTGGAACCGGAAGAGGGACGCTATGATTTTGCATGGCTGGACAGGGCTGTAGCTTTGGCAGCCAAGTATGATTTGAAAGTTATCATGTGTACTTCTACTGCCACTCCTCCTGTATGGATGAGCCGGAAATACCCCGAAATTCTATTGAAGAATGAGGATGGAACGATACTTGACCACGGTGCTCGCCAGCATGCTTCATTTGCTTCGCCTCTTTACAGGGAATTATCATACAAGATGATTGAAAAACTGGCGCAACATTATGGCAATGACTCCCGTATTATCGGATGGCAACTCGACAACGAACCTGCTGTACAGTTTGATTATAATCTGAAAGCGGAGCTTGCTTTCCGTGATTTTCTCCGTGCCAAATACAATAATGACATTCAACTTTTAAATAATGCATGGGGCACTGCTTTCTGGAGTGAGGCTTATTCGTCTTTTGATGAAATAACGCTTCCCAAGCGCGTACAGATGTTTATGAATCATCATCAAATTTTGGATTACCGCCGTTTTGCTGCATCACAAACCAATGATTTCCTGAACGAACAATGTCTGTTGATAAAGAAATATGCAAAGAACCAATGGGTGACTACGAATTATATACCGAATTATGATGAAGGTCACATCGGTGGTAGCCCCTCGCTTGATTTTCAAAGTTATACCCGTTATATGGTATATGGTGATAATGAGGGGATTGGTCGTCGGGGCTACCGGGTAGGTAATCCGTTGCGGATAGCTTGGGCAAATGACTTTTTCCGTCCGATACAGGGAACTTATGGGGTGATGGAATTACAGCCGGGACAGGTGAACTGGGGCAGTATCAATCCCCAACCTCTTCCGGGCGCAGTTCGTCTGTGGATGTGGAGTGTGTTTGCCGGTGGAAGTGATTTTATCTGCACCTATCGTTATCGCCAGCCTCTTTACGGCACGGAACAATATCATTACGGAATTGTCGGCACGGACGGAGTGACTGTTACTCCCGGCGGAAGAGAATATGAGACATTTATAAAGGAGATTCGTGAACTTCGTAAACATAGCTCTTCCCGTGAAACCAAACCTGCCGATTACCTTGCCCGTCGTACAGCTATTCTTTTCAATCATGAAAACTCCTGGAGCATTGAGCGACAGAAACAGAACCGGACATGGGATACTTTTGCACATATTGAAAAGTATTACCGTACCTTAAAATCATTCGGAGCACCTGTCGATTTTATTTCCGAAGCAAAGAACTTGTCCGATTATCCGGTTGTTATTGCACCGACTTATCAATTAGCTGATAAAGAACTGGTAGACAAATGGATCACTTATGTAAAGAACGGCGGAAACCTCATTCTGACTTGTCGTACGGCACAGAAAGACCGTTATGGTCGTCTTCCGGAAGCTCCCTTTGGTTCTATGATTACTCCGCTGACCGGAAATGAAATGAACTTTTATGATTTGCTGCTTCCCGAAAATCCCGGTACTGTTGTTATGGACGGAAAAGAGTATATTTGGAATACATGGGGAGAGATTCTGAATCCTCCGGCAGATGCTCAAGTATGGGCTACTTATAAAAACGAATTCTATGAAGGAAGTCCGGCTGTGACTTTCCGCAAACTGGGGAAAGGTACGATTACCTATGTAGGAGTGGACAGCCACAATGGAGCATTGGAAAAAGATATATTGAAAAAGCTATATGTACAGCTGAATATCCCGGTAATGGATTTGCCTTATGGCGTGACAATGGAATACCGGAATGGGTTGGGAATTGTATTAAACTATTCAGATCAGCCTTATACCTTCAACTTATCGAAGGGAGCCAAAGCATTGATCGGGACTACAGAGATTCCTACAGCGGGTGTATTTGTGTTTTCAGTGAAATAAGTGTTGAAAAGAATTATGTTACAATTAAATTATTTATTATGAGACTGTTGAACTATTGTTTTTTGATTGGAGGAATATTAATTGCTTCTTGTGTTGGTAATTCGAGTAATAAATCTCAAAATGATAAGAAAATAAATCCGGCGGATACTATTTATTTAGGAGATTTACGTGAAAAATTTGAAGGAGATTCTGTCTTTTTTGCAAAAGTGGCACCGGATCTGATATTGACAGATTATCAATATTTCTGGGCGGCAACAGAGTCAGATGCCATAGCCAATGGGTTAACAAAAGATTATTATAAGAAAGTAAAACAAGAAATTACTGCCACAAATGAAGCAATAAAGAAGGGAGTAATGAAAGGCGCTAATGTGAAACGAATTCCCGATTTTCAGAGTGTGAAATAGCTAAGAATGTTTTATCTTGGTATGTTGGATAATAGAGTAATGATATGATTAAAAGATATTTTCTAAGTTTAATAACTTGTACTTGTTTTTATTTGTTGGCCGCTTCTTTTACTTCGAAAAATGGCAACTATGAAGTGCTTAAAGTAACCGCTCCTTTTCCGATGCAACCTATTAAAGTGTTTATCTATCCTGATAAGGACTTTATAATTACAGACTTCGGTGCCGTCAATGGAGGAAGAGTAGATAATACAAAAGCAATTACTAGTGCTATTGAAGCGTGTAACCAATCCGGTGGCGGACGTGTTGTTGTTCCGGCAGGTACATGGCTGACCGGTCCCATTCATTTTAAAAGTAATGTGAATCTTTATTTGGAGGAGAATGCGGTTTTGAATTTTACGGATAATCCTTCTGATTATCTTCCGGCAGTGATGACTTCATGGGAAGGCTTGGAATGTTATAATTATTCGCCATTACTCTATGCTTTTGAATGTGAGAACGTGGCGATTACAGGTAAAGGGACTCTTCAGCCGAAGATGGATACCTGGAAAGTATGGTTCAAACGTCCTCAGCCTCATTTGGAAGCATTGAAGGAGTTGTATACAAAAGCTTCGACTAATATCCCTGTGATCGAACGTCAGATGGCAATAGGGGAGAACCATCTTCGTCCGCATTTGATTCATTTCAATCGTTGCAAGAATGTTTTATTGGATGGGTTTAAGATTCGTGAAAGTCCGTTTTGGACCATTCATCTCTATATGTGTGACGGGGGATTAGTGCGTAATCTCGATGTAAAAGCACACGGACATAATAATGACGGTATTGATTTTGAAATGAGCCGTAACTTTTTAGTGGAAGATTGCTCTTTCGATCAGGGGGATGATGCAGTAGTGATTAAAGCCGGACGTAATCAGGATGCTTGGCGGTTGAATACTCCTTGTGAAAACATCGTTATCCGTAATTGTCAGATTCTAAAAGGACATACTTTACTTGGTATCGGAAGCGAAATATCGGGAGGAATACGGAATATTTATATGCATGACTGTACTGCTCCGAATTCTGTGATGCGCCTTTTCTTTGTGAAAACCAATCATCGCAGAGGTGGATTTATAGAGAATGTTTATATGAAGAATGTAAAGGCAGGAACGGCTCAACGTGTACTCGAAATAGATACCGAAGTGTTATACCAATGGAAAGATCTGGTACCTACTTATGAAGAACGAATTACTCGTATTGATGGTATTTATATGGATAAGGTGACTTGTGAATCGGCAGATGCTATTTACGAACTGAAAGGTAACTCCAAACTTCCGGCTAAGAATGTAATGATTAGGGATGTAAAAGTAGGAGAGGTAAAGGAGTTCGTGAAGAAAGTGAATAATGTAGAGAATGTAGTGGAAAAGAATGTGACTTATGATAGGAAAGGGAAATGACCCTTTCCTGAAAGTAGTAGAAAATTTCATGCTATAATTTTAGTATAATGTAGTATCTTAGCAGCAAAATTGAAAACTTTATGCTAAGATGAAGAAATCCTTTTATTTATTACTGCTAATCACTCTATATAGCAGTATCAGCTTTGCTCAAAGCCTGAAATCTATATCTATTTTAGGCGATTCGTATTCAACATTTGAAGGATACCTGCAACCCGATACCAATAGCATTTGGTATTATGTTTCTCCGCGACAGCAAACGGATGTAACTTCCGTAAAGCAGACCTGGTGGCATAAATTCATCAAAGAGAATAACTACCGCCTTTGTGTCAACAACTCTTTTTCCGGTGCAACGATTTGTAATACCGGTTATAATCAGGCTGATTATTCGGATCGTTCTTTTATTACCCGTATGGATAAGCTGGGATGTCCGGATATCATCTTTATTTTCGGTGCAACGAATGATTGTTGGGCCGGCTCACCGCTTGGGGATTACAAGTATGAAGGGTGGACCAAGGAAGATTTATATACATTCCGTCCGGCTATGGCATATCTGCTTGACCACATGATTGATCGTTATCCTAATGTTGAAATCTACTTTCTGCTGAACTCTGGTTTAAAGGAAGAGTTTAATGAATCAGTCAGAGCTATCTGCAATCACTATAACATTGATTGTATTGAACTGCATGATATTGACAAAAAGAGCGGTCATCCTTCGATAAAGGGGATGGAGCAGATTAGTGAACAGATTAAGATGTTTATGAGGAAGACGAAGTGAAAAACAACGGAAATATAAGAAATAATATTGCCACTTGCTACTCTTTGATTAGGAATACTATTTCAAAGAGTGCCAAGTGGCAATAAGTTTAGTTGTTTATCTTAATATCCCGGATTCTGCATTGCTTTCTTTTCTTCATTGCTTAGTGCAGAACCATTTGAATTGGTGATACCGTCCAAGAAGGCTTGGGGGATCGGACGATAGTAATGTTTCTCCGATTTGAATTCGCCAAGACCTCTGCTGGCACCGTCGTTGAATTTATGCCAGCGGGCGTCTAACGTCTTGGTACGTGCCAGATCTTCCCAGCGTTGCAATTCGCCACAAAGCTCACGGGTACGTTCATTTAATAGGAAGCACATCATTTTGTCAGCATTGGATGTACATCCCAGTTCGTTGTAGATAGGAGTGTCGACTGTAGAGTTATAAACGTCTGCCACACTATTTAATTTCATCGTAGTTTTGGTAGAAGCAGTAGTCTCCTGTTCGATATTGTTTGACTCATAATAGGTGTTTTCTTCCCAGTAAATAGCACCTTCGGAGGAGTGACCGCCTCCTTTCCCGGAACAATAAGGATTATTCTTATAAGCTTGTCCACCATCTACGTTCTTACTACGGTCTTCACCAGTTTTATAACCGGCACGTTCACGTAGTTTGTTCATCCATTCGACAGCTTTGTCATAATTGGCTTCACCTTTACGAATATATGCTTCGGCAACCATTAGTACATCATCTGCCGAACGGGCGATGATAGCATCGCGAGTACCGAATTGAGATGCGATGGAAACACGATAACCATCACGGAATTTAGATAAAGCTACTGAACGCTTGTGAGGTATGATATCGTAATAATTACCTGTTTTCTCATTTATATTCCAGCTGTGTTCCTGTCCTTTGAAATAGCGTACATATGTATACGTGTTACACATTTTTCCATCTTTCAAAACAGTATATGCCGGAGCGTTGGGATATTTCTCATAGCGATTGTCTCCCGGGTCATTCACGATGTATTTCATACCGAGTTCACCTCCACTGAAACGTTTGTCACCTTCTTTTACACCTGCCGGAGCGTATGGCATATCTTCTGCTGTCCAGGTGGGAGCACTTTTGGTTTCGTTGGCTCCATAACAGGTGATGAATGATTTCCAGAAACGAGAGTCATTGACACGGTCAAATACCTGCATGGTATACTCTGTAGCACTTACGTATGAGAATTCACGTCCTCCGGAGATGTCACGTTTACATCCACCTATATCATTACCTTGGTATACGGCCGGATAATAAAGATGCATCTGGTTTCCATAACGTCCCCATGTTGATTCATCATTAGAGAATTGAGCTGCTAGAATCACTTCACTTACTTTTTCATTGGCTCCGTTCGGCTGTTCATAGTCCCAAAGTTCTACATAATCATTACACAACGGATGTGCGTCTACAACTTCCGAACCATATTGAATAACAGCATCGAGGTCGGATGCTATATAATTACTATTCCAATCGCTGTACAATTCGGAGGCACGGAATAAATGTGCTTTTGCAAGGAAATGGGCAGCAGCATATTTGTTAATTCGTCCGATTGATTCACCTTTATCCGGAAGTAGTCTGTAGGCTTCTCCAAAATCAGATATAACCTGTGTGTATATTTCTTCAGCAGAATTCCGTGTAAAATATGTTTCCGCGCTTGTAGACGGAACTAATTTCAACGGCACACCACCAAATTGCTTCACTAATTCGAAATAAGCATAGGCTCTTAGAAAGTGTGCTTCTCCCAAGCGTGTGTTGTATGTAGGTGAACTTTGGTTATAATATTGAGGTATGTTTTGGATCAATATGTTTGCGGGTTCAACCAGTCCGTAGTAATTGTCCCAGATAGGTTGGTTAGCGGCATTTTCAGATGAATTTAAATCTTGACTATAGTGATTCCATGCTGGAATAACATTATTAGCATCAGTAAATTCATCTACTCCCATGTTGTAGCACTGAATCCCCCATATATAGTTGAATTTGAATTTCAGTTTCTGATAGGCTCCAGTCACTAATTCATCAAGACCTTCTTGTGTCTTAAAGCGGTCGGTACTATATTGAGTTGTTAAATTCTCATCAAGGAAAGATTCACTGCACGAAGTGATCGAGCTTCCTGTTATGCTGGCTATTAAAGCAGCAAATAATATTCTATTTAATTTCATAATGTCTTTACTTTAATTTGTTTATTAGAATCCGATGTTGACACCTATTACAAAACTCTTCAAAGTGGTAGGTGAACCAAATGTTTTGGTATTATTGTCATAATTTACCAAGTCTGTATCCAAAAAGTCACATGCTTTATAGATATTGAATGGGTTCATGGCTTGAACATATAGCTTCAAATTATTGATACCCAAGTTCTTTAATTGTTGTGGGGTAAAGTTATAACCCAATGAGATATTACGAACTTTGATGTATGAGCCATCCTGATAGTTCATTGCGCTGTTAAAGGCATCGGCTCCTTCACCGTTGGAACCGGGTGAATAGTATTTTGCATTCTCATTTGTACCGGCTACCCAATAGTCTATTTTACGCTGCATATAGCGACCGTCAAGAGTAACAGCTCCCTGTGGAACAGTAAATCCCCAACGTGATAAAATAAAGAAGGATAGCTCAAAATTCTTATAGCTGAAAGTGTTACTCCATCCACCTGTCCAGCGTGGACGTGTGTGACCTACAATTTTTTTATCGTCATTGGCATCTATTGTATCATCATTATTTAAATCTTTCACTTTGATTTGTCCCGGTTTACGTCCGTATTTGGCAGCTTCTTCGGCTTCTTCTGTTTTCCAGATGCCATCATATACCCAGTCGTAATAAACACCGATTTCCTCACCGACAAACCATTTATTGTTCACATCTTCTGTTCTACCATTAGACAATTCGTCGATTCTGTTTCTATCCATTGACCATGTTAAAGTAGTGCTCCACGAAAAATCTTTTGTTTGTATAGGTATTGCATTTACTTGTAGGTCAATACCATATCCGGATGTTTTACCTACATTGGCATAAGTAGAAACATAACCCGTTAGTGAAGGAATTGACATTTCTAGTAACAAATCATCAGTTTTCGTTTTGTATGCATCGATACTACCAGTAAGTCGGTTATTAAAGAAACCATAGTCAACACCGACATTGTATTGTGTAGTTCTTTCCCAGCCTAGAGTTGGATTAGCCATTTTGGCGGGTTCCTTCTGTGAAGGATCTGAAGGTACATAGCCCAAGGATGACTCATTCTGTCCCCAGTTATAGTATAAGCCTGTGATAGCGCCTTTAGTTGCATATGCTTTGATTGCCGCATTACCTGTAACACCCATACCTATACGAAGTTTCAACTGATTCAGCCAACTGATGTCTTTCAGGAAATCTTCCTGATCCATTCTCCATGCGATAGCAGCAGAAGGGAAACTTGCCCATTTGTGCCCTTCGGCTAATTGAGAGGCGCCGTCCCAACGCATAGATGCTGTCAATAAGTACTTATCTTTATAACCATAGTTTAGACGAATCATATAAGATGCCATTTGAGTCTCGGTCAGACCTGTGCCAAAAGAGTTTAGTGTACCGGCAGATCCTATATTATACCAGAGCTCATCTGATGAGGCTACATTAGTAGCTCTCATATCTCCCATCTCGTAATGGTAGGCAGAAGCGGATTGCATCAATGTCATGCCTAAATTATGTTGACCCAGGGCTTTGTTATAATAGATCAGGTTATCCAATGTCCATGCACGTTTTTGTTCGTTCTTGTATTGTGCGCCATTGTTACCATCTCCATTAATACCATCTGCTGCATTAGCGACTCCTAAAGTGTAGAATTGGAATTCAGGACCAAACTGAAGACGATAAGATAAGCCTTCCAGTGGTTTCCAGATTTTACCGAAATCAATTTGCGAATACAAACTGGCAGAAGCACGGAAAGTGCGGCGTTGGTTGGTGTTGTAGTCTAATTCACGAATAGGGTTGATGATATTTACATCCCCACTCGGATAACGGACATATTCACCGTTTTCGTCATAAGGTACTGTCCACGGAATCATACTTCTTAATGCGCTATAGAAATCACCCGAACCGGTTACAGACTTGGAGAAACTATATCCATAGTCTTGAGTGGAATAAGATGCATTAATTGAAGATCCCATTTTGAACCAATTGACAGGAGTCACATCAAATGAGGTTTTTAACGTATAACGTTCATATGCTTGCCCTGGTTGTGTACCTTTCTGATCCAAATAACCGAATGAGGCATAGCCTTGGAATTTGTCAGACCCTCCGGATGCACTTAAGGTATGTTCGTGAGTGATCCCCGTCTGTTTACCGTGCGAAGCCCAGTCATATGATCCTACTAAAGATGGATCGTAGACTCCATTTACCCATGCTTTTTCGATGTTTTTCCATGAAGCAGTTACGCTACCAAATGCAGCTTTATCGGCTTCATAAGTTGGAGTGGCAGAAGCATAAGAACCTGCATTGTATTTGGCTAAGCGGGCATAATCCAACCATTCGGCGGCAGACATCATTTCTGTAACATCGTGTAGCGTTTCAAAAGTGACAGTACCGGAATAGTTTAGGGTCACTTTACCTTCTTTTCCTTTTTTGGTAGTTACAAGAATCACACCGTTGGCACCACGTGAGCCATAAATAGCTGTGGCTGAAGCATCTTTTAAAATGTCAATAGCTTCAATGTCGGAAGGATTGATATTTTCAATGCCTCCATTTTGAATTACCATACCGTCTACCACATACAGTGGACCCTGTTCCGCATTAATAGAGCGTTGTCCACGAATATTAATGTTGCCCACCTCTCCGGGACGCTGACTGGATGTAATATCTACACCGGCTGTTTTACCTTGCATCCCTTCTAGTGCATTTCTTACAGGCATTGCTTTCAGTTCTTTTTCACCTATGCGAGCCATAGCACCGGTTACGTCACTTTTTTTCTGTACTCCATAGCCTACAACTACTACTTCGTCTAAGGTCTCGGTATCTTCTTGAAGAGTAATTTTAAAGTTGGTATTTCCTGCTACGGATACTTCTTGTTTTTTATATCCTATATAAGTGATAGTGATTGTACCTTTGGTTGGTACATTGGAAAGAGAAAACTTGCCATTTAAATCAGTAATTGTACCATTAGTAGTACCATTAACCAACACACTGGCACCAATAACCGGTTCTCCGGTAAAATCTGTAACTGTGCCCGAAATTGTCTTATTCTGGGCATAAGATTCTACTATTAAAAAGGAGAACAAAGTGAGAAGAAATAGCCGTCGGATAGTATCCTTATAGGCATACAGGTGATTACCTTTTTGGTTGCTTTTCATACTTTAATTATTAAGTTATAAATATTGGTTTATAGATCCTTTATTGTTGATTTATCTTTTTATCCTCTAATGAAGACTCTTTGTTTCTTTTTATATGGATATTCCTGTAACGTAGTACTTTATAGAGGTTTAGTAGTATAATATATTGTATGATATTAATATATTTACATAGCGTATTTATTATAGAGTTAAACAAAAGTTAGATTCTCTTTTTAAACATAACTACCTGCGCATCAAACGACTACATACAGCTAGCAATCAATTGAGGATAAGATTTGAACAATTAGTACCATTAATATCTTTTTTACCTATTATGAGTTATCCGGTATGCGAATCTTTCTTCGTTCCACTATAGTTATCTTTGCGTTTGACTATAGTTATCCGCAAGGGTAACTATAGTGTACTTTGCGGATAACTATAGTGGAACGAAAAAAGGATAGCGATCGGAATGGAATCGATTAGCAAAAGAAGGAACTAAAAATAGCAGTGAAAAACTATCTATACTATAGCAATTGGTCAAGTACGGCACGGAACACCTTATCGGCATGTTCTTGCATAATCTTAATATAATTAAAGATAGGACGGTTATTTTTCATACTGTGTCCGATACAGTATTCTATTTTTTCAATTTGAATGCCTAAATCATATCCGTGTTGTGCAAATGTCTTTCGGGCGGAATAGTAAGTAACCTTTTTCTTTACCCCCGAAAGTTCTGTTACCTTATTTATATGTCGGAAGACTAAACTATATATTTGTTTATAAGATGAATATTTACCAAACTGCAAATGCCCATTTCTCGACATATATTTATCTATGAGCACTTTTGCTTCAGGCTGCAAAGTAAATACAATTTCATTTTCTCCCTTCTTGCTATTACGTGTTTTGTGACGCACATAACGCATATCGTTCTTATTTTTAAAATCATATACTAATAAATCTCTCAGGTTGATACCGCCTAAATAATAGGTAAGCATAAAAATATCTCTCACCATGGATAAAGAAGGCTTTAAAAGCCGGACATCAAGTATTCTCTTCAGTTCATCTATTGACAAATCAAGTTCCCGCACATTACTTGCCGGCATCTTAAAGAGGACAAAAGGATGAATGGAGTAAGATACATAATTCATCTTACCGGCATAATTTAATATCACCTTTATCAAAGTCAGATATATTCTGATAGTTGTATCTGCCAGATTCTCCTCGTGAAGAACTTTGGCAAATTCTTGGATATGTATAGGTGTCAATTGAATTAAAGGAAAATCCCCTTTCATATATTTGACTAATCTTTCGGAAGCTATCTTATAAAGTTTATAAGATTTCTCCCGCTCTTCTCCTTTCATGAAATTCATGTATTCTTTTGCAACAGCTTGAAAGGTTATACCTTTTTTCTTTTGTTCATAAGTAATTATACGTATAAGCTCGGTACATGAAATTGCTGGTAAATAGCTGATCGATGTAATAATTTCTTCATACTCATTGATTAGTTTCCGAAGACAAGCATTCATATTCGCTGCATTCTCATGCCTTACTACTCGACCATTTTTTAGTTGACTGGCAGAATCCAAAGTAAATTGGGTAGATATATATCTGGTTTGAGAATGATGTGCTACGGCTATCCTTATTCGATGTCTGCCATTTGATAATTTTTTAGTTGGAACAACTACAATTGAAAAATTCGCCATATCATTTTTAGGTTTATAAATTACTATTTTCCATACAATAAAATAGAAACAAAAAGGTTCATAGTCCTTAGGAACTAATCGAAAATCGCTCCCACAGCATGGAATATCGTGCAAAAGACGGTATTTTCCATGCATTTGTACGATTCTGCATTGCTATATCTTGATTAAGTCGTTATGTTTGCAACACTTTTTCACAGGTAGAGTGTGAAAAGTTATGTTTAAAAAGAGAATCTAACTTTTGTTTAACTTAACAGATATAACTAATGAATATGGAAAACAACAAAAAAAAGGCTTCATTTATTTCAATTGCTGGTTGGAAAAGAATGCAGCCATTGTCTTTTTTACTTTACGACGATTTTACTAATCAACAAAAATATGTTTAACTTTAAAAAACATGGTATGAAAAAAAACTATGTCACAACTGCTGTTGCCTTACTACTTTTAGCAGGATGTAGCAACGATATTAAAGAAACTGATATTCAGTTTACCGGTGATACGGGAGCGAAAGTTTCTTTTAGTGCAGTAATAAACAATCATGAGGCTAGCAATCTTGTTACAAGAGCTACGGAAACAAACTGGGAGGCAGAAGACTCGGTAGGAATCACTTGTGGTACGGAACAAGTGAATATTCATTACAAATACAAGGGCAATGGTCTTTTTGCAGCAAAAGGAGGAAATGCAGAAGAAATTTGGGTATTAGGTTCCGGAGAGTATGATGTAGTGGCATACGCTCCATTTTCTGGTACATCAGGTGAAGAACAACCTGCATTAGAAGTGACTACAGCTAGTGAAAATCAAGCTACAGCAGAAGAACGTGCGAAGATAGATTTTCTTTTTGCCAAAGGGAAGGCTACATCACAAACCCCGAACGTGACATTAGCATTCAATCATGTGATGAGTCGTATTAGATTGGAGTTTCAAGCTGGCGAAGGTGTGGACTTGGCAGATATAACTTGTTATCTTATTGGGCTTAAGAATAATGGTACATTTAATCCTAAAACAGGGGAGACAACAGTCAGTGAAGACCCTGTTACGGATAAAGATGATATTTATTGGGATAAAATAGGAGAGCAGGATAATTATACAGTACAAGCTATTTTACTGCCACAGAAGGTGCAAGGCAAAGTAACTATCCAAGCTAGAATGAACGGTTATCTTTATGAAGCCGAGTTTGCTAACTTGACAGAATTGAAATCAGGATTTTCTTATAATTACATCATCAAGACAAATAAATACGAGGACAATAATTATGTGTTGACAATTACAGAACAAACGCAAATAATAGGATGGGAGGATGAAAACCACGATCCTATAACATCCGACCCGAGTATAGCTGAAACTGGAACAGAGATAACTAATCCTAGTTGGAATATTACAGAAGAAACCGTAACTCCACAGCCTGTTGTGAAGTGATCTGTTTACCAATCTAATATAGATAAAAATGCTAAAAATATAAACATGAGATTTATGAAAATATATAATTATATATCAATGCTTTTTCTGGCTGGCGCAGCCATAGTTGCGTCTTGCTCGCAAAATGAAGAACTCACCGGAGAAACACCGGATTCTTTGCAGGGATTTCAGATTAGTGTGTCTGATGAAGGATTTATGGACGAAAGTGGTAAGACACGTGCTACAGAGAATGGATATACTACCCGATTTTCTAACGGAGATGCTATCGGTATATTTGCGGTAAGAGGAGAAACGGTGGTAGAGGATATCAAGAATCGGAAATTCACACTGACAGATGGCTATTGGGAATTGACTGATGGAGGGGATCCTATTGAATACAAAGGTTCACAATTTCAGCGGATGACTTTTTATGCATACTATCCGTATAATGCGAATGTGACTTTTGATCCGACGAAGGTGGATCCTTTTGAAACATACGTCAACAATTGGAAAATAGGCAGTGAACAAAATGAAGGAAATTATACACAATATGATTTGATGACGAGTACGGGTAGTGTTCAGGGGGATCGTTTGAAAGGACAGATCGCTTTTACTATGCAACATCGGATGGCTCTTGCGGTAGTGAAGATGCCTAATTTGACCTATAGCTTTACAAATGGCGGTATAGATGATTATTTGTTACCATTAACAGCCGGTTCGTTTACAGTGAACAATACTCAAGCAACTCCTTATTATCAGGAAAGTACGGATACATACCGTTTCTTGGTTAATCCGAAGAAGGAATTCTCAATTAAGGGTACTTATTCTGGAGTAAGTGAGATGGAATATGAAGCTAAAGGTACGCTGGAAGGAGGAACGGCGAAAATGTATACCATCGAAGATAAAAGTAAAATCAACCATACTTTGCAGGTAGGAGACTATTTTTGTGCAGATGGAAAAATAGTTTCAGTAGATGCGGAAACGGTGCCGGAGAATGTGATTGGTATTGTATGTTATGTAGGAAATTCACAACCCAGTGTAACACATACTGAACTCTATTCAGCAGAAGTTGATGCTTTGCGTCGCGATTTCCCTGCATGTACGCACGGTATAGTGCTATCTATTAAGAATTCTGTGGTAAAAGATAGTGAACAAAATGATGTTGCTTTGAAAATGTTCCATTCAAGTAAGTCCGGTTATTATTCAGACTGGTTTACTTCAGATGAGAATTGGGCAAACAAGTTTGTAGGTTGTAACACAGAGAAGGATGTTAACAAGAATGATGCTTCATTGGTTTTCCCAGCACTAATGGGATACAATAATACACAGTTACTTACTATGTGTTACGAAGGTATGGGTAGTCCTTCTACTTGCGACCATGCTTATGCGTATATCAAGGCTTATCGTGAAGCGGAAGCTATTCCGGCAAATGTGACTCCTTGGTATTTGCCCTCTATAATGTGTTGGGATACAGTCGCTAAGAATTTGAGTGTTATTAACCGTTGTCTCAAGAATGTAAATGGTGATGAGATGACCTCTGTCGAGTCAGGAACTAACAGTGGACACTATTGGAGTAGCACACAGCGTTCTCCAGCCAACCAATGGACACACGGTATGGCTGGTGGAAGATATCACATAATTTGTGAACGTGATTCGCGTGCCGGTTATTTCCGTATGATGCTTGCATTCTAAAATAATGACGGTATATAAAGTCCGTTAAAATTATACTTATATCATGAACATATACATATATGAATAAGAAAAACTTTATAAAGGGGACAACCTTACCTGTCGCTCTGTTTTTCACTATAGCAACTTTTGCACCTGCATGGGGATTGCAAACAGCTTCGGCAGCCATCGAAGTTGTACAGCAGCAAAGTACTATAAAAGGAACAGTAGTAGATAGCCAAGGCGAACCGATAATTGGAGCAAGTGTACTTGCGGAAGGAACATCTAATGGTACAATTACCGATATTGACGGTGTATTTAGAATAAATGTACGTCCCGGTGCGAAATTGAAAGTATCTTTTATAGGTTATACCGATAAAAAAGTAGTAGCGAAAAATGACATGAAAGTCATTCTGGTAGAGGATGTGACAGCACTTGAAGAGGTGGAAATCGTAGCTTATGGTACGCAGAAGAAAGTGACCATGACAGGAGCTATCGCTAGTGTGAAGGGAGAAGAATTGACCCGTGTATCTGTAGGTTCGGTTTCCAATGTATTAGGAGGGCAGATGACAGGTTTGACTACCGTACAATATTCCGGTGAGCCGGGAGCGGATGCCGCTGAAATTTTTATTCGTGGTAAAGCTACTTGGGAAAATTCTTCACCGTTAATTCAGGTAGACGGTGTGGATCGTGAAAGTATGAGTGATATCGACCCGAATGAAATTGAATCCATTTCTATCTTGAAAGATGCTTCGGCAACAGCCGTATTTGGTATTCGTGGAGCAAATGGGGTCATTTTGATTACAACTAAACGAGGAAAGGAAGGAAAGGCGAAAATTTCGTTTACTACTTCTGCTTCTGTATTGATGCCTACAAAAATGGTAGAACAGGCAAGTTCCTATGACTATGCCCGTTTTCATAATCAAATGATGTCCGGTGATGGCAAATCTGCCTTATTTAGTGATGGCGTGATTCAAAAATTTGCAGATGGTTCCGATCCTATTCGTTTCCCAAATATACAATGGGCTGACTATATTATGAAAAGCTCTACGCTTCAGAGCCAGCATAATCTGAACATCTCGGGAGGAACAGATAAAGTACGTTATTTCATCTCTGCAGGTGCTTATACGCAAGGAGGACTTTTTAGTGAGTTTGATCTTCCTTATAATTTAAGCTATCAGTACCGTCGGTTTAACTATCGTACAAACTTGGATATGGATGTCACTAAAACGACTACTTTGTCATTCAATATTAGTGGTAATGTGAATAATTCAGATCAACCGCGTACGAGTCAGGGATCTTCCGGATTGATTAAAAATATGTATTATGCTACTCCTTTCTCCAGTCCGGGAATCATAGATGGAAAATTGGTAAATTCGAGCGATGAGACTTATTCAGACGGACTGAAATTACCATTTACAGGAGGTACAGGTATGGGATATTATGGAAATGGGTTCAGCCAGACCAGCAACAATTCGCTGAATGTGGATGTGATTCTGGATCAAAAAATGGACTTCTTGACTAAAGGACTTTCTTTTAAAGTGAAGGGATCTTATAACAGCTCGTTTACAGTTAATAAAGTCGGTTCTGGTGGGTCTATTGCTACATACACTCCTGTATTGATGGATGACGGTAGTATTGCTTATCGTAAGTTTGGAGAGAATACAGATGTGAAGTATTCGTATACTACAGGCAAAGCACGTAATTGGTATATGGAAGCCAGCTTTAATTATAATCGTACTTTTGGTGATCATACGGTGACAGCCTTAGTTTTGTATAATCAACAGAAAGAGTATTATCCGAAATTATATTCGGACATTCCTCATGGATATGTCGGATTAGTCGGACGTGTCACTTATGATTGGAAGAGCCGCTATATGGCAGAGTTTAATGTGGGTTATAACGGTTCGGAAAACTTTGCGTCCGATTTGCGCTTTTCTTATTTCCCGGCTGGTTCTATAGGTTGGGTGATGAGTGAAGAGAAGTTTTTCCGTCCTTTGAAGTCGGTGGTTAGCTTCTTGAAATTACGTGCCAGTGTCGGTTTGGTAGGTAACGATAATATTGGAGGATCGCGGTTTATGTATATGGCTGATCCATATAATGTCGGTTTAGGTGACTTGGCAAATCGTGTAACGGCAAGTGGAGGAGCAACTAACGCCTGGGGATATGGATTCGGAACAGATAATGGTACTGTTAGTCTGGGTGCGCGTGAGGTAGCTAAGAATAACCCTGCTGTGACATGGGAAAAAGCTCTGAAACGGAACTATGGTGTTGATATTAACTTCCTTGATGACCGTCTGAAAACAACCTTTGAATATTATAAAGAACGTCGTAATGACATCCTTTTGCGTGACGGTACAGCTCCGGGAATGTTAGGGTTCATTACTCCCTATTCAAATTTAGGAAGTGTAGACAGTTGGGGCTGGGAACTTTCTTTAAAATGGAACGATAAGATTGGCGATAATTTCCGTTATTGGGCGGGTATTAACCTTTCTTATAATCAGAATGAGATTCTTGAAAAGAAGGAAGCACCGCAGAATAATTTATATCAATATCAGAAGGGACACCGTATCGGTTCGCGTAGTCAATATGTTTTCTGGCGCTTCTATGATGAGGATACACCTGCGCTATATGAGCAGACATTTAATCGTCCGTTCCCCACTCACGAGAGTATTCTTCAAAATGGAGATGCAGTATATGTTGACTTGAATGGTGACCGTAAGATTGATGCAAATGATGCAAGTTATGACTATGGCTTTACAGACGATCCTGAATATATGCTAGGTATTAATTTAGGATTCAGTTGGAAGAATCTGGAAATAAGTACTCAATGGACAGGGGCCTGGAATGTAAGCCGTATGATTTCGGATGTATTTCGTCAGCCGTTCTATTCATCTTCCAATAGCGAGCAGGGAGGATTGTTGGCATACCATCTGGATCATACATGGACACCGGAAAATCCGTCACAATCTTCGGAGTATCCGAGAGCTACCATTGATAATGCAAAGAATAATTATGCTACCTCCACTTTATATGAGAAAGATGCCAAATACTTGCGTTTGAAAACTCTTCAGGTGGCATACAATTTTCACTTCCCATTAATGAAGAAACTTGGACTGAATACATGTCAGTTGGCTTTTGCAGGATATAATTTGTGGACGATTACACCTTATTTGTGGGGTGATCCGGAGGCAAGAGCTACTAATGCACCTTCTTATCCATTGTCCAAGACTTATACGTTGAGCTTGAAATTAGGATTCTAAAATAGATAAAGGAAAGATACAATGAAATTACAAAATAAATGGTTCATCGGTGCGATGTTGGGAGCGGCGGTTTGTTTGGTTTCCACTTCATGTGTGGACGAAATTAAATTCGGAAACTCTTTTTTGGATAAGGCACCGGGCGGAAATGCTACTATTGACACAGTGTTCAATAGTGCGGAATATACGCGCCAATTTTTGAATACCTGTTACAGTAGACAGTATTACGGATTACCTTATAATACGGACAGTAACGGTAATATTCCTGATTCTTCCAGTCCTTATTTAGGAAAGAAGGATGCGCTAACAGACTGCTGGTCACTTTATTTTAGTGACGCAACTGTATATCAGCAGTATTATTTGGGTTCTCTCAATGCCAACTATGGCACGCGTGGTAATATTTTCCCATATACACGGGAAATGGTATGGGAAGTAGTGCGCTGGTGCTGGTTGTTAATGGAAAATATAGATAGAGTGCCGGGCATGGATAGCACTGAAAAAACTCAGTTGGTGGCAGAAGCTAAATGCCTGATTGCGGCACGCTATTTTGATATGTTCCGTCATTATGGAGGTCTTCCATTGTTATATGCTTCATTCACCGGTACGGAGTCAGGTTATGAAATCCCCCGTGCTACGGTAGAGGAGACTGTTAACTACATGATAAAGATGTTGGATGATGCTATCAATTCCGGTGGATTGGTGTGGGCTTATGCTGATGCCGATCTTGCCAGCAAGGCCGGACACTGGACAAAGGCCGGTGCGATGGCATTGAAATGCAAAATCTGGCAATTTGCCGCTTCTCCGTTGTTTAACGATGTCAACGGATATGCAGGAGGAAACTCAGAGGCTGAACAGCAGCATCTGGTATGGTACGGCGGCTACCATGCGGAACTTTGGGATAACTGTTTGAAGGCTTGTGAAGCATTCTTTAAAGAGCTGGAGAGTCAAGGCGGATATAGCCTGAATAAGGCTTCGGAAGAAACACCGGAACAGTATCGGCAGGCATATCGTATGGGATATATTCGTCAGAACAGCAAGGAGGTCTTGCATTCTGTCCGCACGAATATGTCGGACGCTTTCAACTCAAGTTCTTATATGTGGCATTCCTGGGCTGTTCCGTCACTTTGTCGTACCGAATATCCGCCTACACAGGAATATGTGGAGATGTTCCCATGGGCCGACGGTACTCCGTTTGACTGGAAAAAGACGGAAACAGAAGGTAAGTTGGATGCAATGTTCCTGACCGGAACATTCAAAAATGGAGAACAACTATTGTCGGAAATCGTATTAACCCGTGATCCTCGTCTGTATGAGCATTGCATGGTAAACGGATTGCCGAAGATGTTAGACTGGAGTGCAGGAACAATGTCCGGTTTACCTTATGAATTGTGGGTCGGAGGATACGATGAAGGACAAAATGCTGCACTTGAATCAGGTAACTATGCGACTGGTTATAAAAATATGAAATATTATTTGGGAACAGAGTACCAACGTCAGTATACGCATTGGGTATATCTTCGTTTATCTGACATTTATTTAACTTATGCAGAGGCCTTGCTTCAAGCCAAGAATGATCACCGGGGTGCTATTGACCAAATGAATATAGTACGTGCCCGCGTAGGATTGAAGAAAGATTTGGCGGAGTGTGTTACAGATAAGAATTTACTTTCTGACAAAGCAGCCTTATTGGAAGAATTGCTGTGCGAGCGTGTTCGGGAATTGGGGCTTGAAGATAGCCGTTACTTTGATCTTGTCCGTTACAAGCGTGCCGATCGTTTCGAGAAGCGCCTGCACGGGTTGCTCGCCTATCGTTTGGATGATACCGGTAATCGTATAACGGGAAATGCTAAATGGAATGAAGGAGATAAGAACAAGGGGGCATTGCAGCCTACTCGTTTTGAATATGAAAGGTTTGAGTTATCCAAGCCGGTCCGTCGGTGGTGGACATACGGATTTGATCCCAAATGGTATCTTTCTCCATTCCCGCAAACGGAAATTAACAAAGGATATGGATTGATTCAGAATCCGGGTTGGTAATGTGAGACAGCGAAATAGATTAAAACAATATTGAATATTGATTTATATGAGAAAAAATAAGATTCTGATACTGGCTTTACTGGTTTGTTTGAGCATTCCGGTCAGAGCACAGAATACAGACAACAACATTATAGGTATTGTTGTTGATAAATCGGGAAACCCAGTCTATGGAGCGTCCGTTAATGTGGAAGGTGGCGCAGTGGAGACCCGGGTTGAAACTGATAAAGATGGTAAATTCGAGATTGCGGTCGAGAAAGGACAACGTTTGAGTGTCGTTTCTGTCGACAAAGGCTCTACCACAGTTGTGGCAAAGACTGATGGTCCGATGACTATTGTGATGGGATATGCAGCTCAGACTATTGATGTGGGAGCTAACCGGACATTCAGTCGTCATGAATCAACAGCAGCTGTTTCTACCACCTATAACGAAGAGTTTAATAAGCGGTCTTCCCGGAATATATCCAATTCTTTATATGGATATGGATTGGGCCTTACTACTTTGCAGAATGCGGCCAGTACCGGGTTAATGGCAGATCCTACCTTTTATGTACGTGGTTTGCAGAGCTTGTCAAGTAGTACACCGCTTGTGCTGGTTGACGGTTTGGAACGAGACATGAGCTTGGTGAGCCCAGAAGAAGTAGAATCCGTTTCCATCCTGAAAGATGCCGCGGCTGTGGCATTGTACGGATACAAAGGGGTGAACGGTGCGATCTTGATTACTACAAAGCGTGGTAAGTACAAAACAAAAGAGATAACTTTTACGTATGATCATATCATTAACACTCAGTCTCGACGTCCGGAATTTGTAGATGCAGCTACGTATGCTTCTGCAGTGAATGAAGCGCGTGGATATGAAGGTTTGGGAGCTCGGTATACTCCGGAAGAAGTCGATGCTTTCCGTAATGGAGTAGGTAGTGGAGGGGCTTCCCGTATGTACCCTTATCTCTATCCTAATGTGAACTGGATTGATGAAACCTTTAAAGACAGAGGAGTTTCTAATAAATATACGATCGAATTCCGTGGGGGAGGAGCAAAGTTCCGCTACTATACTATGGCGAATTTATTAACAGACAAAGGGTTTATCAAAACCCCGAATGCAAATGACGGATATTCTACACAGAATATGTATTCACGTGCTAATTTGCGTACAAATCTGGATATTGATTTAACCGCCACTACCAAATTGAAGTTGAATCTTCTCGGTACCTTGTCCGAATCTCGGATTCCGGGGGCTTCGGTTAACCTATGGGATATGATTTATTCGATTCCTTCTGCAGCTTTTCCGGTTCGTACGGAAGATGACAGTTGGGGAGGAAGTACTACTTGGGCGGGAACATCGAATCCTGTCGCACAATCGCAGGGAGCTGCTTATTCTAAAGGACACTCTCGCAGTTTGTTTGCCAACCTTACCTTGTCACAAGATTTATCTGGTTTGCTGAAAGGATTGGGAGCAAACTTTCGTTTAGCTTATGACAACTATTCCAATATTCTGGAAGACCATAGCAAGACTTATACGTATGCCGGTTATGCAACAAGCTGGACAACTAACGGTCCGTTTTATACTGCCATTTCAGGTGGCGAATCCAGTGAAATGGGTTCGGGTGCAGGTATTGACAACTGGGCGCGCCAATTTAACTTTGCAGGTAGTGTCGATTACAATCGCTCGTTTCGGAAGTGGGATGTGTATTCTCAATTCAAATGGGATTATGAGTATCGTGATTCATACGGATTGAACACTACTATTTATCGGCAAAATGTATCCTGGTATAATCATGTAGGTTTCTCTAATCGCTATTATTTGGATCTGGCATTGGTTGGCTCGGCCTCCAGTTTATTGGCACCGGGGCATAAATGGGCTTTCTCGCCTACCATTTCTGCTGCTTGGGTGCTTTCGGAAGAAAAATGGTTGAAAGATGTGTCTTGGGTGAACTTCCTGAAATTGCGCGCTTCGTTTGGAGTGATCAATGTTGATTATCTGCCTAAAGACGGAAGTACTACCGTATATGACTATTGGGATCAGATTTATACGACTACCGGTACGCAATATAAGTTTAACAGTAGTTACGACTCTGAATTCGGAAGTACTATTATCGGGCGCCTGGCAACTGCTAATTCGACACATGAGAAAGCGTATAAATACAATGTTGGTGTTGATGCCGTGTTGTTCAATGGACTGGACGTGACGGCAGAAGGCTATTACCAACGGAGAAAAGATATTTGGGTCTCTTCCGAAGGAAAATATACCGATGTGTTGGGCGTAGATGCTCCGTTCGAGAATGCCGGAATCGTTGATAGCTATGGCGTGGAACTAGGACTTAACTATACGAAACGGTTAGGAGATGTAGTGTTCAACCTTGGCGGTAATTTTGCTTGGAATAAGAATGAAATTAAGGAACAACTGGAAGAACCGCGTTTGTATAAGAATCTTGTGCAAACAGGAAATCGGTTGGGACAAGTATATGGAATGGTAGCTGAAGGTTTCTTCAAAGATAAAGAAGATATAGCAAACAGCCTTCCGCAAAACTTTAGTACGGTAGTGCCGGGAGACATAAAATATAAAGATGTGAATGGAGACGGAATCATTGATGCCAATGATAAAACAGCTATCGGTTATAGTACGACGGCTCCGGAAATTTATTATTCTTTCCATTTGGGAGCCGAATGGAAAGGGATTGGAGTAGATGTAATGTTTCAGGGAACAGGTAACTATTCTGCTGTCTTGAATACGAAGAGTATGTTTTGGCCGTTGATAAATAATACGACACTTTCTACTCATTATTATGAGAATCGTTGGACACCGGAAAATCAAAATGCCAAATATCCTCGTTTGAGTTCACAGAGTAATGCCAATAACTATCAGGCTAATACAGTTTGGTTGGCGGACCGGTCATTCTTGAAGTTACGTAACGCGGAGGTGTATTACAGATTTCCGGAAGAATGGATGAAGAAGACTAAGATATTGGGGAGTGCCAAGTTATATGTCAGAGGAACAGACTTGTTCTGTTCAGATCATATTGATGTGACAGATCCGGAATGTTATGGTGTAGCGACTCCGCTGAATAAGAGTGTAGTAGTCGGTGTTACGATTGGTTTTTAATCATAAAAACAAAGCGAAAGAATGAAACTGAAAAACATTATCTACGGAATGATGTGTGTAGCCGCACTCGGTTCCTGCTCAGATAAGATGGAATATCATGAGTACAATAATTATGATGAGGATTTTGTGAAGCTCAACTTCGGTAATGTAGGAGGGCTGATAACAAATATCTATTTGTCCATGGATGTGGACTTTGGAAACTATAGCGGGGCAATTCTTGGTTCTGCTACCGATGAGTCCGAATATGCTTATTCGGGAAATCAGATTGAAGACTTTTACAATGGTTCTTGGAGTCCGTCGAATGCTAAAAGTAGCATGTGGACGTCCTGTTATGAAGGGATAGCCAATTGTAATTTATATCTGGAGAAGTTTACCGGACTGACATTTCCCGAGTTGGCTTTGAACAGTGATTATGCACAACAGATGTTCCGCTATACCAATTACCAGTATGAGGTACGTTTCCTTCGTGCATATTTCTACTTTAACTTGGTACGGCAATATGGAGATGTGCCGTTTAGCGACCATATATTAACAGCCGAAGAATCGAATACGTTATCGCGCAGACCGGCACAGGAGATTTTTGATTATATCATAGCCGAATGTGATGATATTAAAGATAAGATTATCGTCGATTACAGTAAACTGGGAGATATGGCATTGCCTAGTAGTCCGGCGGAAACAGGACGTGCCAACCGTAAAACGGTATTGGCCTTGAAAGCTCGTGCAGCATTGTATGCGGCAAGTCCTTTATTTAATCCGACTGATAATAGAGAACTGTGGTATCGTGCAGCTAAAGCCAATAAGGAAATTTTAGATGACAGTAATGGGTTTGCTGAAAAGGCAAAACTCTTAGTGGAGGATTATTCATCACTTTGGAGCAAGGACAATTACAATGACGCTACTAATGAATTGATTTTTCTCCGTCGTGCCACTACTACCACTAATTCTTTTGAGGGATATAACTTCCCGGTAGGGTTGGAAAATTGTAAAGGTGGAAACTGTCCCACACAGACACTGGTGGATGCGTATGAGATGAAGGATACAGGGTTGCGTCCGGACGAGTTGGATAACTATGATCCTGCTAATCCTTATTATACCAACCGCGACCCTCGTTTCTATCTGACTATTGCCAAGAATGGGGACGAAAAGTGGCCTAACTGGAATACTGTTCCTCTGCAAACCTATCAGGGCGGACTAAATGCGGAGCCTTTGAGTGGCGGAACTCCGACTGGCTATTATCTGAAGAAGTATTGTCAGACGGCAGTAGACTTACGTGCCGGTACAGCTTCAAAGACCTATCATTCATGGATTACATTCCGTTTTGGAGAGTTCTATTTGAATTATGCGGAAGCTGTATATAAGTATCTGGGTAGTCCGTATGCAACGGATAATGAATTTACAACTTCGGCTGTGGATGCTATCAAAGTAGTTCGTACGCGTGCCGAGATGCCCGGATTCCCTCAAGGGATGACCAATGATGCTTTCTGGAAGAAATATCAGAATGAACGTATGGTAGAATTGGCCTTTGAAGGACATCGTTTTTGGGATGTACGTCGTTGGAAGGAGGGTGACAAACATTTCAAGAACATTGTTGAAATGAAGATTACGAAGAATGGGGATGATACTTATACGTATGAACGTAAGGTAAAAGAAAGAAGTTGGGATGATAAGATGTATTTCTTCCCGATTCCGCAGAGTGAAAAATCTAAGAATCCTAATTTGGAGCAGAATCCGGGGTGGTAACCCACAACCGGAATGCTGATGAATAGTGATAGGATATTCTTGCATAGAACGGATGTTTATAGAATAAAAAAACGAAAGAAATGAAGAAACATTATATAATACTGGGGCTGTTTTGTCTGCTGGCCATAGTTGCCTGCTCGGATAATGACCCCGTCGTTGAAGTGAACAATGGCAATCAGACGGAAGAGGAGTTGCCGCCTCTGCCTACTGAAGTTATAACGGGTAGCCGTGCAATGTGGGTTAGTTACGACCCGGCACCAAATGTTGACGCCAATAACTCTTCCGGCATATCATCCGCATTGATTAGCTGGAGATTACTGAAGACCGATCCGTCTAATGTTGCTTTTGATATTTATAAGTCGGTAGACGGCGAGACGGAAGTGAAATTGAATGAGAAACCTATTTCGAATACTACTTCTTGGGTGGATGCGGATATTGATGTATCAAAAACGAATGTATACCGGGTCACTCTTGCCAATCAGGCTGAAACGCTTTGCGATTATACCTTTACCTCTGAAATGGCAGAAAAGTTTTATCATGAGATTAGATTAAACATGAATGTACCCGATGCGTCGATTACATATTCTCCTGATGATATTCAGCTAGGTGACTTGGACGGTGACGGTGAATTGGAGATTGTGGTGAAGAGAGAACCGTATGATGGTGCCAACCAGGGGGGATGGAATAATGGTTCGACCTTGTTGGAAGCTTATAAGATGGATGGTACTTTTTTGTGGCAAATTGATTTGGGAATCAATATTCGTTCCGGTTCACATTATACTTCATATATTTTATACGATTTTGATGGAGATGGTTTATGTGAAATAGCTTTCCGCTCTTCAGAAGGTACAAAGTTTGGGGATGGTAAGGGCATTACCGATGCTTATGGTAATGTGAACGATTATCGAATTCGTCAGACTGACGCTGTGGGCTGGTATTCGGGAGCAAGTATTAATACAATTTGCGGTTTGATAATGGAAGGTCCCGAATATATCTCTATTTGCCGTGGATATGATGGACGTGAAATTACCCGGGTGGATAATATTCCTCGTGGTGGAAGTGGTTCAAAAGCGTCGCGTGCTAAATATTGGAGTGAATATTGGGGAGATGATTACGGAAACCGCATGGACCGTTTCTTTATCGGGGTGGCTTATCTGGATGGTATACCTGACGAAGCGACCGGAGTGAGAACAAGCAACCCCAGTCTGATCATCAGTAGAGGTATTTATCATAATTGGCAAGTATGGGCACTCGATTTGAAAGGGAATAAACTGGAAACCCGTTGGAAGTTTGATACAGCCGAACATTCTTCAAAATGGTTGTCCATGTGTTCGCATAGTTTTCGTGTAGCGGACTTGGACGATGATGGAAAAGATGAAATCTTGTATGGTTCTGCGGCTATAGATGATGATGGAAGCGAATTGTGGTGTACCGGAAACGGTCATGGTGACTGTTTATGTGTTGGCAAATTTATAAAAGACCGTTCAGGATTGCAAATTGTTGCTTCATTTGAAGAACCGGGCAATTATAATGGACAAGGACACGGTTATGGATGTCAAGTGATTGATGCAAGAGATGGTGGCTTGATTACCGGCCATGGAGCGGGTTCGACTACTGATGTCGGTCGTTGTATTGTGGCAGATATCGATCCGGATAGCCCGAATTTTGAGTACTGGTCTTCTTTGCAGGAAGGGGTATTCAGTTGTAGTGGCAGTGGATTGGTATCCAGTACATATCCTACAGGTATTGGTGGTGGAGTTTTGTATAATGTAGCCATTTATTGGAGCGGGCAGCCGACAAGAGAAATGCTGGACCGTGCTTGTGTCGTGAGCTATAAAGAGAACCCTGATGTAAACAAGACGAATAAGACTCGTTTGGTATATTTTGGAACTTACGGTAGCAATGACGGTAACCATAGCACCAAATACAATCCTTGTTACTATGGTGATTTTCTCGGTGACTATCGTGAAGAAGTAATAATGGGTTCAAGTGACATGAAATCTATTTATATATTCTCCACGAATCATCCTACCGAATTCCGTCTTCCTCACTTGATGACCGATCATAATTATGATATGTCTCAAGCGATGCAGAATATGGGATATAACCAGGGAACTAACTTAGGTTACTATGTAGGTGCTGAAACTTTGAAAAAAGCAGAATAAAAAGGTTTTTGAATAAGAAATCTCTTATTTGATATGAGTTTGTTGAAAAAGAACAATCCGGCTAACTGTCGGGTTGTTCTTTTTTTCATAGTTGAACGAATCGCCATATATATGGATAATATTCTATTTCTTAATTGATCGGCTCTCCCTACCTTTGTAAGGTGAGATAGCAAATATACATATGAAAAAACTCTTTATCCTTTTGTTCCTCTTCATCACTTTAGGAACAAACGCACAAAACAATAAAGTTTCCGGCCTCAACGCCCGCCAGTTTCATAAATATTGGAAGGTAGAGTCGGAATCTCCGGATTATAAAGTGACATTTCAGGGTGATACCGCTGAAATACTATCTCCTAAAGGCCTTACCTTATGGAGGAAAGAAAAGATGAGCGGGCGGGTAACCATTGAATATGATGCGTGTGTAGTTGTAGAAAAAGAAGGAGACCGTTTGAGTGACCTGAATTGCTTTTGGATGGCTTCGGACCCCAAGCATCCTGATAATATATGGAAACGTGAGAAGTGGCGTAGCGGAATCTTTCTGAATTGTTATTCTTTGCAACTCTATTACATGGGATATGGTGGAAATTATAACTCTACTACACGCTTCCGTCGTTATGACGGCAATGAAGCAGGAATCACAGATCCCAAAGTACGTCCTGCCATATTGAAAGAATATACAGATACCGAACATTTGCTAAAAGCGAATCACTGGTATCACATTAAGATAACAAATGAAAATAATAGGGTTAGTTATTACATAGACGGCAAGCGACTGGTGGACTTCCGCGATGCCGAACCTCTGACAGAAGGATGGTTCGGCTTTCGTACCACCTTATCCCGTACCCGCATTACAAACTTCCGCTATGAATGTTTGCCGCCCCAAACGTCTACTGTTCCTTTACATTGGATCGGCAATACTCCTGAACAAGACAAAGCTGTAAGCTTCGGAGTTCCTTTTGATGAAGGCTACCTATTTCCAGAAACTTCATTGCGGTTAAAAACAGATAGAAATCAAGAGATTCCGGTAGATACTTGGCCATTGGCTTACTGGCCGGATGGTTCCGTGAAATGGAGCGGAGTTGCCGGAGTCATTCCTGCCGGAACAGAAAGACTGACATTAGAAAAAGCCCCCCGGAAAGCAAAAACTATCAATAAACAGCCTAATACTTCTATTGCAATCACTGAAACGCCTGAAGATATTCAAATTGAAACAGGGCTAATTTCCGTATTTATTCCCCGACGCGGAGATTTCCTGATTGATAGCCTATTATATAAGGGAACTAAAGTAGGAGAGAAAGCGCGTCTGATTTGTAATACGCAAAACGAGCCGATTCAAGAAAATACATCTCAAATATCTTTTACTCATTACATAGGAGAAATAAAATCAGTAACCATAGAACGTCTGGGCTCTGTACGGGCACTTGTAAAGTTGGAAGGGATACATCGGAACAGGAATAAGAAGATTGATACGAATCACTCTGAAGGGGAAGGGAACTATGCGAATAACTCTGATATGAACAAACGGAATAACCGTGAGTGGCTTCCTTTTGTGGTACGTCTCTACTTTTATGGTGGTAGTGAACAGATCAAAATGGTACATAGCTTCATCTATGACGGAGATCAGAAGAAAGATTTCATTCGTAGTTTGGGTATCCGTTTCGATGTTCCTATGCGTGAAGCTCTGTATAATCGTCATATTGCTTTTTCGTGTGCAGATGGAGGAGTGTGGAGCGAGCCGGTACAACCATTGGTAGGGCGTCGCATACTCACTTTAAATAAGACAGATAATAAGAAAAACAGTAATGAAAAGAAAGATGCACAACAGATGCCGACTGATGAACCCTCCCTGCAACAGCAGCAAATGGAAGGCAAACGTATTCCGCCTTATGAATCTTTCGATGAAAAGAACCGCTCTCTGCTCGATAACTGGGCTTCATGGAATGACTACCGTCTGTCTCAACTCACTGCCGATGCTTTCTCCATTCGTAAACGTGCCAATAACGATAATCCCTGGATAGGAACCTTTTCCGGCACACGTAGCGATGGATATATTTTTGTCGGAGATATTACCGGAGGATTAGGACTTTGTATGCATGACTTTTGGCAGTCTTATCCCTCTTCTATTGAAATTTCAGACGCACGAACCCCGGTAGCTACCCTTACCGCCTGGTTGTGGAGTCCGGAGTCCGAGCCTATGGATTTACGGCATTATGATCGTATAGCTCATGACCTGAATGCCAGCTATGAAGATGTCCAGGAAGGTATGAGCACGCCATACGGCATTGCCCGTACAACTACGTTGACACTGATCCCACAAAGTGGCTATGCCGGAAAAAAGGCTTTTGCTGATTATGCCAAACAATTTTCTAGCCCTAGTCTGTTAATGCCAACCCCGAATTATCTTCATGCCCGCCAGGCTTTCGGGATATGGAGTCTCCCCGACCGTACTACTCCATTCCGTACTCGTGTAGAAGACCGCTTGGATGCTTACATTGACTTCTATCAGAAAGCAATCGAACAAAACAAGTGGTACGGTTTCTGGAATTATGGTGATGTGATGCACGCTTATGACCCTGTTCGTCATACCTGGCGTTACGATGTCGGAGGATTTGCCTGGGACAATACGGAACTGGCTTCTAATATGTGGCTATGGTATAATTTCCTCCGTACCGGGCGTATTGATATTTGGCGTATGGCAGAAGCTATGACGCGTCATACAGGCGAAGTGGATGTCTATCATATCGGTCCCAATGCCGGATTAGGCAGTCGGCATAATGTAAGTCATTGGGGATGCGGAGCTAAAGAAGCGCGAATCAGCCAGGCCGCCTGGAACCGTTTCTACTATTACCTTACTACAGACGAACGTTGCGGTGATTTAATGACTGAAGTGAAGGATGCCGACCACAAACTCTATGACTTGGACCCTATGCGCCTGGCCCAACCTCGCAGTGAATATCCTTGTACCGCTCCCGCCCGTTTGCGTATCGGTCCCGACTGGCTGGCTTATGCCGGTAATTGGATGACAGAATGGGAGCGCACAGGTAACACTGCTTATCGTGATAAAATAATAGCAGGAATGAAAAGCATTGCCGTCCTGCCTAACCGCCTCTTTACCGGCCCCAAAGCTCTAGGATTTGATCCGTCAACAGGAATCATCACAACCGAATGTGACCCCAAATTGGAAACAACCAACCATTTAATGACGATCATGGGCGGATTTGAGATAGCCAATGAAATGATGCGTATGATTGATATACCCGAATGGAAAGACGCCTGGCTTGATCATGCTGCACGTTACAAGAAGAAAGCATGGGAACTTAGCCATAGCCGTTTTCGTGTCTCCCGTCTGATGGCTTACGCAGCTTATCACTTGCGCAATACCCAAATGGCTGAAGAAGCCTGGAAAGATTTGTTTACCCGGTTGGAACATACACCTGCACCGCCTTTCCGCATCACTACCATACTTCCGCCGGAAGTACCGTCTCCATTAGATGAATGTACGAGCATTAGCACGAATGATGCTGCTCTTTGGAGCTTGGATGCTATTTATATGCAGGAAGTTATTCCGAAGGATGAATAGCAGAAGCATTTATTTCTTCACATTTCACCATATCCCAACCTTGGAACTGAATTAATAATAGGTGAAGTGTCGTTCCAGTAGCCAGTTTCTGCACAACTTTATCCTTACTGTATCGCAACAGTTGCTGTCTTCCTTCTTCTGCTTGGGCTTCAAGTTCAGCATTGGTAGCTGTACGTGTAGCGTATTTCAACTCCAGGATATAGCTGTGTTCTATATCGGAATAACGCATTTTGTCCGGCAATAGGAAGAAGTCACAATAGCCATAGTTCATTTCCAGTTCCGGCTGTACGAGATAATAAGAAGCAATGGCAAGATAGGCTTTTAGGAAACCTTGCAGGTTTCTTTCCCCTTCTATCGCATCACGTATGGAAGAGTTCTCCCGATAGGCACGGGCGATGGTTTCGAAGAATGGTTGCCAATGACCATCGAAGGCGAAATCATCTATCAAGTCTTTCAGATGTGAAAGATTCAGGGTATGGGCCTGTTGATAGTAGTCGCGCAAGAATCCAAGGTACTGCTCGCGCACACAATTGTTAGGTATGCACATTTTCAGACGGTCGCCACGGGTGCCGCACATGGTAAGTAAACCATAATAATAGAGCAGGCTTCGGAAGTTCTCTATATCTGCTATCTTTTCTGACGGGAACGAAGTATGTAAGTCTACCAGTATTTCACCTTTTGCCGCAATTTCTTCGATAGTACTCATGCGGCTTCCCTCATGGGTGTTGTCGTGGTCAATGCGTGCCAGCATTTTCAGTTTACTGTAATCCGTACGGATATTCTTGTCTACCATATTTTCGGGTGGACGGTGAAAATCAATTTGGTTACGTAAATAGTATAAAGTCATATCGCAATTAAACACACGGTCGTTGTCCAAAGATGTTCTGGCGAAGCAATAATTGTCATACCACGGTTTCATTTCTGTAATCATCGCTTCTACATCACCGACCAGCTTTCCATTTTGTTGGTAATAACGGAGCATTTCACGTACTTCAGTTTCATCAAATCCTATCATGGCATTAAAACGGGAATCAGTCGATATATTCCAGTCAATATTATACCCGCTAGATAAATCATCCAGTGTGATAGGGCTGACTCCCATTAGGAAAATTCGGTCAAACATACCTTTGAACTGCTTGAAGTATTCACGGTAGAAGCCGCTGGCATGAGTCAGGTCATGGAACATTTTCTGTCCGTGTTCGCTCAATATGACGTTGGTAAAGTTGTCATATTCGTCAATTATCAGATAGAGAGGATATCCTTTTTCTTTAGCCTTTACTTCTATATATGATAATTTTGCTTTAGCGCTTTCAATGCTTTCTACTGTTGACTTGAAATCTTCATCATAATAAGATGCGTATGCATGGGCAAACTGGTTGATGATGATACTGCAATATTCATTAAAGCTACTCATCAAATCTGCTCCCGGCAGTGAGCAGCCTGCTTTTGAGAAGTCGAAGAAAAGGACTTGGAAACTGTTATGTTGTTTGGTTGGACGGCTTCCTATCCATAAGTCACCGAAATACTTGTCGAAGTTATCCTTCTGTATTATGTCGTAATAAGTACGCATCATGCTTAGGAATAAGCTTTTTCCGAAACGTCTCGGACGAATAAGGAAAAGGTAACTGGGCATTTCCTCGATAAGGGGCAGATACATGGTTTTATCGACGAAATAGAAGTTTTCGTTCCGCATCCGGTTGAAGTCGGATATTCCGTATGGTATTCCTTTCACTTGGCTCATATTGGCAGGCTTTTAATTTGTACAGGCAAAGTTAATCTATTCCGTGGAATAAATCAATGATTTGCGACTGTATTATGTTGGATACGAACATTCATTTTTCCCTTGAATGGGGATGAACATATCCTGTCCAGATGTTCTGTTTTTAAGATTATATTAGAAAATAACCGTTGCGAAATTGATGAATCAGAGAAAAAACTGCATAAATAAGTGCAATAATATGCAGAAATATAGGCGAAAAGTGAATAATATCAGACAGAATATGCGTCTTTTCTAACGGAAAAAGAGTTCGTTAGGTTTAAACCAACAGGGTGATCCTCACCGATGAACGCTATCTTCCTCACCGATGAACTTGTCCTTCATCGGTGAGGAAGATATAAATGTGCTTTTTTAAGCTAGTTTTTCTCTGATTTACCTGGACTTTTGAATAAGAAAATAATAACATAATGGAAGATTAATCCCTGAATCGATATCGACTTGCAAGTGTTGTAGGATAAAATAGGTGTGAAATGCTAGATAAACTCTATAAATGATAAGAATGAGGATTTGCGTGTTGACAAATGTCGGAGCTTTTTTATTCTTCTTCATCTGCTATGCTGTTTTCTCCATTCTGCACTGCTTAAATATTCCTTTTTTAAGATAGAATATTTAAACAGTCCGGATAGTCTATATTTCCCTTTAGTCCTTTGCTATCTTTACAGGATTCTCTTTCGTATTATTTCAAATACTCTTTTAATGGACAATCGGTCTTTTTCAACCCTTTAGCAATGCTTTTCGCATTCATGTGCGCTCCTTTCAAGGAAGTGTGCGTATGATCATGATTATAGTAGGTAATCGCTTTCTTGATACCAACCTTTTCCAATTTATCGGCACTAATTTTATTTAAATCAATGAAATAAGCCCCGGTAGCTTCAGCTGCTTCACGTGTCCATTTACCGAAAGACTCTGTGTTGCGTTCTATCTTTCCCTCTTTCCATTTGTTGCGTGGAGTATGGCTTAAAACGATGGGAATGGCGCCTTTCTCCTGAACGTCCATGATGAACTTCCGAAGATACCAGCCAAACGTATAAATAACCTGATACTTACTGGTCTTTTCCATTAAAAATACTTTGCTCTCGTCACCGGAACCACGTAATTCGGCACGGGCCTTTCCTACATTAATATCTCCTGCATCATTATGTCCGAACTGAATCAGAACGAAGTCTCCCGGTTGCAAAGCATTATATACCTTATCCCAACGACCTTCGTCCAGGAAAGTGCGGGCACTGCGTCCTGCCATGGCACGGTTTTCTACAGATATTTTATTCAGATTGAACTCGTCGGCGATTACGCTTCCCCAACCCCACATACCATTTTTGTCTTTATCCTCATTTCGGACCGTACTGTCTCCGATGGTAAACAATACCGGACGTCCATCTTTACGGCTGGAACCTGTTACAGTATCTTTCTCAATGGGCTTTAGATAATTGGCCAATTCCAGTCCCTCATAAGCACGTATTCCATCCGCAGCAGATTCCGCATTGACTTTAGCACCGAAAGCACTTGTGTGTATACGGTCGATGTAGAACATATATTTCACCTTATTCTTACCGAACTTCTCGAATTTGCGGGCACTGATATCATTCAAATCAATAAAAGGAACCCCCTGTTCTTCGGCTACTTGCTTTGCCCACAATCCGAAAGTCTTGTTGACACGTGTGATGATGGTGCTGTCTTTATCTTCCCAGGCATTGCGGGGAGTAAGCGAGAATAGGATCGGATGAGCACCTTTTGCTTTTACATCCTGAATAAAACGGCGCATATATTCCCCGTATGTATATACGGTTTCTTTCACTCCGGTCTCTTTGATGGTTACGTTCAGCGTATCTTTGCCGATTCCCGGAATAGAGGCGCGGGCACGTCCGCTGTCATAAGGACCATTGTCATTGTGTCCCAATTCGATGATAACCCAGTCTCCGGGGCGTACACCTTTGATTACATCCGGCCAAAGACGGTTGTAGAAAGTACGGCTGCTGGTACCTCCCAACGCATGATTCTCAACAGTAATCCGGTTGGAATCGAAATATTCACCAGCAAAATAGCCCCATCCCCATTGTCCGTTGTTGCCATTGCCTAAAGTTCCGGTACGCATGGTCGAATTACCTACCAGAAACAGAACAGGGTTGTCACCTTTCCGGCTGGAACCGGCTTCCGGTCGCGAGGTACGTGCTTTATTCAGGCTATCCAGCGTGTTGTCAACCACCTGATTGACATCTGCCATGGGAGCGGAAACTTTATTTTGCGCTTGCAGTTGCAAACTGAACGTAATGGCTGTCAGCCAACATATATACGGGAATAATTTGTTTTTCATGAATCTGTTTTCTTTGAAATCCCTCACTGACCGGTGTCTAAACAGTCAGTGAGGGAACTAGCTACTAACTAACCTCTAACTAAACCTAATGAATGATTATCTTTAAACCTAATGAAAAAACTGTGTATGTTATTTTAATTTATAAACTTCTGTTCCGGCAAGCAGGAAACAACCGACTCCGTAGTCTTCAAAGTCGGGCACACTCTTATAAGTAACCGGCTGTCCGTCTTTAGGCTCTTTGCCTGTTCCCTGCACATATCCCAGGAATCCGTTCGGATGTACGGCATCTTTCACCATAGCGTTCCATGCTTTTAAAAGGACGGGAAGATACTCTTTACGGTCGAGCAATCCGTTGCGGACTCCCCAAGCCATACCATAAACAAATAAGGCTGTACCGGAAGTCTCTTTTCCTCCGAAGTTCGTCGGGTCGTGAAGACTGACATTCCAGAAACCATCTTCACGCTGACATTTCTTCAAAGCCTTGCTCATGGTCAGGAAATCATTGATATAGTCCTGACGGTGTTTCTCATCAGAAGGAATCTCATCCAATACACGTACCAAGGCAGCATATACCCATCCGTTTCCACGACTCCAATAGCAATCTTCGCCATTCGGCTCTTTATATGGAGGATTAAAATCCTGATCGCGCCACCACAGGCCGTCTTTGGGGTTGAACATACCCGTTTTATCGTGTTGGCTGCGTGTGTAGTAGTACATATCCCACATCTTATCGTAGTATTTCTGTTCTCCGGTCATCTTTCCGAATTTAGCGAAGATAGGCATTGCCATTTGCACAGCATCAATCCACCACCAGTCGTTCACCTGCGGGGTGTTCACCACCATATCGATACTTGCTTTGATATTCCGAATCATGTTCGGGTCTGACGGGCAGATTTTATAGATATCAATGTACGCCTGTCCGCAACAATGGTCGTCCGCATTACGGGTAGTATTGCCGTTGCGCATTCCCCATTTGTGGAAATCGGCCCAGTCGTAAGTATACTTATAATAATCCTCACGCGGATAAATAGAATAGAGAGCCATCAATCCTTCATAATATACACCACGCGTCCATATATTGCTGGGACGTACACGACCGTAAAAACTGGGAGTAGTGTAATCGGCATACTTTTTCATAAAGTAGTCATTAACCTTTATGATATTCTCTAAAGTCTCTTTTTGTGTCGGGAGTTCTTGTGCTGCGACCGTATGGACTGGTATCAGACAAGAAAGAAGCAATCCTGTAAAGAGTAAGAATAGTGGTTTCTTCATGGTACAATAGTTCTGTTTTATTAATTTGCTGTTTATACTAATTTCTATGGCAAAGGTAAGAGACGTTCTTTTCTTTTTCAATGGATTTCCGTGCAAATGTCTTTAAATTCGTTCACGAGACGACAGAAAATAGTGTTAAAAGTACGTCTAATGATGATTTCTACATATATCTGTACAATATTCTATTTTATCAATGGGCTGCGTCCTTTACTTTTGTGTTGTAATTTGATTAATCGATAAAACTATGAAGTGCATAACTCTTTTTTTTAGTTTCTGCCTGATAGCTATCTTCTCGATAGCCCAGCCAAACTATGACTTTTCGAAGTTGAAACGCGAACGTCTGGGACGTGGTGTAATTGCTATCCGAGAGAATCCGTCTACTGTGGCTGTTTCCTGGCGTTATTTGTCTTCCGACCCGATGAATGAATCTTTTGATATTTATAGGAACGATGAAAAGATAAACAAACACCCGTTGAAGGATGCCACTTTCTTTCAGGATGCCTATGCAGGGACAGAATCTGTACTTTATACCGTGAAAGCAAGGGAAGGTAAAACGGAAAGTAGCTATCAATTACCGGCAAATGCCCCATTGGGTTATCTGAATATTCCGTTGAACCGCCCCGAAGATGGTACGACTCCGTCAGGGCAAAACTATTTTTATGCTCCGAATGATGCCAGTATCGGTGACGTGGACGGTGATGGCGAATATGAGATTATTCTGAAATGGGACCCGAGTAATGCACATGATAATTCACATGACGGCTATACGGGAGAAGTATATGTTGATTGCTATAAGTTGAGCGGAAAACTATTATGGCGTATTAATCTGGGACGTAACATACGTGCCGGTGCACACTACACCCAGTTTATGGTGTTCGATTTCGATGGTGACGGCAAAGCGGAAGTAGTGATGAAGACCGCGGACGGAACGGTGGATGGAACAGGAAAAGTGATTGGGGATGCGCAGGCTGACTATCGGAATGAACAAGGACGTATCCTGACCGGACCGGAATATCTGACAGTTTTTAACGGATTGACAGGAGAAGCGATGCAAACAATTGATTATGTGCCCGTAAGAGGAGACTTGATGGGTTGGGGAGACAGTCGTGGTAATCGCAGCGACCGTTTTCTGGCCTGCGTTGCCTATCTCGACGGCATACACCCAAGCGTAGTGATGTGTCGTGGATATTATACACGTACTGTTTTGGCTGCTTTTGACTGGGATGGAAAGGAGCTGAAACAACGTTGGGTATTCGACAGTAATAATCCCGGTTGTAAAGATTATGCCGGACAAGGAAACCATAACCTGCGGGTAGGTGACGTGGACGGTGACGGATGCGATGAGATCATCTACGGTTCATGCGCCATAGACCATAACGGTAAAGGACTCTACACCACGAAAATGGGACACGGCGATGCCATTCATCTGACTCATTTCGACCCCTCTCGTAAAGGGCTGCAAGTATGGGATTGTCATGAAAATAAACGTGATGGTTCTACCTATCGGGATGCAGCTACCGGAGAAGTTCTATTTCAGATTAAAGACAATACAGATGTAGGGCGTTGTATGGCAGCTGATATTGACCCGACTCAACCGGGCGTTGAAATGTGGTCTGTTGCTTCCGGAGGAATAAGGAATGTGAAAGGAGAGGTGGTAAAAGACCGGGTAAGAGGTTTATCCTGTAATATGGCTGTTTGGTGGGATGGAGATTTGTTGCGTGAATTGTTGGATAGAAATATGGTCAGCAAATATAATTGGGAAAAAGGAGTGTGTGAGCGCATAGCCATTTTTGAGGGAACTCTTTCCAATAATGGAACCAAAGCGAATCCTTGCCTTCAGGGAGATATCGTAGGTGACTGGCGCGAAGAAATACTGATGCGTACAGCTGATAATACAGCTTTACGGCTTTACGTCTCCACTATTCCTACCGACTATCGTTTTCATACTTTCCTCGAAGATCCGATTTATCGTATAAGTATCGCTACCCAGAATGTGGCTTATAATCAGCCTACACAGCCCGGATTCTATTTCGGACCGGAGCTTCAGGGCACTGTATTCAGAGGATGTAAAATACCTAAAAAATAGATTATGAATATTCGTATCATAACCATTGCTTTATTGCTGGCAACTTTGCCGGTTAGTGCACAGAAAAAGAAAACGGTAGTGAATGATTCAAATACTCCTTTGCATTTGCTGCAACCTGCTTATCAGGGCACTTATGGTGACCTGACACCCGGGCAGGTCAAGAAAGATATAGATCGTGTATTTGCTTATATTGATAAGGAGACTCCGGCACGCGTGGTAGATAAGAACACAGGTAAACTGATTACCGACTACACCACGATGGGAGAGGAAGCGCAACTGGAACGTGGTGCTTTCCGTCTGGCAAGTTACGAATGGGGAGTAACCTATTCAGCCTTGATAGCAGCTGCCGAAGCCACGGGCGATCAACGTTACATGGACTATGTGCAGAACCGTTTCCGCTTTCTGGCGGAAGTGGCGCCTCATTTTAAACGTGTGTACGAAGAGAAAGGTACAACAGACCCTCAACTGCTGCAAATCCTCACTCCTCATGCCCTGGATGATGCCGGGGCTGTGTGTGCAGCGATGGTGAAAGTCCGTGTGAAAGACCGCTCACTTCCTGTAGACGGATTAATTGAGAACTATTTTGATTTTATTCAGAATAAAGAATACCGGTTGGCAGATGGTACTTTTGCCCGCAATCGTCCGCAACATAATACACTTTGGCTGGATGATATGTTTATGGGTATTCCGGCAGTAGCACAAATGAGTTATTATGACAAGGAGCAAAAAGATAAATATCTGGCAGAAGCGGTGAGACAATTCCTGCAATTTGCCGACCGAATGTTTATCCCTGAAAAAGGATTGTATCGTCATGGATGGGTAGAAAGCAGTACCGATCATCCTGCCTTTTGTTGGGCGCGTGCCAATGGGTGGGCTATGCTGACAGCATGCGAATTGCTCGATGTATTGCCGGAAGATTACCCCCAACGTGCGAAAGTGATGGATTATTTCCGGGCTCATGTACGCGGAGTGACTGCCTTGCAAAGTGGAGAAGGGCTTTGGCATCAATTGCTCGACCGGAATGATTCTTATCTGGAGACGTCTGCTACGGCTATTTACGTATACTGTTTGGCGCATGCTATCAATAAAGGCTGGATTGATGCCATTGCTTATGGACCTGTCGCTCATTTGGGATGGCATGCCGTGGCCGGTAAGATCAATGCGGAAGGTCAGGTGGAAGGCACTTGTGTGGGTACGGGGATGGCTTTCGATCCTGCTTTTTATTACTATCGTCCGGTCAATGTATATGCGGCACATGGATACGGACCAGTGCTTTGGGCAGGTGCGGAAATGATCTCTCTATTGAAGAATCAGTACCCGCAGATGAATGACAGTGCCGTTCAGTATTATCAGGTGAAACAGAAGACGACTGCACCTATTTTTGCCATCGATACAGAAGAAAAGAAAGATTAACTTTAAATAGATAGAACCATGAAACGAGAAGCTTTTAAAATGTATTTAAAACCCGGATGTGAAGCTGAATATGAGAAAAGACACGCTGCCATCTGGCCTGAATTGAAAGCATTGCTTTCCAAAAACGGAGTGTCGGACTATTCGATTTATTGGGATAAGGAGACCAATATCCTGTTTGCTTTCCAGAAAACGGAAGGTGAGGCCGGTTCGCAGGACTTGGGTAATACGGAGATTGTGCAGAAATGGTGGGACTATATGGCGGATATCATGGAAGTGAATCCGGACAACTCACCGGTGTCCATTCCTTTGCCGGAAGTATTCCACATGGATTGATTTTTTAGTAATTAGGTGAGCCGTTTCTTTCATTATCTCAACTATCTTGACTATTTTTGTCCAACATTTATTATTAATCTTGGAATCTATATGATGCAAAGACACCTTTTGATCTTTACCTTTCTTGTTAGTTTTGTGTTGAATGCTTATAGTGCAATTGAGCTTCGTTCTACACAAATGAGAACGAGTGACGGCCTTCCCAATAACTCTATTCGATATATTTATCAGGATAGTAAAGGTTTTTTGTGGCTGGCTACCTTGAACGGGTTAAGTCGTTATGATGGCAACTCTTTTCTCACTTTCCGTCCGGAAATCGGTGATGAGGTATCTTTGGCAGACAACCGTATTTACGATCTGACAGAAGATAAAGATGGTTTTTTGTGGATTTCTACTACACCTGAATTATATAGTTGCTATGATTTGCAACGTGCCCGTTTTGTGGACTATACCGGTTGTGGCGAGTTAAGGCAGAATTATTCAACGGTTTTTGTCGCTGCTAACGGAGATGTCTGGCTTTCCCATTCGGGAAATGGCTGCCGGAAGATGGTACATCAGAAAAATGGTGAGATGACATCTACCGTATTCAGGACCGAACGTGGAAATCTGCCGGATAACCGGGTGAAATTTGTGAATGAGGATGCCAGTGGCCGTATCTGGATCGGCACTCAATGCGGACTGGTTTCTGTCTCCAACGGACAATATCGGATAGAAGACCGATTAATCCACTTCACTTCTTCGCTGTCCTATAAGGACGATATGTATTTCCTTACAGCAGATGGAGATATCTATTATTATCAGGAGGCTACTCAAAAGATGCAAAAGTTGGCTTCTCTTGCCACTGTGGCAGGGGCGACATCGCCAACCGGAAATTTCCTGTTGAAAGATAAGTGGGTGATCCTGACTACTACCGGAGTATATACTTATAAGTTTGCTACCGGAGAGATGGCCGCAGATCCTCGTTTGAATATTAAAAAGGGAGAATTGATACGTGATAATCGTGGAGATTATTGGATATACAATCATACGGGACGGCTTACATACGTGCTTGCCGAAACCGGAGAGAGTAAGGATTTCCAGTTGATTCCCCAGGATAAGATAAGTTATATCGACTTTGAACGTTATCATATCGTCCATGATTCTCGGGGAATTATTTGGATTTCGACCTATGGAAATGGGCTTTTCGCTTATAATACCGCCGAAGATAAACTGGAGCATTTTGTGGCGAACATTAATGACCAGAGTCATATCAGTTCGGATTTCCTGCAATATGTGATGGAAGATCGTGCCGGTGGCATCTGGGTAGCTTCGGAATATTCAGGCTTGTCCCGTATTTCCGTATTGAATGAAGGAACTTCCCGTATCTATCCCGAATCCCGTGATTTGTTCGACCGGTCGAACACCATCCGTATGCTTACCAGAATGTCTAATGGGGATATCTGTGTAGGTACGCGTAAGGGGGGATTATACACCTTTGATTCGAGCCTTCATTCGAAAATGACCAATCAATATTTCCATTCTAATATCTATGCTCTCACCGAAGACAAACAGGGACGAATGTGGATGGGAACTCGTGGAAATGGTCTCAAAGTGGGGGACACCTGGTATTATAATAATCCTTCTGATTTGACAGCCTTATCCGATAATAACGTTTTTGCCATTTATCGCGACCGTAAAGACCGCATGTGGATAGGAACATTTGGCGGTGGGCTGGAACTGGCTGAACCTACTCCCGACGGTAAATATAAATTCCGTCATTTCTTCCAGCAAACATTCGGGATGAGAATGGTGCGTGTGATAGAAGAAGACGCAAATGGGATGGTGTGGGTAGGAACCAGTGAGGGTATTTGTATTTTTCATCCGGATTCATTGATTGCAGATGCTGATAATTATCATCTTTTCAGTTATACAAACGGAAAGTTTTGCAGTAATGAAATCAAGTGTATCTATCGGGATACGGAAGGGCGGATGTGGATTGGTACGTCCGGTTCGGGACTGAATCTTTGTGAGCCGCAGGATAACTATTGCTCTTTGAAATATGAACATTACGGAACTTCCGAAGGATTGGTTAACGATGTAATCCAGTCTATTCTGGGAGATAAAAAGGGGAATCTCTGGGTTGCCACCGAATATGGTATTTCCAAATTTAATCCGGCTACCCATTCTTTTGAAAACTATTTCTTTTCTTCCTATACATTGGGAAATGTGTATAGTGAGAATAGTGCCTGTATGCGCGAAGATGGAAAACTGCTTTTTGGCACAAACTACGGATTAATAGTGATCGATCCTGAAAAGATACAGGATAACGAAACTTTCTCCCCGGTTGTTTTCACGGATTTATATGTCAATGGAACCCAGATGAATCCGCAGATGGAGGACTCTCCGTTAAAGCAATCGTTGGCTTATTCGGACGAAATAACCCTAAAGTTTTTTCAGAACTCATTCTTGATAGATTTCTCTACTTTTGATTATTCGGATAGCGGCCATACCAAATATATGTATTGGCTGGAAAATTACGATCAGGGATGGAGTGCTCCTTCTCCTCTGAATTTTGCTTCGTTTAAGTATCTTAATCCGGGAACTTATATACTTCACGTCAAGTCGAGCAATGGATCAGGTGTTTGGAATGATAGCGAGACTACACTGAAAATTGTAATTGTCCCTCCATTCTGGAAAACGACTTGGGCAATGCTGGGTTATGTGCTGTTATTAATCATAGCCTTGTACTTTGCTTTCCGTATCGTTCGTAACTTTAACGGCTTGCGTAACCGCATCAATGTAGAAAAGCAGTTGACAGAATATAAACTGGTGTTTTTTACCAATATCTCTCATGAATTCCGTACTCCGCTTACCTTGATTCAGGGAGCATTGGAGAAGATTCAACGTGTGACTGATATCCCGCGTGAATTGATATATCCGCTGAAAACAATGGATAAGAGCACGCAGCGTATGTTGAGGCTTATCAATCAGTTGCTGGAATTTAGAAAGATGCAGAATAATAAGCTGGCACTCTCTTTAGAGGAAACGGATGTCATCTCTTTCCTTTATGAAATATTCTTGAGTTTCGGCGACGTGGCGGAACAGAAGAATATGAACTTCCGTTTCTTGCCTTCGGTGCCATCTTATAAGATGTTTATTGATAAAGGAAATTTGGATAAGGTGACTTATAACCTGCTTTCAAATGCATTTAAATATACTCCTTCCAACGGAACGATTATTCTTTCGGTGAATGTGGACGAAGGGAAACAAACATTGCAAATTCAGGTTTCGGATACAGGAGTGGGGATTCCTAAAGAGAAACAGAACGAATTGTTCAAGCGGTTTATGCAGAGTAATTTCTCCGGTGACAGTATTGGGGTCGGTCTGCATTTGAGCCACGAACTGGTGCAGGTACATAAAGGCACGATTGAATATAAAGACAATGAAGGTGGCGGTTCTGTATTTACCGTATGTATTCCGACAGATAAGACGGTGTATTCGGAGAAAGACTTCCTTGTTCCGGGCAACGTATTGCTGAAAGAGGCGGATGGTCACGCACATCATTTGTTACAGCTTTCGGAAGAGCTTCCTGACCCGGAAAAGATGGTTGCTCCTTTGAATAAACGGAAAGTGCTGATTATTGAAGATGATAATGATATCCGTGAGTTTCTACGGGAAGAAATCGGCGCATACTTTGAAGTGGAAGTGGCTGCCGACGGCACGTCCGGATTTGAAAAGGCCCGTACGTATGATGCCGACCTGATTATCTGTGATGTTCTGATGCCGGGTATGACCGGATTTGAAGTAACCAAGAAACTAAAAACAGATTTTGATACGAGTCATATTCCCATTATCCTTCTGACTGCGTTGAACTCACCGGAAAAGCATCTGGAAGGAATTGAGGCAGGTGCGGATGCATACATCGCCAAACCATTCAGCGTTAAACTGCTGTTGGCACGTGTATTCCGTTTGATCGAGCAGCGCGATAAATTGCGTGAGAAGTTCTCCAGTGAACCGGGTATTGTGCGTCCGGCTATGTGTACTACCGACCGGGATAAAGAATTTGCAGACCGTTTGGCTGCCATTCTCGAACAGAATCTTGCCCGCCCGGAATTTTCTATTGACGAGTTTGCGCAGCTTATGAAGTTGGGACGAACTGTTTTTTATCGGAAATTACGCGGCGTAACAGGATATTCGCCTAATGAATATTTGCGTGTGGTGCGCATGAAGAAAGCGGCGGAGTTATTGCTGTCAGAAGATAATCTGACGGTTGCGGAAGTCTCTTACAAGGTAGGCATCAGTGATCCTTTCTATTTCAGTAAATGCTTTAAAGCACAGTTTGGGGTAGCACCATCGGTTTATCAGCGTGGTGTGAATAGTGAAGGAGATTCCATGTAGAACAGATTTTTATCCATTTCGCTTCCGGACCTTTATATTGAATAATAGTCCTTGTATTTGTGTACAATAGTCCATTGTACAATAGGGAAGGTACACCTATCTTTGCAGGGTAAATAGTGTGTGACTATGGCTTTCATATTCATATCTTTAATCATTTAATAGAATCATGAAAACACTTTCTTTATTTATTCTGACTTCTTTTTTCTATATTTTGGGTATAAGTACCCTATCAGCTGCCAATTGGAAAGTTTACGTTGCCAAATATAAGCAGGACAAAACTTGTGCTATCACCTATACTTTTGATGATGGTTTGGCAGAACATTCCACAGTGGCTGCGCCGGAATTGGAAAAGCGTGGCTTTAGAGGAACCTTCTGGGTTTGCGGTTTTTATACGGAACAAGGGGCATCATCCAAGTTACCTCGAATGACTTGGGATGAACTAAAGCAAATGGCAAAGAACGGACATGAAATCTCCAATCATAGCTGGTCACATCAGAATGCGAAGCGTTTGACCTTGGAACAAGTGAAATCTGAAATAGAGAAGAATGATAGTGCGATTTTTGCCAATATAGGTGTGATGCCTGTCACTTATTGTTATCCATATAACTATAAGACAGATGAGATCGTTGCGCTGGCTTCTAAAAACAGAGTGGGAACACGTACCAAACAGATTTCGATTGGCGGAAAATCTAGCCCTCAACGATTTGCCAAATGGCTGGATGATTTAATGACGAAAGAGGAGTGGGGAGTAGGTATGACGCATGGAATCAATTACGGATATGATGCTTTTAAGGAACCTTCGTTGTTTTGGGAACACTTGGATAAAGTGAAAAGTCTGGAAGATAAGATTTGGGTAGGTACGTTTCGTGAAGTGGCTGCTTATATAAGGGAGAGGGATGATATTCGATTAAACGTTTCCACACATAAGAGGGGATTGACGATTACTCCTGAAATGACATTGGACAAGAAAATATATACAGAACCATTAACCATGGTGCTTGTGGGAGAAGCAGTAGAAAAGGTGTCTGTGAAACAAGGTAAAAAGCAGCTTTCCGCACATATTTCCGGAGATAAAGTTCTTTTCGATTTCAATCCGTATGCAGGGAAAATTAAAGTAAGTTTCAACAATAAATAATCTAAGAATGTACATGAAAAATAAATTAGTACTATTACTCTTTTTCATATTGACAGGTGCTGTCAGTGTAAATGCTCAAAACTTGCCCGATCAAAAGGAAACATTGGAGGTCATGAAGAAAGTGAACGGTTACTTTATGAAAAAGTATGCCGATTATACTATCCCCAGTTTTTATGGTCGTGTACGTCCCAGTAATATCTGGACACGTGGCGTATATTATGAGGGGCTGATGGCGCTCTATTCTATTTATCCGCGTGAGGATTATTATAAGTATGCCTACGATTGGGCTGATTTTCACAAATGGGGAATGAGAAACGGCAATACCACCCGTAACGCCGACGACCATTGCTGTGGACAAACGTATATCGACTTATATAATATTTGTCCGTCAGACCCGAACATGATCCGGAATATCAAAGCAAGTATCGATATGGTAGTGAACACCCCGCAGGTGAACGACTGGTGGTGGATTGACGCTGTACAGATGGCAATGCCTATTTTTGCTAAATTCGGAAAGATGACTGGGGAACAGAAGTACTACGACAAGATGTGGGATATGTACTATTATACACGCAGTCAGCACGATGAAACCGGTATGTTCAATCAGAAAGACGGTCTGTGGTGGCGCGATCAGGATTTCAATCCTCCCTATAAGGAGCCTAATGGAGAGGATTGCTATTGGAGTCGTGGAAACGGATGGGTATATGCTGCTTTGGTGCGTGTCTTGGATGAAATTCCCTCTGACGAAAAACACCGTCAGGACTATGTCAATGATTTCCTGACCATGAGCAAGGCATTGAAGAAGTGTCAGCGTGAAGACGGTTTCTGGAATGTCAGCCTTCATGATCCTACGAACTTCGGAGGCAAAGAGACTTCCGGCACAGCACTGTTTGTTTACGGTATGGCTTGGGGAGTTCGTAACGGACTGCTCGACCGTAAAGAATATCTTCCCATCCTTTTAAAAGCGTGGAACGCTATGGTGAAAGATGCCGTACATCCGAACGGATTCCTGGGATATGTACAAGGTACGGGTAAGGAGCCCAAAGACGGTCAGCCGGTTACTTATAAGAGTGTACCCGACTTTGAAGATTACGGTGTAGGTTGTTTCCTGCTTGCCGGAACGGAAGTGTACAAGCTGAAATAATAGAATAATATACACTTCTCCATGGGTAATTATACTCCGGTAGCCTTACTTCCCTTGAATGGATAATTGCCAAGGTATTTGCGTACAATCGTCCATTGTATACTTCAATAAGTACGTCTACATTTGCAGGAGTAAAAAACTAAAAAAAACAATAACTTAAAATGAAGACATCAATGAAAAACATGTATTTAGCTGCTGCTATGGTAGTGTCATTAGCTTTTTCTGCTTGTAGTGATGAAGAGTCGGGAAAGGCGGATCGCGCTTATAAACCCATCGAAATTTATGGAAATATCAATGAAGTGGTGAATAATGTACAGGAAACTCGTGCTGTCGGTGCGGCATGGGGCTCGGACGACCGGATTGGAGTGACTGTTGAAGCGGATGAGGATAATGCGACCGCTAATGCAGTGGATACCTATATTAATATCCAATATCGCAATGAAACCGGAGGTTCGTTCCGTGTTGTGAACGAAGGCTCAACAGACAATAATATCCGTTTGAAAGGAGAAGGTGAGTTTACTTTGAATGCTTATTATCCGTATCAGGGAGCGAATGGTACATTGCCGGGTACAGAAGGAGTGATTGCAAAAACAATCAGCGGAGCAGACCAGACAACCGACAAACAGCCACAAATAGACTTTCTATTTGCCCAGGCTACCGGAGTTCGTGCAGAGTCTCCTGTTACCTTCGACTTCTCACATAAAATGACTAAAATCATATTGAAGTTTAAAGCAACCAACGGAGCTACATTAAATAATATGAAAGTCTATTTGAAAAGCCTGCAGTTGGAAGGCTCTTTTAATGTGACTACCGGTGAGGCTGTTGCCAAAAGCGGTGCTACTCCAAATTCAGAATTAAGCATGGATATTGCTAAACCGGCAGAAGGTGAAATGACTGCATCCATTATTTTATTCCCACAGGATATGCCGGAGAAAGTTTTGCTGGAAGTGAGAATGAATGATGAGACCTACACGCAATACATGCCTGTTCAGAATCTGGAGAGTGGACATGCCTATCCTTATAATGTGACCTTCGAAAATCCTGCAATGACAATCACCAAAGCGGAAATAGAAGACTGGATCGTAGAAGATGATAAAGATGTAACTGCTTCGGTTACTGAATAAACGACTGACAAGGATTCAAAAAAAGAATGATATGAAAAGAAATGAATTATGGCTCGGCTGTTTATTGGCAGTAGCAGGTTTCTTCGGAGCTTGTACCAATGTAGTGGAAGACGAGTCTCAAAATAATAAATATCCGATGGAGCTAATGGCGGAAAAGTCAGCTATAACTTTCACGCGTAGCATCGGGGAGAAGACTGAATGGGATGGAGGAGAGCTTGTTTCCCTATACGATGGTTTCTCACAAAAGTTGTATGAGGTTTCTCAATCAGGAGAAATGAGTGCTAAAAATAACGATCCTCTTTATTGGTATACAACGACGGAAGAAGAGACTTTGTTTGCCTGGTATCCTTCTTCGGAAACTTTGTTGACAGAGTGGACCGTAGCTTCCGATCAGACTATTGAAGAATCATATAAAAACTCGGATTTCCTTTATGCCTATGAGAAAATGAAATTCCGTAGCGAGCGGAAGCTTAAATTCCATCACGGAACGGTGAAGCTGATTATCAACGTGAAAGGTGACGGAGACACTGTATCGGAAGAAGATTTGAAGGATATTGTGTTCACTGTAAGTGCTGTAACAAAGGGCAGTATGGCAGAAGGCAAATTACAGTCTGCCGCAGGAGTTGAAGCGACAGTGATGAAACCTTATTTGTTGGAAAATGCCAGAGAAGGATACGCTTATTCTTTTCAGTTGCTGATGATTCCGCAGGATATGTCCGGCAAATTATTCTTTAAAGTTGCGTTGAAAGACGGCAGGAATTTCGGTCATACGCCGGGCAATGGTGAAGGCATATTAGAAGGTGGACACCAATATACATACAATGTAGGAGTTGGTAAACCGGGATTGAAAGTGACAATAGAAAAAGATTCTGTTTCGTGGGACGGTGATGACGAAGAGGTTGAAGGAACTGATAGAGAATAATATTCAAAATTTGAAGCGAAGATGAAACAATATAAACTTATGCAAGTGGCCTTGCTGGCAATCCTATTGTTCGGTTGGGCTGGTTGTTCTCAAAATGAGGAAGAAGTTCCGGGAAATGTACGGAATGGGATTGTACTGAACGTGACTGATACAGGGATAATTAGCAATGAACCGTCTACGCGTACAGAAGATACGGGATTCGTCACGACCTTTACACAAGGCGACCAGATTGGACTGTTCGCCGTGAAAGACGGTGCGATATTGGACGAAATCAATAATATGCCTTTCACTTTCAATGGTTCGAGCTGGTCGGGTAAACCGATATTGTATGATGATCGTCTGGTGGGAGTGAATTTCTATGCTTACTATCCTTATCAATCGGAAATGACAGGAAAAACGGATTTGATAGGTGATGATTTTTTTGCTCCTCTGGCAGCCGGTTGGGAATTGACAACAGAACAAAGTGATCAGAAAGCATATGCGAAACAGGATTTGATGACCTCAAATGCAACTGCATTGATTGGTGAGAACGGAAACTACTCATTGAGCTTTCAGTTAACACACCGTATGAGCTTGGTTGTTGTGAAGTTGCCTTCCACTCGTTATATCTTTACAGATGCCGAAGGAGTGGCAATGCCGGAAGAAACTCCTTATGTTGCTATGTCTGTCGATGTAGCTTTTTATCTTGATAATGTGGAGGAAGGAACTAAAATTTCTCCTTATTATGACGCAAAGAAAGATGAATATCGTTTGCTAAGAAAACCGTCTTCGGAAAATCAGATTATCGGTCATTATAATGATAAGCAATGTACGCTTGATACGGCTGAAAAGATGAAAGAAGGAAAATACAAACGTTTTGTTGTCGATGGTGGATATAAAGAGGTGACCCATCATCTGCAGGTAGGCGATTATTATTATGCAGATGGAAGTGTGGTAAGTGGCAATGAAGCAGAACCTGCAAAGGATAATTGTATTGGAATCGTTTGTTGGGTGGGAAATCCGATGCCTTCTGTGTTGTATAAAGATGTGGCGGGAACTCCCTATACTGCCACTAATGATGCATTGCTCCGTTCGCATCCCAATTGTGTTCATGGGTTAGTTATGAGCCTCTATACAGAAACGGGCAAATTCTCTCCTGCTCTTACTCAAAGTATACACGACTGGTTTATGACTACTTCGTTTACTTCTTCTTATGTATCTGTTACCGGATATTATGATGCAAATGAAAATAATAAAAACAAACCTCTTCGCTTTTTGGGATATAACAACTCGGAAGTATTAGATTTGTACTACGATACTTTCAAAACAGATTTTGAATGTTTCCAATATCAGGATGATTGTGAAAGTAGCTTCCCGTCTCCGTCTATAACTACCGGTTGGTATGTGCCTTCCAGTGGGGAACTTGTTGCTTTGCAGGATAAAGATAATTCTTTAGAGAGTAAGCTGAATACTAAGTTGATAAAAGTATCGGATAAAACAATGGATATATCTGCTACCTATTGGAGTAGTACGGAACGGAATAATAAGAATATGTACATTGTTACTTATTCTAAAACAGCTGGCTCGGCAGGAACCGGTGGTGTCAAGACCAATACTTACACTTATCGTTTTTTCCTGGGATTCTAAATTAAAGATATTTGTATGATGATGAAGAGAATACTATTTCTTATTAGTCTTTTGTTGGTAACCGGTTGCCTTTTAGTACGTGCGCAAGTCTATAAATTCGACTTTACTTCCGACAAAAAGGTAAAAGAGGGATATACTAAAGTGACACCCGAAACCTTGTTCAATGACGAACAAGGTTACGGATATGATTTGCAACCGGCATGGGATGGAAAAAGTAATCAGCCTTTCTTCTTCTCCGTCAATGTTCCCGATGGCAATTATAAAGTAACCGTCACCCTTGGCAGTAAGGATTCAGCCGGAAATACTACGGTGCGTGCCGAGTCCCGCCGACTGTTTATTGAAAATCTTCCGACTAAAAAGGGAGAAATGATTACCGAATCTTTTACTGTCAACAAGCGGAACATGAAAATCAGCGAAAGAGAGAAAGTCAAAATCAAGGCACGTGAAAAGAATAAACTGAACTGGGATGAAAAACTGACTATTGAATTTAATGGTGATGCGCCCCGTATCACTTCTCTGGTCATTGAACGTGCAGATAAAGTGCCTACCATTTTTCTTTGCGGCAACTCCACCGTGGTTGATTATGATAACGAACCTTGGGCCGCTTGGGGACAAATGTTTCCACGGTGGTTCACCGATCAGGTAGCTATTGCCAATTATGCTGAATCCGGAGAATCTGCTAATACCTTTATCGGTGCCGGACGTTTGAAAAAAGCCCTGACACAGATGAAGAAGGGCGATTATCTCTTTATGGAGTTCGGACACAACGATCAGAAACAGAAAGGACCCGGCAAAGGAGCTTTCTATTCTTTCATGTATAATCTGAAGATTTATATTGATGAAGCCCGTTCCAGAGGTGCGTATCCTGTATTAGTGACTCCGACGCAACGTCGTCGTTTTGATAAGAACGGTAAGATTGTAAACACTCACCTTGATTATCCTGATGCGATTCGTTGGTTGGCAGCCAAAGAAAACGTACCTTTGATTGATTTGAATGAAATAAGTCGTACACTTTACGAGGCAATGGGCGAAGATGGCTCTAAACATGCGTTCGTGCATTATCCGGCTAATACTTATCCGGGACAGACAAAGGAACTGAAAGATAATTCCCACTCCAATACTTTCGGTGCTTATGAACTGGCTAAATGTATTATTGAAGGAATGAAGAAAGCTGATTTGGATGCGGTGAAGTTCTTGAGGAAGGATTATAAAGGATTCAATCCAGACCATCCCGACAGATTCGAAGACTTTAAATGGAATCTTTGCCCGTTTACGGAGATAGAGAAACCGGATGGTAATTAATAAATGGAAATATAATAGCGGATTATTCCGGTTCAATATCAATAAATAACGTAGATTAAAAACATAAAATAGAAGAGGGATTATGAAAAAAGTGTTTGTATCAATGGCGTTGGCAGTTCTTGCATTGGGAAGCCAGGCACAAGTTTTGAAGAATGACCTGTTGAAAGGTTATAAGGTAGGCGATACTTTGGAGAAAACGGTTTATGATGATAAACGGGCTCCTATTAACGTAGATACTTGGTGTGGAGCATTTACTACGACATCGGTTGAAGGAGTGGTAAGTCCTACTGTTGGAAAGGCTTTGACTTATGACGGATATAGTGAGGCGGGATCATCTATCAATTTTGGTTTTCCGCAAGGTGTGAAAGGTTCCCGTGTCAGCGTATATTCTTTGGTAGAATCAGGAAAAGTTTACTCTAAAGGAACTTATTACCTGGCTTGTCTGGTGAACTTTGCTAAAGTCGGTTCAAGTAATTTGGCAGATATCTTGGCTGCCAGTGCCAGTTATGTTGGCGGAGGAAATCGTGGTCAAGTATATGTCAGACGTGAAGGAAATGATAAAATCAAATTTGCTGTAGGCTTGATGAAAGAACGTAACGAAGCTCCTATGGTATATGATTATAATACAACGCATCTGCTGGTATTGAAAGTTGATTATGACAAGAATGAAGTTTCTTTATTCGTTGATCCTGATTTAAATCAGAATGAACCGAAAGCCGATGTTGTAGTGGCTGGTGAAGAAGGTGCATTGAAAGCTGGTCTGAAAGCTATTTCGTTTAGAAATCGCAGTGGCTTTAAAGGAAATATCGGTAATTTCCGCTTTGCCAGAGATTGGGCTGGCGCTATAGGAAAATAATAGAATATATTAATCTATTAAATAGAAGAGGGGGAGAGTTGCATTGTAGACAACTTTCCTCCTTTTTGAGTTGTGGTAAGCTATATTATATTCTTGAATCACTGCTTGTCTTGTAATTCACGTAATACATCATTTATAATATAAGTATCGCTCATTAGATGCAGACCGTAACGGGAGTCATGTAACATGGCACATACATTTGTTTCATAAAACAGATTTAATGCTCGTTCCGGGCTTATCTCCAATCGGACCGATAATAATAGGATGATACGACTTATTTTTCTCCAAAGTACTTGTTCTCTCATTTATTACCTCCTTTTCTGTCCATTGTATCCAGTGGAAAACTCTTATCAAAATGTAGCTGTGTATCAATGAGTTGCTGATTGAGCAAACATTACCGAAATCTAAATCGGCACGTCCCACTTTGGCTAAAGGATGCTCTATAGAAAGGGTGGAACCATGATAAAGTGTTATTTTCATACTTTTCCGCCCTCCTGTGCTTCCCAGTTTTTCAAAGCTTCAGCCACATCCTCGCCTACATGTTTTAGGCTTTGTGTGTGCATCACTTCGTAATTGTCCAGTAGAAGACGTTTGATTAGGTTCATTTTCTCTAAACGTCGGCGCATTTCCATAGGAGAAATTCCCATTTCGCGTGCTCCGGCTTCTATCGCCATGACTGCAAAGTGAATCTTTTCACTTTCTAGGATATCTGGTTGTTTACACATAAGCATTAAAATTCAGTTTATAAACAAAGATACTTGATGGCAGGCAAATAAACAACATTGCCGGAACTTTTTTGTATATACAAGTAAAAGTCCTCCAAGCTGCCGCCGGAGGACTTTCACTACTAACCTTCAAACAAATTTATAAATAGTATTATGTCGCTTAATTATATCCTTTATTCTGTTCGTACAATCCTTCTTTTACTTTCATTTGTGAATCCGGTATCGGGTAGATGTATGAGTCTTTGGTGACCAGTTTGTATAATTCGTACGTTTCCGGCTTGGTGATTACTCCGTTGGCATCGGAACCATTGCGCTTGAACATATCCTGCAATACACCTACATATCGGTTCTGACGTACCAAATCGTGCCAGCGGATTCCTTCAGATGCCAGTTCACGGCGGCGTTCAATATCTACAGAGTCTGCAAAATTCTCGATGGTAATATCATCATCCAAAGCATCCAGTCCGGCGCGTGTACGAATCTTATTCACCATTTCTTTCCCTTTGCCGGTAGGTCCTACAATTTCAGCATACATCAACATCACATCTTCCAGGCGAATTAGTGGATAATTGATGGGGAAATAGGTGCGGTCGGCAATCTGGTCATCGATGTCTTCGTATCCTAAAAGTTTGCGTTTCATTTTGTGCTCGAAGAATTTCAGGAAGAAATCCCCTCCTGTATATGGAGTTCCGTCTTCGTCGACAAATTCACTTGTATTGATAGTTCCTGCACAACGTTTGTCAATGAAAGCACCTGTTTCGTCGGTTTGCTTGAAAATACCGTCCAATTGGTTCTCACACCATATTCTGTTACCGGACATTTGTATCTTCGTATAAGAATCGTTGACAGCCGGTACAGAGTTGAATACCATTGGATTACCATAGTTCTTGGCTGCAATATACTGGATCTCGAAAATATGATATTTGTTGTCGTTGTCACTGATCCATATTTTAATCCATTCGTCGGCTGTGCTCGCCCAATATTTATTGTTGGCGAAAGAATAATCGATCACCTCGCTAAATAGTTCCTCGGCCAACGCCTTTTTAGATGCATCCTGTACGGGATATCCTGCCATTGTCAGATAAACGCGTCCTAATAAAGACTTTGCAGCCACTTGGGTAGCACGCCCGGCTGAAGCGCTGTTTCCCATATAATTCAGCGGAGTGTCTACCAGTTTCTTTACTGCGTCCTCCAAATCCGGGACGATTGCTGTCTCATATACCTCCACCGGTTCAGACTGTTTGATCGTCATCGCTTCATTCACAGATACCGGTTCCAATACGATAGGAATACGTCCGAAGTAGCGTACTAAGTCAAAATAAGCCAATGCTCTAAGGAATTTGGCCTCGCCGATAAACTGGTTTTTGATAGCTTCTGAAGAGAAAGTAACCCCGTCGGTTTTGCTAAGAAACATATTGGCACGGGCTATAATCTCGTACAGATTATTCCAGGCTCCGGAAAGGGTACTGATGGTAGAAATGTTGGGATTGAAAGTTCCTATATCGATATAGTCACGTTGTTTATCCGTCGTTTTATCCACCCACGCATTGTCTGAACGAACTTCCGACATAAGCCAGGAATAGTCCGAAATAGGAAGCAGGCCGTTGTAGATACCGATAATGGCTTGTTCCATTTCACTGGGAGTTGAATAGAAATAGTCCGTGGTACGTGTGTCGTTAGGCTCCACTTCCAGCCAACTTTCACAAGAGGACAGTGACAATGTCAGCGCTAATCCTCCACTTATAAGATATTTATATAGTTTCATAGTTTCTTTCTTTTTTTATTTAGAATGTAACATTCACTCCTAACGTAATGACTCTGGCTTGCGGATATGAACCGTAGTCATAGTCTCCCGTTGAACCGCCATTGTTAGCTTCAGGTGAGAAACCACCTTCGTATTTATCCCACATCAGAAGATTTTCCCCTGTCAGATAAACACGGGCATTCTGTATGAACTTCTTTTTGAATGGAATACGGTATCCCAATGTTACGTTTTTGAGTTTTATGAAATCTGTACTGTATAACCATCGGCTGTCATAGAACTGTCCCGTATTGGCGTTGTCGATACCCGGAGTTTTTCCGTCGCCCGGTTCTGCTTCCGATTTCCACATATTTTTCCAATGAGACAATACATTACCGTTGGCTCCCATACCCGGACGGTCCATGGCACGTCCCAGGACGCTGTAAATCTGGCCTCCTGTCTGTGCGGTAATCAGGAAAGATAAGTCGAAGTTTTTATACTTGAAGGTGTTTGTTATACCGAAAGTATAATCCGGATCGGGTTTGCCCATCAAGGTGCGGTCGCTGTCATTGATAACTCCGTCGCCATTTGCGTCCCGGTAGCGTACGTCGCCCACTTTGCTGTTCTGCATTACAGGATATTTTTGTAAGTCAGCTTGTGTCTGATAGACTCCGACAGCATCGTACATATAAAAAGATCTCAATGGCTGGTCCACCATAAACACCTGTGTGGTGCTGTCATATCCTGTAAATACAGTGCTGTTATCATCTCCCAGGCTAAGTACTTTGTTCTGATTGTAAGAAACGTTCAGAGAAGTGCTCCATTTCAGTCTGCCTGTCAGATTCTGCGTAGTTACTTCCAGTTCGAAACCTTTGTTACGGATAGAACCGATGTTTCCCCATGCTTTGGTAAAGCCGAGCAATGCGGGAACAGTCACCTGGTATAACAAGTCTTTGGTTGTTTTCACATAATAGTCGGCAGAAAGGAAGATACGGTTGTTGAACAATCCCATATCGAAAGCAACATTCCAGCTTTCAGTCTTTTCCCAGCCAAGATCAGGATTGGCGAGCGATGTCGGTGCAAAACCGTTGATAATACTTCCGGATGAATAATTGGCACTGCTTAGTTTGGCAAGCGCTGTATTTGTAGGAATGGAGTTGTTACCATTTGTTCCCCAGCTGGCACGCAGTTTTAATGAATTCATGACGAAATTTTTCGGCCAGAATTTTTCGTTTGAGATACGATAAGCACCGGAAACAGCCGGGAAGATACCCCAACGGTTCGCTTTTCCGAAACGGGAAGAGCCATCACGGCGGATACTTGCCGTCAGCAGGTAGCGATCGTCATATTCGTATTGTAAACGTCCGAAGTAAGACATCAGGCGGGATGGAGTTGATAAGGACGCTGTAGCAGCAGTGAGTACGACGTCGGCCATATCGATCACTTCCAGAGAGTTGTCCGGAAATTGAGTGGCTGATAATCTCATGGAAGAACCACCGGAACTTTCCATAGAATAACCGGCCATTGCTCCAACAGTGTGCCGGCCAAATGTCTTGTTGTAATGCAACACCCCTTGGAGAAGGAATTTATTACCACGTGATTCGGTACGACTTGCTGTCGTTCTGTAGCCTTCCACATCCGTCCGGTATTTGGTGATGGTGCTCGGTACGAAAGAACGGCTTTGGGCACTATTAAAATTATACGAACCGGTCACTTCTGCTTTAATGCCATTCCATATATCCGCTTTAATATAGGCAGATGAACTGAATTGCACCTTTTCTCCTTTGTTTTGTACATGTTCCATATAGGCAACAGGACTGATTTTGCTGGAACTGGTCCAACGATAGTAGCCGTAAGCCCCTGCACCGGTATAGATGCCATCTTCAGGTTCTGCAACCGGAGCCATGGTAAGTACGTTCGTTGCCTGACGGTCTTTACCATCTACACGTCCTCCTTCATTCCAACTGGCAGATGGTGCCAGATTAACTCCGACAGTAATCCGGTTGAATACTTTCGATTCTACATTGGCACGGAAATTCAAGCGCTTATAATTACTTTCGATAGCGATACCCTCCTGATCTGTGTATCCCATTGATACACGATATTTAGTGTTACCGCGACCACTTGAAAGAGAGAGTTGATAATTCTGTATCGGAGCCAGACGGAAGAATTCATCCTGCCAGTCAATCAATTTCAGATTGCCGTAACCGGGTTCTGTCCAGCGGGGGTCATTCAGGAAATAATAACTTTCCTTTCCACCGATCATTGCCAGACGGGTAGCGTAATCATCTTCAATCGTTGCCCCTTTACTCCCGTATTGAGAAATATATCTGTTATTATTATATGCGGTACGGAATTCAATCCATTCTTCGGGCGACAGTACATCTACTTTTCTTTCCAATGACTGAATACCGAAAGAGGCCTGGAACTGTACTCTCACTTTTTCATCAGTACCGGCTTGTTTGGTGGTAATCAAGACAACCCCATTGGCACCGCGGGAACCATAGATAGCCGATGAGGAAGCATCTTTTAATACTTCAATAGACTGTATGTCTCCGGGGTTGAGGCTACCGAGGTCATCGACAGGAATACCGTCTACTACATATAAAGGAGTAGCATCTGCGTTGATAGAAGCAGCTCCACGTACACGAATCTGTAATTCGGAACCCGGTTCACCGGTGGTGCTACGAACTTCCACACCTGCCAGTTGTCCTTGCAGGGAAGAAGCGATATTGGTTGATGCCCGGTCTTCCAGCTTTTCGGCATTTACTTTGGCGATAGCTCCGGTCACATTTCCTTTCTTGGCACTACCGTAGCCGATTGCTACGACTTCATCCAGTGCGATAGCGGATTCCGACAGTTTGATTTGCAGCGTTTTATCGGTAATGGTTACTGTTTGAGTGTTATATCCGATAAAAGACACTTCCAGCAGTTTGGCACTTTTGGGAGCGGAGAGTACGAATTTACCGTCTAAATCAGTAATCGTTCCTTTGGCGGTTCCTTTCACAGTGACGTTTGCACCGATAATCGGTTCATCTTTCTCATCTACGACTACACCTGTCACCGTCCGGTTTTGTGCGAACGACAGGGTAGATTGTACTACGAACAGAGTCATTAAAAGGAGATATTGAATCTTCCTTCCCAGACTGCCATTTCCATGCAAAATGTTTTTCATGTTAATATCTCTAAGTGATTAAATTAGTAAATAACGGAAGATGCAGACATGGTTTGTTTTTCCATTTGTCTGACTTCCTCTGCAAAGGAAGTGTATTAGGAGAAATTACGCTCAAGTATTCGTACGGAAAAGATGTAATTTCATACTAATTGCTAAAAAACACATTTGGCATTTGTACGCCACCCCCTATGAACGTACAAATATAGCCTTTTCAACGGATTGCCTTTATCTGTTCATACATCTGTTTGCCCAAATATTCGGCAGAATTTTGGTTGAAATGCAAACGGTCGCCCATCAATTCCGCATCCGACATGTCTATCAAATATGCGTTCTTATCTTCTTTAGCAAAACGTTTCATGGCGGCTTCCACTTCGCTGCCATACTGTTTGTTCTTCTTGGCTACCGTACCGAAAATAAAAGGTAGGTTGGAGTAATCTTTTCCTGTTTTTTCGCTTAGATGGTTGCGTACATAAGTGACTACTGCTTTCAGGTTTTCATAATATTTATCTCCATGTGCATGGTCACTTTCTCCCTGATGCCATAGGAATGCATCAATCTGATAACCGTTTTTCAACTTGGATAATGTATTGTCGATGCAGCCGTCTATGTCATTGATGAAGGACAGAAGTAAAGAACGTCCTTTCTCACTGGTTGCCGTATTATTTGCCAGCCATTCGGGATTTGCCGACCAATGAATTGATTTGTCCGAAGCATTGGAAGGCTCGATAGAAGTTCCGCCGATTGCCCATTTGATAACATAGAAAGGCTCTTGCCACCATTGTTCCAGCCAATAGTAGGTAATAGCATCGTACCCCCAGGTATTGGGTTTGGCTCTTCTTTTACTCTTAGGCCAGAAGGGACGGAATTTCCCGTCTGTACGGTTCTGGGCAATTCTGCAATACTTGTAGGCTCCTGTCGTAAAAGCCGTATCTGTTGCCATTGTTTTGATGTAATCCGGCAAACGGTCGTTGGGTACACGTCCGTCGGTATTCGATTGTCCGGCGGTGATAATCACATGGGCAGGTTCGTTGTTGCCCGCCATACAGTTGCAGCTGAATGCAAGTATGAAAAGGATCAGTAAATTCTTCATGATAGAAATATGCTTTATGATTTTATAAACTATGGAGGTAATAAAAAGTCCTCCTCACGTTTATTATCGCTCGGGAGGACTTCTTATCAAACTAACAATCGTGTGAGAAATCTAATACCTGTTGAGAACTATTTATTTGATTGTTTCGAGAAACTCTACTTCGATGATTCTTAACTGGTTTTTGCTGCTGCTTTTTTCCAGTTCCATTTTATTGGCGGCCTTAGCCTCTACTTCGATAATCTGTCCGAAAGCATCTTTGTCACTAGTGTTTCCTTTCAAGCGGATGGTTATCGTATTGGCACGTACGGGCTTTTCTATATTGAGATGAATATATCCCAGGCTTTTATCCGTGTTTCCGCTCCAAATCAAGGTGTTGCCGGCATATACTTCCAGCGGGTAACTTCGTGAACGCCATCCTTGCAGTTTGATGCATATATCGTCTATTTCGGCATCTCTTTCCAATGTATAGGTAATCCATGCAGTGCTTAGTTTGCCGTCATTCTTCCATTCGGTCAGTTCGATATCATCGTAGCTTTTTTCAGCATCATTATTGTTGGAACCGGCTTTTGCCGAAACGATTCGTACGCCCTTTTTGCTGTCTTTGTAAGAAGGGGTAGAAGGTGTTTCGCCTCTGTCCAGTCTGCCTTTCAAGGTAGACTGCGGAAGATAGGAACTCAAACCTCCAGTCACTTTTACAGGCACCGTTTCCAATGTGAGAGAGGCACTTGGAAGTCCTTTAGCCTGTGCTGTCAGAGTTACTTTTCCGGCAGTCGTCGTACTGCGGATCAGTGCGCGGTTGATACCACATTCTACCGGAAGGTTTGTATCAAGAATATGATTGTTTTCACCTTGAGCAATACCTCCGCGCCATTCCGCATGACCGTTGAGTGTGAACTGAACGGTGCGGTTGTCCAACGGACAGCGTTTTCCGTCTTTATCTACCACTTCTACCTGTATCAATGCCATATCCGCACCGTCTGCATGAAATCCTTCGGGGTTTTGGATAGCGGTAAGTTTCAGACTGGCAGGTTCACCGGCTGTATTTAGAGCATAGCGGCTGATTTCTTTCCCTGCTTTATTGTAGCTGACAGCTTCCAGCTTGCCCGGTTTGAAGGCTACGTTGTCGAAAGTAAAGAGAAAATTGTATTGGCGTTTGCCTTTACCCAGGGAGTTACCATTCAGGAAAAGTTCCACCTCTTCTCCAGTAGATACTACCTGCACAGGTTTTACCGTATTTTCCGGATAGTTCCAATGGCCGATGATGTAGGTCTGGTCTTTTTCCGTATCTACCCATCCGTCCCACATTACCTGATGTGCGTAGAAAGCATCTTTTTCGATACGCATCGCGTCCGTCACTCCACTTCTTCGGTAGTTTTCCGCACCCCGGTAATGAGTGTTAGTGTCGGAGAAGATAATTTTAGTACCGCCGGAGCTGACTCTGTTACCCGTTCCGGGACGCTCACGCCAATAATCATACCAGCGGGCTATCATGGTGATGGCAAGCTCATCTTGGTTGCGGTTATAGTCAGTGGCCGGTTGTCCTTTATAAAGTGGTCCGTCACCTTCTTTATGGAAAGGATAGCTGTATTCATCCCAGTACTTTCTTAAACCTTCGTCGCGGCAATATTCGGTCGCCCACATCGGATGATGTTCGCTTCTGTTAATGTACAGCATTTCGCCGCCGTATTCTGCTTCGCGGATATCCAACATTTCACGTGATCCGATGGCACGTCCGCCGAACGGGTCGTATTTGTCGCGGACAGCTTTCATTTCTATCATGTGTTCGCGGCTGATGGCTTTGTTGCCACATTCGTAGAACAGGATACTCGGATTATTACGGTTGTAGATAATCGCGTCTCGCATCAACTCTACCCGTTGTTCCCATTGACGTCCTTCACGGTCTTTTTCAGCATCTCCGGCAGGCATTGCCTGTATCAGACCTACACGGTCGCAGGATTCTACATCCTGTTTCCACGGAGTAACGTGCATCCAGCGAACCAGATTCGCGTTTCCTTTCACCATCAGGTCATTAGAGAAATCGCTCAACCAGGCAGGTACGGACAGGCCTACTGCCGGCCATTCGTTGCTGGTACGCTGTGCATATCCTTTCATTTGGATAATACGGTCGTTCAGCCATATCTTTCCTTCTGCAAAACGTGTCTTGCGGAAGCCGGTGCGGGTACTTACTTCATCGAATACCTGATTGTTGTCATCTTTCAGAGCGGTTTTTACCGTATACAAGTAACCATATCCCCAACTCCAGAAGTGAAGATTATGGAGGGTGGCGGATGCTTTTACCGTTTTAGTCTCTCCGGCTTTCAAAGTCACTTTATCACCTTGGAAAGTTTTCATTAGTTTGCCGTCTGCATCAAGTACACTCACTTGATAGCTGAATTGCCGGGGAGCTTTACTGTCATTTCTGACTTCCGATTCGGCATGAATCGTAGCTTTGCGTCCTTGGATGTCGAAGTCTTGGGCATAGACGTATACGCCTGTCGTTTTCAGGTTGCTATATAGGGGAAGAGTCTGATATACATTATCAGTAACGTACAAGAAGACGTTTTTAGGAATACCGCCATAGTTGGCATTGAAATTGCGGTCGTTCCACTGGAACTTAGAGTTAGTTCCTTCTTCTCTGTACATCCAGTCGTTGTCGGTGCGAACGGCAATCACGTTCTCACCCTCTTTGATATGTGGAGTCAGGTCGAACCCTACCGCCATAACACCATTTTCGTGTCTGCCCAGATAATGTCCGTTGAGATAGAAGTCTCCGCGTTGGCGTACTCCTTCAAATTCGACGAATACTTTCTGATTACTTTTCAGTTCCGGAATCCGGAAATTCTTGCGATACCATACCACTGTATCTGTCAATTGTTCGATGGAAAGTTTGAATGCTTCGTCTTCATTGAAGGCATGAGGCAAAGTCACTTGTTTCCATTTACTGTCGTCGAATTTTGCGTCTTTGGCTTTAGGAAAGTCTCCTATCCGCAGCTTCCATTCGCTGTTGAAATTGTATTTTTTGCGTTCGGATGCCTGTCCGTTGATGACAGACAGTGCAGTCAGCAGAAATACGAAAAGAAATAATTTGTGTTTCATGATAGTCTATTAAAATGTTCTGCTGCAAAGGAAGTACATTGAGAGAAAACATACATATACTACCGTACGGAAAGGATGTAATTTTTATCTCATGATGAAAAAAAGCGACTGGTATTTGTACACAATTTCAGATAATAGTACACATTCCCCGTTGATAGGAGAATGAGATACTATTATCTGCGGTTAGCACATGTTCTTTTTAAACATCCGTTTCATTCTCTTCTTCTTTTTCTTCGGAAGCTTGTTCTGTGTTCTCTGCCGTATCATTGGAAGCCGGAGCTTTACCACCGTTCTTCTGATAAACAGAAGGGGCTATTCCGAATTGATTCTTGAAGCATTTGCTGAAATAATAGGGATCGTTGATACCTACTTTGTAGGAAATCTCGGAAACAGTCAGGTCTTCGGTTAACAATAATTCCGCAGCTTTCTTCAAACGAATGACACGCAGGTATTCATTGGGAGAGTATCCGGTGACACCACGTACTTTCTTGTAGAATACGGTACGTCCCAATCCCATCAGGTTGGCATAGTCATCTACGGAAAATTCCGTTTCCACCATGTGCTCGTTCAGCATTTCATTCAGTTTTGCCAGGAATTTGCTGTCCTTGTTGTTCGTACAGATAGCCGCATGAACCATTCCCGGTTCGTTGGAGAATTTTTCACGCAGTTTGTCCCGCTGTTCGATCAGTTTGGAGATTCTGGCCAGTAATAAGGAGATGCTGAATGGTTTGGTGATATAAGCATCCGCGCCGGATTCGATACCTTCCAGATATTTTTCTTCCATATTGAGGGCGGTTAGCAGAATGATGGGAATGTGGCTGGTGGCAAATTCATTCTTTAATTTCTTGGTCACTTCGAATCCCGTCATACCCGGCATTAATACGTCGCAGATAATCAGATCTGCATCATAAGTTTGTGCACGTTCGAAGCCACTGATACCATCCGCTTCTGCCACTACTTCGAAGTAATGACTGATTTCTTCTTTCAGGAATTCGCGGACATCATTATCATCTTCAATGATTAATACTTTCCGCTTGTTCAACGGTACGGGAGGTGCTGCCTGTTCGTCCGTATTTTCGTCTGTGACAAACTCTTTATGGCGTTGTTTCTCTTCTTCAATCAATAACTGGTTAGGAACCAGGAAATCTTTTTCTTCATAAACACTGGCGTCCGTTGGTAGTTCGACGGTGAAGATGGAACCGCCGCCTTCATTCTCATTATAAGAAATCGTTCCTTTATGTATATTGATCAGACCGTATGTCAGATGAAGTCCGACGCCTACACTGCTGTGTGAGAAGCTGCTTTGCATAAAGCGTTTGAACAGTTCGGCACGCTTCTCTTTCGGGATGCCCAGTCCTGTGTCGATCACTTGTATGCAGAGCTGTTTCTTCTGTTCCTGTACGTCTACTTTGAATATAATCTTTCCGTTGGAAGGAGTATATTTAAAAGCGTTGGAGAGCAGGTTATAGATCACTTTATCAAGATTCCCCTTATCCACAGGCATCTTGTAAGAGTTCTGTGAGGGCTCGAAACGGAAATCCATGTTTTTGGATTCGCTGACGTCCTTGAAACTAAGGAATATCTCATAGCAGAAAGCGACAACATCCGTTTCCTCCAGGGAGAGGGCGAGTTTGTTTTTCTGCATTTTCCGGAATTCCAGTAGTTGGTTGATAAGCCTCAACATTCGTTTCGTGCTCTTGTCCATGATCTTCAGGGAGTGTTGCATATCCTTGGAGTGGTTTCCCATGTTGACAATTCTTTCCAAAGCACCTTGAATCAGTGTCAACGGAGTGCGGAATTCATGAGAGATGTTGGTAAAGAATTCCAGTTTATACTCCGTCAACTGGTTTTCTACAGCGATACGGTTACGCAGCGCATTGAAATTTCTGATAATACGGAAACTGAAGTAACCCGCTATGGCTATTAGAATGGCATAGATCAGGTAAGCCCATCCGGTTTTCCAGAAAGGAGGAGCTATTACGATTTCCATCACATTTTCTTCTCCCCAGATACCGGCGGCGTTGCAGGCTTTCACATGTAGTTCATATTTGCCCGGAGGCAGATTCCGGTAAGTGGCAAAGTTCAGGCTGGAGGGCGAACTCCATTCCGTATCGTATGGAGGAAGACTGTAAGAGTATTTGGATACCCCGTCCAGATAGTTGAAGGTAGAGAAAGAGATCGTGAGTGAACTCTGATAATATTTCAGGTTCAGTTCGTTGATGTAAGGCATTGCTTCTTGTAAAGGCGAATCCTCCACTCCCGGAAGCATGTGCGCACCGTTGATTTGAAGTCCGGTGAAGATAACGGAGGCAGGCTTGTCCAACGTCTCTATCTTGTTGGCATCCAGTACTACCAAGCCATAGTTTGTTCCGAACAATAATTTGCCGTCATTGCTGACGCAAGCGGTGTTTTCACTATATACATTTCCTAAAGTGTAGGAAGAGAAAAAGTAATTTTCTATCTGTTTGGTAGCCGGGGTGAAACGGGAGATGCCATATTCGGTTGCAATCCACATTTTATGGTCCTTATTCTGGACAATGGATTGTACGACTGCATTGGATAATCCGTCTTTTATATCATAGCAATCGAAAGTCAGGTGTTGATAGCTGTCTCCCGGGTGGCAGACTGCGAATCCGGCCCCGGAAGTACCAATCCACATATTACCTTTATCATCGTTCATCAAACAACGGATCTCGTTGCTGGGGAATGTGCCGTTGGCATGATTGTAAATCACGTAATTCTTGGGTGATGCAATCAGTGAATCCGGATGGAAGATATAAATACCGTTGTTCGTGCCTACCCACATGCGTCCGTTCTTGTCCTCTTCGATGACACGGATGCGTTTTTCACCGTAGTTGTCTTGTAAGAAGTGTTTGAACTGGTAGCCGTCGGTAGTTTTAATTGCTAAATTTAATCCTCCACCGAAAGTGCCTAGCCACATACGTCCTTTTCTATCGCGATAAATGGAGTAAACCTGGTCGTTGGATAGAGAGTTAGCGTTTCTGGGGTCATTCTTATACCATTTGTTTGCGCCGATGCGAAGGCCGATCCCTCTCATTCCCAGCCATAAGTTGCCTTCCTGATCTTCGTTCATGCTGTAAACGTTATGGGTGAAGTCCTCTTGCCGGATCACTTTGGTCAGGGCAGAGTTGTATTCGTAAAGGCTACCCATGCGGTTGGCCATGTAGATATTGCCGTTTTGAGTCTGAAAGAGCATGCGGATGGTATTCGAGCGGTCGGAACTGTTTTCACCGCTGGGATGAATACGCTGTGTTCCTTTGTTCAGAATTTCCAAATGAGATAAACCCGAGAATTCGGAGCTTACCCAGATACCTCCGGAACGGTCTTCCATTACAAATTGAAGATAGTTGGAGTTGATGTGGCTGGATTGATTGACTTCGAATGTGAAGTGTTGCAGGTTACCCGTCGATAATTCATAAGCGTAAAGCCCGTTGCCGTAAGTCGATATCCAGAGAATGTCCCGTGAGTCGTGTACGATGCTGTAACGTTCCACATCGATGTAACCGATATGTTTGGAGGAAAGGAACTGGAAAGGTTTGATTTTGCCGGTGGTTATATCGACGTACCATAAATTGCCCGTATAGTTATGTACCCATACATTTTTCTTATTGTCCCTGGTGACAGCGCCATTTTTGATATTCAGTTCCGAGTAACGACTTAGTTTACCGGTCGGAATATCCAGTATATAGCTGCCGTTGACGGTAAACAATACCCATTTATCCTGCAAGAGGAAGTTGCCTGTGACGTGGCCTATATCATCAAAGCCCTCGGCTAACGACGCAACCTTTTCCAGCTTGTCCGTGGAATAGGTATGACGGTAGATTTCATTTTTATCGGTAATGATACAAGTGTATTTATCATAAGAAATGATGTGTTCCCAGTTCTGTTGTTGCGGGTCGAGGTTGTTCGTTTTACCATTCTGATACTTCAATAACCCTTTGTCCGTACCAATCCAGACTTCTCCTTTTGCACTTTCCAGAACGAATTGTACTTTATCGGAAGGCAGGTTGCCTGATTTCTCTTTATACGCTTGCGATGAAAATTTGCCGTCCTGATAAACGACTCTGCGGCAACCGTTTTGATTATGCCATAACCAAATAGAGTTGTCGGAAAGGATAATGAATTTGGAATAGTTTTCCTTGTATTCCCCATTTCCGGTGAAATCTACAAAACAGCCATGACGCAAATCATAGCAACTGATAAAAGAAGAAATTGTTGAAATCCACATGAAGCCGTTCGGGTCTTCTTCCATGCTTCGGATGCGGGAATCGGCTAATGAGAGCGGGTTATTTATATCCGGATAGATATTGACGAAAGAATTGCCGTCATAATAACTTAATCCGTTGAGAGTTCCCAGCCAGATAAATCCTTTACTGTCCTGCATCATATAGCGGGTCGAATTATTTGCTAATCCATCTCCGGTAGTCAGCTTATTGGAGCGAATTTCCACGGAGGCCGACAGTGGATAGAGATAAAGCAATAAAAGCGATAATATAAGGAATGTATTCTTCTTCATAGTGGATTTATATGTGTTATATGCAGGCAAAGATAGTTATTTCTTTGGATTTTAAACAAATCTGCCCTTCGTATAGTAAAATACCAAGGGCAAGAGATGTGTATTTGTGGTTGGCGCTGATACTTTTAGTATAACACTTACTTGATTTGATATCCTCTGAAAGTACCTTTCATCTTTATAAGGTCCGGTCCGAAATAGAATCCCGGTTGTGTTGGCTGGTTATAGCCTACATTTTGGGTAGCGATACTGATTCTGTATATCGGTTCTTCAAGGAAGGTGTGGAATCTGTATTCGGTCGGGATAGTCGATACGTAGAGCCGGAGAGAAGCGTTGTCCTCGGAGCGTACGAGTACTTCTTCCCGCCAGTCGCCTATAATGTCACCTTGCAGACAAGGATTCGATTTCGTTCCATTGTTGAAAAGAGTTCCTGTGAATTTGACAAGCGGAACAAACTTTTTATTTTCCCAGTCGTATTTAATAATCATGCTTCTATCCAGTAGTTCGCGCAATAGGTCTCCATCCCACCAGACAGCCATATTGGTCGGCATATTTCTCATTTTGGGGGCTATGATTTCTCCTTTTACGTTTCGAATACCTTGTGAATCTCCTGACCACATTTCCACACCCGGATGAGTCGGGTCAATGTCGGCGGCCATACAACGTCCTACATCGGTATTGCTTTTTAGCTGCAACAACACTTCTCCCGTTGCAGCATCTCTATAAGTGGAGCCGTCACGTTTGTTTTCATGGCAGTCCCACACTTGCAGACCTTTTCGTGAAGGGTCAAAATGTGTCAGGTGGATGGCGTCTCCATGTCCCATTCGGGTAGAATAAAGTCCTTTGCCGTTGTGGTCGATAGCACAGGAACCGTAAATGATTTCGTCGCATCCATCACCATCCACATCGCCTACACGCAGATTGTGGTTTCCTTGTCCGGCGTACTGCTCACATCCGGGATGGTTGCTGTCGAATACCCAACGGTTCTTCAGTTCTTTTCCGTTCCAGTCGAAGGCAGCCAGAACAGTACGCGTGTAGTAGCCTCGGCACATGACAACACTTGGGTGTACTCCGTCAAGATAGGCTACACAAGCCAGGAAGCGGTCGCTTCGGTTACCTTTTGCGTCTCCCCAGTCGGCAACGTTGCCGCGGGCAGGGATATAGTCGATGGTATGTAAGGCTTCACCGGTGTCTCCAGAAAAAACAGTCAGGTATTCTTTGCCTTTCAGAATACGTCCTTGTTTCATTATCTGATTTCTGCTGGGATCGAAAGTTCCCTCTTCGCGATAGTCTGCATTTGCATCTCCTATCACTTTCCCTTTGCTGTCTATTGTTCCGTCGGCAGTCCGCATCACTACTTCCGCTTTGCCGTCACCATCCAGATCGTACACCATGAATTGAGTATAATGAGCTCCTGCACGTATGTTTTTACCCAAGTTGATACGCCATAGTTGTTCTCCGTTCATTCGGTAACAATCGATGTATACTTCGCCTGTATAGCCTTCATGTGCATTGTCGTGTGAATTGCTGGGGTCCCATTTGAGGATAATTTCGTATTCGCCGTCACCGTCTACGTCACCGATGGAAGCATCATTGGGACTGTACGTGTAGGTATCACCTGCCGGAGTTATTCCGTCCGCCGGTTTTTGCAGGGGAATTTCCAGATAGCCGAGAGGCGCGTTTTCCGGGAGTGTGTATGTACCGTCAATGTGATGCGTCTCCTTGCCTTTTAGAACAGGACGTACTTCGTAAACAGCCGTTTTCTGACTGTTATTCTTATCACGGAACAAGGTGCTGACTGTGATGGGAGTGTCTGTCAGTTTCTTCCCGTCTCTGTACACATTGAAACCGGTCTGTATCGGATCGGAAGAAAGATACCTCCACGAAACGATTACTTCTGAAGGGTTTTCGCGAATGGCAACTACGCCGCGGTTTAGTTTCTCCCGTTGTAACTTTGAGTAGTTATAACCAGGTTGTGCTGTCATTGTTGCAACAGGCAGCAACATGAATATGCACAATAGATAAATTGCAATTCTTCTCATATTTGTTTCATCGGTTTGGACCTTATTATATTTATTCACTCGCAAAATTACTCCTTTTTTGAATGTATGAAATGGAGAAATGTACAAAGACTATATACAATTGTGCACCCTTTCAAATTAATTGTCCGTATGATATAATATTCTATCTTTTGCGTACATCCGTCCATTACCTCTTTGATGATATGCGATAATTTTGCAACATGAACTAAAAGAAGTAATTATGAAGTATCTTTTATCTATTGTACTATTGGCCTTGATTGGTGTTACAACTCCGAAAAAGACAACTCCCGCTTATGATTGGGGAAGTGTGTCTGCAAAGCCGGATTTATCGTGGGCCGATCAGGTGGGGGCGCAGAGGACTCCGAAAAACACAGAATGGGATGCCGGAAAGTTCGGGTTGCGGAATGACACTTCCGTATTTAGTACTCCTGCTATCCAGGCCGCTATTGATGCTTGTCACCAACAGGGAGGAGGCACGGTAGTTGTTGCCCCGGGGTATTATAAAATAGGTGCTTTGTTTATCAAGAGTGGTGTGAACCTGCATCTTAGTAAAGGTACTACCTTGCTTGCGAGTGATAATATTCAGGACTATCCGGAATTTCCTTCCCGCATTGCCGGTATCGAAATGACATGGCCTTCGGCTGTTATCAATATAATGGATGCGGAAAATGCCGCTCTTACGGGGGAAGGCTTTATCGATTGCCGCGGAAAAGTATTCTGGGATAAATATTGGGCGATGCGGGAGGAATATGAGAAGAAGAATCTGCGCTGGATTGTGGATTATGATTGCAAGCGGGTGAGGGGAGTACTGGTTTCCAACAGCAAGCATATCACGTTGAAAGACTTTACGTTGGTGCGTACGGGATTCTGGGCTTGTCAGATTTTGTATTCGGATCATTGTTCGGTGAGCGGACTTACTATTAATAATAATGTAGGAGGTCACGGACCAAGTACGGATGGCATTGATATTGATTCATCCACCAATATTCTGGTAGAAAACTGTGATGTGGATTGCAACGATGATAATATTTGTATTAAGGCAGGGCGTGACGCGGATGGACTGCGTGTGAATCGTCCGACGGAGAATGTGGTGGTTCGTAACTGTATTGCCCGTAAAGGTGCGGGCTTGCTGACTTGCGGAAGTGAGACTTCCGGTTCTATCCGCAATGTACTGGCTCATGATCTGATAGCGTATGGCACAGGAACGACATTGCGTCTGAAATCATCCATGAACCGTGGCGGAACGGTCGAGAATATCTATATGACGCGTGTTGAGGCTGATAGTGTGACTCATATTCTGTCTGTCGATTTGAACTGGAATCCGAAATATAGTTATTCTGCCTTGCCGAAAGAATATGAAGGAAAAGATGTTCCTGAACACTGGACTACTATGTTGACTCCGGTAGAGCCGAAGGAAAAGGGGTATCCTCATTTTCGTAATGTGTATTTCTCTCACGTAAAAGCAGATGGAGCAAAACGTTTTATTTCCGCTTCGGGATGGAGCGCAAGTCATCGCATCGAGAATTTTTATCTGTCTAACATTAATGCGGAGGTGGAATCTGTCGGAAAGATAACTTATGGAAAGAATTTCCAGTTACAGGATATTCATTTGACGGTAAAAGATAAAAGCCGATTGCGGCAAACGGATAATATAGATAGTAAGATTGAGATTAATTACAAATAATTCTCCTTACAGGCAGGAAGCTCTTGACAAAGCCTTTTTTATGTTGTATATTTGTAGGTGTGAATATCAATGGATAAAAGGTTTGATTAAAAAGAATGAAAAAGAAACTAGTACAATATGATGACAATATATCAGGGAGTCCTTACAGTAGTTAAGCTGTGAGAGTTTCTGTATGAGCCAAAGGCTGTGAATCTTTATGGGATTTGCAGCCTTTTTTGTTGCGAAAAATCACGGTTATATCCTTAATTCGGAGATTCATCGTTTATAATAAACTTGGATACCGTTTATAATAAACTCTTCAATAGTTTATTAAGAACGTTGACGAAGATTATGAAAGAAGAGTCATCTTTTTTCTTTTTGGTTCAAGATAAATTATGCTTTATCTTGGATATGTTATGAAAAGTAAATGATATAGACGTCGTTGTCACAAAACTCTATTCTTTGCGTACGATATTACAGCTCCTATGGTATAAAAAACAGTAGCTTTGCTGCTACATAATACTTGATATACCATGAAACGCATTAGCCTTCTTCTTTTTTTTATAGGATGTTTCCTCTTTTCTCTTTCGGCTACGAATTATTTTGTGGCTACTAATGGAAGCGATTCAAACAGTGGGACGATTGATAAGCCTTTTGCCACGTTGGACAAAGCACAATCAAAAGTGATGGCAGGAGATACTGTATATATCCGGCAAGGTACATATCGAGTGACGGAAGCAGAGATAATGGAACATTATACTGCGGGAAGTACTACTTGGAGCCGGGTATTTAAAATGTCAAAGAGTGGAACTGGACCGGACAAACGAATTTGTTACTCCGGTTATAAAAATGAGCGTCCGGTTTTTGACCTTTCGGCGGTAAAGCCGGAAAATGAACGTGTTATTGTGTTTTATGTAAGTGGCTCTTATTTGCATTTCAGAAATATAGAGGTGGTGGGAACACAAGTAACTATTGTGGGACATACCCAGTCCGAATGTTTCCGCAATGAAGGGGGAAGTGATAATATCTACGAACATCTGTCGATGCATGACGGTATGGCGATCGGTTTCTATATAGTGACGGGTAAGAACAATCTGGTGCTGAATTGCGATGCCTATAATAATTATGATCCTGTATCCGATGGCGGTAAAGGTGGAAACGTCGACGGATTCGGTGGACATCTCACTTCTCCCCAATATACAGGCAATGTATTCCGGGGGTGTCGTGCGTGGTATAACAGTGATGATGGTTTTGATTTGATTAACTGCCAGGCGGTTTTTACCATTGATAACTGTTGGTCTTTCTTGAATGGATATACGAAAGACGGTGGTAAAGCTGGTGATGGCACCGGATTTAAGTCCGGAGGATATGGGATGAGTGATAATCCTAAAGCACCAAGTGTGATTCCTATGCACATTGTTCAGTACTGCCTTGCTTATATGAATAAGAATAAGGGGTTTTATGCCAATCATCATTTAGGAGGGATAGCGTGGTATAATAATACGGGTTATCAGAACCCGTCCAATTTCTGTATGTTGAACAGGAAGACTGCATCGGAAGCGGTTGACGTGCCGGGATATGGTCATATTATAAAGAATAACTTGTCGCATACACCAAAGTCTTCGGGAAAACATATCATAGACGTTAATCAAGCGGAATGTGAAATAGCAAACAACTCTTTTCTTCCGGTAGATATGGCTGTGACGGATGATGATTTTGTTAGTTTGGATGCTTCCCAGCTTGCCTTACCTCGTAAGTCAGACGGAAGTCTTCCTTATGTAGAATTTTTGCGGCTGAAGACGAATAGTAAATTATATAATGCCGGAATGGGTTGTTTTCTTGCCGGGGGCAGTGAAGATACTAGCTATGATTGGCTGGAAGATGCGGCAATACTTGTTGAGGGAGATGTGGCAAAGATAGTAGGTCATGGCGCAGAAGCATTTGTGTACTTCTATATTAATGGTAAGGCAGTTTCTTTCTCTGATAGACAAGTGGATTTATCGGCCTATAAGGGAGAAATTGATTTGAAAGCGACGACAGATAATGGTGGCGTAACTAAATTGAAACAGATCAGGTGACGCAGAAATATAGAATTATGAAACCGATTCATAAAATAAAGAGAATATGAATAGAGAAACGATAATAAACAGACCATTGGATATATTTAGGAAAGCAATGCTTTTCCTGCTACTTTGTGTTCTTATCGCATCATGTAGCAAGGAAGATACTATTACGGAAGAAACTGGTATAACCGGAACTCCTCATTTCACCTGGGATATTGCGATCGAACTTGAACAGCCCAATAACTGGTGCATGACTTTGGCTACAGAAAAAGTAGCAATAACCAATCTAACAGAAGGAAAACAATATATACTCACTTGGAAAGGAGGACTTTCAACTGGGCGGAAAACAGGAGGGGTATTAAAAACGGTTATACGCGGGGAACAAACAAAAAATACGGATTTGGATCTGTTGGAAATAAAAGAATCAGGTAATAGTACTTATGAAATCTTTCTTCGTGGTGGCGGACGTAAAGGAGAGATTGTGTTTACAAAATAATAGTCTACCGGATTGTTCATCCCGGAATAAATGATATAAGAAAAACTTAACTCTATTCGTAGCGTGTCTTCTTTTATAAAGAGGATGCGCTTTTTTGATACTGTAGAGAGCGTTTTATTTTAATTCGATATATGTACAAAAATAAGTCTGAATATGGAATATTGTATATAGATAAGTAGTATTTGAATCTTTTGCATAGAACTCCATAAGAAAATCAATATCTCCATATCCTTTGCTTTGGGGCAAATGGAAACATGCGGTACTTTTGCAAAAAAAGTAACGAGATATAGAAAATGATAAAGTCAGCATTTTTAATAGTAGCGACATGTTGTAGTCTGCAACTGTTTAGTCAGGAAAAATTTCCCGATGGTAAAATTATACCGGATTGGTTTTACAAAAATGAAAAAACTGATATAAATGGATTAGGAAAGAATTTCTTGATTACCGACTATGGAGTAGTGAATGATAGTACACTGTTACAGACAGAGCAAATTCAGGCTGTTATAGATTTGGCGTCTGATAATGGAGGCGGAGTCATTGTTATACCTGAAGGTACTTATCTTAGTGGTGCGCTTTTCTTTAAACCGGGAACACACTTGCATTTGGAAGAGAAAGCTATATTAAAAGGTAGTGACGATATTAGCAACTTTCCTGTAATAGAAACACGGATGGAGGGACAGAACCTAAAGTACTTTTCAGCTTTGATTAATGTTGATAAGGTAGATGGTTTCACCCTTTCCGGAAACGGAAAAGTTGATGGAAACGGTGAACGATATTGGAAGTCATTTTGGTTGCGGCGGCGTGTTATTCCTAAATGTACTAATATGGATGAATTGCGTCCTCGTCTACTTCATATATCTCATAGCAATAATGTACAAGTTTCAGATGTGCGACTTGTTAATTCTCCGTTTTGGACAACTCACATTTATAAATGTGATAGCGTAAAACTTTTGAATTTGCATATCTTTTCACCTTCTTTTCCCATAAAGGCTCCAAGTACGGATGCAATCGATATTGATGCGTGTAAAAATGTACTTGTCAAGGGATGCTATATGTCGGTTAATGATGACGCAATTGCATTAAAAGGTGGCAAAGGACCATGGGCTGATCAAGATCCCGATAATGGTGGCAATTGTGATATTATCATTGAAGACTGTACTTTCGGATTCTGTCACGGAGTGCTGACTTGCGGTAGCGAATCGATATATAATCATAATATAATTCTTCGACGCTGTAATCTGGATCAGGCTAAACGCCTGTTGTGGTTGAAAATGCGTCCGGATACTCCCCAACAATATAAGTACATCCTCGTTGAAGACATAAAAGGAAATGTCCGCAATTGTATCTTTATTGCTCCTTGGACACAGTTTTATGATTTGAAAGATCGCAAGGATATGCCAGTCTCGTATTCCAGCTATATTACAATGCGTAATATTCATCTGGATTGTGATTCCTTTTTTGCTGTAGAGAAATCAAAACAATATAAATTATCCAATTTCTGTTTTGACAATTTGACTATTACGGCTAAAAAAGATGTGAAGATAGATGAAAATATTATTGATGCATTGGTTATGAGAAAGGTTGAGATAAATAAAGTGAATTAAAAAAGAATGGTAGAAAGACTGGAAAATCGTACATAGCCTGTAAAATCGTACAAAATAGGCGTGTGATGGGCTGTACGCACATGAATTTACATAAGAAAGTCGAATTCTCCATATTCCTTTTCTTTAACTCTACCATGTAATGCGGTATCTTTGACATGTGCTTATTCAGTAAAATATTGAATCTAAAACTATAAAATACAATGAAATTCTGTAGAATTATTTTTTGTCTGTGGTTATTGGTCTGTTTCTTTCCAATAGGTATTCATGCAGATATACAACTTCCTTCTATATTATCAGATAATATGGTACTTCAGCAAAATGCGAAAGTACGTTTTTGGGGAAAAGCACGTCCCGGAGAAAAGATTTTGGTAAAGACTTCATGGGATCATAAGAAATACAAGGTGACTGCTTTAGCAAACGGTCATTGGGAACTGATGATACAAACACCGGCTGCTACTTCCGGACAATCTGTAATGTTGAAAGGTGATAATAAGATCCGGATCAATAATATATTAATAGGTGAAGTTTGGCTTTGTACGGGACAGTCAAATATGGAATTTCCCGTAGCCCGTAATCCGCAAGTGAAATGGAAAACAGGAATGTTGAATGAAGCGGAAGAAATGAAAGATGCTGATTTTCCGGAAATCCGCCTGTTTCATGTAGAGCATCAACTGGCACCTGATGGTGAAAAAGAAGATTGCGTTGGAAAGTGGGTGGTTTGTAATCCGGAGAATCTGAAGGACTTTTCTGCTGTAGGATTTGTCTTTGGACGTAAATTGTATAAAGAATTGAGTACACCGGTTGGATTGATTCAGTCTACTTGGGGAGGAACACATGCTGAATCCTGGACAAGTATGAAAGTGATGGAAAACAATCCGCTGTATGCTGATGTCTTAAAACAATATTCGAAGGAAAAGGTGAGTAGGGAAAAAGATAAGTGTAAGGTTCCGGCTACTTTGTGGAATGGTATGATTGCTCCTATAGTAGGGTATACAGTGAAAGGAAATATCTGGTATCAGGGAGAATCCAACTCTGTTCGCTATGAGAAATATCAGGAAGTATTTACTAACTTGATAAATAGTTGGCGGAAAGAATGGAATCAGCCGGATATGCCTTTCTATTTTGTACAGATTGCACCACATTACAAACAACCGGCAGGTATTCGTGAAGCACAATTAAAAACATGGTTAAGTGGACTTGAAAACATTGGTATGGCAGTAGTGACGGATGCAGCCGATTCTACCGACATACATCCACGAAATAAAGTTGCACCGGGCGAACGGCTGGCAGCTTGGGCATTAGCAAAGCAATATGGTAAAAAGATTGTTTATTCAGGACCTCTCTACAAATCAATGAAAGTGAATGGGAGAGAAATTACATTAGATTTTGAATTTGCGGAAGGTGGCCTGCAGACACCCGGCAATGAACCGGTAAAAGGATTTTTTATTGCCGGCAATGATGCGCGGTTTTATCCGGCTGATGCTGTGATTGATGGAAGTTCGATAACACTTTCTTCAACTTATGTCTCTGCACCTGTAGCTGTACGCTACGGTTATGGGACTTTCTTTAGAGTGAATCTGTTTAATAAAGCCGGACTTCCGGCAGTTCCTTTCCGTACGGATACTTTTGCTCCCGACACTTATTATCGTCTGTTTGCCGATTCGGAAATTCGTCGTTTCCCGGAAGCGTGGCAACTGGATCATGGAAAACGCCTGTATTTTGGTTATGCGCAAGGAGTAGGTTGTTGTGCGATGTTACAAGTTTGGAAGAAAACAGGAGACCGTAGGTACTTTGATTATGTAGAGGCATGGGCTGATTCTTTGGTAGACGACAAAGGAGAGATTCATTTATATAAGAAAGAAACCTATAATCTGGATTATATAAATTCCGGAAAAGTTCTGTTTGATTTGTACAAGGAAACCAAAAAGGAGAAATATAAATTGGCTATCGAGAATTTGATAGATCAGCTAAAAAAGCAACCTCGTACAACAGATGGAGGTTTCTGGCATAAGAAAATATACCCTAATCAGATGTGGTTGGATGGATTGTATATGGCTTCTCCTTTTATGGCTCGATATGGAGCTGAATTTAATTGTCCGGAATGGATTGATGAGGCTGTTAAACAATTCACTCTATGCCATCAACATACTTATGACGCCAAGACCGGACTTTACTATCATGCATGGAATGAAGACCGGAGCCAGCGATGGGCTGATCCGGAGACTGGTCATTCTCCTAATTTCTGGGGACGTAGTATAGGTTGGTGGTTTATGGCTATGGTAGATGCTTTGGAATATATTCCCCAAGATCATTCAGGTTATGCTGATATGATTAAATGGACGAAAGAATTAGCAGAAACCCTTTCAAAATACCAAGATAAAAATGGCTTGTGGTATCAGGTAATTGACCAACCTTCACGTACCGGTAATTTTCCGGAAGCTTCTGTTACGACACAATGTATGTATGCCTATATGAAAGCTGTAAATAAAGGATATATTGATAGTAGATATCGTGCCATTGCAGAAAAAGCCTTTAAAGGTCTGTGCAATAAACTGCTAATCTCAAATCCGGACGGAACATTGACATTGACAAGATGTTGCCAAGTGGGTGGGTTAGGTGGTAAGCCTTACCGTGACGGCAGTTTCGAGTATTATATAGGAGAGAAGATGAGAGATAATGATGCTAAAGCAACAGGACCTTTCATTATGGGATGTATTGAGTTGAATAAATAACAAGATTCTGGGATGAAAATATTTGCTATATATTGCAACACTTTTGTAAGGGTATTTGTGGATATTTCTATTCCTAAGAATATTATTAAGGGCACTCCTTAAAGGATGTACACTTTTTAAATTTGATTTTATTTATTAATCAAATAAGTATTTTTAATTATAATTTTATAAGAATGAAAAACACTGTATCTTTTCAGAGGAAAGGCATATCTATTGCCATGAAATGCTTTACAAGCATTTTCTATTTCTTCTTATTTTCGCTTTCATCGCTAGCGGCTTGTGTTGATAAAGAACCGGTAGATGAAGAAGATGTAGACCCTGCTATTAATCCCCCTATTACTTTTGTGGAGGATGATGAAGAAGGTAATAATGAAGGCATTACAGGTCCGGCATTTCCTTCCTTTACCAGTAATAATGCACCAGCATTTCCTGGTGCAGTGGGATATGGAAGAAACGCTGATGGTGCCCGTGGAAGTAACACTAAATCTGTTTATGTTGTAACCAATCTGAATAATAGCGGTACAGGGTCACTAAGAGATGCCGTCAGCCAGTCAAACAGAATTATAGTATTTAACGTATCGGGTGTGATTGATTTAAACAAAGAAGTGCTCGTATTTAAGGACAACCAAACGGTTCTGTTCCAAACAGCTCCAGGTGATGGTATTGAACTTTATAATGGTAGGACTTCTTCTACCAATGCAGATAACCTGATTGTACGCTATATGCGTATGCGTGCCGGTCGGCAGGTTAGTGGCAGTGACAATATAGATGCGGGAGGAGCGGCTTACGGTCACGACCAAATTTATGACCATTGTTCTTTTACATGGGGGACAGATGAATGTTTTTCACTTAACAATGACAAACAGCCAGAGGGACTTTATAACATTACATTACAAAATTCAATACTAGGGCAAGGATGTCAGAATCACTCTTGTGGAGGATTAGTTCAAACGAGTGACGAAGAAGGAATTACTGTTTACCGAAATCTATTTATTGATAATAAGACTCGTAATTTTAAAGTAAAAGGACTGAATCAATTTGTTAATAATGTTCTCTACAATTGGGGAAATGGAGCAGCTTATAATATGGGTGGCGAATCTTCTGGGCACTCCAACACAGTCATTGAAAATAATTATTTTATCAAAGGACCAGCTTATACATGGGTGAATACGTCATATCCTATAGCAACTACAGATAAGAGTATGTTCGATGATGAAACGAAATATCATTATAATGGAATAAGTAGTGACAATAACAATTATTTGGCAGATACTTATCAACAAGTAAATCCGACTAAACCTTTCATTGGTGGTACCGGTGATGGCGATTTCGATACCTATTGTGTAGGCAACTATTACGATGATAATAAAGATGGCACATTAAATGGATTTGAAATCACGCAAGGCAATTGGCAAACTTATTGCAGTGCCACTCCTGTCTTTTTGAGTAAACCAGACAGCCAGCATCCGGAAATCACCATAAAAGTTAGTGCTACAGAAGCCTATCACTGGGTTGTTAAAAATGTTGGTCCGGTTTTACCCAATCGTGATTTGGTAGATCAATTCATGATTGATGAACTAACCACATTAGGGATTAAAGGAACGATTTTCCGTAACCAAAACCTAGAACGCCAATACCCTCTTGCCAAGACTTGGCAAAGCATCAATATTGGCACTCCTAGAGTAGATACGGACAGTGACGGTATGCCCGATGATTTTGAAGATAAATGGGGCTTAAATAAAAATGATCCGAATGATGCTGTAAGAACTGCAGCAAACGGATATACTAATATTGAAAACTATGCTCTTTCGCTTGAATTCCCAAATGAATATGAGAAAGCATGGCAAGAAGCATACGGAGAATAGTAACTTATCTAATAATTTATCAAACAATGAAAAACGCTACATTTTTACAAAAGATGTTGTGGCTGCTATGCCTTCCATTGATCTTGCTTTCGTGTGAGGATAAGATGGACGAGCACTATGAAGTGCCCGATTGGGTGGCAGACAACGCATGGGAGGTGTTAAGTTCCGGTGAACACGGTAACTATTCTATCTTCCTACGGGGACTGGAGATTTCCGGTTACAAACAAATGCTGGAAGGCAAAAGTATTCTGACTATCATGGCTCCTGATGACACAGCCTTTCAGGCTTATCTGAACGAAAAAGGATATGCCAATATTGAAGTCGTGCCCATTAACGAAGTCAAAAAGCTCATTGGTTATCATGTACTTTATTACTCTTACACCAAAGAGAATCTAGTTAATTTCCGTCCTGTGGGAAGTACAGAAACGGAAGAAGAAAAAAATGTTGATGCTGGATTATTCTACAAGCACCGCACCAGAAGTTCGGACACTCCGGAATTAGAAAACAGATCCGATGGTTCTTCCGTTATGGTGTATCATCTTGAACGTTATCTTCCGGTATTTTCTTACCGCTTTTTTCAGTCAAGAAAGCTGGATGCCAAAAGCAATTACGAAGCTTTCTACCCCAATTCCACTTGGACAGGAGACAATGGATTCAATGTTTCCAATGCATCTGTCAAAGAGTATGGCATTATAGCCAACAACGGTTACATTCATGCCATTGACCGTGTGCTTGAACCTTTGGAAACTATCTATACCGAGATGAAAAAACGGGACGAATATTCTACATTTTTCAATCTATACGAGTCTTTTGGAGAATATGTTGCCGATGACAACCTGACCAAATCATATGCTGCAGCATACGGTGTGGACACTTTATACCAATATCAACACAATGGTCTGCCTAACATTGCTTGCGAATGGCCGGTTAGCTCCTCACTCGCTTTCACCTCTTTGACAGCTATGGGTTATACCATCTTTGCGCCGTCCAATACTGCAATCGACAGCTTCTTTGAGGAATTCTGGGCAAAAGGAGGATATACTTCCTTGGGCGAAGTTGATAAACTGGCTATGAATTCATTCCTGCGTCAGTTCATTGATGCCGGATTAGCAGTATTTCCCGGTGACATAGAAAAGAGTATCAGTAGTACGAAAAGTGAGGATAAAATCGTGTCTGTGGAAGGTTCCGAAATCAATGTCAATCCGAATACGCTGAACGATAAAATTATGTGTGTCAACGGAGTATTATATGGTATGAACAAAATCAGCACACCGACTACTTTTGCTTCCGTACTTGGCACCATGTTCCAAAATAAAGAAGCACGTTCGTTCCTTTATGCAATGAACGGAACCTCTCTTCAACCATCTTTCGTTTCAAACAATGCAAAATACATTATGTTGATTCCGAAAGCAGCGCAATTTGAAGGTTCAGAGATTAGAACCTCTTATAGCACATCAACGTTGGAACAGAACACGGAAGATGGATGGGTGGAATTGAGCAATTCTTCCAAACAAGGTATTGTGAATATTCATTCGGCGAATATCCCGGAAACGCAATCGGCTTCTTTGCCGGACAATGGGATAAGGGTCATTACTACCCAGACAAGTTGGAACTTCTGGTTTGTCAAAGACGGGAAAATCACTAGTAACGCCCGTTTCAATATGCAACTGAATCCAGAATTCCAAGGAACGGTATTCTCTTCGTTCACGAAAGTTGGTGAAGGCTCTAACGGTACTTCTTATTGGTTTGACAATGAACAGCTCTTTAGCGCGGAAAATGGTGACTTGTCTCGTTCCATCGCTATTTGTGCCGACAAGCGCTATGTTTATTACAACTTTGCCCAATTGCTCAAGGAGGCGGGTATTACTGTCGGTGAGACTATGATGAATATCTTTGGCAAAGGACGCTTTGTCGCATTTATTCCGACGAATGAAGCCATACAGACAGCATTGTCAGAAGGAAAGATTCCGGGCGCTACCAATGCCTCTTTCGATGAAGACGGCAAGCTGACCGGAGAGTTCGACACAGCGACGTTGAAGGATTATTTGAATTCCTATTTTATCACCGGTGCCAAAAACACCATCGCGGCCTATCCTTATCCCGGTTCCAGTTTCAAAAGCGGAACATACAAGACTGAAAGTAGCGTAGCTCCCAACCTCATTTATACGGATAATGGAAGCACTCTGAACCTCGAATTGCAGGGACACGGCAAGTGCCAAGTGGTTTCAACTTATTCCAATTTCCCGTTTGCTTTTGGAGACGGTTGTTTTCACTTGATTGATGGCGTCTTTTTAAAATGAAAAACATAAGTTATGAAATTATTAAAATACATACTAGTAGCATTAGTATTCGTTGTCACTACCGGAGAGGCTTTCGGGCAAGTCAAAGTCTTGTCCGGTAAAGTATCGGAAATGTTCGGATCGACAGCGGATCCTTTGATGGGAGTCAACATAAACGTCATGAACTCCCAGAACCGTTCTTTGGGTGGAACCGTTTCCAATGTAGATGGTATCTATAATCTGAAGATTCCTGCCGGGGAGAAAAACCTGACAATCGTATTCTCTTATATTGGAATGAAAACGAAGAGAATCAAGTATACGGGACAAGAAAAGTTGAACGTCACCTTGCAGGAGGATACGAGAACTATTGACCAAGTAGTCATTGAAGGAAAACGTATCGAACGCAATGAATTGGGTATTACCGCCAGAGAACAGACTTCCGCTACCCAGAAAGTACAGATGAGCGACTTGGTAGACATAGCTCCGATTACGACCATCGAAGATGCCTTGCAAGGGCAGTTGGGTGGTGTGGATGTTGTGTTGGGCGGTGGCGACCCGGGTGCACGTGCTAATATTCAGATTCGTGGTGCAAGTACGCTGAATGCCAATGCCGACCCGTTGATTGTAATCGATGGTGTGCCCTATCCGGCTAATATTAGTGACGATACCGACTTCTCTACGATCAGTAATGATGATTTGGGAGCATTACTTAACATATCTCCACAGGACATCGAATCCATTGAAGTTTTGAAAGATGCTGCTGCTACTGCCATCTGGGGTACTAAAGGCGGTAACGGTGTATTGATGATCAAAACCAAGCAAGGAGTAACAGGAAAGACCCGTTTCACGTTCTCTTCCAAATTCTCTGCCAAGTTTGAACCGAAGAGCATTCCGATGCTGGACGGTAACCAATATTCAGCCATGATTTCCGAAGCTCTGTGGAACAGTGCCAACTATATAGGTCTTAGTAATTCGCTAAATTATCTGAATATGCTTTATAACTCTCCGGAGATCGGTTATCAACCGGACTGGACTTATTTTGACGAATACAACCAAGATACCGATTGGTTGGCTGCGGTACGCAAGAATACACAGACATGGGATAATAACTTCTCCATGAGCGGGGGTGGTGAAAAAGCCACTTATCGTTTTTCTCTAGGCTACCTCAATGAAGGCGGTACGACGATCGGAACCGGATTCAGCCGTTTGAATTCTTCTTTGAGTATCAACTATAAGTTCTCAAGAAGATTGAATTTCGGGGCACAGTTCAACTACTCTCAATCAAAAAGAGATGAAAACTATTACAACGTGCGCTCGGAAGCTTTCCGCAAAGCTCCAAACAAATCGCCTTATTACGTTGACGACACGACCGGAGAACTTACTTCACAGTATTTCAATCACAGTGAATATAGCAACTTGGATCCGGCATTCAAGGAGGACGGTAATGGTAGCAAATATTACAATCCGGTAGCGATGGCAAACGAGAGCGTCAAGAAAACGATCCAACGGGAGAGCAAGATGACTTTCCGTATCGAATATCAGATATTGAAAGGGTTGACTTATAAAGCCTATGCGAACTTGAATATCCGTAATACCAAAGGCCGTATGTTCTTGCCTCAGGTTGCTACCGGCCTTCCTTGGACAGACAGTTTTGCCAACCGTAGTACAGATACCTCTTCCGACCAGCTGACCATTGCTACGGAAAACCAGTTGATGTATCGCAACAGTTGGAAAGACAAACATTCATTGGTTGCCAACTTGTTGTTCCGTACGAATGAAACGACTAACTCCAGTTATGGCAGTCAAACTTCCGGTAATGCATCTTCCAGCCTGTCCGACCCTACTATCGGAAGCACGGTGCAAAAAGTAAGTTCCGGTGATTCTAAGGTGCGTAATATCAATGGCATTGGCGTTGTTAACTATACGCTGCTCAACCGTTATGTATTCAACGGAACCATTGGAGTAGAGAGTAACTCGGCAATGGGTAAGTCCGAACGTTTGGGGATTTTCCCTGCGGCAGGTTTTGCTTGGCATTTGGCTGACGAACCGTTCATGAATAACACAGACGAGTGGTTGGATGAATTCAAACTCCGTTTCAGTGTCGGTGAAAAAGGTAATGGCGCCGAAGGTACTTCCATCTATCTGGGTTCTTATGCATCCGGTGACAACTATATGAATATGAACTCCATCAAACCCAGTAGCATGCAGCTCAACAGGTTGAAATGGGAAACGACTACCGAATATAATACAGGAGTGGATATTTCTCTTTTCAAGAACAGAGTAAGTCTAACAGTGGATGTGTATCAGAAGTATACAAGAGATATGTTGCAACCAAAAATGAGCACGCCTACCAGCATTGGTTACGGTAGTGGATATAGGATGGCTTACTATAACTCAGGAAAGATGACTAATAAAGGTTGGGAGTTCCGTGCAAACATAATCGCTCTTAAACGTAAGGACTTTCAGTTGGGATTCAATTTCAACATCAACCAAAATACCAATAAGATTACAGAAATTCCGGTAAACTATACGGAAGAAAACTACACATTCGGTAACGGGAACTATGCTTTTCGTTATGAAGTCGATCGTCCTTTAGGCTCTTTTTACGGTTATCGCTACAAAGGTGTTTACCAGAATGCGGAAGCAACTCATGCACGTGATGCAGAGGGCAACATTATGAAAGACGTTAAAGGTAATCCTATTGTAATGATGAACGGTCATTATACTGTAGCTCCGGGTGATGCCATATATGAAGACATCAACCATGATGGTGTCATCAATCAGTATGATATTGTCTATTTGGGCAACTCACAGCCGAGATTTACCGGAGGATGCGGTTTTAACATTACTTACAAGCAATTCAAACTGGTTGCCAACTTCTATGGCCGTTACGGACAGAAAGTCATTAACATGACTCGTTTGAACAACGAATCTATGTACGGAATCAACAACCAAAGTACCGCTGTGCTCAGACGTTGGCGCAACGAAGGTGATATGACCGAAATCCCGCGCGCGCTTTATGGGGAAGGTTACAACACTTTAGGTTCCGACCGTTTTGTGGAAGATGCTTCTTATCTTCGTTTGCAAACTTTATCATTGAGTTACCGTCTGCCTAAAAAAGTATGCAGAGCTTGGGGAGTCAATAATATTGATTTCTATGTGACCGGCCGTAACCTCTTCACTTTTACTAAATATACAGGACAGGATCCGGAAGTGAAGACGGAAAGAACATTGGCAAAGGATGAAGCGGTAACGCCGACCTCCATCCAGCTCACTTGTGGTTTTAATCTAAGTTTTTAAAAACGCTACGAACATGAAAAAAATATTTGTTATACTATTACTGACAGGAGGCTTGTTGACGAGCGGTTGCAGTGACTGGCTTGATGTACTGCCTAAAGACAAGCAGAGCACGGATATGTACTGGCAATCTGCTGAAGACGTGGAATCCATCCTTGCGCAAGGATACAGTTGTATGCGCAATTGTATTCCATATATGATTGACTGGGGAGAGTTGCGGGGCGGATCGGTAATTGTTCCTTCCAGAGCTACCGAGAATGGTAGAGTCCAGAATTTTCAAGTACTTCCTAACAATTCAAGAGTGGCATGGGGTACATTCTACCAAGCCATTGGCATGGCGAATGCTGTATTGAAATATGCGCCGGGTGTGATGGAGAAAGACGAAAGTTACCATGAATCCCAGATGAATTCACACTGTACGGAAGCCTATTTTATTCGTGGATTGATGTATCTGTATCTGGTACGTAATTATGGAGAAGTACCTTTGATCACCGAACCTTACGTGGATGATGAGATGCCGACCAATGTGGCCAAATCATCTGAACAGGAAATCTTGGAACAAATAAAGAGCGATATGCGTACAGCTCTGGATACCAATGCAGCCAAGGAATTTTTTGAAGATTCATGGGCAACTAAAGGACGTTCCACCAAATGGGCTTTGTATGCGTTGATGGCGGAAACCTGCTTATGGGCGGAAGATTATGACGAATGCGTCACTTACGCTGACTATCTAATTAATGCTACCTCCGGTAGGCGTCCGGTTTTCATGTCTGTCCCCAGCCAATGGTTCCAAATTTTTTATCCGGGCAATAGCAATGAGTCCATTTTTGAATTGCAGTTCGATGGCGCTACTTATTACCAGACAAACAATTGTCCGACTAGTATTATGCCATACAGTACTTCCAGTACCAATAAAACTTATATGTATTCTGAAGCGATGACATTGCGTTTGTATGAGGAGAGTCTGAAAGAGGCTGTCCGTACTTATTTCGGTTCATGTGCACCACGCGAAAATCTTCATACACCCAGCTATTATGACGATTATCCCGATAATGCCATTATTTGGAAATACTCAGGGATGGGTACAAATAGTCTGATAGCTATCCGTGGTGGAAATCAGATGGATGCCAATTATATCATTTACCGGATGGCAGATGTCATGTTGATGAAAGCCGAAGCATTGATTCGGAAAGGCGGTAGCGAGAATTGGACGGAAGCCGTAGAGATAATGAACCAGATTCGCAAACGTTCCAACTTAGTTCCCTTGACCGTGGCTATGGAAGAAATTAGTGAACTGGATTTGTTGCAACTATTGCTGAACGAACGGGACATGGAGTTTGCCGCAGAAGGAAAACGATGGTATGATCTGCTTCGTCTGGGAAAGCAGCAAAATTTTAAGTATAAGGCTGAATTTAAGGAACTCGTGATGCAGAACAACAGCACCGCAGAGCCTAAATGGCTAAATTCCGCTTTGAATAACAGCGATGCCTGGTATCTGCCTCTTCCCGAAAGTGATGTGAACACCAACCGATTATTGGAACAGAACCCTTATTATGATAAATAATCAAACCATGAATAAAATGAAAAAGATAGGAAGGATTTATTGGATGCTGCTCATTATCTTATGCACGGCCTGCAATGATCCGTATGAAGGAGACACGTTCTCTGTTTATGATATACAGCCGGCTGCTACTTACTTGTCCAGCCGTTCCGGTGAATTTTCAGAATGGATTTCCATTATGAAATACGCTGACCTATACAATGCCGTCAATCAAGCGACTCAATATTTCACCCTTTTTGTCCCCACGAACGAGGCGGTGAAAGCATTCTATACGAAGAAGGGGATTACTTCTATTGAAGAATTGGGAGTGGAATATGCTCGTAACCTAGTTTCTTTTCATATTGTTCAAGATACAATCAGTCAGGAAAAATTTATCGAGCAAGAAGGCACGTTAAGTAAAAAAACGGTTTCCGATGACTTCCTTTCGGTGTCTTTCGGCAGTGCTGAAAATGGCGGCGGTGGTTTGCAATCAGTCTATCTGAATAAGGAAGCCCATGTCATAGAGTTTGCCAATTTGGTATCAAACGGCTACGTTTATGTGCTTGAAAACACGTTGACTCCGTTGACCGAGAGTGTGTATCAACGTATCGCTGAAAATGGAGACTACACCATCCTGAAAGGTGCATTGGATGCTACCGGATGGGGAAAGGAAATCAATACCATCTACGACACCATAGAAAATCAGTCGGGAGGTACTACTCAGCAAAAGCGAAACTATACCTTCCTTGCCGTAACGGATGCAGTTTTTAGTGAAAACGGTATCAGTAGTTTGCAAGATTTAGTACGGAAATTGGAAGCAGGTTCTGACTATACTAATCCGGATAATGCTCTTTATCAGTACGTTGCCTATCATATTTTGCCGGGAAGCTATGATCTGAAGAAAATGAGGAGTTTTGATACAGCAGACGTAACTTCTAAAATTTGGGATACTTCAAGTACCGGAAATATCGTCAAGGTAAGCAACAAGAATGATATTTTCTATCTCAACTATGCAGATGAGGAACATCGTGCCACGTTCCTCGAAGATTACAGTGACTTGCAGGCAAAGAACGGATACATTCATCAAGTCAGCACATGGTTGCCCATCGCCGAAGCTGAACCGGAAACTGTTTTGTTCGACTTGTGTAATTACTCCCTCATCGGTGAATGGATTGCAGCTGGTCATGGAGAAGAAGGTATCAAATTTCAGGCAGTAGGAGATGAAGAGAAAAAGTGTTCGGTGACAGAATTAAACTGTTATCAATATGAATTAGTAAATCCGGCAGGAGCGTATGACAGTTATTATAATGTTACTTATTTCCAGATAAGTTCAAAAAATGATTGGAAAACAGCAAATAATGGTGATCTTCTAATGCTGAATATTGGTAACACTGGATGGGTTTCCATGCAAACTCCTTCCATTATCAAAGGTAAATATAAAGTGACTCTGCAGTTTGGATATGCTACATCGCAACTATTCATTAAGCAACAAAGTAATAGCAATGGCGGACAAATGGATTTCAAGCTGATAAGCGGAACAGAAGAAGTTTTGTTGAACGAGCAAACTGAATATAAGCCTTATACAGAATTAGAAGGTTCAGCTCCTAAATTAGGACTCTATAAAAGCGTCATAAATAATGAAATAGAGTTTACAGATACTCAATCATATACTTTAAAAATAGTATTGAAAGATCCGGGAGCTAGCGCTAGTTCCAACTCTAAATATCGTATTTATCTGGATTATATCTTATTTGAACCTGTAATAGAAGAATAAAAGAACCATGAAAACGAAAAAATACATACTATATGCTCTATCCTTTCTGACATTGATAGGCAGTAGTTGTTCCGACACATGGGACAACCATTACGCTCAAGAGCAGAGTGCAGTAAACAATGACCAAATTACGATTGTCAATAAACCGCTGACCGAGTATCTGGCAGAAGAATCTTCGTTGACCAATATGTATCAGTTGTTTAAGGAAACCGGTATGATTGACGAAATGCAGAAAAAGGAACAGATGTACACCATCTTAGCTACGGAAGCAGATCTGGCACCAACAAGAGCTGCAAGCAACGATGATGTATATACCGCTCAAACTTATATCTCCGATGCATCTATTTCTCCGTCTAAAATTACAGATGGCCAACGTCTTTTGATGTGGAGTGGCAAATTTTTGAATATCAAGAAAACGGAAGAAGAAACCGGGAACATCATCCAGTTCAATAATGCAACAGTAACTAAAATAGTGAAACTGACTAATGGTTATCTTTACATACTGGATCAGGCGATTGTATCTCCGCGAAGTATGTATGAGATTATTGAATCATTGGGAGACGATTATTCCATTTTCCGTCAGATGATCTTGTCGCGCAATCAACTGACATTCGACAAGAACGCCAGTGAAATTATTGGAGTGGACAACACGGGAAATACGGTTTACGACTCCGTATTTACTGTAAAAGCCCCTTATTTTGAGAATAAAGGCTTCGACATTATGTCGGAAAACGTGACTGCAACCATGCTGATTCCTTCCAACGAGGTAATCAATGATGCTTTGACTACCGCACGTCAGAAACTGACAGAATGGGGACTGGAACGCGAAGACAGTATCATTAGAAACTGGGTATTCCAAGCTGCGTTTTTCAACAAGAAGTACACTAAACTGGATTTTGAGGAGAACGAAGACCTCAAATCGGTGTTTTCCAAGCAGTGGCGTACCACCGTTCAGGAAGTAGATCTTGACCATCCGGTAAACATGAGTAACGGAACTGCATACTATGTGAAGAAGATGAAAATTCCTACCAATGTGTTGATTTATCGTCTGAAAGATCATTTTTATTACTATGAAAAGATGACGGCATTAGAAAAAGAAACTTATTTCAAAACGACAAATCTGGCATATAAGGAAATTGGACATAGCGATGGTAAAAGTTATCATGACGGATGGCCTGCAATGGGATTTCCTAGAATCTATTATTACACTTTGGTGTATGATCTGGCAGATCCTGCAAACAAAACTTATACGCTTGAATTTACACCATTCAAGTATAAAGAAATGGGAACTACAGAGCATGAGGTTTCACCTTATAAGATTCCGGAAGGAACATATAAGATTTATTTCGGATTTGAACAGGACAAAAGTGGTAAAGTTGGACAGGTGAAGATATTTGTCAATGACGTGGAGGTAGGAACCGCTTCAGAAAGTGCAAATAAAGGTACCAATTTCCATTTCGACCGTAATGGCGGTGGATATGCGGAAGGATATGATGCTAATGCTGCCAAAGCTGCCGGAGTTAGCAAATATAGTAACTATGATCGCGATGGTGGAGTCATGTCCAATGAGTTGGTCGTTACGGGAGAAGCCAAACCTATCACGATACGTTTTGAAGGTTCAGGTAATAGCTTGACAAAGGCTATCTTCTTCCACTGGTGTTTGAAACCTACAGAGGATTGTTATTAATCTTATGAAATAAAGACAAAATGAAAAAGATACAAATTTTATTTTTCACTTTTCTGCTTTGCCTTTTTGCAGCCGATGTATGTGCGCAGAAACAGGACAAGGTAAGCGGAAAAATCCTATCTTCTCTCAATACTCCGGTGAAGGGAGCGGTAGTGTCCGTTACAGGAAGTGAAGATGTGACCACAGATGAAAACGGAGTATTCCAAACTGAATGTAAGGATCTGAAGAAAGCGTGGATTTCTGTCTGGGCGGTAGGCTACTACACGGTTCGTCAGGCATTGGACGGACGGAAGGATATCAACATCATCCTGATTCCCGAATCTAAATATAAATATAATGAGACAACGGTTTTGCCTTTTCGGGTTGAAACGAATGAAGTCACTACTTCGGCAGAGAACATCACTAAAAAGGATTTCACGCCTGCCAGCATGAATATTGACCGTGCGTTAGCCGGTCAGATCGCCGGTTTACAGGTCACTCGCGGCAGTGGTATGCCGGGGGAAGGAAGCTATATGAATCTGCGCGGTGTGCGTTCATTTGTCGGTAACAACGCTCCGCTAGTGATTATCAATGGCATTCCTTATATTCCTGACGTGCACAATTCGCAGATGATCAACGGATATAGTCGAAATATTTTTCAAGCCTATAATATCAATGATATTCAGAACATCACTGTTTTAAAGGGTGCGGAAGCTGCTATCTATGGTTCGATGGGTGCCAATGGCGTTATTCTGATAGAAACCGACGGTGCTACTTCAGACAATATGAACACGGAAATCAGTTATTACGGACAGTTCGGAATGAGTTGGAATGATAAACGTATACCGCTTTTGTCTGGTATCGATTATAAGTCGTTCCTGTCTGACATGGGTATGAATTACTATGGAAATATGGAGAACTTTTTCAATAATTTCCCGTTCATGAATGATGCAGAAGGCAAAAACGGTTACCTTTACAACAACAATACCAACTGGCAGGATGAACTCTACCGGAATGGATTCGTCACAGACAATTTGTTCCGTATAGAAGGTGGTGACAATATTGCCAAGTACGACTTGTCATTGGGTTACGCCAACGAACAGGGGATACTGAAAAGTACGAAGCAAGACCGTTATCACACGCAATTAAACGGTAACTTCCTCGTAAGCAAGAACTTTGAAGTGTATGCCACTATCGGTCTGGCTTATATGAACGGTCATTTCCAAGAACAGGGAATGTCCCGGCATACCAACCCGATTTTGGCAGCCTATGCGCAATCACCTTTGCTTGCTCCTTACCAGAAAACGTCCAATGGTGACTTTACTCCTCTTTATTCATCTTATTATTATGGTATCTGTCAGGATTTGACTTTTGCAGTCAGTAACCCTGTCGCCATCGTGAACGAAGTGGACGCTAACAACCGTCAATATGATGTCAATATCAAAGCCGGATTCAACTATCGGATTATTCCCGGACTGTCTGTCGACGGTGTATTTGGCATTTATTATAACTATAACAAAGAGCACATCTTCATGCCGGGTGTAAGCGATCCGGTTATTGTTCCCGCTATTGACACTTACGGTGAACAGAAGAACGTCGTGCGCGAAGGAGTGGCGGAAACGCAGAACTACTTCTATAACCTGAATGCCCGTTTCAACAAAGTGTTCAGTAACAGACACGTCCTTAACGCAATGGCGGGATGCCAAGTGCTGACTACGCAGAACGAACTTGATGGAGCTTTTGCCCGTAATACGACAAACGACTTTTATCAAGTATTAAATTCTGCCAATAAGGTGGGTTCTTATTTCGACGGTTATCTGGCAAAATGGAACTGGATGAACATCTTTGCCCATGCCGACTATACGTATAACAATCTTTTGAATGTTTCTGCAAATATGTCTGTCGACGGTTCTTCTGCCAATGGAAAATATACCAATCGTTTCCGTGTATATCCGTCTGCCGGATTGACATGGATGGCAAAGAATATGTCTTTCCTGATTGACAAGGATTGGGTTAACCGTCTGGAGCTCCGTGCCGAATATAGTGTTACCGGCAACAGCCGTTTCTCTTCCAATTATGGCAGAAATTACTATAGCAGTTTGCCGTACATGGCAGTATCCGGCATTGTGCGGACACAAATCCCGAATACACACCTGAAACCGGAAGTGACCACACAGATGAACTTGAGCTTGGACGCCGCTTTCTTGAGAAACCGCATCAGTTTGGGAGTTGATTATTATCGGGGCAGAAGCAAGGATGTAATCATGAATGTCAACACTTCAGCCGTTTACGGTACTTCCGGCTATTATACCAACTGTGCAAAAATCGACAACAAAGGGGTAGAACTCTCCTTCCAGGCTTCTTTAATCCATCTGCGCGATTTCGAATGGATTGTGGGAGGAAATATCGCGTTCACCGACAATAAGATCAAGTCTTTAGGCGGATATGACCAAAAGACATTGGAATATAGCGATGGCGCCACAGTGGTCAGTCGTGTAGGTGGAAGCCCGTACGAATTCTACGGATTACAGGCCGACGGAGTCTATGCCACTCAAGCCGAAGCTGACAAAGCCAATTTGGTCAACAGCAGTATGCAGGCATATCAAGCCGGTGACGTGCGTTTCATTGACCAGAATAACGACGGACGTATTGACATAAAAGACCGTATATCTTTGGGAAGCGCCGCTCCCGATTATTTCGGAGGCTTTTACACTAACTTCCGCTACCGGCATTTCGCACTGTCCGCAGAATTTGCATACTCTAAAGGAAACAAAGCATACAATGCCGTAAGACGTACTTTGGAATCGGCTTCTTCTTTTTCTAACCAGAGCGTTGCCGTCAGTAATCGTTGGAGCGTGGAAGGGCAAGTGACTGATATGCCTCGTGCAACCTTCGGAGACGCTATCGGCAATAACAACTTCTCTTCACGTTGGATAGAGGATGCTTCTTATCTGCGTATAAAGAATATCACATTGAGCTACAACTTTGATAAACCGATATGGAACTTCTTCCGCTCCGGAACGATCTACGTAACCGGTGAAAACTTGCTGACAGCTACCAAATATTTAGGATTGGATCCTGAATTTGCTTATTCGTCTAGCGACAACGCAACACAAGGATTCGATTATGCGAAAGTAATGCAACCAAAATCCGTTAAACTGGGTATAAACTTGAAATTCTAATTATGAAGATGAAAAAAATAATACTGAATGTCGCATTGGTCTTTGCAGCTGCTGTAATGGGTAGCTGTGACAGCTTCTTTGAAGTAGATACGGATGACACGTTGGACGGCAGCGAATATATTTCTGAAGAGAGCGAAATGTATTCGGGGTATATGGGTATCATGGCAAAGATGCAGGCTGTCGGTGACAAGGCAATTTACTTGAATGAACTAAGGGGGGAACTGGTAGAACCCACCTCAACCGCTCCCACAGAATTGTATAGCTTGTACAATTATGATGATGATCTGGAAGGAAACTCGTATGCGAATCCTGCTGGATATTATGAGATAATCAATGCGTGCAACGACTATCTTCGGAAGTTACAGACATACAAGGAGAGCAATTCAATAGATATGACCCGCTATAAAGCTTTGGTCAGCAGTACGTTGCGTATAAAAGCATGGACTTTTATGACGATTGCCAAGATTTATGGTAAAGTCGTATGGGTGGACAAACCGATGGATTCATTAAGGGATCTTTCCAAATTCAAGACTTTGGAATTGGATGATGTCATGGCAGCCTGCAAAAATCTGCTGGACATTGGTTTTGATGATGTAGACGGAACATACGAGACTGCTTGGAAAGACTGGGTGGATCCGGATACAGAACTTGCAAACAGTGAATACCGTCGTTGGGATATGATGACGCCTCCTTACTATGCCGTATATGCGGAAATCTGCTTGTGGATGGGTAAATACCAGAAATGTATTGATCTGATACAAGGTGAAATGAATAGAAGATACCAACAGAGTCAGAACCAGTCTATCGCCTATCTGCGTAACGCCCAATTGCTGGGACAATGGGGAAAGTTCTTTAATTACGAGACTCCTTACGATTATGAGTCGGTATCTGCTGTTATGTACAACTATCAGAATAAGCAGACAAACAGTCTGTTAAAACATTTTGATTCCGATTACCCCAATAAGTTCTGGCTTGCTCCTGCTGAAAAAGCGATGGAACGCTTCTCGGATAAAGACTTCGACCCGATAGGTGCCAACGAAGAAGATTTCAGGAAAACCTATACTTTCAAGGTATACAATGGCAAGTGGGTTATCAGCAAATTCCGTCCGCCCTATAATCCGGTGCGTGCCGCTTATCGCGATGACGTGTTTGTCTATTTGTACCGTGGTGCAGAACTTTATCTCATGATGGCGGAAGCGTTCAACCAACTCGGCAAGAAGAATGCCGTTGATGCATTGATAAATACCGGTGTTGAAGGTTATGTGGATGAATTCGAGAGAAATGCGGATGGAGTTCTTTCCGGAACATGGAACGGCTTTACTCCCCACTGGACCAGTTTGAAAACTGTATATAAACTGGCAAACGGAACGACGAGTATTACTAACCGTGCTTATGGAGATAACGGCTTGCGTGGAACTGCCAAAACCAATATGGGCTCTCGGTCATTCACCAATGATATCAAAAGCAATGATGAGGAACTGTTGAAGGAAATGATGCTGGAAATGGCTTGTGAAGGAAAGGTTTATCCAGCTATGATCCGTATGGCGAAACGTTATAATGACAACAGTATTATGGCAAAATATATTTGCGAGAAATATGAAGGCAAGGGGAATGTTGCCGCTATCCGTGAAAAGATCATGAATGGAGACTATTTCATCAAATGGAATTTAAAATAAAATTTCCTGAATAATCCACTGACATGGATTAAGTAAAATATGGGTGACGCGGGTTTTTGAATGAGAATCCGCGTCATTTGTTTCAAATATAAATACTTTTGTAAATAACAATAATAAAGAATCATGAAAACATTCGCAGTATCTATTGCAGTACTTTTTATTTGGACAGCTTGCGGAGATGGAAATCAGCCGATAATTGACCGCGAGGCATTAGTAGAAAGGAATAGTCCTGTTGTGACGGCATTCGATTCATTAGCTTCACTTTCTGTAGGAAATGGAGAGTTTGCTTATACGGTAGACATAACCGGATTACAGACGTTTCCGGACAATTATAAAAAAGGAGTTCCATTGGGAACGCAAAGCCAGTGGGGCTGGCATAGCTTCGCCAATCCGGACCGGCTTACTCCGGAAGAAACCCTGAAAGAATACGATTTTGGCAGGGGAAAGAAAGAACTTTACGCTACTCAATTCAAAGAAGAAGGCAGACAGCAGGATGCCGCTAATTGGTTTCGTGTCAATCCGCATCGTCTTCATTTAGGAATTGTCGGTTTTGACGTGGAAGAAGGTACGGATATTGAACAGGTAACTGACGTTCATCAGAAACTTTGCTTGTGGGATGGAAAAATCGAAAGTCGGTTTAAATTAAACGGTGAAGATTATCAAGTGGAGACAGTCTGCCATCCTTCTAATGATATGATTGCTGCAAATATTACCTCTAAGGCGCATACCGGGATTTGTTTTCGTTTTCCGTATCCTACGGGCGCTCATTGTGATGATGCATGTAATTGGGAAGCCATTGATAAACATACAACGGCTATTGTTACTCAAAATGAATCTTCCGCAGTTTTGAAACATACTTTAGATAGCACAGAGTATTTCGTAACTTTGTATTGGGAAGGGAAGGCTACTTTCAATGAGAAAGCAAAACATTATTTTGTCCTGACTCCGATGGACGATCATTTAGCTTTTACATGTGCTTTTACTAGTACAGCTCCTTCAACGCAGCCTGTTACTGTAGCACAAACTCAAGAAGAAGCAAAAAACTATTGGAACTCGTTTTGGAAGGAAGGCGCAGCTGTTGACTTTTCGGCATGTACAGACCCACGGGCCAAAGAACTGGAACGACGTGTGGTACTTAGCCAATATTTGCTTGCTATTCAGAGCGCAGGTACTACTCCTCCGCAAGAGACGGGGCTTACCTATAATTCGTGGTTTGGCAAATTCCATCTTGAAATGATCTGGTGGCACGAGGCTCAATTTGCTCTTTGGAATCGTAGCAACTTACTTGACCGTACATTAGGCTGGTATGAAAAGGCTGAACCGATAGCGCGTCAAATAGCCCAAAGACAAGGGTTTGATGGTGTTCGCTGGATGAAAATGACCGATCCTTCAGGAACAGAAGCCCCTTCCAAAGTAGGAAGTTTTCTGATTTGGCAACAACCTCATTTAATTTATTTGGCAGAATTACTTTATCGTGCTGATCCGACTAAAGAAGTATTGGAGAAATATAATCGTTTGGTACAGGAGACTGCAGAATTTATGTACTCTTTTGCTACATACGATGAACTGGAAGGACGTTACGTATTGAAAGGTGCCATTCCTGCACAAGAAACGTTGCGTGCTGCAGAAACAATTAATCCTCCTTTTGAACTTTCTTACTGGCATTTTGCCATGCAGACCGCTCAACAATGGCGTGAACGTATGGGACAGCAACGTAGTCTGGAATGGGATGAAATGATCGACAAACTTTCCCCTTTAGCATCTAATAATGAAGGACTTTATCTGGCTGCTGAAACAGCCATAGATACTTATAAAGATATTCGTTATACTTCCGACCACATGGCAGTATTAGGGGCAGTCGGTATTCTTCCGATGAATAAACTTATCCGGGAAGATTATATGAAAAATACATTGCACTGGATTTGGGATAACTGGAATTGGGGTAAAACCTGGGGATGGGATTATCCGATGACGGCTATGAATGCTGCCCGTTTGGGTGAACCGGAAAAGGCCGTCGGAGCTTTACTGATGGATAAACGCACAAACACATACTTGCCGAATGGTCATAATTATCAGGACGGTCGTTTACGTATTTATTTACCGGGTAATGGCGGCTTGCTGACTGCTATTGCGATGATGTGTGCCGGTTGGGACGGATGTACGGAGATTAATCCGGGATTTCCGAAAGATGGAACTTGGAATGTCCGTTGGGAAGGATTGAAGCCATTACCATAATCAAACACAAAAAAATATGAGTTATTTTCATCTGAATCTTATTTTAAAAGGAAAGCTGACAGTTTGTTGCCTCTTGATGTTGCCGGCGATACCATTAAATGCTCAAAGAGAGGCAAAGCAGATCGGTGACTTTAAAGAATCCATCTCCTTGAATGAACATCTGCGAGGTACAAAAAGGACGTTGCAATATCGTCCCGATGGTGATGAGTTTGTTTGTGTCAATGGTAAGAATCGGTATACCCGTGCTTTGTACGGTAGTCACAGTCCCTTTCGTGTAGAAACAAGTGACCGGCCGGTTTTTGCTTTTTATAATAACGGACGCGGAGGAAATATAAGTTTCAAAGTCATTCTTCGTGACGGAACAGAATTGGCGCTTGACTGCACCGGGCATTGTGAATCCCGTTATTCGGCTGGAAAACGTACCTATTATTTGACAGACCCGTCTTGGGGAAAAGGAGAACTGCGTATTTCTGTATTGGCATTAGCCGATATGGATGGAGCTATTTGGCGTTTTTCTCCTTCGAATATGCCTAAAGGAGCTATACTTCGTTGGCAACATGGGGGAGCTACCGGAAAACGTTTGAGTCGTAATGGAGATATGGGGGTAGATCCGGCTGATTGCTTCGAACTTCCTGCCGAAGCGACTGACCTTGTCACAGGTGAACTTTCTTTGCAGAAAGAAGTATACTTGGTACGTGGGGAGGTTCCCGAAGGCTATAATGTCCGTAAACTTTATCAACAAGCGGAGGCAGCCTCTATGGCGTTGGCTTCTCATTTGAAGATAGAAACACCGGACCCTTATTTGAACACGTTGGGTGGTGCATTGGTCGCAGCTGCCGATGGAATCTGGGACGGACAGGCTTGGTTGCACGGTGCTATTGGCTGGCGTATGCCGTTAAGTGGGTGGAGGGCCGGATATACTGGTGATGCTTTAGGTTGGCATGACCGGGCACGGACTCATTTTGATGCTTATGCAGCCAGTCAGGTGACTGATGTCCCGAATACAATACCTCATCCGGCACAAGATTCTACAATGAATCTGGCGCGTTCGGAAAAACGTTGGGGAACTCCTCAATATAGCAATGGGTATATTTGCCGGAATCCTGAACGTAACAACCAGATGCACCACTATGACATGAATCTTTGTTACATGGATGAATTGTTATGGCACTTCAACTGGACGGGAGATACTGCGTATGTCCGCAAAATGTGGCCTGTGATTACCCGCCATCTAGCTTGGGAAAAATTAAATTATGATCCGGACAATGATGGTTTATATGATGCATACGCTTGTATTTGGGCAAGTGATGCGCTTTACTACAACAGTGGCGCGGTCACCCATTCGTCGGCTTATAACTACCGTGCCAATAAAATGGCAGCTTTTCTTGCTTCTTTGATAGGCGAAGATCCTTCACCTTATCAGAACGAAGCCGAGCAAATATTGAAAGCGATGAATAAGCGTCTTTGGATGCAGGGCAAAGGTTGTTGGGCGGAATATCAGGATTTTATGGGACATCGCCGGCTTCACGAAAGTCCGGGATTATGGACTATATACCATGCACTCGATAGCGACGTTGCTGATCCTTTTCAAGCTTATCAGGCTACACGGTATGTTGATACGGAAATACCACATATCCCCGTGTATGCCGATGGACTGGAAGAGGGGTATGCAACGATTGCCACTACCAATTGGTTACCTTATTCCTGGAGTATCAATAATGTGGCTTTCGCAGAGGTAATGCATACAGCTTTGGCCTATTTCCAGGCAGGACGTCCGGAGGAAGCATATCGATTGATGAAAAGTTCATTTCTGGATGGCATGTACTTAGGTAACAGTCCCGGCAATTTGGGGCAAGTCAGCTTTTATGATGCTGCCCGTGGAGAGTGTTATCGTGACTTTGGAGATCCGATAGGGGTAGCTTCCCGATTACTGGTACAAGGATTGTATGGCATTTTACCCGATGTATTGAACGGGAAGATGGTGATTCGTCCGGGATTTCCCGCAGGATGGTCAAAAGCTTCTATTTCTTTGCCTGACATAACCTATCACTTTGTCAGGGAGAAAGATACAGATATTTACCGGATAGAGCAACGTTTTAAGGCACCTTTGGCATTGACATTACAAGTGAATGTCGGGAGAGAAAGGATTCATTCTGTGAAAGTAAATGGGAAAGAAGTTGACTGGAGCTTTGCGGAAGCTGCTTCCGGTTATCCGGTGGTTGTTATTCCTGCTTCTTCTGCCAAAAAAGCAATTGTCGAAATTGTGTGGGAAGGAAACTGTCTGAATCCGGTTTTGCCTGAAAGACAGGCGGAGGCTTTAGCGGAGATCCGTGTTCCATCCATTTTAGGGGCGGTATTCGGTGAAATATATGATCCGCAGGGAGTGCTGATACAGCCGAATGTTAGTGATACATTAATAAAAAGTAAGGTCAATGATCATTTGGGGCATCATACATTCTTTGTTCGCATGAAACAAGGACAGATGGAATGGTGGCAGCCTGTAAACGTACAGATTACAAAATCGGAAAAATCACCGGTCATTCTTCCTTTCTCACAGGTAAATACGTCAGAGTGCCGGATGATGAATATGGATTCTTTGTTCAATGCGAATGTGACTGATATTTTCCGGAATGAGTATCTGACACCCCGTTCGCCTTATACCACTTTACAACTTCCTGTTCAGGGCATTGGCGAGTGGTGCCATCCTAAATTAACTGCTGATATTGATGATGCAGGTTTGCGTGCCTTGGTACGTGATGAGATGCTGACTACCAAACTGGGTGTGCCGTTCCGAACATTGGCTCAAGGAAGCAATATTGCTTTTACTTCGTTGTGGGATAATTATCCCGACAGTTTAAGTATTCCGCTTTCCGGTCGGGCTTCTCATGCCTATTTAATGATGGCAGGCAGTACCAACCACATGCAGTGTCGCATTGCTAATGGTATTGTTCGTGTATACTATACAGATGGAACTTCTGATGTATTGGAATTAGTGAATCCGGATAACTGGTGTCCTATTGAGCAGGATTTCTATGTTGATGGTCAGGCATTCACCGTTGTTTCTCCCCGTCCTTATCGCATTCATTTTAAGACGGGTTTGGTTAGCAATGATTTGGGAAAGGACTTAGGCATAAAGGGTGTTTATGGACGTTCCATCGAGGGAGGAGCAGGTGTACTTTTGGACATGCCTCTGAATCCTTCCAAAGAGTTAAGTCATCTGACGTTGGAAACACTTTCAAACGATGTTGTTATCGGTCTGATGGGAGTTACATTGCAATAAAATAAAAATAACATATTAATAAAAGGATAAGAATTATGATGAGAAGAACTATTAATTTACTACTGATGTTGCTTTTTGTGGCAGAGGTAACATCTGCGAATACTGTTGATTTTGATAAAGCATTTAAAGAAAGCGCCCGTATCGAAAAACAGATTAAACGGACCTCTTTTCCGAAACGAACATTTCTTATAACTGATTTTGGAGCAAAAACGGATGATGAGGCTAATCCTTGCCATGAAGCCATTAATCAGGCTATTCTACAGTGCAGTCTGTCAGGAGGTGGCACAGTAATTGTTCCTAAAGGTACTTTCTATACCGGACCTATTACTCTAAAGAGCAATGTGAATTTCCATCTCGAAGAGGGAGCTGTTTTGAAATTCTCTACAGATCAAAGCCTTTATTTTCCTGCAGTTTTAACTCGTTGGGAAGGAATTGATTGCTATAATGCTCACCCCTTGATTTATGCTTATGGTGAAAGCAATATTGCCATAACCGGAAAAGGTATTATCGATGGACAAGGTAGCATGGAAACTTGGTGGCCGATGTGTGGAGCCGTAAAGTATGGTTGGAAAGAAGGCATGGTGGCTCAACGCAATGGAGGTCGTGAACGTCTGTTGATGTATGGTGAAACATCGACTCCTGTGTACAAACGTCTGATGAGGCCGGAAGATGGTATGCGTCCGCAGCTATTGAACTTACATTCCTGCCACACCATCTTGATTGAAGGTGTTACTTTGTTAAATTCTCCATTTTGGGTGATTCATCCTCTTTTCTGCGAGAGCTTGATTGTTAGCGGAGTGACTGTTTTCAATCGTGGACCTAACGGAGACGGATGTGATCCTGAATCTTGTAAGAATGTGTTGATTGAGAATTGTACATTTGATACGGGTGATGATTGTATTGCCATTAAATCAGGACGTAATGAAGACGGGCGTAAATGGAATATTCCCAGTGAGAATATTATTGTACGCGGTTGTATGATGAAGAATGGACATGGAGGAGTCGTGATCGGCAGTGAGATTTCGGGTGGTTACCGCAATTTGTTTGTAGAAGACTGCCGGATGGATAGCCCGAATCTGGATCGTGTCATTCGTATTAAGACGAGCACTTGCCGCGGAGGACTTATAGAAAATGTATATGTACGCAATGTGACGGTAGGACAATGTCGTGAAGCTGTACTTCGCATCAATCTGCAATATGAGAATCGGGAGAAATGTAAGAGAGGGTTTGACCCGATTGTCCGTAATGTGCATTTGAAGAATGTAACTTGTGAGAAGAGTAAATTAGGTGTGCTTATTATCGGATTGGAGGATGATAAACATGTATATAATATCAGTGTAGAGGATTCTCATTTTAATAATGTAGCCAAAGGAGCAAATGATATTAAAGGGGCAAAAGATGTTACTTTTAAGAACCTTTATATCAATGGTGAATTGGTGAAATAGGGTATAATTGTAGTAATTTAGAATATCCGAATATGAATGAAAAAGAAGATTTAGAAGAACTCCAATGTTTTGTTTCAAATATACAGAATGATTGGAAAACAGCTTATGATGCACAAATTTATATCACATCTCTGTCTGTAATAAGTAATCATGATTGGAATAAATTAGAACTTTGGATAAATCTTCATCAGGATGGTTTTATCTATAAGTTAAGACATTATTATCCTGCACTTTCGGAAGACGATATACATATCATTCTTTTATTACGTATTGATTTTAATAATGCTCAAATTTCAGAGTTGTTTCATGTTTTAGAGAGTTCTTTTAGAATACGGCGTAGTAGATTGAAGAAAAAAATGAATGTTGCTTGTGAATCTATTACAGATTTTGTCAAATCATTGTATTTAGAATAATTCTCTTTTTTATAGTAAAACCATATATAAATGTGTGTATAAGTAAATGTATACGCATTTGTATATGGTTAATATTTTTCTCTTAACTTAGAAATGTATTCTTTTGCAACAAATTATCATTGAAAAACATTTTTCATTCATACTAATATTATGGAAAAATACAGATTATCATCGTATGCAATATCGATAGAATTAGAAAGTGAACCTGACGATAGCCTATTAATACATGGCTATACCGGTGCTATAGATTTAATAGATAAGTCCATAGTAAGGTTTCTGATAGAAAATCCTTATTTTGATAGGGCTGTGCTACCTTGTGAAGAAAGTACAAAAGATACTCTTGAAAAAAGAGGATATATCACTTTACAAACAGAAGATGAAGAAAAAGAATACTTTAAACGTTTAGCAACAGCACTTTTTAGAAAAGAAAGTATGCTACGTAAAGGTTTTACTTTTCTAATTACCTATGATTGTAACTTTCGTTGTCCTTATTGCTTTGAAAAAGATATTCAGAAAGATGGAACAGCGTTCACCAAAGAGATGGTAGATAAAGCCTATCAAGCTATATTACAGATAGCACCAGACGAAAGACTACGCTCAAGGTCAATAACCTTGTATGGCGGTGAGCCTTTATTAAAGAGAAATAAGAATATTATATCTTATATTATTGAACAGGGTAAAGAATTAGGATTTAAGTTTTCTGCTATCTCTAATGGTTATGACCTGAAATATTATGAAGATCTTCTCTCGCCGGAAGATATTAGCTTTATTCAGATAACGATAGACGGCATTAGAGAACGTCATAATCAACGTCGTATTCATTATCAAGGATACCCTACATTTGATACGATTGTAGAAAATATTGGAATTGCTTTGAATAAAGGAGTTGCTATTTCAGTTAGAGTGAATGCTGATCGAAACAATATAGAAGATTTAGAGGGATTACAAACGATTTTTTGTGATTTGGGCTATACAGAGAACCCTTTATTTTCTATAAACTCTGCATTATTAAGAAATTATTCCGATAGTACAGAAAAAGCCTATCAATACTTCTCACAGAAAGATTTTATAGAATGGCATAAAAAACATGGCTTGGAATCTACTTGCCAAGATTATGGAGTATATCGTAGAATTCATGCAGCGATAAAACAAGGTAAACCTCTATCTTTTCGTTCTACTTTTTGTAGTGCTCAAACGGGTGGATTTGTGTTTGATCCATTTGGTAGAATTTATACATGCTGGGAGACTGTGAATCAAAAAGAACATTGTATAGGTAATTATTCTTTGAATAATGATATTGTTTGGAATGAGCAAGTCGAAGAACGTTGGAGAAAGACCTATCTTTTGGAGAATGCTATATGCGCAAGCTGTAAATACGCATTACTGTGTGGCGGTGGATGTCCGGCACAAAACTTACAGAAACATCGTTGTACGCATATGGAGGATATAGTTCATAATGCTGCGAATAAGGCTTATTTAAGCATTAAATAAAATATTAATTAAAATTTATTTTTATGGAACAAAATGAGAAAAAAGAACTACGTTCTTTGAATGTAGAGTTGCCAACTCTTTATGTTGAAGAATTGGAACAGCGGTTAGAAACCGATCCGTTGGCTATCGGTGGATTACTATCTGGAGATTTTGATGGAGTTGAAGCATATTCTTGTGGTAAAGATTGCGATGAATTTACTTGTGACGTTCATTGCGATGACCATTGTTCAGAGCATTGTGGAAGATTTCATTGTTCGGTAGATTAGGTAATTCCGTAATGAATTAAAGCTAATTATTGAATCTATTTTCAGTATATTCTCTCAATTGATTTGAGAGAGTATACTGATATGTAACTTCTATTTTTATTTTATATAGAATGAAAAATAATGTATTTTTAGTTTGTATGTTACTCTTTTCTATATCTGTTTTTGGACAGGAACTGAAAATTCAGGGGCATCTGATAGATGAAGAGAAACAAGACTTAGTGGCTGCAACTATACGCTGCTATCTGAATGACACGCTTTTTGTGGTAGGGGGAACTACGAATAGTAAAGGAGAATTTGAACTCAAACTTCCACATACGGAACAAAAGTACAAGCTATTAATCAGTTATTTAGGTTATAAAGAAACTACTTTAGTATTGAATCCGACCAAAGAGACCCTGATTCGTTTAGGAGAAATAACGATGGATAAGAAAGTGGTACAGATGCAGGAAGTAACTGTGCTAGCTCCCAATCGGATAAATACCGAAGACAAAATAATGGCATTCCCTACTCGCGAGCAGTTACGACACTCTTATGACGGATACAGTGCTTTGCGTGCGTTAATGATTCCGGGGCTGGAAGCTGACCCTCGAAGTGCAACTATCACTTATCATAGAGAAAACGTATTATTGTGTATTGACGGACGTGAGGCAACACGGGAAGAAGTGCAGAATCTAAACCCAAAAGATATTAAACGTGTAGATTTTTATTCTCAAGGTCGTTCCGATTACCCGGAAGCTTCTACTATATTAGATTATATACTTAAAGAACGGGATTACTTAGGAACAATCGCTTTAAACGCAAGGCATCAATTGAACAAACCAACAGGCACTGGACGAGGAACTGCCCAGTATTTTGAAGGAAAATCTGAATGGGCTGTATCAGTATCGGACAATTATACTCATTTTAGAAATCATGACGAAGGATATACCGAAACAATTTATCATTTTCCTGACGAAACCATCATCCGGACAGACGATGAATTGCCCTCATTAAACAATAATAATAACCTGAAAGCTTATCTAAATTATATATATAAAGATAAGTTGCAAACATTTTACTCTTCTTTACGGATGAATAGGAGTATGTCTGAAAATGACAACTGGAATCGGCAACGGTATAATAATACATCCGCTGTTCTCGTGAAACAAGAATACAAACATACTGTTAGGTTGAATCCGGCTTTACAATTACGCTATAATCGTACTCTTCCCAAAAGGCAGATACTTCGATTGGAGTTGTATGGAAGTTATGGAAACAACGATTACAATCGATGGTATGAGCAGCGTACGGATGAAGTCATAACGTCTTCTTATGCCAATGCTACTGCCGAAGGTAGTTGGTATGGAAGACTTAATTGTAACTATAGTAAAAGTTTCAAAAATAAATCATCTGTCAGTTTGACTCTAAATCAGAATTTTACGCATACTAACAACTTAAATACAAAAGAGGGGCAAAATTCAGAGATCTTTTTAAATAAAGGTAATACCAGTTTTTATGCTACATATAATTATCGCATTAAGAAGAAATTTAATCTACAAGCTAGCATTGCCGAACATTTATCATATACTACGACGAATGGAAATCATGTGTTCAGTTCTTTCTTCATACCTTCATTGAAACTCTCCTATCTTCATAAGGGACATTCGTTGAAGTTGACCGGAACTGTCCGTAGTACAGAAATAAGTCTTTCAAATCGTACCGGTTACGAATATAAAAAAAATGAATACGAGATGTTTGTAGGAAATCCTAAATTAAAAGACTATTTGCAATATAATGCAGGATTAAATTATGATTGGACTATGAATTCCAGGTGGACATTGCTTTCTTATGCTAGTTTGCACATAAGTAATCCGCAGAACTATGAACTATATCGTTATGATGACGAACGGAAAATGTTTGTATATCAAAATTTGAATGGAAGCAAAAGTTTGAGTCAGCACTATGAATTGGCTTTGCAATATGATATTATTCCCCAGATATTTAGTTTAAGGCCAGTGCTGATTTATGATCGCATGGATGTGTCCTTGTGGAAAGATTTTTCTTTTGATCGTTTTTTCTTTTGCTGTTCTCTTTTTTATATGCATAATGGTTGGAGCTTTGATGTAAACTATATGGCACCATCAAAGTATATGAAAATCACTTCCGGTCTTATGACTCATTTTCCTGGAATGCTGGGATTCGGAGCTGGTTACAGTATCAGCAACTGGAATATTGATTTATATATGCAAACGCCGTACAAGGCAGTTTCTAAGGGGCACCTTCAGCAAATTGGTTATGAAAGAAGATATGAAAACCGAATACCTCGTGTTAGCGATCATGTAATTAGCTTATCAGTAAATTATCGTTTCACTTTTGGAAAGAAAAAACATAAATTCGATAACTCGGTTATACAAGATACGAATCAGTCAACCATATCAAGCGATTAAAACGAAGCAAATGAATTTACAAGAGATAGAAATCCGGCCATTTTCAACTTCTTCCCTTCATGAAACTTTTCTTATGGAGGTTTCGGGACGTTTCTTTGAAATAGGTAAAGATGTGGCTGAACTTCTGACCTACTTTAAATGTAACGGTTGTGAAGAAGCAAGTATTGAAGAATATTCTAAACAAAATGGAAAGTTTTCGAAAGAGGAGATTTTGACGTTTTTAAATGATTTTGCTAAGAAGTTGGAAAAAGAGAGCGAACTTCCTAACAAAAGAAAGTCTTTTCTGTATAATAGAGAACTCATATCAGCGAATGTCATCAACAAATGTTCCTCGTTGTTAGCTCCTTTATTTAATAAATGGTTCATATTGTTCGTCATATTATTTTTTATAGCTTTGGATGTTCTCTACTTTATAGAATACAGTACAATAGGTAAAGAACACCTAAATTTGAATATTTATATTTTAAGCGGATTACTATTCTTTTTTATTCTTTCTTCTCTTTTTCACGAGTTAGGACATGCTTCAGCTTGTCGCTATTTTGATATTTCTCATGGAGGGATCGGGCTTGGATTGTACATTAATATACCAGTCTTTTATACAGATGTATCAAGCGTCTGGAAACTTCCAAGAAAAAAAAGATGTATTGTTAATGTTGGAGGAGTCTATTTCCAGATATTACTTTTAATTCCATTTTTGGTAATTTATTTATATTCTCAAAGTAGTTTATTGAGCTATATCATATTGATTATGAATTTCAATTTCCTACTCACACTAAATCCATTCTTTAAATTCGATGGATATTGGATTATGACAGATGTTTTAGGTGTTGCCAATTTACGTCAAAAAGGAAAAGAATGGATGCTGTATATGATAAACAAATTTAGGCATAAAAATACTAATAAAGTTCCTTACTTAATGTCACTCTCCAAAGGAACTAAAATAGCATTGGTTATCTATACAATAGTGGTAAACTTCTTTTTCGGATTTTATTTCTTGTATATACTACCACTTTTTTTTATTAGATTCTATCATACTTTTCCTGAAAGAATTGAACTATTATTAATGAATCTGTCACATCATCAAATGCCTAATTGGGGGAATCTGCAACAATGTATTTTACAAATAGTGTTTTTGTATTTCTTTCTTTATATGCTGTATAGAATGTTGAGTCCGTTATTAAGAAAAATAATATGGAAAAAATAATAAATAAAATAGCTTGTTGTTTATTGGTTTTCATGTTTCTTATGCGTTTTTTCTACGTACAAGATCCATACTTTATCTGTACTTTTCTTTTGGTTATTTGCCTTACTGTCTGTCTAACCAGGCAAATGATAAAACTGACTATCATTGATTTATGTTTGCTCCTTTTATGGGCATATATAGGGATGGGACCTACTGTTAATTTCGCAGGGAGTGCGTATTCTTTTATTACACTCACATCAAATATCCTGTATTACTTTCTTTTGAGGTATATTATCACATACGATAAGAAAGGAGAACAGTCATTGCTATCATCATTTACCGTTTGTATTGCTGTCTTATCCGCATTAGCCTTTTATTCTTTTTATCTTTTCTGTGTGTCAGTGCATGAAATGGGTTTTAGTTCTCTTTATGATTTCAGATTTTTATATAAACCATTGGGAGTACCCAATAATGAATGGAGTAGCCTTCAATGGTTGTTTGGCGGGATTATAACGGCTGTCTATATTTATAGTGAGAATAAAATAATAAAAGGTATAGCTTTACTATCAGGTGCAATAATCTTATGTTTGGCTTTAGTTTCATTCTCACGAGGTATTTATCTTGCCGGTATTGTTTTCATCATATTGTTAATTGTGCTGGAACATAGGAAATTATTCGAAAGGAAAAAGATAATTATTGGTGGAGGCTATTGTTTGTTAGTAATAGTTGTTGCTTGCCTTTATTCAACAGAAATAAAAAAAACACTTCATGGAAATGAGACTGTATCCCAACAGCGTAGTACGAAAAGCCGAATAAATACCTTCCAATTAACAACGGATGTCTTGAAAGAATATCCTTTTGGAGTGGGACTCAATAATTACACATTGGCAAAGGACTATTATTTGCATGGAGAAAAAAGGGTTGACTCTTATACTTCATACGCTGCGAATTCATTTTTAAAGATAGGTATTGAAGGCGGATATGCCGGTCTGATATTTTATATATTATTTCTTTTATCCATAGTTTACTACTTAGTGAAGGCGAAGAAGCGTAATTTGTGGCTATTATTTCTTTTTCTGTTCGCCTTTTTTCTTCGGGAACAAACATTTTCTACATTCTTTGATTCCAGTAGTGTCCGATTATCAGCTTTGATATTAATCGCTTTCCTGCAAAAAGAAGAAATAGTAATTGTGCAACGATCGAATATAAAGATTTTAGCTGCTATACCCTGTTTGGCATGGATATGTGTATTTTATATTTTTAGATTTAATTGTAACGTTAATCATGATGTTGCAAGATTAGTTAATCAGTCTATGGCTTATCGAAAGGTTAATATACCAAAGGCGTTGACATGTATAAAGCAAGCCCAATTAAAAAATCCCTTAGATGTTCATCTGGCTTATTATGAATATTGCTGGTCAGAAAAAGAAAATGCAGTTCACAACGAAGATAAACTTAGAAAAATGACGGAACTCTATCCTGACAAATTATTGTTCCGGTGGACACTATATGAGCAATATAAACAACAGCATCAGTTAGAGAACGCTGCAACTGAATTAAGATCTTGTATCTTACAAAATCCTCGAATTCTTGGGACTTCTTTTTGGAAAGAACTTAATGAACAAGAGCCTGGATTCGCAGAGCTGGTAGTAGGCGGATTATTAAAAGAAAAACAGGAAAAGCCTTTAAATGTAATAGAATTAGCTAAGTGGGGAAGTATTGCTTTACAATTAGGAAAAAACGATTTAGCACTGTCCTATTTGAATGAAGTTAGCAAACAATTACCCAACCTATCCCGGGTATGGTTTAATTTAGCTTCCATATTGGAGAAAGAGGGAAAATTAGAACAAGCTAGTCTGTACCGACAAAGAGGGAGTATAATGGAATTAGGTGTTTTTTCTAAAGACAGAAGTTATATGCCTCCCGTAGAGCAAGATATAAATAAAATAATCAATGAGCAATACTCTTTTTTATTTAATCTGTGGTATAATGAAAATTTGAAGAATGAAATAGAATAAAGATATGAAAGCGTTGATGAAAATAAGTTTTTTGCTTCTCGGTGTTACTGTTATTTGCTGGGGAGTATATTTCTACTCTGGAAATAGGATTATCACACGGAAAGTTTTAGCACATTATCAAAATGATTCATTGAAATTAGCGGCAGCAACATTCTTGTTGGATAATATAGGTGACAAATTTGCTTATTGTAAAGAGGATATTGAACGTTATGACACGATTTTTGCACTTTATGATGAATTAAATAAAAAAGGAGAAACCTCATCAGAACCAGAACTGGCAAAAAAATGTTGGCATACCTTAATTCAGACTTATGGGAAAATGAAACCTTCACTATTTGAACGTGAATATGATAGGAAAACTTTATCTGCATCTTTTTTAATAGATAATATTGATGTGGCTTTTGAAGCATGGCAAACAGCCCCTAATTTTATCACGCGTGATTTTAATCTATTCTGCAGATACGTATTGCCTTATCGGGTTGGCAATGAGCCAATAGAGCCGGAGCGAAGAAAACAATTCGAGGAATTGCGTTCTCTAAGAGATTCTATGTTTGACGAAAGTCGGATTATAAAAGATCTATATCACGAATTTGTCAAAGTACGTAAATACCAAAATAGTAAGCAAATGTGGAATTATGCGATATCTTTAACTAAATCTCAATTAGAAAAAACTCGTAGAGGATCATGTCGTCATTTTTGTGAGTATTATGTGGCAGCTTTACGTGCTTGTGGCATTCCTGCAACAATAGATTATGTTAATTGTTGGGGGAACAGAGCTGGTGGACATGAATGGGTGGCAGTTCTAAAGGATAGTGGAGCATTTCTTGCTTTTGACGCATTAGATCGAAAGAAAATGAAATTGGCTTATAAACCAGCAAAAATTTATCGGCAAACTTTTGAAACACAGGTTATTGATGGGAATGCGAGAAAATATGTTCCTGACTATATGCTAAATCCAAATCGCATGGATGTCTCACATCTTTATTTTAATACCTATGATGTGGAGATAAAGGGCAGTGATATGAAACAATATAAGAACTATCCTTATGGAGTTATTTGTGTGTTTGATAATAAGAAATGGGTACCTGTTGATTTTGGTAAGGTGACTGATGGGGTATTTCATTTTCAAAATATGATAGGCGATGTATGTTATATGGCTGGTTTTTATGTTAATGGAACTTTTATTTCGGCTACAGAGCCGTTTGTTCTAACCAAAAGTGGTGAAGTAAAATTGATTCAATGTTACACAAAAAATCATGTAGATATGCGGTTGGTTCGTAAATACCCGAAATTCACACGCATTTCTTCTTTTAGGAAAGGACTATTGGGCTCTAAAATAGAAGTATCAGATGATAGAGAATTCTCTTCAGGCAGGACCTTGATAACAATTGATGAATTAGGGAATGAAGATATTTTTGATTCAACCGTAACAGTGAATAGACCATACAGGTATGTGCGATTCGTTTTTGATGAACAGAAAGAAGGTAATTTGGCTGAAATAGAATTTTATGGGAAGAAGAGAGGGACAAATGTTGAAGTTCTATTGACAGGTGGATTTAGCGGAGAACCAATAAAGCAAACTAAAACAAATTGGACGATGGCTTTGGATCGGAGTTTCGATACTTATTTTAAGAAGAATAAGGGAGAAAAAGGTAATATTTGTTTAGATTTAGGAAAGGATAATTCATATGAGATAACGCGCGTAAGATATGTTCCTCAAACAGATTCTAACTTTATAGTTCCGGGAAATCAATATCGTTTGGAATATTGGGACAATTCTTCTTGGAAATTTTTTGGAGAACAGATTGCTACCGATTTCAGTTTAAATTTTTCAAATGTACCTACTGGTCGATTATATATTTTACATAATCTAACCAATGGTGTAGAGGAGAGAATTTTTACTTATGAAGATGGTAAACAAGTGTGGTGGTAAGCTTTATCTGTTATTAAAAATGAATGTTATTTATGAAACGATTATTGACTTTATTAAATCGTTGCGTTTAAAATGATCTTTCTTTAAAAACCGTATACAAAGTGTGTATATTTACCAATGTATACACATTTGTATACGGTTAATGTTTTTATATTAATCTATTAATGGTTTTCTTTGTTACAACGTGAATGATAAACTTTTATTTGGACTAATATTATGATAAAACATCTATTCTTTTTTATTTTCGTATCTATGCTACATCTATCTTATGGACAAAAAAGATACACAATCAGAGGTGAATTTCCTGATCATTCTTTGGATAATGAATATGTATTGCTATATGATTTCTCATCTCTTCAAGGTGAATATGAACGTTCAAAGCAAGCATTCATTGACAGTATATTGGTGGTCGATAAAGTGTTTCATTATGAAGGAACGATCAATCAAGAACCTTTTTTAGCATTAGTTCTTTGTAGTAAAAGCAGATATCTTAAATATAGCACAACTTTTATAGTAGAACCTGGCAATATTCAGATGCGCGTTGTTGACTGGGCAAGTGATGGTGATGTGTCAGGTACTTCTATAAACGACGATTACAACAAATATATTATTGAACGGGGGAAACAATTGGTAAGACGCGTTCTTTAAGAACTAAACGAGAAGATACAATAAAAAGTGATACTCTAAAAGATAATAAATGTATATCTTTAAGTGAGGTATACACATATGCCGAGGAAGGGAAATTTATTTTCTTAGAGAAATATGCTATGTATCCAAATGTTGTACGATATTGGTTATCTTTCTATTTGAATGGGCGAAGAGCGTCAAAGAGTCCTGTTTTCTCCAAATGCCTGCATATTCTCAATTTAATGCCCAAAGCGGATCGGGACATCCTTTTGGCTTGGCGGGACTATACTATTAAAAAGGAGGAGTATAGAGAAAAGACTAAATCTCTGTTGGATAGTATACATAATAATGCCCCTCGTTTCATTGAGGCTATTTCAAAATAGCTCTTCTTAATATGAAGTTTGGGTGTAGTTGCTCTTTTGAAATTTAGTTGGAAAGCTCGTAATGGTGCACAAAGGTATTAAATAGTGATTAACGGATTAGTAATTAATCGGTGCGGTTTTTAATTATTACAGAATAGAATGGATTTTCTCATCGGATATTTATTTTCAATCTTTCTATGTTTTCTTTCACCTTTTCTCTGTCTCTTCGATGAATAAGGAGTTTGCGGGTGAAGGGTAACAACTTCACCACCTCTTCACCTGTGGCGATTAGTTTCAAAAATAGTTTCAAGGCTTGAAACTATTCGTTTCTCGGTGTGAAACACTTCGTTTCAAAGCATGAAACACTTTGTTTCTCGGCGTGAAACTTTTAGTTTCAAATAGGGTTGAAACTAATTACGAAATAGCTTTACTAATCTTGTTCAATGGTTAAATCAGGAAGCAGCTATTTGATTTGATTCACGATGAAGAGAAGGTGAAAGACCGACTATTCACCTGCAAACTCCTTATTTATCGAAGAAACAGAGAAAAGTGAAGGAGATGGAAGAATTGACCATGTTATAGAGAAAAGCATTGAATTGTTCAAAACCGTACCGATTATGAACCAATGCAAATCATTGGTCGGTATATGGAAAAAATGACATAAATATGGATAATAATCCTTGTTTCGAAATAGCCTGCTAAGTTTTTTGTATTCATTATTCCTTTTGGCTAGTTTTGCTTGTGTAAATCTTAAAAAGCCATGGAACACATAACTAAAATAAAAACAGTTTTCGCTATTTTACTATTATATATCATAATAGTTCCACCATTATATGCCCAATCTATAAGTGTCCGTTCATTACCTGGCTATGTAAAAGCGATAAATCAATTCAACCAACTGAACCCTCAAGAAAAGGTGTATCTTCATTTTGACAATACCGGATATTATTTGGGTGATACTATTTGGTTTAAGGCTTATGTGGTATTTGCCGAGCAACTTCGTCCTACAACTTTAAGCAAAGTGTTACATGTAGAGCTGTTGACTCCACAAGGCATGGTAGTGGATGACCGCCAATTGAAGCTTGAAAATGGTGAATGTCATGGTGAATTTGCCTTGAGTTCCCGTTATCATAGTGGTTTCTATGAAGTTCGTGCTTACACTCGAAGTATGTTGAATTTTGGTGACGATTGTATTTTTTCTCGTGTATTTCCTGTTTATGATTCTCCGGAAATAGAAGGGCATTATACTGATCGGAAGATGGATAGTGGTTTTGGCTTGAAAGACGAACGTAAAAAAAACACAAAAGCTAAGAAAGTCAACCTTTCCTTTTATCCTGAAGGAGGAAATGCTGTGGTTGGGTTACGTTCGAGAATCGGTTTCAAAGCTACAGGAGAGAATGGAGAAGATTTGAATATAACAGGTGCGGTATATGATTCTTCCGGTGAACTGGTTTCATATTTCTCCACTTATCACCAAGGTATGGGATTTTTTGAAATGATTCCTGATAAGACTACATATAAAATTGTAGCCGATTATGATGGAAAGAAATATGACTTTGCTTTTTCAAACATTATTTCTTCAGGATATGTGATGCGTGTGACAGATTTGGATGCAGAGACTTATCAGGTACATCTGCAAAAATCTCCGGACTTGCCGGCTGATACTTTAGCCGTTTCTGTATCATGTCGTGGTACAGTTTATTCAGCAGAAGCTTTAATTTTGGGTGATAAACCTTATATTTATCAATTGGATAAAGGAAAACTTCCTGCCGGTTGCCTTCAATTTACTCTTTATAATCAGGATGGCAAAATTTTGGCAGACCGTTTGGCTTTTAATCGTGCTCCGTTAGAATATTGCCGTGTTACGGTGGAGGCGGATAAACCTTTCTATAAACCTTTAGAAAAGGTGAGACTATCACTTGCTGTGAAAGATTTGTCCGGTAATCCTGTATCAGGCAGTTTTTCATTGTCTGTGCGTGATGCCGGCACAGAAATTCATACTGGTTATCATGAGAATATCCTGACAGACTTGTTGCTCTCTTCTGAAATACGAGGTTACATCGCTCATCCGATGCAATATTTCGGGACGGACGACCGTAGTAATCGTATGAAGTTGGACTTGTTGATGATGGTACAGGGGTGGCGCCGTTACAATTGGCAGGTGATGGCGGGGGTATCTCCTTTTCATGTGGCACATTATGCTGAAGAGGGTTTACCAGTGAGTGGTGTAGTGAAATCTTTACTCAAGAATAAGGTGGAAGCGAATGTGGATGTTGTATTTTGGATTGTTAAGGATAGTGCTTCTTTCCATGGTCATTGCAAAACTGACAAAAAAGGGCGTTTCCATTTCCTGTTGCCGGATCATGCGGCAGTAGACGGTGAATGGCAGCTGGCTCTTTCTGTGACTTCGAAAGGCAAACCGAAACATTGCAGGATTATGCTCGACCGCCTTTTTAGTCCGGAAGCCCGCAGTTATTCTATTTCGGACTTTCAGGTGAAGGATACGGTTATTGTTTTTGCAGACACTTCAGATAGTCTGGCCAATAGTAATGTTTTAGGTATGATACAGAATCTTCCCCAAGTGGTGATAAAGAAAAAACAGATAAAGAATGAGATATTTCCGGATCTGGTTTGTGATGTGGAAAAGGATATTAGTAGGCTAATGGATCAAGGGAAGGATTATCCAGGAACATTGGGGGAATATATGGAAAGAAATATTTCTGCCGTAAACATGGTAGATACTGCGTATACGTATGCTAATAGTGCTATTTGTTATATTTTAGATGGTGGAGGTTCTGTTAATCCGCGAAAGGGCATCGGTGCTTCCGATCATCCGATAGAGAATATAAAAACAATAGAAGTGTATGATGGAAATCTTCGGGCTTGGATAGTGAGAAACATAGATAGTAATTATGGCTATTATCCTCCGAGTGATCCGACATCAGATTTTTATAGTATGAGACATTTACATGATGCTGTTTTTCAGGCTAACCAAAGGCTGGTATTATTCATCGTCCGTTTATATAACGATGTGTTGCATGACAAGTATAAGAAGGGAATGCGTTATACTTTTTTCAAAGCCTTTTCTCCTGTAAGAGAATTCTATCAGGTAAATCATAGTAATAGTGTTCCGGGAGATATCGATTTTCGTCGAACTTTGTATTGGAATCCTGATGTGAGGACTGATAATAATGGAAAAGTGAACGTTAGTTTTTATAATAATGCTACTTGTCGACAAATGACGATCAATGCAGAGGGGATAAATCGTGGGAAGTGTATTATTAAAGAATAAATTTATATGGAGATTTTACTTTTTCATAGTGTTACATTCTATGTTGCAGTGCAAAAGATGTATCTTTGTAACCAGCAATCAAAATAACCCCAACCACTATATGAAATATAAATTATTATGCCTTTTCGTTTTGTTTAGTTTTTCTATATCGGATTTGTATGCTGATATTGAACTTAGTTCCAAACAAATGAGAACCAGTGATGGGCTACCTAGTAATTCTGTACGATGCATGTTTCAGGACAGTAAAGGGTTCTTATGGTTGGGTACTTTAGACGGATTGACCCGTTATGATGGAAATACTTTTCTTACTTATCAGTTGGAAAGCGGGAAACACGATCGGATTTCTTTAGCAGATAACAGAATAAAACATGTGGCAGAGGATAAGAATGGTTTTTTGTGGATAAAGACTGTGCCGGAATTATTCAGCTGTTATGATCTACAGAAAGCTTGTTTTGTAGATTTTACCGGTACCGGAAGTGATGGAGAGAACTATTCAGAAATATTTATGTCCGCTAATGGAGATGTGTGGCTTTGGCATAGAAGGAATGGTGTACGTCAAATTGTTTGTGAGGACGATCGGACTATGACCTCTGTGAAGTTTAGAACGAAATTTGGAAACCTGCCCGATGACCGGATTAAATTTATAAATGAAGATTCTAGTGGCAGGATCTGGATTGGTACCATGCAGGGACTTGCGTTTGTTTATAAAGGGAAAGTTGAATTTATCGATAGGAAATTGAATTTTTCTTCTTCTTTCCCTCATGGAGAGGATATGTATTTTCTGACAAAGAGTGGAGATGTGTATCGCTGTGTAAATGGATCGAAAAAAATAGACTGTTTAACGTCGCTGTCTGCTATTGCCGGTAATACATCTGTCAGTACACATTCATTGATAAAAGATAAATGGGTTATATTTACTTCTAGCGAAGGGGTATATGAATTTGATTTTCAGAATTTTCAAATAACTCCTTGCCGGGAATTGAAAATAAATAATGGAAAAGTTATTCATGACAATTATGGAGATTGTTGGGCTTACAATAACACTGGACGAATTTATTATATAAACTCGAAGAGCGGAGAAATAAAGAATTTTCAAC